>NZSA01000086.1 GCA_002696645.1 Rhodospirillales bacterium | reverse complement strand
AGGCTCCATCAAGGGCAAAATCAAACGCGCCGGATGGGATGATGCCTTCCTCACAAAGCTCTTCGCTCATATGCGATAGCCCTGCCCCTAACCGGGGGAGGTTCTTACCGGTTTTGAAGCAAACGCCGCACCATTTCGGGAGCTGAGCCGAGGTAATTTCCCGGTTCTACCAAAGCGGCGAGGTCCTCACGGCTCTTGATTTTCGCGATTTCAGGCACGGCACACAGCAAGTCCAGAAACGTCCCCTTGCCTGCAAGCGCATCACGACAGCAATCATAGACAAGATCATGGGCAACCTGACGACCCAGATCGGTGGCGAGGCCCATCATCACAGCCTCCGCCACGATCAACCCACCGGTTACATCCAACACCTTACGCATTGTGTCAGGCCGCACTTCCAGCCCTTGCAAAACGTCCCGCGCGGCACGCAATCCGCCTGAGGCAACGATAATCGCGGTAGGTAGAGCCTGCCATTCCACCTGCCATTGGCCGGTCGCGCGCTCATGATCCTGCACCATCGCGTCCAGCATGGCGGAATGCTGTTCGCGCACGATCTTTGCACTGGCCAGCATCATTTCTGACGAGATGGGGTTGCGCTTTTGCGGCATGGTTGAGGACGCACCACGTCCTTGTACAAAGGGTTCCAGGACTTCACCGGTTTCAGATTGCATCATCAACATGATGTCATAGCCAATCTTGCCCAAGGTCGCGCAGGTCAGGGCCAGAAATCCGGTGACTTCCGCAAATCCATCCCGTGCGGTGTGCCAGGTAATATCAGGCACCGCGAGGTTCAATTCCTCAGCCAGGGCCGCCTGAACCTTCAGACCATTGTCACCCAAAGATGCCAGCGTTCCCGTAGCGCCGGAAAAAGCGACAACCTCAACCCGGGGCCGCAATTGCGCCAAACGGTCGCGATGGCGATCAATGGCCGCCAGCCAGGTCGCGGCCTTATACCCAAAGGAAATCGGCAGGGCATGCTGTAAATGGGTGCGCCCGGCCATGGGCGTTGTGGCATGATCTTCCGCCAGCTTTGCCAATGCTGCCCCGACCGCGTCCAGATCTGTTGAAATCAGATCCAGCGCATCGCGCAATTGCAGCACATCTGCGGTATCCATGATGTCCTGAGTGGTTGCGCCCCAATGGGACCATTGACCCAGGCCACCTTCAGCCCATTTCGACAATTGTTCGACCAGCGGCAGGATCGGATAGCCAACGATGCGCGTGCGCGTCGCCAGATGATCCCAATCCACACGCGACACCTGCGCCACACGGGCCAGGGCCTCTGCCGCTTCGGCCGGGATAATGCCCAGCCCGGCTTGCGCGCGGGCCAGGGCAACTTCCACATCCAGATAGCGCTGAACCAGGGCCTCATCAGAATACAAGGCCCGCATTTCTGCGGTCCCGAACATATCCCCGAACAGCCGTGATTGCAGCACTATGGATGACATCAGATTCGTCCCGCTCTTTGACTTAAGCTTGCGCGGCGACGATGATCACTTCAAAGCGATAGTCTGGCGTTGCCAGTTTCGCCTCACCGGTTGCGCGGGCGGGCGTATTGCCTTTAGGGACCCAGGCATCCCAGACTGCGTTCATTTCTGCGAAATCATCCATATCCGCCAGCCAGATCACTGCCTGCAGAATGCGGGACTTGTTGGACCCGGCCTTGGCCAGCAGGTCTTCGACTTTGGCCAGCGCGGTTTGCGTCTGAACAGTCACGCTTTCGCCAGCAGTTCCGGTCTGACCGGCCAAATAGACAACGCCATTGTGAATGACAGCACCGCTCATGCGGGCACCGGGATCCAGGCGGGTAATATCGCTCATAAAAACTTCCTCTCTCGATGGATTCAGGGTTAGGGCCCCTTATTGCACCATCCAGGACAGGTCATGCAACAAGTCCTGCACGTCAGATATGGGCGCGCATATCTTCCAACCCATCACGTGCTTGCAAGGAAACACAGCAACTGACCAGCTTTCGCGCCTGTTCATACGGCCAGGCCCGACCACGATGCAAGGTCGCGCGTTCATCCCAGACCAGCACATCATTGGGTCGCCAGACATGGCTGTAAATCGCTTCGGGCACTGTCATTGCGTCGACCAATTCATCGACGAAAGCCAGCCCCTCTGCCTCATCCATACCCGATACGGCGCAGACATGGGACGCGATATAAAGCGATTCCGTTCCCGTTCTCGGGTTGCGCCAGACCGCCTTCCATTCCTGATCTGTCCATTTGGTAAACAAGGCCTGCTTCGCCAGTTCCGGATCAATCTTTGCGCGGGAATGGGCGTATCGATGCCGGAACACGGTGTTGCGCAGACGCTGTTGCAGATCAGTCGACAATCTGGCGAATCCAGCGCGGGTGGAAACCAGTTCAGTCTCCCCTCCTTGGTTGGGCAATATGCGGGCCTGCAAGACATTCACCAGGGCGGGCACCGGCAGGAAAGTGCTGTCGGTATGCCACAGAAAGTTGGCCCGCAAATTTTTCACATGCGTGTCAGCGTCCGACGCGATCACTGCGCCGGCCGCGTCCAAATTGGCGACGGGGGAAATCTCAGGCTTTGGGCGATCATGGCGATCTTCCAGCGGCCCAAATAACGCACCAAATTCCAACTGTGCCTCATCAGAAAGGTCCTGATCCCGAAACAACAGCAAGGAATGTTCCTCGAACAACCTGCGCAGCTCGTCATATCCCTGCGTGGCTGTGATCTCTTTCAAAGAAACATCATGAACCTCAACCCCAAAGTCCCGGTGTAAAGGTGTTGTGCGCAATTTGGTTACTCCTGCGAGAGGTTATTCCGCCGCTTGAGCCTTCTTCGCTGCGGTCGGCATTGTTCCACGGATAATGTATGCCAGCGCTTGGACAACCTGTTCAGGTTCTCTTGCAACCGCATTGGCCGCGCCGTCGACTTCTTTTAAGGCATGGTCATGTTCCGGCGGGTGCAGGGTGATGATGGGCTTGCCCTTCGCCACCGCATAACCGGCATCAAAGGCTGCGTTCCATTGCTTGTATTTCTCCCCAAATCGCACGACGACGATATCAGCGGCCTCAATCAAAGTCTGGGTGCGCATGGCGTTCAATTGTGCGCCCTTGCGATCATGCCAGACCTTGTCTGCTTCAGGACCAAAGATCGCAACACCGCAATCATCTGAATCCTCATGCACAGTAATGGGTGCAGAGATATCGACCGGCAGCCCCGCCTCTGCAACGCCCTGGCGGATTCTTTCGCGCCAATCACTGTGGATCTCACCGGACAGATAGATATGCCAGCGTCGTTCGGTCATCGTCTCACTCCTTCTCAAACGTCAGATTGCCCCAGTATCGACAATCAGCGTGTGATAACAAGGCTCGTCACTCAATCTCCTGGATTGGTTTCTCATTGGCGGAGCTGAGCGGCGTCTGACACATTTCCAGATGCAGCCGCCCACCGGTCGTATAAGGATGGGCCAGAACCAGCTCTTCATTCAGTTCAATGCCCAATCCCGGTTCTGTCGGTGCGTTCAGATATCCGTCTTCCCAGTCCAGGCGTTTGGTCAGAATATCCCGGTGGAAGGCCGTATCAATTGTCTCCAGCACCAGGAAGTTCGGACTGCTGAAAGCAACATGGGCCGCCGCCGCATGGGCGATAGGCCCGCAATAGATATGCGGTGCAATCTGGGCGTTGAAGACTTCTGCCAGTATGGCGATCTTCTTGGTTTCCCAAATCCCACCGCTGCGCCCGATATCCGGCTGCAGGATCGAAACACCTGCCTTCAGGGCCTGATGGAATTCAATCTTGGTTGTCAGACGCTCCCCCGTCGCAATCGGAATGGACGTCGCCTGCACCACGCGGGCCAGCGCATCCATCTGATCGGGTGGACAGGGTTCTTCAAACCACAGCGGGTCATAGGGTTCCAAGCGCTTGGCCAGTCTGATCGCGGACGAGGTCGTCATCTGACCATGGGTGCCAAACAGGATATCGGCGCGATCCCCAACGGTTTCGCGCAGGCGTTTCACATTCGCCTCGCTGCGGCTCAATTCATGCAGGGACAATTCCCGCCCGCCCTGAAAACTATAGGGGCCTGCCGGGTCCTGCTTGATCGCGGTATAGCCCATGGCGACATAATTCAGCGCCGCCTCTGCTGCCGCGTCGGGTTCATGATAGGGATCGCCCTGCCCCGTCCCCTGCCAGACCCAGCCCGGAGGGGCATAGGCCTTTGGATACAAATAGCTGTAGGTCCGAAGACGTGGATGGAACCTGCCGCCCAACAGATTATAGACTGGCTGGTTCTGTGCCTTGCCCAGAATATCCCAGACCGCCATTTCAATGCCGCTGAACACCGCCATCATGGTGATGTCCGGGCGTTGGGTGAAACCACCCGAATAGACGCGGCGGAACATCGTTTCCACATTGTGCGGGTCTTCACCGGCGATGAAACGTTCAAACGTATCTTCGACCATGCGACAGGCAATGTCGCCGGAAACCGGGATGCCATAGCATTCCCCAATCCCCTCAATGCCATTATCGGTGGTCAGTTTCACGATCACCCAGAAGGATCCACCAATGCCGGTCGGCGGAACGGTGACAAAGGTTTTTATGTCTTTCAGTTTCATATTTTAAGTGCCCCAAAATCCCTGAGAGTGAACTGAGGGGAGCGTATCAGAAACCGCCCCACCGACAAGGATTGCAAGCGACGCTTTTGAGCCCTATTTTGCGCTTCTTTCGGGGTCGGACCGATCCTCAGCTAAACTAGGCGAACCAAACCATTATGACTGACCAGAGCCGTATTCGTAACTTCTCCATCATCGCGCATATCGATCATGGCAAATCCACCCTGGCGGATCGCCTGATCCAGCTTTGCGGCGGCCTGACCGATCGGGAGATGAAGGAGCAAGTGCTTGATTCCATGGATATCGAGCGCGAACGCGGCATCACGATCAAGGCCCAGGCCGTGCGCCTGCTGTATACGGCCAAGGATGGTATCGAATATACGCTGAACCTGATGGACACGCCCGGCCATGTGGACTTTTCCTATGAGGTCAGCCGCTCGCTGGCCGCCTGTGAGGGGTCACTGCTGATTGTCGATGCCAGCCAGGGGGTTGAGGCCCAGACACTGGCGAATGTCTATCTGGCGCTGGACAATGATCACGAAATCCTGCCCGTGCTGAATAAAATCGACCTGCCCGCCGCCGAACCAGACCGCATCAAACAACAGATCGAAGATGTCATCGGCCTGGATTGCAGCGAGGCGCTGGAAATTTCCGCCAAAAGCGGCCTGGGGGTCAATAATCTGCTGGAAGCGATTGTGAAGCGCCTGCCTGCCCCGCCGCCATCCGATGCGAAGGCACCGCTGCGCGCCTTGCTGGTCGATAGCTGGTATGATGCCTATTTGGGCGTGGTGACCCTGATCCGCGTCGTCGATGGCACGATCAAGAAGGGTCAGAAAATCCGCATGCTGTCCACCGGGGCGGCGCATGAAGTGGACCGGGTCGGGATTTTCACGCCCAAAGGTCTGGTCGTTGACAGTCTGGGCCCGGGCGAGATGGGCTTTATCACGTCGGGCATTAAGGCGGTCGCCGATTGTAAGATCGGGGATACGATCACCGAAGACAAGCGACCCACCGACAAGCCCCTGCCCGGCTTCCAGCCCACGGTACCTGTGGTCTTCTGTGGCCTGTTCCCGGTCGATGCCTCAGACTTTGAAGCCCTGCGCGACGCGATGGGCAAGTTGGCGCTGAACGATTCCAGCTTCCATGCAGAAATGGAAACCTCAGCCGCGCTGGGATTTGGCTTCCGCTGTGGCTTCCTGGGTCTGTTGCATCTGGAAATCGTGCAGGAGCGTTTATCCCGCGAATATGATCTGGACCTGATCTCCACCGCGCCGTCTGTGGTTTACAAGATCACGCTGAACAGCGGCAAAGAGATCGAATTGCACAATCCGGCCGACTATCCGGACCCGACCCATATCGCCTCCATCTCTGAACCCTGGATCAAGGCGACCATTATGGTGCCAGATGACTATCTGGGCCCTGTGCTGACTCTCTGCACCGAAAAACGCGGCGAACAGAGGGACCTGACCTATGTCGGCAACCGGGCGATGGCAGTGTATGAATTGCCGCTGAACGAAGTGGTTTTCGATTTTTACGACCGGCTGAAATCCGTCACCAAAGGCTATGCCTCGTTTGACTATGAGATGACGGAGTATCGCGAGGGCGATCTGGTGAAGGTCTCAATCCTGATCAATGCAGACCCGGTCGATGCCCTGGCGATGATCGTGCACCGCAGCCAGGCCGATTATCGTGGTCGGCATATCTGTGCCCGCCTGAAGGATCTGATCCCCCGGCAATTGTTCAAGGTCGCCCTGCAGGCCGCGATCGGTGGCAAGGTGATTGCCCGCGAAACCCTCAGCGCCATGCGCAAGGATGTCACGGCGAAATGCTATGGCGGTGACGTATCGCGGAAACGCAAACTGCTGGACAAGCAAAAGGAAGGCAAGAAACGGATGCGTCAATTCGGCAAGGTCGAAATCCCGCAATCCGCCTTCCTGGAAGCATTGAAGATGGGCGACAACTGACGCGCTGATCCAGGACCGCGAAGGCTGAGTCCGTTCAGGTGAGGCGATCGGGTCGTCACCTGGGATAAGTTTGTCAGTGGAATCCGCTGCGGCGACGTCTACGACGGCCAATCAGCAACAGCAGACCGCCCAGGATCAGAAACAGGATCACTGGCCACAACAGTGCTTCCCAGGCATCGCGTTTCAGGTAAGGCAATGCCTTATCCTGCCAGAAATCCGGTGCCCCCAGATGGCGCGACACAATGACTTCCGCATAGCCAAGGCTGGGGGAATGGGTCTCAAACCAGACGCGACCGGCGGGCAGCGTCGCGCGCCCATCCAGCCAGACAAAAACCCCCAGCGCCAAAAAAATAAAGGCAAGCGCCATAAATATACGCCCAAAAAAATGCAGGACGGCCATGCCAATCCCCTTTTGCTAACGCATGGATACAAAGACACGCCTAATCGCGAGGTGACCTTAACACGATTTTCCTAAGAAACCATAGGCTTGGCAGCAGAATACACAATGGCTTTTTTTGTGATTCCAGAGCTTGCCCAGCCGCGCGCACTCGGTTATGGTCCGCCGCCTTGCGAAAGGAATACGACACCCGGCCCAGCCGGATGCCTGCGGAGAGATGGCCGAGCGGTTTAAGGCGCACGACTGGAAATCGTGTTGGGGTGAGAGCCCCTCGGGGGTTCGAATCCCCCTCTCTCCGCCATTATCTTTTTTTCAATACCTTACTGCTTCTCACCCTCAAAGCATGCATAGATTTCATGCTGAACGATTTCATCGTATTGTCTAAAACCTAAAATAGATAAATGCTTCCGAACGGTCCACGAACATGAGGGACATGAAAAAGGCAGCTCCCAAGACTCCGCCCCATGCGAACGACATTAGTGGCTTAGAAAAATCGATCGTTGCGAGTTTTTCGGCCTTAATGCGGAAACAAACCAATGCGGCTACAGCGATTATGAGCAGCATTTCATACGTAATATCAACCCCTTCTGCATAGCCGCCCCGCACCATAGACGCAAATGCGGTGGAAAGGTCCTGAACTTCAAAAACAAACAACAACCAAGAAACGCTGACCAGGGAGAATGTCATCATCCATTGGAGGAATCTGGGCAATGCATCCCAAGCCTTCACATTCTGATTATAGAGTATCACAAACAAACCATGAAACAGGCCCCACACAATGAAGGAGAAGCCGGCACCATGCCACAATCCGCACACACCAAAAACAATCAGAATATTGCGTTTGTAGTTTTTGTTTCCCCTCAATGGAAGATAAAGATAATCGCGAATCCAATAAGATAACGTGATATGCCACCGTCGCCAGAAGTCTTTTGGATTTAGCGCCGAATAGGGTGCACGAAAATTTATAGGCAAAGAGAAGCCAAACAGCTTCCCAAGACCAATGGCAATTAGTGAATACCCATAAAAATCAAAATATATCTGAAAAGAGTATGCTGGAATTAGGTAGGCAAACCCTATTAAGCCAATTTCTTCTGGCTTTTCCAACATAGGCTTTAAACCATGATGCAAGCTGTCGGCAATCAAAACCTTGTAACTTAGGCCGATGGCAATAAACCCGAATGCATCGGCGATGTTCTGTCGTTTTGGTCGAAACGATGGCAGATTTTCAATGGCACTTGATACCTGTGCCAATCGAACAATGGGTCCTGCGATCAATTGGGGAAAGAAACTAATATACAGTAACATAGCCTTTAGTGTCGGAGGTTCTTTCACACTTCCCCGATATCGGTCTATGGCATAACCAATCAGTTGGAACGTAAAAAATGAAATGCCGGCAGGCAACACGACGTCGCGAAAAAGCGAGAACGCTCCCTCACCACCGCTACTTTCCAGTGACAGAACATCATAAAGAATGAAATTGGTATATTTTAAGTACACTAACGCAGCGACGGGAAATGCGATCGCCAGAACAAGGCGACAGCGTGATCCTATTGCCAATAATCCATGCGTGAAAAGATATACCCATAGGGTAGACATCAGCAGCAGAAGAGCATGCTCCCAGCCTGACATCCCATAAAAAATGAACGACGCAATAATCAAAACATGAATACGGAACTGATCTGGGACCAGCCACCAGGTCGTAATTGTCACCGCTGGTAAGAAAAGAATTAAGAAGTTGAGGTCATTGAACAGCAAAAGGGGTCACTCGCTTTGCTGACTCGATTAGTGACCCAATGTAGCGTCCCAACTGACCTGCAGGCGCATGACAGCAATCATGCCAATAGGGCCCCCCTTTCGGCGCAACGAGACTTGGGGCCTTCCTGCAGTCCAGTTCCACCTCGACACAGGTGGATAAAATGCGATTTTGCGTTTCCTTTGCATAGGGCCCACTGATGGCTTTCAAACGGCTGGCGATTTTCGGTTCAATGGGAGATTCATAAACGATAACGGTCAACCCGTAAGCCTTTTTTAAACGACCAAGCGACTTTACAGACTCCTCTAGATACCGGTTAGACATCTCCGATAATGGTGTCTTTTCGGTGAATTCATTCTTATGATACTCGAGCAAAGGCTTGATCGGTGTAGAGCCATCTGAAGCATATGGCTTGGCCCCATATTCAGAATAATATGGCCAAATTTGCAAAAGCATAAACTTAAAATACCGTTGCGCAGCATCAAAGTTCCAAATTTGCTTTACCTGCCCCCACGCGACTTTAATCATGTTCTTGAGACTCTTTAAAAACTCAAGAGCTGATTCTTGTGACGGCACGTTGCCATTTGATAATCCCAAGGTATCTGTGATGATGCTTAATCGGTGCAGGGGACCGGGCCAATATGGGTAATTAAAAAACTGCATTTCCGGATGATCAAGGCTGATAATTGACACATCTGGCGCTTTACCTTCCTTTGCCAGTTCTTCCAAAAGGGTGACAGACTGCAAGAATGAAGTACCACCTATCCCGAAATTGAAGAATTCATCTTCCTGTAACCCCACATCATTGTGCCCAATCATCACAATTCGGCTGTTCCCAAACACACCAACCGAGTAACGAGGGTTACTGAGTGCGTGTTCATACTTGATCCTTAAGAGGCCGTCGATTGGGAGATTTCCATAGGAGGACACGACAGAACCGTTTGCGCCTTCTTGAAAAGGGTCGTACCGGATCGGAAAAAAGTAAAGGGTTAGCAACGCTGCATGAAAACTTAGAAGCACAACAAAAAACCCTAAATTTCTTAGACCAAAAAACATGTAGTGATTTTCCAGAGTGAACGGTGAAATCAAACCGCAATAGTGTAGCTGAAGATTCATAGAATGTATTAAATTCGTGAGGGGGTCCATCTGTTCTGACGCACCCCCCAGTTTCCTGCTTCCGAACTAACCCTCAAATCATCGAGTTGATAACGATAGTCAGTTGCGGACTAGAAAAGTGACAGTGATGATACTGGGCAAACTCAGCCCCCCTCCCCTGCATTTGAAACACAAATCCTGTCTATTCGTCTCTTACGAGAACACCTTGCTCTATCAGGGCCTCAATCTCCGCGTTTAACTGTCTGACGTCAGCGCCTAAGGGACAAATTAGTGGAATTGCATAGGCGAGGATTTCTGGTTCATCGTAATGACCCGAAGGGGAATGAAGATGAGACAGAAATCGCAGACACGACAGACAGGTGGCGACAAAGCGGAAGTCATTCACCGACGTGAGCCATGGAAGACATTGGAAGCCGTCGAGCTTGGGACCCTGGAATGGGTGGATTGGTTCAGTAACCGCAGATTGATGGAGCCTATAGGAAACGGTCCACCCGCAGAGGCAGAGCAACGCTATTACGCCATGCAGAACGATCAGACACTGGCGGCGAAATTCTTTACAAGCAGCCTCCGGCAATCCCGGGGCGGTTCATATCATGAAGGTACAAAAGTATTGGCGAAGTGGTACAAACCTTAAATTCAAATCTAAATAGACCTTTAAAATGATTATGTTTTTCTATTTTTAGTTCGAATCCCCCTCTCTCCGCCAGTTTCATGATTGATCGTTTATGATCAATACGTTGCAGAATGCGGACCTACGCGATTTCCGTGCTGGTACAAGATACTGGTACAAGATACTGGTACAGGAACCGTACTAATGGGGTCGCTCAGCACGCGTTACCTGGTCCGGCGACGTGACAAGTTTTACTTCAGAATGTGGCTCCCCGTGCAATTTGCGCGATTGCTCCGCATTCCCGAAGTAAAGGACGGCCTGCAGGGCGCATTTTGGGGCACTTGGGTAAAAAGCAGGTTCCAGGCACCCCATGCCACAATCCACAATCACATTACCCATCAACGCCACCGTCCTTCTTTCAAAGCGCCGTTCTATCCCCATTGTTGGGTGATCTTGCAGGCGGTTGCAAAGCGGTCTGGGTGCACAGCGGCATTTTTCCGGGGTGCAGTTGTATGCAGATCGAAGGCGGGCACGATGTCTTCTCCCATGCACCGGGCTGCCAATCGGGCGACGCCGATGGCGGTCAATTCCGTTTCGGTGCCAACCAACACCTCTTTCCCGGTCACATCCGCCAGCAACTGGCAGAACCATGGGTTGGCAGACATGCCGCCATCAACCCGCAGGCTGGAATTCAGCGATATCTGAGAGTTCATGGCTGCGAGCACTTGTGCAACGCGATAGGCGATCCCCTCCAGAACAGCCTGCATCATATTGGCCTGCGTCGTGTCCAAGGTTAAGCCAAGCCAACTGCCCTTAGCATTGCGATCCCAGTAGGGGCAGGCCAAGCCTGCCAGTGCGGGCACAAAGGCCAGTCCTCGGTCCAGCATGCTGGACTCCTCAAATCGCATCAATTCATCAAAGTCGGTGAACAACCCGATCCCTTGCGCCCAATTCACCGCAGCCGCGGCCGCGTATACGCCGCCTTCCAAAGCATAGATCGGTGATTGACCATCCTCCTGCCAGGCAACTGTTGGCAGTGCCCCGCCGCTGTTTGATTTGATTGTGTCACCAGACAAGGCGAGCACGAAGGCCCCGGTCCCCAGGGTCACCTTCGCATCCCCAACATTCGCGACACAATTGCCATAGAGCGCTGCTTGCTGATCAACAATGCTGGCCGTCAGCGGCAAGCCATCGACATCGCCAAAACCTCCATTGCAGGCCGTTATGCGCGGCAATGCCTCTATCGGCACCCCAAAAAGCGCACAGAGATCGGGGTCCCAAACACCGTCTGCAATGTTAAGGAGAGCGGTGCGCGATGCTGTTGCAAGGTCAGTCGCAAAATCCCCGGTCAAACGGTCCCGAAAAAAGGCATCGGTGGTGCCGAGCCGCAATCGACCCTGTGCGGCGCATTCAGTGGCGGCTGGAATATTTTCCAATATCCAGCCCAGTTTAGAGGCGGAGAAATAGGGATCGAGTGGCAACCGCGCACGCTGTAAAACCATGGCTTCAAAACCATTGGCGCGCAGTTGTTCTATTTTCTCCTGGGTCCGTGCGTCTTGCCATACGATAACGGGGGATAGCGCCTTTCCCGTCTTTGCGTCCCATGCAAGGCAGCTTTCCCCTTGGTTGGCGATGCCAAACGCACGAACGCCCCGTTCGCGCCCAAGTTCGATACACGCCCGAATATGGCCCAGCAACTCTTCTGGATCATGTTCGACCCATTGAGAATGTGGATATATTTGACGGTGTGATCTACTGAAAATGACCTCCGTGTGTCCCTCTTCATCCACGATCAGGCCGCGCGTGCTGGTTGTTCCCTGATCAATTGCAAGAAATGTCATGTCGCCTCATCAAAACTTAAGGTCATTGGAGTATCACCCTGTAGCAATGGCACAGTGATACGACGTTCTGGGCGCGATTTTAAGCGATAAGACTTCGCCCCGAATCTGGCAGTGCCACGCGCGGACCTGCTGAAACGTAGCTGCACCGCCTCGAACGCGGGCGGCACCGTGCTGGTGACACAGAATTGCGGCATGACATAGGCAATCGGGTCGCCGGAATTGGATATGCGATGCGCGCTGCTGCGATCGGGAAGTCGGTCCTCCAGAGCCGCGAGGATTGCCGTGGCAACGCTGCGTCCCTCTTGCCAGCACCATCCAGCGGTTTCTATGGCGCGCAAAACATTCCCCGCCGCAAAGTAGGATGGATCTGAGCAGCGTCCATACTGGTCCACTTCCGGGCCATTGGTTGCGGCATCTACACGGATATGGGACTGGCGCAACAATGCATTTTCCGGTCGAAACTTGCCCGTAAATATGACGCTATCCGCCTCGATATCCCGCGAAACACCATCCCTGCGCAGGGTGACCGCTTCAACGCGGGCCTTGCCATGGATCTGCGTCAATTCGGTATTGAAATGGACTGGCGTGCCCAAAACCCTTGGCATCCAATGCGCGGGCCACAGGGCGGTCGGGCGATTGCCAGCTTCTATCATCGCCACCGGCCTTGCCCCGGCATGGCGACAGGTCAGAAAGGCGGAGAATGACACAAGCTCACTCCCCACGATCAGCGGGCGGCGGACAGGCTGCAACCCATCCAGATAGACCAGGCCTTGCAGGCTGCCTGTATTGAGCACCCCACCCGGCTTTGTCCCGCCGACAAATCGGGCAACGCGGGAGCTTTCGCGCGCCCCGGTGGCCAGCAATACAGCGCGGGCTTGAATGTCACAGAGACCCTCAGGACCAGACACCGAAACACGTCCCCCCGGATGAAGGGCCATCACGGTTACGTTACAGTGAAGGGCGGCACCCGCCTGATATGCGCGTTCGGTCAGTCGCCTGGCATAACGGGCCCCGCCCATCAAACGGTGAAATTCGCGCATGCCATAGGGCGAGTGACCGCAATGTCGTGGAATCCCCCCCATTTCAGGCTCACGCTCAATCACATGAACATCCCCCGCGCCAGCCGCACGAAGGGCATGGGCGGCGGACAGACCGGCGGGCCCGCCCCCCACGATCAGGACATCACATGTTTTAGGAAGCTCAGTCGTCATGGCGGGCCCCTGCAATGGGGTGTGTAAGCTTACCCTTCGTGCACTCCGCCAACGCAGCGGTGCAATAGAAGCCCTGACACCGTCCCATCGTAACCCGCGTTCGGCGTTTCAATCCAGCAAGTGAATTTGGTGCCAGTGGCCCGGACATCGCCACCTCTATCTCGCGTCGGGTGACCCGCTCACAATGGCATATAATGCCGCCATTGCCAGGCCGTTGCCAATCCCGCTCAAGATCCTCCGACATGTTTTCGATTGGCTGGTGCACAGGATCGACCAGCGGCGTGCATTGCAGACCCGCCTCTTGCCCAAGATCAAAGACGTATTTCGCAATCCCCAGGGCCGCGCTTAGTCCAGTCGAGCGGATCGCGCCAACGGTGATCATATTGTGGCCGGCATGTGCCCGAATTTGATATTCTTTTTGACCGCTGGCGGGACGCAACCCGGCATAAAATGCGGTGATATCCTCTGTCGCGAGAGCGGGCAGAATTTCAATGCCTTTCTGGTGCAGATAGTCCAGCGTTTCAGGCACCAGTTCTGCCGTTTCCCGATCACTTTGTTCTTCAGCGGTCGGGCCAACCAACAGATTGCCCCAAATGGTGCGACAAACCACAATCCCTTTTGTCGTTTCAGTGGGAACAGGCAGCAGAATATGGCGGCTGAGCCGCGCCGCGGTTTTATCGAAAACAATAAATTGGCCTTTACGGGGACGGATTTCAAAATCTGTTCGTCCCAACAATGCTTTGTCTATGTGATCCCCAAAAAGACCGGCCGCATTGATTACAAACTTGGTATGGATCGTGCCATGACTGGTTTCAAGGTGCCACTGCTGACCATCGAATTCGCCAGCCCGGACGGCACAATTGCGCTTTAGCATGGCACCATTCAACAGCGCCTGTTCCAGATAAGCATGGGGCGCAGACCAGGGATCAATCAGCGCCTCACGGGGCACCCGAAAGCTTGCCCGAACCTGAGTGGCCAGATTGGGTTCCAGCCCGACTGTTTCAGACCGTGACAACAGTTTGATATCATCAACAGCATTGTCCCGGGCTTGTTGCATGAGGGTCGGGAGACGCGCCTCCTGCTCTTCCGTCCAGGCCAGAACCAAGGCACCGCATCGATCAAGCGGCAGGTTCAACGCACCGCGAATTCTCTCATATTCCTGATATCCAGCCTGAATGCAGCGTGCTTCCCTTGACTCTGGTGGCGCATCGAACCCGGTATGCAAAATGGCGCTATTCGATTTTGAGGCCCCGTCCAGAATATCATGGCCTTTTTCAAGCACGATTGTTCGCGCGCCTTCCAAGGTAAAACGTCGCGCGATGGCACAGCCGACAACCCCCGCTCCAATCACGGCAACATCGAACACTTCGCCTGTATTGTTCGCCGAGGGCGACATCTGGAGTCTTTCTGCAGGAAGAATTTTGACTATGTCCTGGACGATTTATGATCAAACACACCAAACAGTCAATAACTGGTCAAAAAGAATGACCGATTGGGCATTTTAGTGTTGACGAGCAAAGTGTGAAACCCGCTAATTAACACAAGAGAGGGGTGCTGGGTGTCAAAGAAAACATCAGATCGCAGAACAAGTATTATCGAGCTCATCGCCAGCGACGGCAGGATGAGCGTCGATTATCTCGCACAGGCATTCGGTGTTTCTCCTGAAACCATTCGACGCGACCTGGGCAATCTGGATGCGCGAGGGCTGGTGCGAAAAGTCCATGGCGGGGCGTTACCGCCCCTTTTGCATTCCGAAGGCACGTTCTCAGAGCGCATGGTCGAGGACCCGAAAGCCAAGCAAATAATTGCAAAGAAACTCCGGGACATCATTCAACCTGGCGACACTGTATTTATGGATACAGGGTCAACCACTTTGATCGCCGCCGAAGCATTAGTCATGACGCATGGATTGACAGTGATAACTAACTCACTCAGCATAGCGATGGTCTTCGGGCGTGCGGATGTGGATACTCACATATACCTTCTGGGGGGAAAGTATGCGCCTGGGAATGATCAAACAATTGGGCCAACAGCGCTCGAACAAATTACCCAATTTCAAGTCGACCATGCAATTATAACTGTTGCGGGTCTTGATGCAGACATTGGAGCAACTGACGCCAATGTGGATGAGGCACATATTGCCCGCGCCATGATGAAGCGCGCGAATAACACGGTGGTGTTGGCCACGTCCTCAAAAATTGGACGGCGTGCCGCCTTCAGGGTTTGTGAATTGGGAGGTATTGGAACCGTGTTGAGTGAGGGGCCGCCAGGCCCGGCAATGATGGAAGCATTCTTACGCGCGGGAGTTTCGGTACCTTAACAGCAGGTCCCGAGAATATAAGGGGGTTACAGAATGGGGACTATCGAATGCAAAATGTAATGCGCAGCTATGTGCGTTTGGTTGATCGCGCGGCACAGTATGTCGGTATTGTTGCGATGTATCTGATCTTTTTGATGGTCGGGGTGTTACTGCTGGACGCCATCACCCGCAATATCATCGATATTCCACTGCATTGGTGTGTTGAGTTCGCGCAATTTACCTTGGCCGCGTACTATTTTATGGGCGGCGCAATGACCATCAAGGACGGCGATCATGTGCGCATGGACTTGTTCTATGAACGCCTATCGCACCGGGGCAAAACGCTGATGGATTTGGTCACGATTTCCTGCCTGCTGTTTTATCTTTCGGTGCTGCTCTACGGATCCATCTCCAGTTTAGACTATGCCATTGATACGAACGAAACGCGGTTTTCGATGTGGAACCCATCCATGATCCCGATTAAATCGCTGATGGTTGCCTGTATCGTGCTGATGATCCTGCAAACCATTTCCCAGATATTTAAACATATAAATGACTTACGTGGAGAAGCCGTTCAATGACCCACGAGTTGATTGCCCTTCTCATGTTCGCATCCATGCTGGTCCTGCTCCTGACCGGACAGCGTGTTTTTGCGGCCATTGGTTTTGTCGCGTCGGCAATGGTGCTGATGCTTTATGGAACGGGCGGTATCGAAATCCCGTTCTCTGCGGCTTTCAAACTGTTCAACTGGTTCCCGATGCTCACGCTGCCCTTGTTTGTCTATATGGGCTATGTCCTTTCGGAATCCGGCATCGCCGAAGATCTTTATAAAATGCTGCATGTCTGGTTCGGTCGCGTTGGCGGCGGTCTGGCGATTGGGACTATTTTCCTGATGGTGATCATATCGGCGATGAATGGATTGTCGGTAGCTGGCATGGCGATCGGGGCAACAATTGCCCTGCCCGAAATGTTGCGCCGGGGATATGACAAGGTATTGATCACGGGTGTGGTTCAGGGCGGATCGTCGCTTGGTATCCTGGTGCCGCCATCCGTCGTCATGGTGCTCTATGGCATGATTGCCCGCCACCCTGTCTCTCAGCTTTGGCTGGCCGGGATGATCCCGGGGTTGTTGATGGCAACGATGTTCGTGATCTATGTCGTTGTCCGCGTGAAGCTCAAACCTGAACTTGCGCCGATTGTGTCAGACGAAGAACTCAATATGCCGATGCGCGAAAAGCTGAAGCTGTTGCGTGCGGGCATTATCCCATTCCTGATTTTCTTTGCGATGACAGGGCTCTTCATCATGGGTGTGACCAGCCTTGTTGAAAGCTCCGCCGTGGGTGCGTCTGCGGCGACGTTAGCGGCGGCCGTCAAGGGACGCCTCAGCTTCAAGATGGTCCACGAAACGGCGCGCAAGACACTGGGCGTTTCCTGCATGTTTCTTTGGTTGATCCTGGCGGCCTTGGCATTTGGGGCGGTATTCGATGGGATCGGCGCGGTGCGTGCGGTCGAAGACATTTTCCTCAACCGTTGGGAACTGACGCCCTGGCAGGTCATTATCATGATGCAGGTCAGCTTTATCGTGATGGGCATGTTCCTGGATGATACCGCGATGCTGGTTATCGTGGCACCGCTATACATTCCATTGGTCAAAGTCCTTGATCTCGGCTTTGAGAACCAATTGATCTGGTTTGGCGTGCTCTACACGATGACATGCCAGATCGCCTATATAACGCCCCCCTTCGGATATAACCTGTTCCTGATGCGGGCGATGGCACCGAAGGAGATTTCACTGCCCGATATCTACAGATCCATCTGGCCCTTTGTGGCTATGATGACATTCACAATCGCACTTGTGCTTTTGTTCCCGCAAATCGCGCTCTGGCTGCCCGAATTTGTCAGAGGTTAACCCCAGAATGGCCAGTGCAAGGCCATCATTTACCAACAGAGAAGGTGTAAAACATGTCTGAAGATACCAAAAAAAGTCCATCCGAGCAGATTCTCTCAACCCGCCGTAAGTTCTTGGCCGGATCGGTTGTTGGGGCGGCATCCGCTTTGGCAGCGCCAGCAGTCCATGCCCAGACGGGCCCAATTAAATGGCGTTTGCAGACCTATTCAGGTGCCCCTCTTGGTGCGCATGTGATCAAGCCACAGATCGATGCTTTCAATGCCGCCGCAAATGGCGAAATGGAGATCGAGCTGTATTATGCCGACCAACTGGTACCAACGTCGGAGCTTTTCCGTGCGCTTCAGAATGGCACACTGGATGCGGTTCAGTCGGATGAAGCTACCATGGCCTCACCAGTGGATATCTCCGTCTTTGGCGGGTATTTCCCCTTCGCCACGCGCTACTCGCTCGATGTNCNCGCGATGTTCAATTATTACGGGTTGAATGAGATCTGGAAAGAAGCCTATGACGAAGTTGACAATGTCACTTGGTTGTCTGCCGGTGCCTGGGATCCGCTGCACATCTTCACAAAAGAGCCGATCCGCTCCCTTGCCGACATGAAAGGCAAGCGCGTCTTTGGCGTACCAACCGCTGGTAAATTCCTTTCCCAATACGGGTTGATCCCTGTCACGGTTCCTTGGGATGACGTCGAAGTCGCCCTTCAAACCGGTGAGCTTGACGGCGTTGCATGGTGTGGCTTTACCGAAGCCTATGAGGTCGGTTGGGCTGACATCTGTAACTATGCACTGACCAACTCAGTGACCGGCGCGTGGTTCGGGTCTTACTTCGCAAACTCGGCCAGTTGGGAAAAAGTACCAGCCCACCTGCAGGAACTGTTCAAAATCACCATCGACCAATCGCATTATTATCGCGCGACCTGGTATTGGGGTGGCGAAGCACGGTTGCGTGTTGAAGGTGAGAAAATGGAACTCACATCCATTCCACCACAGGAATGGGCCACGGTTGTCGCGGATGCGGAAAAGTTCTGGGATGAAATCGCAACCCAGGGCGACCGTCCAAAACGCGTTGTCGATGCGTTTAAGAAATATGCGTCCGTTATGCAGAAAGCAGGCTACCCATACCGCTAGTCTCTAGCATCGGGTAAATTGAAAGANCGGGGCAGGCCACGTGAAATTGGCCTGNCCCTTCTCGTTGCGACTGACTCGTTGCGACTGAGATTTGGTTTTCGGATGCGCCGGAAGCCGCGCTGATCGCGGGTCCAACTGCCCAGGGCGACCGCCACACCGTCAAAGCAAGTGGAGCCTTTGGGACGATAGAAATCCAGTTGGAGGCTAAAAACCTCCCGGATAGTCCAAAATCCTCTGCTCTGGGCGGCGATGGGCATTGAACGGCCTGCCCCGCGCTCTCCATCCGCGGTGATCTGACACCTGTTCCCATGCCCCCTATATGCATCGGAGCAGCAAAAGGCTAAAGCTTTCAGCGCGTGCGCCCAAGCTCCCCAAGCAAATCCGGTTGGAGAATCTCAATCCAATAGCCATCGGGGTCCTTGATAAAGGCGATGTCTTTCATTTTTCCCTCATCCGGGCGTTTGACGAAAGCGATGTTGTTCTCGTCGAACCAACTGACGGCGGCGGCCAGGTCCGGGACGGAGACGCACAGATGCCCGAATCCCTGGGGCTGACGATTGCCATCATGGTAACTGAAATCAGGGTCCGTCTCAGTACCCCAGTTATGGGTCAACTCAAGCACGCCTGACTGACCAAACAGCCAACAGGTGCGTTCGGCGCTATCTTGTGGAACAGAGTCCTCCGAGGTGCAGAACCGCAGGAAATAGAGAGAAAAACGCAGATCAGGAAAATCGATTTTTCTGAGCAAACGCATCCCGATGATACGGCAATAAAAGTCCAGCGATCGCTCTGGTTCCTTCACACGCAACATGGTGTGATTGAATGAAAAGCCGCGTGTCTGGTCGGGCGGTGTAACAGACTCCTCACGGATACTCTCAGTCTTCATGGTCATTTTGGCCTCAATTCAATCGGAGTCGAGCTGACGCAGGGCACGGCGCATGATCTTGCCGGTACTCGTCTTTGGCAGATCGGGCACCAGTTGGAATGCACGTGGCACCTTATAAGCGGCCAGATTCTCGCGACAATATCGGCGCAGGTCCTCAAGGTCCAGCTGGGCATCCTCTCTTTGGACAATATAGGCTTTTGCCAATTCGCCCTTGTCGTCATCTGCAACACTGCCCACCGCAACCATCGCGACGCCAGGGTAAGCAGCGATCACCCGCTCTAGCTCAGCAGGATAAATATTAAATCCGGCGGTGATGATAAGATCCTTGAGCCGATCAACGATGAACGCAAATCCTTCTGCATCGATATATGCGAGATCACCCGTCCTGAGCCAGCCGGACTCCAGCAGAACCTCTGCCGTGGCGGCGCTGTTGCCAATGTATTCACGCATTGTGATGGGCCCCCGAACCTGCAACTCCCCTACCTGACCGGTCTCAATCGGTGCGGTCGGATCATCAACGGCGGCGATTCGGATCTCCACATGAGGCATAGCAATGCCAATCGATCCCAACTTATGCGGGCCATAAAAAGTATGTGTGGTACCCAGACCTCCGATTTCTGTCATACCCCAGAGTTCAAGTATCGGGCAGCCGAAAACCCGCTCGACGTCCTCTAGCTTGGAAACAGGCATCGTCTGGCCACCGACAGTGCAACGGGTCAATGAAGACAGATCGAACTGGTCGAGACGCCCAAAGTTAAGCAGATACATGTACATGGTTGGCACCCCCTCAAGCAGGGTGGCGCGATGCGTTTCGATGCTTTGTGCGATTCTCTCGGCATCGAACGCAGCATGCAGAACCAAGGTGCCGCCATGCGAGAACGTGCTTTGCATGACAACATTTCCATAGACATGTGAGCATGGCAGCGCCGAAACGATTACATCCTCATGAGTCCGCGCATGCATGACAGATGTCATCTCGACATTCATCAGGATCGCGCCATGAGTCAGCAAAGCGCCTTTCGGATGACCTGTGGTCCCGGATGTGTAGCTCACACTGCATGTATCGATTGCCTGCAGTCCTGACACCGGATATTCGGGTTCAACATCAGCGGGCCAGGTCTGCAGATCGGTAAACTGAATGGTAGCCTTTGGAACTGGCTCCCCCCAGGCGATTCTTGTGGCAGTCATCCCTTCATCGGCCAGACTGCTCAAAGCCGCCAGGTTCTCAGCCGCCCCCAAAATGGCNTTTNCACCGCAATCTTTCATTGCGTAAGCGACTTCCGTGGGTGTCAGCATCAGATTCAGCGGATTGACCACACCCCCCATTTTGAGGATAGCGTAATAGCTGATGATCCACTCAGCGGAATTGGGCGCACACAGAGAGATTACGTCGCCCTTCTGAAATCCCATCTGCTCAAGATGAGCAGCCAGAATGGACGACTGTTCGTCAAGCGCAGCGTAACTATACGTTGCATCCCCAACAATGAGTGCAGTCTTCGCACCATAGCGACGAGCGGCCGCCCGAATGAGTCCTCCAACAGTGGTTTCCAATGCTCCCCCTATGGTCAATGACCTTATCGATTATTGAATGCTTCTCTCAAGCTGTGGCGGCCCAGAATGCCGCCACAGCCTGTATTGCTTGGGTGGGGACTAGGCCGACCAAGCAGCCCGGGCTTGCTCCCACCCGACAACGGCCATCACCGAGCCATCCGGGTTGGTGAATACAACGGGACCATCAAACGTCATGTAGAATTCACTATCGATCGGGAAATTGGTGTGCTCGTGAACGGCACCGTTAGACTCGTATCCATGGCTTGGAGCAAGAACCGTTGCTCCACCCTTCTCCACTCCACCACGAATGTCCATACGCCCTTTGGTCAAAAGATACTGACCGCTCGCAAAATGCGTGTGAGGGGCAATGCTGGATCCTTTGGGGCAGTCGAAGATGGCCGACCAGTCCCCGGTACCCGGGCTGGTGTGGAGAAGCTTCCAACGGATACCGCCAAAAGCGAAAGGCTCGGGAAATGGCTTCCAATCAACCTGGTCAAGTTGCGTTGCAACTTCGGGCAGTCGCGCGTTACTCATGTAAATCCTCCCATTTGTGATTATTGCAAGCTGCCGCCTTGGAGGCGATCTAATCGACTATAGCTAAGTTGCCTGATAGCTTTTTGCCCTTTTGTGCACTACGATTGGTCAAAATGTGCACATTGTGCAGAATAAGGGAGGAGGCAAGAATGCAAGGAACGATTCTATCGAGCGAACAGCATTGGTCCGCGTCCAATATACCCTTTGCGGACCGAACAGATGCATTGCAGCAGGCAATGGGCGCGGTGTATCGCCCCATCGAAATCACGAAGCGATTGTCCGTTGGTTTCTCATCCAAAATTCGGTCGCGCGAGATCAATGGCCTGTCCCTCATAGAATGCCGCTGCGACCCCTGCTCGGGTCGAAGGGACAGGACGAAGGTCCATCATGAATGCCCCAGCTTTGGCATCCAGATCATCCAATCCGGAGTCGAGAAAATTCAGTTCGGGACGGAGCAGGTCATTGCGCGTGCGGGAGATGTAATCGCCTGGCGCAGTGACGTTCCATATGAGTTTGAAGTGTTGGAAACGATGCAAAAGACAACTCTGGTCGTGCCCTGGAGCGACGTTGCGTCACGCATTCCAAGAGCGGCCAGGTTCCGAGGCGCACGGACCACCACGAACAATGGTGTCGGCCTGTTGGTGGAAGGGCTTATGCAACAGATGGTCCGGCGCATCGATGACCTTCGTCAGGGAGAGCGCTCCAGTGGCGTCAAGGGCGTGTTCCTCGCCGCCTCCGCCGCGCTACTTGAAGGATCGGTAAAAGGCGAGAAAGAGTCCCTTGCTGAAATACACCTGGAGCAGATCCAACAATACATTCTCAGGAACCTTCATGACATTTCCTTGTCAGCCGAAACAGTAGCGCGGTCCCAGCGAATTTCCGTCCGATACCTTCACAAGCTGTTTGAACGCGCTGAATCTAGCGTCAGCGCTTATATACACAGGCTGCGCTTATCCCGCTGCAAAGAGGATTTGTTGGATCCGCAAAAATGCCACCTCAACGTGATGGAGATTGCAAGTGTCTGGGGCTATACCGATGCTTCTGTTTTCAGCAAAGCGTTTAAGCGCGAGTTTGGGATGAGCGCCACGCAATGGCGCGAAGGCTCTATAGCCGAAGGGGCCCCGATCAAGCGGCCCCATAATTAGCCCGCCCGCAAACCGGGAACGGCAGCTACAGAGGTTTCCTGCAGGCTGAGCGCCAATCTGGAAAGACATTCTTTAACGGGCGCAAGACATGTGCGCACCTTTCGCCATCGGAGATGAAACGGCTGCTTCAAAAAGTGAGATTGCCGCTGACAATGACCTGCGCGCTTCAAATAGCCGAGTTATAGCAGCGAAAGGACCTTCGCGGCGACCCAGTCTACAGAGCAAGCCCGCCCAAAATGACAGCGGCTAGGAAGATCGTATCTGCTAGGATTAGAATCATAGCAGATCGGCCAATCCCCATAACCTCACCTAATGACGTTTTCATTCCAACGGCAGAGATGGCAATGATCAGGGACCAGCGGGAGATTTCGCCTAATCCGTCAGTGATCGCCAAAGGGATCAGATCAAAAGAGTTAAGCGCGGCCAGAACAAGGAAACCCAGCACAAAACCCGGAAGTAGCGGGGGGCGTGAACCCATCGAGCCGGTGTGACGACCCTGACTTCGAACCGCGAGAGCAATCACCACAACCACGGGCGCCAAAAGTGAGACCCGGATCAATTTTACTAGGGTGGCAATATCACCTGTATTTTCGGACACCGAGAATCCGGCACCAACCACCTGAGCGACATCGTGTATCGTTGCCCCCAGGAAGAATCCAATCTCTGCTTCCGTGTCAAATAGCTGCCCGGCCAGGATCGGATACAGAATCATGGCTACCGTGCTGAGAACCGTAACTCCAACAACCGTAAACAATAGGTTTTTTTCAGAATCCTTATGACGTGGCAATACAGAGGCTATGGCCATCGCCGCCGACGCGCCGCAAATTGCGACGGTCCCCCCAGTCAACAATGCAAAAGTTTTTCGCACCCGCAGAAAGCGCCCTAGTAGCATGGCAAAGGCAATACACAGCAGCAGTGCCACACCAAGCAAGGCAATGTGCCAAGGCCCAACAACCGCCAAAAGGGATGCACTGATCCGCACCCCCATCAAGGCAACGCCAATGCGCAACACCGCCCGTCCGCAGAATTGGATGCCCGTCATACAGCGGCCTTCCACAGATAGAAAATGCAGGGCCATCCCCAGCAGCAGCGCCATCAGCATTACAGGCGCGCCGTAATGTTCTGATATGAACTGCGCCGCAGTCGCAACGACGACACAAACCAGAAAACCTGGGAAGTGATTGAATATAGACGCTGGCTTTAGGCGCTCCATTATGGACCGTATCCAGTCCATGATTGAGATTGGCATACTGATGAATCCGGTTTTAGATCATTGAGTGTGTAAAAGCGCCTATTTAGGATCTTCCAGGCGACCGCCACCATCAATCGCAAGGTTGGCGCCGGTAATATATTTGGCCTTACTGGACAACAGAAAGACGACAGCATTACTGACATCATCCGGTTCGCCAGCTCCGCCAAGCGGTGTTTTCGTGCTGGGTCCCTTGGCCTTTCGAATCGCTTCCAGTCGGGGCGATTCAATTGGCCCAGGAGAAACCACATTTATCCGGATCTGATCCGGCCCGAAACGCTTCGCCAGCCCCTTGACCACCAGATTTATTCCGGCATTCGCGACTGAACCGGGTAAATGTCGCAGCGACGGGTTGATCCCACCACCACCACTCAGCGCAACAATGCTGCCCCCACCCCGCGCCTGCATAGATGGGACGACCGCACGAATTAGGCGGATCGTGCCCATCATCTTCGTTTCCAGCACTGCCTCCCATTCTGCATCCCCAAGATCCATGAAGTCTCCAAAGATCGGTAATGTGGTTGTCACCACCAACCCATCGATGCCGCCGTGGTCCTTAACAATACGCTGTGCCACCATTTCCGTTGTTTCGAACCTTGTGACATCGACATTCATCGGATGGATTCCAAGGACCGGCGCCCCCTTCCCCTCTATTTGCCGGGAAGAGGCAATGACAGTTGCCCCTTTCGAGGTCAATTGATTTACAATATCTTCACCAAGGGCGCCCGTCGCACCAACCACCCAAATTACTTTACCCGAAAATTCTTCGCTCACGCGTTCGTTCCTCTTTTCATGAAACCCGCCTAGGATGGCACTCGATATCCTGTCGGTTGACTTAAGTTAGCGCATCGTTCAATTTCATCTAATAAACATTAATGCGCCAGGCGCACATTGTCTAGATGCTTTTGTTAATAGATGGAGCCACTTCATGAAAAGAGCCAATGCCTCACCCCCCATCCATGACCTGCTGGCCGAAAGATGGAGCCCGCGCGCCTTTGATCCAAACGACAGTATGGAGGGAGCTGCGATTGATACCCTTTTGGAAGCAGCCAGATGGGCCCCATCCGCCAGCAACACCCAACCGTGGCGTTTTCTGATCGGAATTCGTGGAGACTCTACTTTCGCCGAAATTGTAAAATCGCTGAAGCCCGGCAATGCGAAATGGGCGCCGAATGCGGCCGTCCTCATTCTCGCCCTGGCAAAGCACGTGAAGGAGGATCAATCGCCCCTGCCCCACGCAGCCTATGACACGGGGCAAGCGGTCGCCCATCTGACGATTCAGGCACAGGCACTGGGGCTTTCAACCCATCAGATGGCGGGATTCGACTCAAAGATAGCAGATACTCTGGGGGTACCGGAGATCTATAAACCAATGACGGTTATTGCAATCGGTCGCACCGGCGACGCGGATCAATTGCTGGAGGAAGACCTGCTGGCGCGAGAAAAGACCCCCAGGCAACGTCGCGCGCGCGACCAAATCGCCATTCAGGGGCGCTGGTCGAAATCATTGGAAGACTGACCGACCGCCGCGAGAAACCCGGTCAGGTCTGTGCATTGATCTGACCGGTCTATCGCCTCAACAATTTCCTCTAAGCGAACAAGTCCCCCCTGCTCTGAAAAGCCGGGGATTCGATCCACACAATCCTGCAATTTGCCCTTGAAAGCAGCGTCAGAAAGCGGCGCCTCGACGCTGCCAGGCATCACAGAGACGCAGCGTTCCAACACACCTTTACTTCGGGTTTTCAAGCGCACCCGAGCAGGCGCAAGTTCACCGTCATTCTCCGGGTCAACGGTAATCTGTATGCGCGCCGCCCATTCCTGAATAGCCGGGTCACATATTGCCGCCAGATCAAGGTCCGCTAGGGAAACTCCACCGCGCAAGATGCAACACGCAAGGGCATAGCGAATGGAGAATTGCGCCGCGACCACCGGGTCTCGGGAGGGATCGAAGTCTCCACCAACCATATGCACCATGAAGGGGGTCACTGTAACTTCAACCTCGGAGATATCGGCCGGATCCAGGGCATTTATAGCGATCAGTTCCAAACAGGCGACAATGGCAGCATGACTGCAACTGCAGACCGGATACCCTTTCAGAATGGTTTCAAGAAAGCGGAAATCCCCACCCAGATCCTTCAACAGCAGCGCCGGATCGCCTGCCTGATACAGGGACCACAGCCCACATCGTCCCTCAAGACTTTGCTGTGGCCCTGAGATTCCGGCCTCCGCCGCCAATGCTGCAAAGACACCGTTTCGTGCGGCCAAGGCCGGTTGCAAGCGTTTGGTAAGAACCTTCTCAACATTCGATTGTTGTGACCCGGCCGCCAGACTGAGCGCAATGCCTGTTGCATGGCCGATACGGGTTTCTGGCAACCCAATCAATCGGGCAACGGCCGCAGCCGCTCCGAAAACACCGAACACACTGGTATGGGTCCATCCCCGTTGCGGCGGTTGGGCAGAGAAAGACAGCCGCGCTGTTACCTCGATACCCGCAATATAGGCCTCCAGTAGCTGACGTCCGGTCGCCTGCCTTGCCTCCGCCATGGCTAGGACCGCCGGAATAATGACCACATCGCCATGGACGGTATTGCACAATGTATCGTAATCCAATGCGGCAGCGGCATACGAATTGACCAGGGCCGCACCGGAAGGCTGCAATCTGTCACCAGCACCCCAGACAGCGCTGGGACCCTGGGCGTATTCAACCTTTGCAAGGGCCCGAATTTCGGCAACCCCTTCCTTGGAGCCGCCCGCCAATGCGAGGATCACGGTTTCCAGAATATGCCGCTTTGCCCGTGCTATAACTGTCGCCGGAAGGCGATCCAGATCAACATCCGCAACAAAACGGTGCAACTGTTTGCTTTCCCCGGTCATTGCGACATCCGGTCTTTCGTCAGCCTGAAACCCTGTTTCGGATCGTTCCAACGCCAGCAACGCTGGCCTCAACAATATCGCCATCCTTAAGCAGACAGGGGGGCTTCATCGCAAAACCAACACCACTGGGGGTGCCTGTCGCGATAATATCCCCAGGTTCTAATGTCATCCCCTGAGAGAGGACAGATACCAGGGTCGCCAGGTCAAAAATCATGTTCCGCGTGTTGGAGTTTTGTCGCATTTCACCATTCACGGTCAGCGAAATATCCAACGCGCCGGGATCGGAGATTTCACGCGACGGAACAATCCATGGTCCCATCGGGCAACTGCCATCCAACCCTTTACCCTTGAACCATTGGTCATGGCGGCGCTGAACGTCTCGTGCAGTGATATCGTTAATCACCGTATAGCCGTATATATAATCCAATACATCGGATTTCGGAATATTAACGCCCTTCTTGCCGATAATCACCCCCAGCTCGACTTCATAATCCAGATTATCAGTTACGTCAGAATGCAGCGGAATATCATCAAAAGGGCCGATCACGGTTGTTGGTGGTTTGGTAAAATACTGGGGATCCGTCGGGATCTTCATTTCCCGTCCACGGGCTTCAGATGCCTCAGAAACATGCTCCAGATAGTTTCGCCCAACGCAGAAAACATTTTTTCGTGGGCGGGCGATTGGCGACAATAATGTAACATCAGATAATGCCAGCGTTTTCTGTCCTGCATGATCTGCTTCAAAAGCATAGAGCTTATCCAGCACCCCATCGCCTTGTTCTATCAGGTCAATCATACCCGCATCTGAACCAAGCCCCGCCGCGCTGAGAATCTGAGCAACGTTCAGAACCTGATCATCGCCAAGCAAGAGACCGATTTGCACAGATCCCTTATAATCATAACTTACGAGTTTCATACGATCTCCTTAATATTTTTATAGCGGCTTATTAAGTCGCCCCAGATTGCTGCGCGGCACGACCTTTTTCAATTTTAGCGGCCAAACGAGCACGCCAGGATTCAATCGGTTCAAACGTTGGATCTGCCTGACACATTTGCAGCGTCGCCGTGCGAATTTCTTCAGCCGGAAGCGTCAAATCCAAAGGCTCTGCAACAGGTTGCGCAATGTACCAGGGCGCATCTGCAAACAATTCCAGGCGGTTCAGTTCCGGATCCCGGAAATACAGGGTCCAGGATGTCCCATGATTGATACAGCGGAAATCACTAACGCCCGACATGTCCTGCAGGCGACGGTAACACTCCTGCAACTCCTCCAGCGACCCGACACGAAAGGAAATCTGATTGACCACTTTATCGGTCAGCTCGCCGGTGCGCCCCGTGGCCAGGACAACCTGATGATGCTCCCTGGGATCGCTGCTCATGAAAACCAGCGTGCGTCCCGGAAGATCACCGCGGTCTGTCACAACCAGATTTAATGCCTCCTGATAAAAGCTGGCCATAAGATCAATGTCCCTGACAAAGAGGCCCATATGACTGAAACTTATTGTTGGCCCGACCATAATGGCATCCTCCCTAGATCGGCAGATAGACCGTGTCTTGAATGACATCGCCATCCAGAATAACAGTGCAACGCCGGATCTTCATTTGGCCCTGATCGTCCTGCACCAAACGCATCTCGTAGCAACCACAATTGGAAGGACGCCCATCAAGCCAAAGGGTGAAGCCAGCAAGTATGGACCCTTCCTCCTTTCCTTCGACAATCCAGGCAATACTGTGCAGCATACGGCGCTTATCGCGGCTTTCGCCTGATTCAAACCGGGCCCGCAAACGTCGCAAATCCTCGCCAACCAACAACACATTGTTGCCGGTTTCATACTCAGTACGACGCAAGACCGCATAAAAACCTTCAGGATGATACAGGTTCAACCAAGCCTGAAAATCGCGCTGGTCAAGAGCGCTGATATAACGATCCAACAACAAGCGCGCCCCAGCGATTTGATTAGTTTTCGGCATAGGCTTGCTCCATACTTGCATCAATGGTTTGGCCATCAGCAGGTTCGGCGATATCCCCCATGAATTCCCGCCACCCGCTCCAGAAGGCGCGTACAGCATGGTCTTCAGTCGGCCCACCATTCGGACCTGGCGTTTCATGCCCACGGGAAATGATGATCTTGCCCCCAGCCTTGGCCTGAAGGCCTTTTTGGATCTGTGCGAAGACATGAATGTCGTCGACACCCGCACGCCCCCCTGGCCCCCAAGAATAATGGAACCGTTCCCCAATCAGCCTGATTCTTTCAGAATCAGCGGATTTTGGTGCCAGAACATAATTGATCACCCGCGTGCGATCGACCGCTTCAGGGATCATGATCCGCAACCCGGTTACATCCCAGACTGGATTATATAGGGCGATTAACGAGGGGAAGACATTCAGATAAACCCGACGGCTGCGCACCTTTTGGGTAACAAGAGTTCGCTTGTCATCATGTTGATCAAATGCACCATGCCGTCCCAATTCAACGGAGAAATGACTTCCTTCCTCGGACATGAACCCGCCAGAATCTTCCATGCCGAACACTTTTGCCCGTTGAACAAAGGCATAGTCATGCAGATACTCCGCATGATAGTCGTCGACTGTGTTCTCCATCAACAGCTTCCAATTGCCGTCATAGACGTAATCGTAGGTTCCTATGGTGGTCATGTCCTCGCCAAGATACAGCGCGACATCCTTAAGGTAGGGAAGCGCGTCTCCGATATAGCGATCAAGCGGTTGGGCGTCGGGGTCCAGGCTGGCAAACACCAAACCAAAGACCTCCCCCATGCGCGGGACCTGAACAAGGCCCAGGCGCGTCATATCTAAGGCCCCGCCATATGCCTCATAACGGGGAATGGATTTCAGATTTCCTTCGGTATCATATTGCCAATGATGATACGGACAGCGAATTTTCTGACAGTTCCCTTGTTTTTCCGTCAACAACATCGTCGCCTTATGACGACAACTGTTAAAGAAGACCCGGATTTCTCCGTCTTCACCGCGAATGGCGATAACAGGCTGTCGGCCAATCAGGGCGGTGCGATAGTCACCGATCTCAGCCAGTTCGCTCGCCTGGGCGATAAAGACCCAGGACTTCTCAAAGATGCGCTCGACTTCCTGATCAAAAATCTCCGGATCGGTATAACAGGCACGATCCACAATATAGGGACCGGCATGAACCCGCTTACAGTTCGATGTCATTTCATCCTCCCGTCTTCTCAGAATCGATACCGGGAATTGCGCCCATTGCTATCTGGGGCAGCCCGATATCGTCCATCAGCCGCTTGATCCGTTTGTTACAATTCACATCGTACGGTTCACGTAACGGCCGGATACGTTCGCTGTAGCTTTTCTTAATGGTTGCATCGGTCTGCGCGCTGCGGTCCCACAGCACTTGATCCTCCAGCACTTGCGGTAGCTCAGAAGCATCCAACCAAGCGGATTTATATGTAACTATTCCAGCGCGATTGATCAGAAAGACCGGATTGTTGAAATGCGGATGAACAAAGGAGCGCTGGATAGTACCCACCAGATCGTCGATTACGATTGGAAATGTAATCCCTTCCTCTGCTTTCAGGCGGCGCGCGTTCTGCCGCTTGTCTTCCATTGTGGTATGCGGAACAATTTTTGAGCCGGGATGCCCTTCCCTTGTATAGAGATACAAGAACTCAACTGCTTCCCCATAGGTTTCATATAACCCAACCAGATTTGGGTCATTGATGCGGATATTTGTCACACAGGGCGGGCAAGCCAGGGAACCAAAGACAATCAGTACAGACTTATGATCACGATAATCTGATAGCCACACCGACTGCCCATCCAGCACCTCTCCCTTAAAATCAGGCGCCATACTGCCCAATGGCGCGCGGGAGCGAAATGTTGCAATCAGGTCCGGCCAGTGATCACTCAGCGCGCCGCCCATCGGGTCTGTCTGCCACGCTTTAGACCACGAGCCTGGTTGTGACGAATTATAAACACCGTCTGGTTCACCCAGATCCTCGGCGCCAGGATTTTTTTGTGTCATGTTCCGCTCCCCGGTTTATAGATCCGTATTGTGTCGGATCTCAGGATTTATTCAGATCATACGGCAGGCCCAGTTCTGCCTGACCAACGATACCGGCACCAACATGATGGCGACGGTGCAGCGTGTGGACCTGCAGGTCACGCACCAGACGTTCCACCGGATATTTTCTGAAAAAACCCGAACTGCCGATTAACTGTCCGATTTCTGTAATGAACTGGTTCGCGGTTTCGACGGCCAACCATTTAGCCTGATTGCTGGCGATCAGGGCCTTTTCGCAATCGACAGGCAGGATAGACGCTGCATTATAGAAAAGCAGACGCGCCGCATCGAGCCGTGCCTTCATTGTACCCAGCGCGGTTTGATAGACCTCGTTGTCTTTTTGACCCCGATCCCTCAGATAATCCCGCGTGAATTCATACAGGCCTTGTACGCCCCCAAGATAGTTCGCAGTGAAGCCAAAATTGATCTTACCCAGCCAAAGATTCTTAAAAAACCCTTCCGAATCCGCCATGATGCAATCTTCTGGAACAATGACATCCTTAAAGGTCAACAACGGGCTGACGCAGGCGCGCATACCTGTCGGGTCCCAGACACTGGCATCAATTGTCAGACCGGGACTGTTCGTGTTTACGACCAGCGTCTCCATCAACTCACTGATCTCATTGCGGACATGCACTGTCATCCACGTGCTGTGAGTTGCGTTTGTCGCATAGTGCTTAACGCCTGTAACTTTTAGGCCGCCGTCAACAGGGGTGGCGGTAGAAGAGTGTCGCCCACCGCCGGGTTCAGACCCCGCCCCGACAAAAAGATGACCTTTTTCAATCGTTGGCTGAATGAAGCGTTTAACCTGCTCGTCTGAGCCATATTCCCGTAAGATTTGCATGGCATTACAGTGAACTTGAAAACAATGTGCCGTTGCGGGACTGATGGCGGCAAGACGTTCCACAATTAGAAAAAACGATAGCGGGTCTGACCCATTGACGCCAAACCCAAGTCCCCCATCCTTTTCAGGCAGGGTGCACAATAAAAAGCCTGCCTGGCGTAGATCCTCAATATCCTGAACCGGAAATGCAGCGTCCCTGTCGTACTGGGACGCCCGATCTGCAATCCCATCGTGTGCGACGGCGTTAACGCGCTCCACCAGTTCCATATGTTTAGACGACAACCCCAGAACCATTGGTTCGTTTCCTTTCAAAATTCTTATTATTTCACTATGCGCACGTTCGTGCGTTATTTGCTAAAATAATCATGATCCTTGCCAGTGTCAATGTTGAAACCCGCAGCCCGTACTTCTTAAAACAATTCCCGAATGAACAACCTATTGAGACATCACATCTGGCACATCTGACGCGAACTCATGCTAACGCATGCAGCTCTATCTGAAACGCGATCGGCTGAAGGCTGAGGAAGACAAGACTGATTGATCGCTTTCCGACCCAGGATAAATCAATACGGCAATCGGAAGCGCAAACCAGGCTCCCCTTTCAGCTTAGGGATAAGGCCTGTTTCCCACTCAATGTATTCGGCCATCGCCGCTTTACCGCCGCCAAATTCTGAAGAGGGCGTATGCCAAAGATCCGTCGGCGGTTCCAAGGTTTCCTGGAACCCCTTGTCCAGTGCCATCCCGCTCAACTGCCAGCCCTGCGTCCCGCCGGAAAGCAGATGAACCCTCCGCGGCCAGACCGCCGCTACTTCCGGCAAAGCCCAGGCCGCCAGGACGCCATCTGGCGACGTCAGAACAATGTCTTTCTCCGGATCCAGCTTCGACAAAGCGTTCATCATCCTGGAGCGGATACAAAAATGTGCCCCCGCTATATGACCATTGAGAAATTCAGGACTGGTCGCCAAGTCTAATAACCATACTGAACCATCATCCAATTGGGCGGCCAATTTAGAGGGAGACATCACCCTGTCTTGAGAAATAACTGGCGCCGGTCCAATCGGACCTGTCGCCGGAGCGTGACAAACTTCATGTGGCGCATCGGTAAGAATATAGACCTCGTCCCGACCGGCCTTCGCCAACCAGGTCGCAGCCATAATCGCCCGCACCTTCTTATCATCAAAAACAACAATCCGGCTTTTCAGCGTGCCAACATAGCTGTCTGTGGCCTGAACAAGTTGCCCCGCAGGGGCCAGCACCGCCCCCTCTGGAGTCCCCGCCTGATACTCTTCGATGTCGCGAACATCGAACAGATAGGTAGTCCTATCGGCATCCTGGCCCATACGAAGATACGTGTCCCATGATATAGAACGAACAGCCTCACGCTCAGCCCATGCCTGCGCCAAATCCTTGGCCTGGGCCTGACCAGCCTTTCCCGGCATGGAGACGACGTTGTCGCGTGCCCGATCCACCTCATATCCGGCTAATTGCCACCCCATGGTTCCATTCCGCAACGCCATGACTGGATTAGATATCCCCCCATTGATCAGTGTCTGCGCCCCAAGAATGCTGCGCGTCCGGCCCGCGCAATTGACAACAACAACAGTCTCCCGCGACGGCAATATCTCCGGCAGGCGCAACAAAAGTTCCCCACCAGGACAATTCACGGCACCAGGAATGCTCATACGGCGAAACTCTAACTTTGGGCGACAATCAAAAATCTTCACGTTATCACCGGACTGAACCATTCGGGCCAGGGCATCCGGGTCAATATTTGGCGTATCATAATAATGCTCTACAATTTCACCGAAGGCCTTGCTGGGAACATATATACCGGAAAACGTCCGATACCCGGCGTCCGACCATGCCACCACACCACCGGCCAATTGGTACAGATTCGTGTATCCCATCTGGGAAAGAACGACTGCCGCGCGAACCACAAGATCACCATCCCCCTGGTCGCATAGGACGATACGTGTGGATTTCCGAGGAATTGCGCGCTCAACCATCAGTTCCAAACGGGACAGGGGCAGCGATGACGCAAACAGCAAATGACCCTGCGCATAATCACCCTGTTCCCGCACATCGATCAGCGCAATCTCTTCCAGATCCTCCAACCAATCCGCCAATTCATTTGGTGATACTGATGCGATCGCAGCCGTCATACTCACTCCCCTTTGAAATCATTTATCTGCGCCATTTCAGAACAGTCATCTTGCTCTGTCTGAATTGGCCTTTATTGAAAGAACCTTTTATAATCACACTGGAACATTCTAGGATTCACTCTATGATTTCACTAAGCGCCCAATAGTTCTTCAGGAGAATTTTTTTGATGGCACCAGATGATGTCAAGAATGAAAGCAATCGATCTCATGTTCGTTCCCTTGCCCGCGGGCTGGATACATTGAAAGCCCTGGGCACTGTCACCGATGGCGCAACGCTTAGTGACATTGCCGCCATCGTCGACCTGGATCGCGCCACGACACGTCGGTTCCTGTTGACCCTGTGTGATCTGGGCTATGTGCGACAAAGCAAAAAGCGGTTTTACATGGCCCCAAAGGTCCTGGAACTTGGCTATGCCTATTTCTCTACAATGTCGAAATGGGACGCGATCCAACCAATTCTGAATGAATTCTGCGATCAGACTCTCGGCACAATTTCGATTGGTGTCCAAGACAGTGATGAGGTCATCTATGTTGCCCGAGCTCAAAGTCATCGCAGTGTTTATGCCATTAATGTGACTGTGGGGTCGCGCTTTCCTATTTATTCTTCATCAATCGGACGGATCATCCTTTCCGGCCGGTCAGATGAGGACTTGCGGCACTACCTCTCCACACTCGATTTGATCAAAAGGACCCCCCATACAGTTACGGATATCGATGACTTCATGGCGGGCATCGCTACAATTCGCGAACAAGGTTACAGTATCTCTGATCAGGAAACCGAACTTGGAGTCCGATCCATTGCGATTCCAATACACGGTCCGAATGGCACCGTGATCGCTGGCCTGAATTCCAGTGTTGCAACCACCTTTGCGACTGTTGAGGATCTGATCAGCAAGTTTCTGCCCTTGCTGCATGAGGCCGTCCAGCAGATTCAACCTGCCATGCAAATTGATAAATAGTCTCTGGGTCCCCTCCATAACTAATCCGATCCTTGTTTTCGACCCGAGATACTCCTGCGCCAGATCGCACGGTCTGACAGCATTATCAGCGCCAGGCAGACCCCAGCGACGACATTGATCCAATGTGCATAGACGGACGCATCGACTGGTAACAACAACCCCAATCCAACCAGTAAATAAAGCACCCGACGGAACGTCGATAATTTCTGCCCCAGATAGCCAACGACTACACCCGATATTACCCAAACCCCCAGACTTGCCGTGACCAGGGTTAAGGCAATCTCAAACACAGACCCCTGCAAAAGAAGAGAGGGTGAATACACAAAGAGGAATGGAATCAGATACGCGACCCAGCCAAACTGAACCGCGCGCCATCCGGTTTGCATCATCGGTGCACCTGCCACCGTGGCTGCGGCAAAGGCGGCAATGGCAACAGGCGGCGTAATCATGGACATCATTCCATAATAGAAGACGAACATATGCGCCGCCATTGGCGAGACACCCATTTCCACGATTGAGGGCGCCACCAAGGTTGCCAGCAGAATGTAAACCGCTGTTGTCGGTAACCCCATACCCAAAACAATGCAAAGAATTGCAGACAGAACCAACAGGACAAGAAGATTGCCATTGGCTAAATCAACCAATCCCAAGGTCAACCCGAACCCCAGACCCGTTATGTTTAGAACCCCCATGATGGCACCGGCGGCGCAACCGATCATCAGCAATTCCAATGAGGCTTTGCCCGTATTGGTCAGCGCGGTCACAACCTTACCTACCGTTAGCTTTGTATCTTTATAGCCAAAGAGAAAACCAACAGGCAGTGTTATCAACGCGGCATAAAGTGCCGCCGTTTCAGGCTGTAAGTGCCATACGAAAAGACCAACGATTATCACGACAAAAGGTAAGAGGAAGACAAACCCTCGTTTTAATGTCGGTATCAAGAGAGGAATCAGTTTCCGGTCAACCGCCGTAATACCATCCCGAATAGCCTGCAGATCGACCATGAAGAACAAAGCAACGTAATACAGAAATGCTGGAATTATCGCCGCAAGCACAACCTCTGAATAATCAACCTGCAAAAGCTCCGCCATCAGAAATGCTGCAACCCCCATCATGGGCGGCATCAGCTGACCTCCGGTTGATGCAACCGCTTCAATGGCGGCCGCAGATGACTTGCTGTACCCGCCTTTGCGCATCATTGGGATGGTAATGGATCCCGTTGCGATAACATTGGATACGGCGCTTCCAGATATCGACCCGAAAAGTGTTGAGGCGACAACGGCAATTTTGGAAGATCCCCCGCGGAACCGGCCCATAAGAGCGGTTGACCCTTCGGCAAAAAACCGCCCACCGCCGCTTGGTTCCAACAAAAACCCAAAGAAAATGAAGGCAATCACAATGGTGGTTGAAACATGTATCGGAATTCCAAAGATACCATTTGGATCCAGCGTGACGTACGGTATCAGGCGATCCAGCGCTACATCATCCCCTTGCAATCGTCCCGGAATAAAATGCCCGACCAACGCGAAAGCCAGAAACGCCAACAGGAAGATCAGAAGAACAGTGCCTGCAGTTCGGCGTAACCCTTCTGCCACACCAATCAAAAGGATGGTCGCCGCAATCAACGTGCCGGTAGTGGCGCCGCCGTAATTCATAATGAAAACGGGAAACTGGACCATGATGTAAAGAGAGGTCGCCCCCATCACAATCGCGATCAGAATATCATACCAGGGCACATACAGCCGTTTACGTATTCCCGTTGCAGGTATTATCAGGAAAAGTGCCGGCATGCCCAGGGCAAGCATGCCGGCATAGAATTGCTCATTCAGGAAAATCAAACCAACCCGTCGATACAAGTCACCGGCCCAGGCCAATGATGCCAGCGTAATCAAAATCAACAGTGGCTTCCCGACCCATCGCACGATCCAGGGACTGGTGTACGACCCGGCTTCGTCGGCATCTGTATTATGATCGTCCGTCATAAGCTATATGTATCCCAACCAATATACAGATTCTATTGACCGATCTCTGCATAGAACTTTAAAGCGCCGGGATGATAAGGAACGCCCAGATCCATGCGCATATTTTCTGGATCAAACTCCGCCATCGCAGGGTAAGCGGCAACAAGGCTTTCTTTATTCTCGTACAATGCCTTTGTCGCAGTATAAACAGCATCTTCATCAGCGGAAGCATTGGTGACCAACAGATATTTTGACGCGATGACATTGATGGGCTTGGAGAATCCGGGATAGGCGGAAGAGGGCTCTACCGTTTCAATAAAGACACCCGGCATGGACTCGCTGGCCGCCGCCTTTGCTTCATCGGTATCTGGGATGGTGAGGAAACGAATACCGACAGAAGCATCCGCCTCTCTCGTCTTACCAGATGACAGAGAAAAATGCGTGATATCCAGTCGACCCGCAACCAGATCATCAACGGCTTTTGCGCCGCCCGCGACGGGCACCAGTGTCAGATTAGCCTTATCAACGCCGGCGGCGGCAAGGCCTGCATCCTGCATCAATCCTGCGGCGCGCTGGCGACCAAACCCTTCTGCGATACGTTTGCCGGCAAAATCAGCCGTCGAGGTAATGTCGGAGTCCGCTCGAACCATAAAGGCGGTCCGAAGCGTGCGCAGCACCGCAACAACGCGCACATTTTCCTGTTTAACGCCCTTATATTCTTCACCACCGGCCCAGGCCTGGATTAACGGCGGACTGGTCGCAATCCCAAAAACCATGGCGCCTGCATGCAGGCGCGACAGGATGATTTCTGAACCGCCTTCTGGCACCACGCGCAGATTCAAATCTGTCGCCTCGGAAATTGCCTTGGCAACCGCAGACCCTGTCAGAAAGGACGCAGACCCCTGTTGGGATGTTCCGATCGTCATGTTCTGAGCTTGTGCGGATGTTGCTGTCATAAATACGCCGGCGATTGCGGCGATAAGAAGTTTTTTCATTCTATCCTCCCACGGATCGTTTTTGGCCGGAACCCCCGGTCCATTGTCAGTTCTGCACCCCTTGCCGTCTTGTTGGGCTTTTTGCAGGTGAGATCGGTTTTCCTCTTGCGAGGAATGCGCCCCTGTTCGGGGTTCTTATCGTAAAACATAATTTGTGCGCTTAGCGCATTTTTGTGCATTATTTGTCACATAATTTCTATGGCCTGTCAATAAGCGAGTTTTGCTTGATCGCCTTTTTGAGCCTGCGACCCGGATGAATCCTAAGGGAGTAACGTCTTTTATAACGCCCCTCTACAGCATTCACTGTCCCCACGCTCATGCGGTCGCATGATGCGTATATCTGCCTCGCTCATGCGGTCGCATGATGCGTATGTCTGCCTCGCTCATGCGGTCGCATGATGCGTATGTCTGCCTCGCTCATGCGGTCGCATGATGTTTTGGCAACCCCATTGACATAATTTTTAGTTTTCGTTTACTCTACGCACAAACATGCGCATATCGCACAACTATTTTGAGGAACACTTTATGCGACAGAAGTTTCTGGATGGAATGAGCAGGGCAGCCACCTCCGTATGTGTCGTCACGACGGATGGACCGGCGGGCATAAACGGCATGACTGTCAGCGCGATGACATCTGTCTCCGCCGATTCTCTCAGCCCCTCCCTTCTTATTTGTTTGAACAAGGCGAGCCTGACGGCCGCTATGGTTATTCGTAACGGTGTGTTTTGTGTAAATCTATTGCGGGAGGACCAGTCAGTACTTTCCGACATCTTCTCAGGACGAACGCGGGCCCCATCCACCAATAAGTTTGACCAGATCGATTATCAACAGCTCAGCACCGGCAGCCCTGTAATAAACGGGGTTGTCGTTGCCTTTGACTGTCGCATCGCGCAAACCGTGGAATATGGCACGCATTGGATACTGATCGGCAATGTTCAGGATATCCAGCTAAGCCCAAATCAATCCCCGCTGATCTATGCGAATAGATGCTATAGCAAGACTGCCCCGATCACGCAGCCACACCACTAACCGAAAGAACCTACTTAATGGCTTTGTCAGATGAAACTTGAGGCACCGACGAGAACTGGATAGCCTCCGGGGAGCAGGTCACCTACCCTGATCTCATTGGACTGCGTCCAACGGCGAAGGCCTTCCGAACATGGCTGCTAACTGAGTTTCATGCAATTTGATGGTGCCGATCAATGACATTAGGAACGGTTGAGTTTCTTGATAACGTAGGTTTAGGCACGGCAAGTTCATAAAGTCAGAGGATATCAGTAACGCAATCTAATTCTTCAATCCACTCGCTTTGTGCAGGAACCAATCGACGATGTAGTTGACTGAGATTGTCAACAACGCGATGGCGAATGCCGGCAGGAGGGGGGTTATGTCACCAAACGAGATGAGGGCGGCATTTTCTCGCACCATGGATCCCCAATCGGCTGTTGGTGGCTGAATGCCAAGGCCTAGGAAACTTAGGGCGCTGATAAAGAGAAAGACATAGCAGAAACGCAATCCAAACTCAGCGGCCAAGGGGGCTAGAATATTCGGCAGCACTTCTTTGACCAACACATACCAGATACTTTCCCCCCGCAATCTGGCAACCTCAACATAATCTTGCACGATCACATTCATAGAGACGGATCGCGCCAGTCGGAAAACTCGTGTTGCTTCCAACAGCGAAATGACCCCAACCAGGACTGGTATGGATGTGCCAAGAATTGTCAGCAACAACAGCGCCGAAATCAGGGAGGGGATAGCCATTAAGACGTCGATAATTCGACACATGACTTGATCAACCAGGCGACCCAATGCCGCTGAAATCATGCCAAAAAAAGTTCCAATCAAGAAGGTAATGCATGTGGTCAACAGCGCAATGCCAACGGTGTTGCGGGTTCCATACATCAACCGGCTTAGGATATCGCGCCCCAGATTGTCCGTGCCTAAAAGGAATGTCTCACTCCATACTTCGTATTGATCCCCTGCAATCTCGGTCTCACCATAAGGTGCGATCACGGGGGTAAATATCCCAACAAGCAGAAAGAGTATCAGGACCGATATGCCAAAAAGGGCTGTGGCTGGTGTTGTCGTCAGAAATTTTGTGACGGTTTTCACTGCTGCTCCTTCACAATCCTATCGCGGGTGGAGGAGGCGAGGATTACTGGCCACTGATAAAACGTCCGCCAGCAAGTTCAAAAGAATATAGGTTGCGGCAAAGATCAGACTGCATGCCTGAACAACAGGCAGGTCACGATTTGCGACAGAATCCACCAACAATTGCCCCATCCCTGGATAAACGAAAACCACCTCAACAATCACCACACCAACAATGAGATAGGCCAAATTCAGCAATACGACATTGATGATCGGAGCCAGTGCATTCGGCAAGGCATGGTGCAAAATTATGCGTGTGCGAGAGAGTCCCTTCAAATGCGCCATTTCAATATAGGGGCTGGCCAATAGGTTGATGATAGCTGCCCGCGTCATGCGCATCATATGGGCAACAACACCGAGGGTCAGCGTGAGTGCTGGCAGCATCGATCGATAGAGAAATTCCGACATGCTTAGAGTGTTAGATATATTGGAAATGCTCGGGAAGAGCCCTGCCTTTACCGACAAAAACAAAATCAGAATATAGGCAACGAAGAACTCTGGTGTTGAAATGGCGGTCAACGCGGTCGTGTTAATCAGTTTATCCAGGAATGAATTCCGGTACAGCGCTGAGACAATGCCTAGAAACAGCGCCAGCGGCACCGAAATCACCGCCGCCAGTGCGGCCAGGAACATTGTATTTTCCAACCGTGCACTGATCAGTGAGGCAATGGTTCTGCCATTGGCTAGAGACGTTCCCATATCACCCGAGACAACACCGGAAAGCCAAGAATAGTAACGAATATGAGCTGGTAGATCCAACCCGAGTTGCTTTCTAAAAGCCGCCACAGTTTCTGGGGTCGCTGATTGACCAAGAATTTCCTGCGCCAAGTCTCCAGGCAATGTTTCCACTGCGAAAAAAATTAAAAGCGATACGACAAACAAAGTCCCAAGGCCAAGCAATAGCCGGGTGAGTATCATTCTATATATCAATGAGCCTCTCCTTTGGGAATCCGATCAACCGTTTGAGCGATCCTCAAATCGATGCGCGAAATATTGGATAAAATCCCAAATTGGGCCTTCAAAATCCGTCGGTGCCAGAGGTCCAAGTTTATAGTAGCGCGTATGCAGAGCCCTATGCAGAATTTCTAATTTTTCGCGATCTTCTGCATTGAAGGCGCGGCATAAGTCAACATAGTCCTTCACACTCTGAGACTCCGAGTCTGTACCAAAGCCAACAACCCCCCACCGGATAGCGACCTTCCCAACACCAGCGGGTCTAAGACACATAAACAAAGTATAGTGTGTCGCGATAGAGAGCAGAAAACACGGAAAGATCACTGATAAAATGCTGTTGCGACGCTCTGATGCCGTCAGGTCCTCATGAAAAGGGCCACGATCTGGCCATTTCGGATCATAAAAAGCATGATACGCCGTATAGGCCGGATCAAACTCTGTCTTTTTACACAATTTTGTGGGCGTAATCGGATGCAGCGTTTTCAGGTGAGTAGCGCTCAGATGATACCCTTCTGAAAAATTTTCCGCCAAGCTTTTCCAATTCGTATCCCAGACATCTTCCTCCATAAAGTTCAGATGGCGGAGTTCATGATGATAGTTCTTCATCAGCGCATCCATCTGGCCCATTTGGGGAGCAAGCGGCTCTGCAGTTCCATCCAAATTCACAAATATGAAGTTCTGCCAGATATCCGTCCTAAATGCATGCAGACCGCATTTCTCTTTAGAAAACCCAGCCACATCCTTCATCAACGGCGCCGCCTTTAGGCTACCATCCGTGCCATACACCCAGGCGTGATAGCCGCAAGTGAAGTTCCGCTGATTGCCACGCCCCTGTGCGACTAGATTCCCTCGATGGCGACACACATTGGAGAACACAGAGATGTCTCCAGATTCCCCTCGAACAACGATCAACTGCTCTGAGACCAATTCTGTAGTATAGAAATCACCCGGACTCGGGATTTCACCCACATGACCCAAGCAAACCCATTGGCTGCGAAAAATGGCATCCTCTTCCGCGCGCAATACATCTGGCGAGGTATAGAACTCTGCACTTAACGCACGGGCATTCTCTGCATCCATTGACCGGATGTCATTCAGTTCAGAGTAAAGTTTCGCATCGAGAGTCATTAGAGTCAGCCTCTTAGGTAGGGACTACAAAGGTTTAGGACTGATTATCGATCTGACGCAGAGCGTTCAGAAACGCACTCACCTCATCCGCAGAGCCAACACTGACCCTTACAAATTGAGTGTAAGGTTCTTCCAACCAAGCCTTCACAAGGACACCCTTTTTCCGCAACGCCTCTGCAACATCTGTCGCCGGACGTCCTGTATCGAAGAACACAAAATTTGCTTGGGATGGAGCACAGTGGAAACCCATCGCTTCCAACCCATCCGAAAGCAATTTTCGCCGCTCCGTTAAGGGTGCCACTGTGGATGCCAAGATCTCTGGCTCGGCAAGCGTTGCTTCGGCAGCGGCCAGAGCCACAAGATTGGATGTGAATGGGTTTCGAACTTTGGCAACCGCATCGACGAGTTCTGCATGGCTGATATATCCATAACCAACCCGCAGCCCAGCCAGACCATAGGCCTTTGAGAACGTGCGCAAGACCGCCCAGGGGCATATTGCCTCTGCCAGCGCAGCGACACTGTCAAAGGCATACGGTTCGGCGACAAATTCCCCATAAGCTTCGTCAAATATCAGTAGTGTGTTTTCGTCCAGCACCGATAGAATTTTGTTCAGATCCTCTTTCAAGATCACTGGTCCAGCTGGGTTTGAGGGCGAACTGAAAATGACGATACGGGTTCTTGGGGTGATGGCGTTAATCAGCCCATCAGTTGGAAAGCTCCAATCATCATTGAACGGAACTTTTGCTGCTGTTGCGCCCATAGACAGCGCCGCAAATTCATGCAGACCAAAGCTGGGGCACACGGTCACCACATGATCGCCTGGCGTTAATATGGCCCGATAGATGGCACCAATTAGATCTTCAGACCCATTGCCGATAATGACCTGGTCAGCGGTCAGACCAACACGCTGGCCCAAAAGGGTGCGCAGATGCATCGCGCCAGCATCAGGGTATCGATTGGCACTCGCCAATACAGATTGCATCGCCGCCAGCACAGCTTCGCTCAGCGGTGTTGGGTTTTCATTACTGTCCAATTTGGCCAAGCAGGGAATGCCGTACATAGCCTGAAATCGATCCAGCGAGAGCCCGGCATTATATTTTGGCAGGTCCGCGACGTCCTTGCGGATCAAATTACTTACCTTGGTCATGACCGTGTCACACCCATCTCAAAGATCGAAAATTTTTCCGGGATTCATGATATTCTTTGGGTCTATGGCACGTTTGATAGAGCGCATAACCCCAACAGCACCGCCAAGCTCCATGTCCAGATAAGCCTTTTTACCAATACCGACGCCGTGCTCTCCGGTACAGGTGCCCCCCATCTCGACCGCCATACGAACCAACTTTGCATTGACGGATTCAGCAATCTTGAATTCTTCTTCGCTGTCTGGATCAAACAAAAGCACCAGATGGAAATTCCCATCGCCAACATGCCCCACGAGGGGTGCTAACAAACCGGATTCCGCGACGACATCCTGAATTGAAGAGATGCATTGGGGCAGTTGAGAAATCGGCACACACACATCCGTTGAGATACCCTTTGCCCCTGGCTTTAAAGCACGGGAGGCCCAAAGAGCGTCGTGCCGGATTTTCCACAATGCGTTATAGGCATCCTTGTTTTCTGCCTTCTCAAACGATATCGCGCCATTGTCTGTCGCCAGCTCTTCCAGGATTGCGAGGTCATGAGAAACATTCGCAACCGATCCAGTCAGGTCCAGAAACAGTGTTGGCTTTTCGGGCAGGTCAGTTTTGCTATAGCGATTGATCGCATACATTTGAAGCGAGTCTGCCAATTCAATTCGATTAAGGCACAAACCAAGCTGAAGGGCCTCCACCACCATTTTGGTGGCGCCTTCAATTGTTTCGAAACTGCACATGCCCGCCTGGGCTTCCTCAGGAATGCCAAACAAACGCACGGTCAATTCAGTGATGATACACAACGTCCCTTCCGAACCAATGAATAGTCGGGCGAGGTCATAGCCTGCTGATGATTTTCTAGCCCGCTGTCCGGTTCTTATGATCTCACCGTCGGGCAAAACCACAGTCATTGAAAGAACTAGATCGCGCATAGTCCCATAGCGGACGGTGGTCGTGCCAGAGGCACGCGTCGATGCCAATCCCCCCATCGTCGCATGGGCGCCAATATCGATGGGAAAGAAAAGACCGCTGGCGCGCAATTCTTCATTCAATTGTTGGCGCGTTACACCCGCTTGGACGACGCAATCCATATCACTTGCATGGATTGCGACAATCTCGTTCATTTTGCTTAAATCGATGGTCAGGCCACCATGAATGGCCTGAACCTGCCCCTCGATACAAGATCCAATGCCGAACGGGATGATCGGCACGGAATGCCTGTTGCACAGAGCGACAACCTGGGAGACCTGTTCCGTGGATTCGGCAAAGAAAACCCCGCCGGGTGCGGCGGCTGGATGCCAGGATTCACCATGGCTGTGATGCTCAAGGATGGCATCGCTTTGTGTAAACTGAGACGGAAAAAGTTCCCCAATCTCTTTGAATGCCGCTTCAAATGAGGTGGATTTTTCAGTCGCATGAGCTGTCATGAAGGACATCTTGCTTCTCACGTAAAACAAAGTGAAATGAATTTGAACCCTGTTGGACCAGTAACCTACTGCCCCAACAGGGTATAATCACTCAGTATTTAGGAGAACCACCAACGCTCGGACGCTCTGCCGCCATCCAGATCCCAATCTGATGATAGATCACCATGCTCGACATTCGCCGCAGCCGCATCAACGAAATCCGCGAAGGCCGGCGCGATCATGCCGCCTTCTTCGTTGATGAGGGTTTGGCATTCCCAATACAATGCACGGCGCTTGTCATCATCAACTTCTGAGCGAGCGGCGATCAAAATCTTGTTGAACGCATCATTGTCCCAGAAAGTCTCGTTCCATCCGGTGGTAAGGGCATCTTTCGAATAGGCTGTGGAGAACATCAGATCTTCATTGATGCGCCCGCTCCAACGGCTCGCAAAGAAGGGTTTGTTTGCCCAAACATTGCTCCAGTATCCGTGATCAGGTTCACGCACCACTTCCAGGTTGATACCAGCCTTGGCGGCGTGCTCGCGGAACAGGACCGCCCCATCTGTTGCTCCGGAGAACGGGGTGTCTGCGACATGCAATTTGATGGTTTCCCCACTCATGCCAGCCTTTGCCATCAAGGATTTAGCACGATCTGGATCATACTCCCGTTGTGGGATGTTCGGATTAAAATATTCATAAGCGGCATTGATTGGCTGATCATTTCCCAAGGTACCAAAACCGCTCAGAATCTTATCTAGATAATCCTGACGATCTATTGCGTATTTCAGGGCCAGGCGAACATCGGGATTGGTGAATGGCGCCGTGTCAGTACGCACACAATAGGCATAGTGTGATTTCCCGGGCGTGCGGATCACTTTTACCTTGGGGTTGCGCGCAATGAGTTTCGCCGTCTTTGTATCCACAAAGTTCATTGCATCGATTTCGCCCGTGGTAATCGCGCTGGTTCGGGCGGAGGCATCCTTAATTGCGATAAGCTCGACCGTATCAAAATGGGCGCGATCCGCCTTCCAGTAATTTGGATTCCGTTTCACCTTTGACCGAATGCCCGGCTCGAAACTCTCCAGAATGTATCCCCCGGTTCCCATACCGGCGTCGAAATTTTTATCGCCATCTTGCACAATCTGGGTTTGGAAATACGCCAAGATCGACGGGAATCCAGCATTTGCGGAATCGAGCGTTACAACGACTTCATGGTCTGATGTTGCCTTGATGTCGCTCACCGCGGCCATAACCGATTTAATTGCAGAGGTCGTGTCATCCCCCCGATGAAGGTTCAGAGAATAGACCACATCGGCAGCTACGAGAGGTTTCCCATTATGAAACTCGACGCCATTGCGAATTTTAAAGGTCCAGGTTTTAAGATCTGCGCTTGCCCCCCAGCTTTCGGCCAGTTCAGGGACGATAACGCCACCAGGACCCACCTCAACCAGACAGTTTCTTACCTGGAAGCTCAAATAGGTGGTAAACCGAGTTTCGGCGACAGTTGGGGCGATCGTATCACTGGTGCTGAAGTCTCCAACGCCAATTCTAAAGGCACCGCCTTTGTTTGCCGCGTTAGCGCGCTTTGGGGATATGCCAAGCGCGCCGACTGCACCGGCACCAGCAAGTCCGCCTAAAACAGTCCGCCGATTTAGATTTCCAAATGTCATTGTAGTCTCCCATCCGTGTATAGAAAAAAAGAGCGCAACATCGTTGCTGGCAATTTTCCCCCTGATTAAACCGCTTAGGAACTGTTTTTCTTAATGAACAGTTAGCCAAAGTCTAATAGCGATTACAATTGGCAAATCCTAAACGAAATTGTAGTTTTTCTAATGTAATGTTGGTGAGAATACTGGCTCCAATAAATTTTGGGATAGGAAATGAGCACGAAGCTTCCCCCTTTGAGATCCCTTTTGGCGTTTGAAGCAGTTGGGCGCTCAGGATCTGTTTCAATCGCTGCGGGTGAGTTGAATGTCACGCCCGGTGCAATCAGCCAGCAAATCAAGCAGATCGAAGGACATGTTGGAATCCCGCTGTTCCAAAAGGATGGCCGTGGTTTGGTACTGTCAAAGTTTGGGAAGACATACCACCATATGATTGCCGCAGGGTTTGAGACGCTGCGAGAGGCTCAGAACCTTATTGTGAATGCTCAGAACATTCATGACATCTCGATCAGTGGATTGCCGTCCCTGATGATCAAATGGCTGAACCCCAACCTGCCATCGTTCAAGCCTAGCAACGCACGCACAACCTATCGCATGGAATGCACGCATATTGAGCCTGACAGGCGGCTGGTTGATACGACTTTCCGCCTTACATATGGCGAAGTGGCCTTCAAGTTTCCCCATTCCAAGGTGCTCTTCACGGACCATTGCTATCCTGTCTGTTCACCAAGCTATCTTGAAAAATATCCAGAAGCCTGCACGCCAGATGGGCTTCGTTCCTTGGACTTAATCGCTATTGCTTGGCAACCAATGCACAATGACCCGCCTGGTTGGCCAGACTGGTTTCGCGCTTGTGGTGTTGCTATGCCAAAGAAAGTTCCAATAACGACCTTCCAACTCTCCAGCCTGGCATTAGAGGCTGCGGCAAATGGGGATGGTGTTGCTTTGGGACAGGATTCATTTGTCGAGAAGGACCTGCTTCAAGGGCGGCTTGTCCGTATTTCGGACGCCGCAATAAGGATGCCTTTTCCCTACTATGTCTGCTGGAGTGGCTCTGCCCTAAGCTCTGATTCTGCCATTGAGTTTTTAGACTGGATTTCGATTGTTGGGTCAAAACGTGGCCCAAGACTTGTTTAGTGTACCTAAACAATAATTGAGAAGAATGTGGAAGCCCTTCTAGCCTATATCCAGTAATGTATACGACAGCGCAATTGGATGTAGGGCTGAATTATGTTTTTGAGAAACTCATGGTATGTAGGGGCGTGGAGCGACGAGATCGACGAGACCCCGCGCCAAATTCTCATGCTCAATGAGAAAATATGTGTCTTTCGCACTCAGTCTGGGACCTTATTTGCCCTGGAAGATGCCTGTCCGCATCGCAAACTTCCGCTCTCAATGGGACGGGTGAAGGGAGAGGCGATTGAATGTGGATATCACGGCCTGACCTTTAACTGCAGTGGCGCTTGTATCGCGGCCCCCGGTGCCGGAGGTCGTGTTCCGTCAAACGCCACGGTGAGGTCCTATCCGATTGAAGAGCGCTATGGACTTGCCTGGATCTGGATGGGGGACCCAAACTTAGCCGACCCAGCAAAGATTTTCCAAATTGAGCATTTCGACGATCCCACCTGGGGCATAAACCGTGGCAAGGCGATGGAGGTTGATTGCAATTATCTCTATATAACCGACAATCTTCTGGATCCGTCGCATGTGGCATGGGTCCATCAAACTTCCTTTGCTCAGAATGCAACACGGGATACGCCGCTGGAAACAGACGTGCAAGACGGGTGTGTCGTTGTTTCGCGATGGATGATGGATGTTGAACCTGCCCCGTTTTACAAGAAAATCGTAGAATTCGAGGGAAATTGTGACCGGTTGCAGCATTACGAGGTGCGCTTTCCCAGCCACGCCTTCATCCGTGCGGTCTTTAAGCCAGCGGGCACCGGCGGAAAGAATGGTCCAGACGATCCCAGAACCTTTATCATGGACAGCTTTAATTTCATGACCCCCATGACGGACGGCAAGACACGCTACTATTGGTTCCAATTGCGCAATGTCCGTCCCAAGGATGAAGCCCTGTCAAAAATGATGAGCGAGGGCGTTATGCAAGCGTTTGAAGAAGACCGCATTATCCTGAATGCTGTGCAGAATGGGATGAACGAAAAGACCAATCCCAATATCGACTTGGCAATTGACAATGGCCAATTGCGCTTCCGCAAGAAGCTGTCTCAAATGATCGAGGATGAGCGCAAATTAAAATCTGTCGAAGCCGCGTGATTTTATGACAGAAGGTTTTCGGCCGTTTCGAGTCGTGCGGAAAATTCGCGAGAGCACGATCATCACATCGTTTTACCTGGAACCTTTGGATGAGCAGGAAGTCACAGCCTGCAAACCGGGGCAATACATCACTGTGCGTGTGCCAGGCACAGCTGGAAAGACAGTCCTGAAAACCTATTCCGTCTCCAGCAATGTCACGAATAAGTCTGGCTATCGCATTACTGTGAAGAAGGAAGGCGCGCCAGTTCATGCCCCTGATGCCCCACCCGGTATTGGATCGTGTTATCTGCATGATCAGGTCGATGTGGGATCGATTTTAGAGGTCGCCGCCCCGCGGGGTGAATTCTATTTAAACGAGGCATCGGATCGCCCCGTGCTGCTGTTGAGCGGAGGCGTCGGCCTGACACCATTGGTGTCCATGTTTCACAGTTTGATCGAGACGCAGCGTCCAGTTTTTTTCCTGCATGCCTGCGAGAATGGCGACATTCATGCCCTCCGTGATGAGATACTAAACCTCTCAGAAGGAAATGAGAGCCGTGTTAAGGTTCATTTCGTCTATCGTGCCCCAACACCTGCGGATATCGAAACAGCCAAGCATCATTCTGTTGGATACATCACGAAAGAACTATTGCAGTCCCTTCTACCACTGGATGACTATGAGGTCTATTTCTGCGGACCGACGCCCTTCATGAAGGCCATGTATAATCTGACGCGTTCCCTCGGAATATCAGACGCGCGCATATCATACGAGTTTTTTGGCTCCGCTACGTCTTTGGTAGAGGCAGCGTCCGTAAAACCCGCCCCCGATCAGCCCCCTCAACAAAGTCAGGACGGAGGAATTGAAGTCGTTTTCGCCAAATCAGGGGTCACTGGTTTCTGGCACAATAACACCGGATCGCTTTTGGAATTCGCAGAAGATCTAGGCCTAGCACCCGAGTTCAGCTGCCGCTCTGGCATTTGCAGTACCTGTATGTGCCCATTACTGGAGGGAGAGGTCACCTATATTGAAGACCCCTTGGAGGATGCAGAGGAAGGCAATGTTTTGATCTGTTGTTCTCAGCCAAGGGGACGAATTGTATTGGATATCTGAGTGCACCGAAGGGCCTGAATTTGAAACGCCTTCGCTTTCGTTGAGTAGCGCTTATACAGAGTTTTTCCAGAAACATCAGAGCGAGGGGGAAGACGTGTCAGGGCGGAATTTTCTTGTGATTATGGTCGATGAACTCACGCTGGAGGGTATTGGGGCCTATGGCGGCATTGGTCAAACACCAGTAATTGATCGACTGGCAAATCGAGGGACTCGTTTCGAAACCGCCTATACTCCCTCTCCCGTCTGCGTTCCGGCCCGTGCCTCCTTCCAGACAGGCCTCTATGCCTACCAATCTGGAAATTGGAGCAATGCTCAAGCCTATACCGGGGCACAAAAGGGATGGGCGCATCGCATGAAAGCGGCGGGGCACGAAACCGTCTCTATTGGAAAATTACATTACCGCGCAGCGGGTGAAGACCATGGTTTTGCGCGCGAGATTGTGCCGCTATATGTGAAGGATGGGCAAGGATGGGTCTTTGGCATTCTGCGCCGCCAGGATCACACCTCTTATGATCCTTCAGGCTTCGCCAATGGTGTAAAAATCGGCGATGACCCCTATACCGACTATGACAGGACGGTCCGAGATCGCGCGGTACATTGGCTTACCAAAGAAGCACCATCGGATAGCGACAAACCCTGGGCGCTGTTTGTATCATTCTTGCGCCCACATTACCCCCTGACATGTCCTGAACCGTTTTATCAACTCTATGATCCAGATCGCCTGCCCCCAATCCGCTATTCAGGCTTTAAGACAGAGTTTCGCAACCCGGTCCTTAACGCTAATCGCACGTACAATAACTATGATGACTTTTTTACCGACGACCGTCATCGCAACGAGGCGCGGGCCTGTTACTTTGGGCTATGCAGCTTCGTAGACTCCCTAATTGGTGATGTCCTGGGAGCCTTAGAGTCTTCCGGTCATATGGACGATACAGTCATTCTGTTTACGTCTGATCATGGCGAAATGAATGGGCATCATGGCCTTTGGACAAAAATGACCATGTATGAGGAAGCCACCCGTATCCCCATGATCCTCTCTGGGCCAGGGATTCCTGTTGGGGTTCGCAGCACGCAATGCAGCTTAATTGATATTCACCAGACCGCTCTTACGGTGACAGGGCTTGGGCTCTCGGAAAATGATCAAGCCTTACATGGCAGAAGCTTGGAACATTTGGCCACAAAGCCTGATGATCCTAATCGCATTGTTCTGAGTGAGTATCACGATGGCGGCGCTATTACGGGATATTTGATGATCCGGGACGGACGTTGGAAATACATTTGCTATCCCGGTTTCGCCGCACAATTGTTCGACCTGGAAAAAGATCCGCATGAGGCAAATGACCTTGGCCTATCCAATCAACATGCCGATATTCGAACGCGCTTACACGCAAAACTGACAGAGACATTTGAAGATCCCGCAGCGATCTCTGATCGGGCCTTTGAGCACCAAAGGCAAAGAATAGAAGAATTGGGCGGTTTTGACGGGATTTACAGTGGTCAAAACTTTGACCATACCCCCGTTGAATTCATAGAAGAGGCGCGCCCCAACTGACCAGGGCACATCAATTGTGGCACCAAAGGCTCTAACGCAGATGCCTGCTTTCCAAGGTCAGAAAACCAACGCGTCAAAGTTATTAGGAGAAAGCAGAATGCTTCGTCACGGGCCAATCGGCTGTAATTTGGATATGGACTCGCCCGGAGCACGAAGCGGTTTCTTGGAACTGACCCATTCTTCAAATCAATTTGCCTTCTCGGTCATCCAGATCCCGATTGCTGTGATCGCGAACGGCAACGGACTAACGGTCTTGCTGACCGGAGGCAATCATGGGGATGAGGATGAAGGACAGCTGATATGCCGCATGTTGCGAGAAGCGATTGCCCCAGAAGATATATCTGGACGCATCATTTTTATGCCCGCATTGAACATGCCTGCCGTCCTGGCGCGCCAGCGGGTATCTCCCTTAGACGAAGGGAACATGAACCGGGCATTTCCGGGCGATTCTGCTGGTGGCCCCACGAAAGCCATTGCGGCCTTCGTCACAAACTGCCTTATACCCCTCGCTGAGGTCATTTTGGATTTCCATTCTGGCGGGACAGCAACACGCTATCTTGATTGCGGATTTTTGTGTGTAGGGCCGAACCATGAGCTAAACAAAATGAATTTAGCGCTCGCTGAAGCATTTGGTGCGCCGCATACGGTGGTCTTACCGATCGACGGAAGTGATGGCGATTTTGACACTGCGGCGCATATGGCAGGCGTTTCATTCCTGTCCTGTGAATTGGGGGGAGGCGCTACTGTAACAGAAGCGTCCCTTCAAACTGGCTTTCATGGTGCTTTGAGAGTTCTGCATCAAGCGGGCTTGATAAAAGCATCTTTGCTGCAGCGCCTATCCTGTCCGGAAAGGCCACATCCAACCACGTTCTTGGATTACGGCACTCAATCGCATGCCGTCACTGTCTCAGAACATGCTTTGGTTCGACCCATCGCTCAGCTTGGGGACGACGTGAATATCGGCGATAGCATCGCTATGCTCTATGATCTGTTTCGAACAGAGCGATCGGCACAATCGGTCACGGCGCCCTTTGCTGGTGTGGTCACCGTCGCCCGTCGGAATCCAGTTGTCGCGCCGGGCGACCATCTCTACTTGATCTGCCAGAAAATTAAACGGGAAGCACTCTTGGCCAGGCTGGATCGGCCTAACGCTGTTTCATGGGATTGATTTCGGTAGAGTGCGGGCTCTTTGTCAGAAACGCTGTCAGCTTGATATCATGTCTTTGTCCAGGAAGCCTTTGTCTGCGTCTCTAGCCAAGCCTTGAAAATACGTGTCGCCTCACTCTCCGGGCGATCATGATTGTGTATCAGGTAGTGTGACTCCGGCATTGGGATCGACTCCTCAAATGGTCTTGCCAGAAGTCCCCGATCAATCAATGCCTGAGAAAACGTTTCATTGGCCATCGATAAACCCGCACCATACATCGCCATAGATAGGCTGACGCCAAATGTCGATGCATAGTTGATCGGCTTGTCATCTTGAGGATGTTTGCCCGTGCCGGCAAACCACGCCTCCCAATCTCCCTGCATGCCGGAGCAATCATACAAATCAAACAACGTCCAATCTGTTTGAACCGCCTCCAATATATCCGGAGAACACACGGGAAAACATGTGTCATTGAACAGGCGCTGCACGCCTAGTTTATCCTCCAATCGATAACCAAACCGAATTTCAACATCCGCGTTCTCTTCAGTCGCCATCGGGGGCCATAGTTCGCTCAAAATTCTAACCGTGATCCAGGGGTTCTGATGCTGAAAGGACTGCAGACGCGGTGCTAACCAAAACATCGAAAACGCCAGATTGCATTGAATTGTCAGCGATTTCTTTTTATTTTTGTTGCTCAAGGCTCGTGTTCCGCGACTAAGCCCAGCCAACGCCTGTTGCACCACCGGAAGATAGTTTCTGCCAACTTCTGTCAGTTTGAGGACTCTGGGACCCCGGAGAAATAAAACCTGACCCAGATACGATTCCAAAGACCGCATTTGTTGGGAAACCGCAGACTGCGACATGTTCAGTTCCTGCGCCGCCTTTGTAAAGGACAGCAAACGCGCGGAGGCTTCAAATGCCCGCAACCAATTCAAAGGTGGAACTGATTGTTCAGACACGCAGACCTCCTCGATTATAAGTTTATCTTATGCCTACGGGTCATTTAATTCGTTTGTCCACGCGCAATCAAGCGTTCCATTATTTACATTGGATCGGCGCCTTGAGATTGATGTAGAACTGGAGACTGAAATGGAATATAGCGCGACAAACGCTAAGTCTTCTGGGGTTTCCCTTCCTCGTTCAAGCCTGAAGCAACTTGCCACGCGACGCGATGTACCGGGACTGCTGTGGCTCGCATGGTGGGTAACCAGCCTTATGCTTTCTGGCGCGGCTCTTGCTGTAACGTTGGGCAGCTGGTTGGTAGTTCCTGCCATGATTGTTTATGGCAGCCTTCTCGCTCTTCCAGCTTATGCCTTAAGTCATGAGACCGCGCACGGCACAGCCTTCCGAACCCGATGGCTGAACGAAACTGTGTTCTTGATCAGCTCATTTCTGTATGTTGGAGAGCCCTACCATCGGCGCTATGCCCATACCAGTCATCACACGAACACCTGGCATATCGGCAAAGACGGCCAAATGCCTTTTGATACGCCAATGTCATTTTCAGGATGGGCCTGGGAACTGACGGGGATCCCAACCCTTTGGTATGAGGGGAAAATCATCGTCCTGCATAGTTTCAGAAAGTTCTCACCGACAATCCTTTCCTATACGCCTGAAAACGAACTTGGACGATTGACCTGGAGCGCACGTGCGTATCTGATCCTGTACATACTGATAATTGGCCTCAGTGTGACATGGCTTCCAGAATTTCTTGTCTTCCTGATCATCCCACGTCTGGTCGGTGGTATTGCCCTCCAAGTCTATACAGTGCTGCAGCATGTGGAGCTTGAAGAAAACAGCCCCTCCATTCTCAACTCCACCCGATCCTTTAAGACCAATGTGATCGGCAGACTGCTCTATATGAATATGAACCATCATCTTGGTCACCATCTCTACACACAGGTGCCTTTCTTTGCTTTACCGGACCTGGAGAAAGAGCTTGGGGATCAGCTTCCGGATCCGGATCCTGGCGTCTTAAGATCAAACTTGGATTTGTTTTGCGTAACACTTCGCCGGTCTCTGGGTAAAAACACAAAGGCCTCATCACTGCGGCAAGCGCCCCATATGATTACCACGGGAAGCTATGCTCCAATTGCAAAGGCATCAATGCGGTGACTCTCACCAATATCTATACCTATGGCGGCAGACCGGCGAAACGAAACCTGACCGTTGCCTCAATTCTTGCCGCCAAGGGACATCACAAGCTCGTTCAGGTCTCAGCAGCAACGGAGGACGAGGCAAAAACATGTGAGGACCTTGATGTGGATATGCTGTCTATCTGGGACAGTGATATTCATACGATCCGCCCCAACGCGCCGACTCGGTTCGTCACGGCTGGCTTGGCCATGACCGCCTATATCACACCAGACGAGATTTTGCGCGCGGCGATCCGTGCAGCAGAAGCTGGGGCCGACGCGATCTATACCCCACGCGGATTCGATATCGTTGAAATGCTCGCAAAGGAGGGTCTGTCTGTTCAAGGACATGTTGGCCTTATCCCCAGGCGATCCACGCAAGTTGGCGGTTTACGTGCCATTGGGAAAACGGCACAGGAAGCCATGCACATATTGGAGGACTGCCTGCGGTATGAAAATGCTGGGGCCTTCGCGGTCGAAGTTGAGTGCGTCGCCGCCGACGCGCTTATGGCCATCAGTCCCAGAACGCGTCTCGTCACTCATTCTATTGGGTCTGGCTCTGGCGGCGATATTATTTTTAGTTTCATGGAAGATATCTGTGGCGATGTCCTTCATCCCCCTCGCCATGCCAAAGCATACGGTGACATGTTGAGTATTCGAAAACTGTTGTCCAAGGAATGAGAGAGCTCGCTTAGGCAGTTCAGTTCTGATGTCAGATCCGGGGCATTTCCCGATCAGGAACACAGCATCAAAATGCCTGCGGACGAGTTGGAGGCGCTTCAGGAAGCGCTTGAAAAGCATTCACGCCACATTGCATAGGACACCAGTACATGAATGAATGGATTAGAGTCTGCCGCGCGGACGAAATTGAAGAAGAAGATTTGCTACGCTGGGACCATGGAGATCACAGCTATGCCATCTACAATACCAAAAAAGGCTTTTACGCCACCGATGGATACTGCACCCACGAAAAACAACATTTGGAGGAAGGGTTGGTCATCGGAATGACAGTCGAATGCCCCCTTCATCAAGGCCGTTTTGATATAGCAACTGGCAAAGCCTTGAGTCCCCCTGTCTGCGAAAATCTGAAAACTTATCCAATAATCCTCAAAGATGGATCTGTTTATATCCAGCTTGGGAATTAGCAAGAACGAAAGCTGCTTCAAAATCATCCGACTTAGCCGCGATGAGCCTGGTCCGATCAATCCTGCGCCACACCACTCCATTGTGAGCGGATGCTAAACCCACCCTGCTTACCTATTGCTTACCGAACGCAATAACGGCCTAGCGGTGTTAGCGCTAAGTCGTTGTTATGATTGGTTGCGGGGGCTTGCAATCAACTTTACTTGTTGGCTTTTAAGTCACTTGCTTCCCTAAAACCACCCGCCGTCTCTGTTTAGGAAACAAAGGCTGTAAGGCATTGGTTTGGATCACCCAATTTCTAGGCATAAGGCTTAGGCTACAATTGCATCGGGCACGAAGACTGAGTTCGAGTCGAACCGTGTGCCCGCGCGAATGCAGAAAGCGGGTCGGACCAGTTTTTCTGCAACGACACTTTCACCGCTATTGTCTGACAGCTTAAAACGACCCGTCTCGATCTTAAGTACACTGATATCCGCCTCTCGACCCACAGCAATGCTGCCAAGTTGATCTTGCATCCGAATGAGTGTCGCGGGATTGCTGCTGACCATCGCGATCACCTGTTCCAGCGGAACACCCAGATGCAGCAGTTCTGACATGGCAATTGTCAGATTAAACGGTGCGACCCCAAAGAAAGGATTTTCCGCGCGATCTGACCGGTCCGTGGAATCTGGAATAGCAACATTATAGCCATGCATATCCGCCCCTAAGGTGAAGGGGACGATACCGGCATCCAGAACACGTCGCGCCGTTTCAAAACTGAAATGTGATCCATGTCCAACATCTACTTTGATGTTCTTCTGATGTACTGCTTCCAATAGGATTGGATGAATTTCCCCGGTCTCAGAAACGAACCCTCCGGGATGACGCGTAAACGGATGCGCCAACACATCCCCTTCCTTCATCAGCGGTACCAGTTCGTGAATCAACTCATCGGGTGACGGCATTGGCGCTGTATCACTGGTCGGCCAAAGCTGACCAAGGTGGATATAAAGCGGCAGATTGGTCGCTGTTGCAATTTCTTGCCCGATCTTGATGACATCCATTCCCCACCGGGACTGTCCCCCAATCTCGGCATGCGCCTTCACGCCTTTAACCAAGTCCAGATTGTCGCGCGTCACCTTGATCGTATGGTCTGCATTCACGCCATTGGGGCCATAGAGTTCGGGATAAAGATGCCCCTCCAGACCGCCAACAAGATAGGTCGAGATGAAGGCCAGGACCCTGCTGATTGAAGGCTGAGCGATGAAGTTCCGAAAGCCACCAATTGTCATGCAACTGGGGCCACCCTGATCAATCAGGGTGGTCACACCCGAATAGACACCCACGAGATCCGGCGAGAGACCAAACTTTCCTGTCACATGTTCATATACATGCGCATGGGTGTCGATCATGCCTGGAATGACGTGATGTTCGGATACATCAATCCGCTCCGCTGTCGGGGCGGCGGCAAGAGTGTCGCTGACCGCTGCAATCACGCCGTCGCGGATACCGATATCATACCGCCCATTCAAGCCGGAAGCGGGATCAATCAAAGTCCCATTTTCCAATACGATATCATAGGGCTTCACATCGCTCATCGCGGGTATCCTTTATCCTTTTCCGACACGCTTTGGATGAAACATATCGCGCCGTGTTGCCGGGGAAAAGATAAAAGTAGTAATAGCGAAAATTATATCTACACATATTCTCTGAAACCCTTTACCGTTGCGATGTGCAGTGCAATATTTGACTGTATCAAAGATTGGCATCGAAACGCTTTGCAGAGCATTGATAGCACGATCAAAGCCCCTCAAACTCGAGGGTCCTAAAGATACAAGGAATGGGGTGAGATGGAAAAAAGTCTGGATGCCAAAGAGCAGGGATTGGGCATCGGCGCCCGCCTTGAGCGGAAAGAAGATGATCGCTATCTGAATGGCAAAGGCCGTTATATCGCCGACATGCGCCTGCCAGGCATGCTGGATCTCGCCTTTTTGCGAAGCCCGATGGCGCACGCACGAATTCTGTCACAAACAAAACCTGACACAACCAAAAACACCGTGTTCTTTGCCCGTGATCTGGAAGGCGTTTCGGGTATTCGGGCGGTGTCTGGCCTGCCGGGGTTTCGACCCTCAACACAGCCCATTCTGGCCCATGATAAAGTGCGCCATGTTGGGGAACTGATCGCAGCCTGTCTTGCCCCGTCGCGCGCCCTGGCCGAAGATCTGACGGAGCAGATTGATGTCACCTTCGAGGAGCTGTCCGCTGTTCATGACATGACCAAGGCACGCGACAAGGATACCGCCCTGGTGCATGAAGACTGGGACGAGAACGTCTTTCTAGAAAGCGCTGTTGATATAAATTTTGAGGCTGCGGTCGAACAGGCGGATGTGATTGTCCGCCGCCAATTCAAAACAGCCCGGCAATGCATGGCCCCTATCGAAGGGCGTGGCCTGATTGCCGCCTGGGACCGAAACCTAGAAATCCTGACCCTTCATTCGGCAACGCAAATGCCGCATATCGTTCGCACTGGACTGTCGGAATGCCTGAAACTGGATCACGGCCAAATCCGGGTGATCGCACCCGATGTGGGCGGAGGGTTCGGGTATAAAGGAATCCTACTGCCGGAAGAGGTATGTGCCTGTTTTTTGGCCATGAAGTTGGACAAACCAATTCGCTGGATTGAAGATCGCCGTGAACATCTGATCGCCGGTGCCAATTGCCGGGAGCATAGCTATGAGATCACAGGCTATGCAAAAGCAGATGGGGAATTGCTGGCGGTAGACTGCAGCGCGATTGTTGATTCAGGGGCCTATTCTAGCTATCCCTTCTCCGCCTGTCTTGAGGCCGCCCAAGTCGCCAGTATTTTACCCGGCCCATATCTGATGCAGGGATACCGCTGCAAGACGTGGTCGGTCGCCACCAACAAGCCACCAATCCTGCCTTTTCGTGGCGTCGCACGAACGGGTGTTTGTTTCGCGATGGAGGTCCTGCTGGACAATATTGCGCGCGAATTGAAGATTACGCCTGAGGCCATTCGCCATCGAAATTTGGTGCGGCCAGAACAAATGCCCTTCACCAACATCACCAATAAGTTCTTCGACAGTGGGGACTATACCGAAGCCTTAAAGCGCGCCGTTTCCGCGATCGACATGACGGGCATCCGCGCCGAACAGCAGTCCCAGACCGGGCGGACACGGATCGGAGTGGGCCTGTCAATTTTTTGCGAACAAGGAGCCCACGGGACGTCTGTTTATCATGGTTGGGGCATTCCGATGGTGCCAGGATTTGAGCAGGCCATCGCGCGCCTGACGCCTGATGGCGGCCTGGAATTGCGCGTTGGTGTACACAGCCATGGCCAGGGTTTGGAAACAACCCTAGCGCAGATTGCCAATAGTGAAATCGGGATCGACCCGAAGAAGATCAAATTGGTCCACGGGGATACGGCCTACACGCCCTATTCCACAGGAACCTGGGGATCACGCTGTATTGTCATGGCAGGCGGGGCTGTTGGCACCGCATGCGTATCTCTGGGAGAGCGTATCAGCAAAATCGCGGGCCATCTGCTGCAAGCCGACCCTGCTGAAATTGTTCTAGAGAACGGCATGGCACGCGTCGGTACCAGCGCGATCAGCATCGAGGAGGTCGCAAAAACCTGGTACTTGAAACCGCAACTGTTGCCCGATGACGTTGACCCCAGAGGACTGGAAGTGGTTGAGGGGTATAAGACAGTCAAGGATACCGGAACATTTTCCTATGCCTGCCACGCAGTGAAAGTGGAGGTTGATCTGGATCTGGGCCATGTGCGCCTGCTGGACTATGTCATCGTTGAAGATGCCGGAACCATGATCAATCCCATGGTGGTTGATGGCCAGGTTTACGGGGGCGCGGCCCAAGGCATTGGCACCGCCTTGTTTGAAGAGATGTGCTTTGATGCATCGGGGCAGCCCTTAGCCTCGACCCTGGCGGATTATCATTTGCCGCTTGCCTCCGACCTTCCTGCAATCCGGATAGAACATATGGAAACCCCGTCCCCCCTGAGCCGATTTGGCCAGAAAGGGATTGGGGAAAGTGGCGCCATTGGGCCGCCCGCCGCCATTGCCAATGCGGTCAATGATGCCCTGTCTTTTCTTGGTGCGGAGGTGTCGGAAGTGCCGATCACCCCAGAACGGGTTCTGGCAGCAATTGGACACGCCCAAAGCGGCCAGACAAAATCAGGGGACGCAGCATGAAACCAGCCCCGTTCAATTATGCCGTCGCACACTCTCTGGACGATGCCCAGAAAGCATTGGCCGGGGGGCAAAACAAACTCGTGTCCGGCAACCAATCACTAGGCCCGATGCTAAACCTGCGACTCGCGCGACCGACAGGGCTGATCGATATTGCCCAGCTTTCAGACCTGCGTCAGGTCGAAGATTTTGGCGATCGCGTGCGATTTGGGGCAGCCACCACCCATGCCGAGATTGAGGATGGATTGGTGACAGATCCGACCGGCCATTGGATGCGCGATGCGGCCGCCAATATCGCCTATCGCGCGGTGCGCAACCGCGGCACGATTGGAGGCAGCCTGGCCCATGCCGACCCAGCGGCGGATTGGGTAATTGTGATGACCGCGCTGTGTGCGACAGTCCTGATACGCGACCCGGATCAAGGCGCAGACTTGCGTTCCCTGCCCATCGAAGACTTCATCACGGGACCCTATAGCACGGGCCTAGGCCCCGATGATGTCCTGACCGCCATTGACGTGCCGCGGCCCGGCCAGAACGCGCGATGGGCCTATTGGAAATACACCAGGCAGGTTGGCGAGTTTGCCAAGGCCAGCGCCGCCATTCTGAGCGATCCAGAGAATGGGAGAGTGAGGGTAGCAATCGGCGCCCTTGGCCGTGAGCCTGCCATTTTGTCCCAGCCTCAGGCCCTCCTGGAGGGACAAGTATCCCCAATAGAGGCCCTGCAAGACGCGATCCCGGATCACCCCGTTGAAACACTGAACTTGCATGCGGTCGCCCTGTCACGGGCCCTCGCGCAGCTTGAAGAGCGCAAGGAGAACGACGCATGACTGACGCAACGATCCAACTGATGGTGAATGGAACGCCCGTCTCCCAAACTGCGGAACCACGTACCCATCTCGCTGATTTTCTGCGCGAGGAAATGCTGCTGACAGGAACCCATTTGGGATGTGAACAAGGGGTCTGTGGGGCCTGCACCGTGTTCGTAGATGGCAAACCGACACGGTCCTGCATCACCCTGGCCGCCGCCTGCACAGGCGCAGAAATTCGCAGTGTCGAAGGGTTTGACGAGGATCCCCTGATGCGTGCCTTGCGCACCGCGTTCAAAAAACATCATGGTTTGCAATGCGGCTTTTGCACACCCGGAATGCTGGTCACGGGATATGATATCGTCCGGCGACTGCCCAATGCAGATGCGGCGCGTATCCGTAAAGAACTGTCCGGGAATTTATGCCGCTGCACCGGCTATGCAGGGATCATCGCCGCGATCACAGACGTACTGGAAAACGCCCCGCCAGAAGCGTCGGTTCAACCGCATGCCAGGGCACAGCAGCCTCAGTCGTCGGCTGCGACCAGTTTGCTAGATAATCAGGATACGCCCTCACCACAGACCGCCAAGGGCGATGCGTCGACGACCATACCAGATCGACACTCGCTTGAAGGGTCACCAACCCTGTCGCGGACGCTAACCTTCGATACGCCGGCCGCCGATATTTGGAACATCCTGTCGGACCCAAAAAAAATAGTCTCCTGCATTCCCGGCGCGCGCCTAGACAGCGCAACGCAGGACGGCAAATTGCAGGGGCAATGCGCTGTCTCAATGGGGCCGATAAAAGCAGCCTTTGTCGGCACTGCAAAAATGGACCTGAAGGATGCAGAAAAATCGGGACATGTCATCGGCCGGGGCCGCGACAGCCTGAGCCGATCTCAATTGGATGGCATGCTGGATTTCCACGTCACACGGTCCGAAACAGGGGACACGGTCTTGAGCCTGGACATGACCTACAAACTTACCGGCACACTCTCTCAATTCAGTCGTCCCACTTTAGTCGCCGAAATTGCTGACCGAATTCTCGTGCAGGTGGCAAGCGCAATTGAGGCCCGCGCCCAGGGGAAAGAACCCGATGCAACGGCACAAACCAGTCTGAATGGATTGTCGCTTCTCGCCTCCGTATTTAAGGGGTGGTTCAGAAGAGTCTTGTGGTTTCGCTAACTTCCATTCACTCTTTTGAAGGGGAAATTTATAACAATGACATTTCAATTGGTTCAAAAAATGCAACCCAATGACAATCAGAAAAGTTCAACAGATCCTTGGCGGGATGGCTCACTTACGTCCAGACCCGGTGTTTTAATTCGACGCCTGCATCAAATCCATACAGCGCTTTTCGCACTGGAATGCGGGGATCAAAACATCACACCGGTGATGTATTCCGTTTTATCCGCCCTGCAACAAACTGGCGCTGTCGACCAAACGACCCTGGCCAATGCGGTCGCGATCGACAAAACCAACATGACCGATATCCTTGATCGCCTAAAAAAACGGGGGCTTATCAAACGGCGCGTGTCGTCCAGCGATCGTCGCATTCGCCTGACCACGCTGACCGATGACGGCAAGGAAATGCTGGCCATTCTGGATGAGCGGGCAAAGCGCGCCCATGAGCGCACCATCGAGGCACTGGCCCCACAAGACCGTGTTCGGTTGATCGAGATGATGACGCAAATCATCGACGCAAACAGCCCCACAAGCTGACAACAGCCAGATCGCGTCAATCATTTCAGGAGCCTAATTGTGTCTCATTCTTCTGCAGCCACACAAAAATCCTATAAAAAGCTAATCGCCGTCGTGCCGATGCTGACCCGTATCGCACGGCTAAAAGAACTGGTGCCAAGCCTCCCGGACCGGACTCTGCTGCATGCCGGTCCCCCTTTCGCTGATCTGTCGGACCTACCGGCCCCCATGCGCAATGCCATCACGGCGACGGCGCAACTGGAAGGCTGGGCAGAATCTGAATCGGAAATGCTCACCCATTTGCGGTCCGGCCAATTGCAACTGCGCCCCGCGCAAGATTTTGGGGTGGTAACGCCCCTGGCCTTCATCGTTGGTCCAAGTGTCTTCTGCGTTGAGGTGACCGACCGTACCAGTCCCCAGAACAAGCGCGTTTCGCCCTTAAATGATGGCCCATTGCCCTATGCATTGCGGCTGGGCAACGGACATCCAGACGGCCTTGCCCTGCTGCGCCGACTGACGGATCCTATTGGCGCAACATTGGCAGCGGCGCTAACGGATGCGGTTCCATTGCTACCAATACTGGACTATGCCTTACGGCATGGCGATGACCTTCACGGCCAAGTTGCCGCCACGCAGGCCCAAATACGAGACATTTTCCCGGAGTCATTAGAGGATGAGGCCGCGTCCTATCTGGACAAGGCAAACCAGTTTGCCCTGAATATAATTATGGCCAGCAGTGCGCTGATGATCGGTGCTGGGGCCGGTGTTGCAGAAAGCAATATGCTGGTCGCCTGTGGCGGAAATGGCCAGAATATGGGGTATAAGGTAGCGTCGGATCCTGAGGCCTGGATCACGCGTCCCGCGCTGCCCCCGATTGGACCAAAATTTAACGGACAGGAATTCGCCAGCGCGCTACCCGCAATCGGCGACAGTGCCGTGATCGACGCACTAGGCTTTGGCGCGGCTTGCCTGCGGACAACGCCCAGCCTGGCGGAGTCCTACCGCGACCATGTACATCCAGATTATTTCACACCAGCCGCACATGCCCCTTTTATCGGGCCGCATCCCGCGCTTTCCGACCAAAGCGTTCATGTAGGACTGGATCTGACCCGCCCGCGAACCTGCCTAGGGATCAATCTGGGTATGGTCGAGAGCACCGGCAAAGCTGGTCTGATTGGACGGGGCGTTTCCCCCTGGCCCGAGGATTGAGTGATTGTCAGATAGAGGGGCGCTTTGTGGACAGAGGAGAGGCCAACGCAACGGTTCCTGCCGCATCAACCCGGAGAGTGTATTGGCGCAAGGCGGGCAACATCCAGCCGGGCCCACAAACCCCATCGCGAAGATCAAAACACGCCTTATGCTGGGGACAATGGATCGATCCTGCCGCGACATAACCCTGGGCCAGTCTGGCAAATTGATGCGGGCACAATCCTTGATACGCGACGACCTCTCCGTCCACCTTCAGCAGGATGACAACAGTATCTTCGACGATCACTTCTAGCGGCGTGTCGGGAGACAAATCCGCAAGGGATGCTACCGGGCACCATTCGCCATCACCATTGTCCATCACATCACCGAATTCTGAAAAGAGTGTATTCCATGAGCTCAACGCCATCACCAAAGTCAGATTTTATCATTCCAACAACCACATTCTGGCAAGACCTGATACCGGCTGGTGATCCGAAAGCCGTGCAGGCCGCACCGTATCGCTATGGCTATCCAGCCCTCATGCCAGACAAGCGGGCCTTGTTGTTGCCGCTGCGTAAACTGCCAGAGGGCGACCGCGCCGTTGCCTCCCTGATCGCAAATCAAGCCAGCTTCTCCGTCATCAGCGCACTGACAGACGCGATGGCCGATATTGCAAAATCAATCAATCCAGACCAGATCGTGGGCCTGCCCACCCTTGGCCTGGCCTTTGCGCCCATGATTGCTGAAAAACTGGGGCATTCCCATTTTATTCCTTTAGGCTATTCCCGGAAATTCTGGTACTCAGATGACCTGTCCGAACCGGTCTATTCAATCACTAGCCCCGACCGCAGCAAAAAAATATATCTCGATCCCAATATCCTGCCTCGCCTGAATAAAAAGCGTGTGATCATTGTGGATGATGCAATCTCCAGCGGGTCCACAATCCTCTCTGTCTTGAGACTGCTGCACCGTCAGGATTGCGAAGTCATCGGCATTCTGGTTGCGATGCGCCAAGGTGTTTTGTGGAAAACCACCCTGGAGCAAGAGTTCCATGGATCATCCGCCCTGGTCAAAAGTGTGATCGCCGCACCGCTGTTTGAACATCAGGCAGACGGCTGGTTCCCCATTCCCGAAACAATCGACACAACAGCCCAATAACATGGGCCTTTCAGAACCCGCTAACTCGAGGCGGGTTAGATTCCCATATAGGCTTCTTTGATTTTGGGATCATTGCCCAGTTCCGCCGTGGAACCCGAAATCGACACACGCCCGGTCTCAATCACAAAAGCGCGTTTCGCAATTTCAAACGCGGTCATGACATCCTGCTCCACCAACAAGATGGTCAGGCCCGACTTGTTAATTTCCAACAGCGTATCCCCCAAACGGTCAACCAATCGCGGTGCCAACCCCAGTGAGAGTTCATCGATCATCAACAGCCGTGGCTTTGACATGATACCACGACCGATCGCGCACATTTGCTGCTCTCCACCAGACATCGTTGTCGCATCCTGGGTGGAGCGTTCCTTTAGAATCGGAAACAGGTCATAGACAAAGGAAAGGTCTTCGCGAATGGATTCACGGTCATCGCGCAGATAGGCGCCCAGCATCAGGTTGTCCTGAACTGACAGGCCCTTAAACAAGCGCCGCCCTTCTGGAACATGGGCGATCCCTGTCTTCAAAACAGCATCGGGCAAACAGCCAACCAATTCCTGCCCGTCAAGCTTAATGCTGCCCGCCGTTGGCTTCACGATGCCTGAAATTGTATTGAGCAGCGTGGTTTTCCCCGCACCGTTAGAGCCTACGATACAGGCGATCTCTCCCTTCTCAACGGAAAGGGAGATATCCCAGAGAACCCGCACGTCGCCGTAACCCGCCTCTATTCCATTAATCTCTAGAAAAGATTCAGGCATGATGAGACTCCGCTTTGACTCGCGCTGCAAATTTGGACCCCAGATAGGCCTCAACAACTTGAGGGTCCTCAATAACCGTTCTTGGATCCCCTTGGGCAATCAATTCCCCATGGTGTAAAACCAGAATCCGTTGAGAGATCGAAAGCACGACCTTCATCAAATGCTCGATGATCAGAATTGTGACGCCTCGGGCGGCGATCTTACGGATCAAATCCAGCGCCCCATCGATTTCAGTGGCGTTAAGGCCCGCATTCACCTCATCCAGCAACAGAACTTTCGGGCGCATGGCTAGGCTCTTTGCCAGTTCCAGACGCTTGCGGTTTGGTAAAGCAAGAGAGGATGCCGCCGTATCGGCCACATGGTCCAGGCCAACGAATTCCAATTCTTTGCGTGCAAGCTCCATTGCCTCCTGCACAGAGGTGGATCCGCCCCCAAACAAGGCCCCGGCCGCAACATTCTCCAATACCGTCATTTTGGGAAAGGGTTGGACGATCTGAAATGTCCGTGCCAGGCCCCGTCTTGCGGCCTGAAAGGCCTGCTGGCGGCTGACATCTTCACCGGCAAAAATCACTTTTCCCGATGACAGCGGATGAACCCCGGTAATCAAGTTGACCAAGGTGGTCTTTCCCGCCCCATTGGGCCCTATCAGCCCAATAATTTCACCTTCAACGAGGCTGAAAGATACATCATTAACCGCGTGGATGCCGCCGAACTGCTTACCGACATTCTCCAGTCTGAGGATCTCAGTCATGAACCTTCTCCTGGTTTTTGAGACCGCGTGGGAAGCCTTTTCAAAATCGCGGCATAAAGCTCAAGATACTGAATTTTCAACAAACCGTTGGGCAGGAAGAAAATCAGGAAGACAATAATGCCGCCCAGGATCGCACGGTTCCATTGCAGGAAGTTTGCCCAGAAAACCTCTTCCAACAGAATGAAAACACCCGTGCCCAGGACGGGACCCAACAAGGTTCCAGCGCCGCCAAGGAGGACCATTACCGGCACCTTTAAGGTCAGCAAGATGGAAAAACTGTCCGTGGGATCGATATAACCAACCCAGGAGGCATAAACCGCCCCGACAGCGCCGCAAAACACAGCCGACAAGGTATAGGCAACAATCTTGAACGCTGTCGTGTTCACGCCAACCATATTCGCCGCGTCTTCGTTCTGGCTGATGCATTTCAGACCAAACCCTAAACGAGACCTGTCCACATAAACTGATGTCAGGAATGCCAGTACCAGAATTCCAAGCATCACATACAGAACAAGACCAGCGACCTCCTGCGGGCTTCCCTGCAGCAATGGAACATTCAGACCGTCGCCCCCACCTGTCAGACTGCCCCAAGACGATGTAATCAACCGTGTCAGTTCAACAATGGCAATGGACCCAATGGCGAAATAGTGACCCTTCAGGCGCAGAATGATGGCCCCCAGCAAGGCGGCAAACACGGCAACGAGGAGTGTTGCAAACAACCAGGCCAGCACCAACGGCACCCCATTGCGCTGGGCAATGGCTCCTGCATAACAACCAATTCCAAAAAAGGCTGCTGTTGAAAAGGACGGATACCCCGTGAACCCGCCGATAAAGTTCCAAGAGACCGCCATGACGGAAAACATTGAAACAGATATTGCGATCCGGATCGTATAGTTATCCGCGAGAAGCGGCGTCGCGGCAATCATAGCCACCCACAACGCAAAGGCGCCGAAGCATAAAAGCTGTTTCATTACTCGTATCCCTTAACACCAGCAATACCGGTCGGTCGCACAATCAACAGAAACAACATCAAGAGAAAGCCAACTGTCGTCGCATTTTGCGGCCCGATCGTGAAGCCGGCGATGCTTTCAATCAGCCCCAGCGCGATGCCGCCAATCAGCGCACCGGGCACACTGCCCAAGCCGCCAATCACGCAAATGACAAAGGCTTTGCCCAGAAATGTTCCAGTCAGGTTTGTCGTGATGGGAAAGACCATAGAGAAAATCGCCCCGGCCGCCCCAGCCATCAAGGCCCCAATCCCAAAGGTAATGGCATAGACGTGATTTACGCGAATGCCCATCAATGTGGCGGCCTGACGATCCATGCGTACAGCGACAATGGCACGACCAATCTTGGATGCCCGCATCACCAAGAACAGGATGGCAGTCAACAACAGCGCCAACCCCATTCCCAGCAAGCGATCCACCGGCAGATAAAGGTCGCCTAAATTCAAGGTTCCTAAATCCAATGTCACACGGCGTGGTGTCGCCGTGAAAAACACCGTCATCAAGTTATAGAGGATCATGTCCAGACCAAAGGTCAGCGTCAGGGTGGTCAGAACCGGCGCCATAACGACCTTATTGATAAAGAAATACTGCAGCCCATAGCCCAGGCCGAATAGAATGATCGTAATGATCGGCAGGACCACAATGGGGTTCACCCCTGAATACTGCCACGCAAAGTATGTCAGATAGCCGCCGAGAATAATGAAAGACCCATGCAGCATATTGATGATGTTAAGCACGCCCCAGACCAACGAAAAGCCAATCGCGATACAGGCATAAAGCGAGCCCAAGACAATACCATTAAGGAGGATTTGAAGAATATCCACAATGCACGTCCCGATCTGATCTTATGTGGCGAAAGAAAATTTAGCCCTTTGCGGAGAGGGGACGGTTTTGTCTCCAAAATCCGCCCCCAATCTGTCCCGCAAATTGCGCGCTTTAGTCGATCATTTTCAGATCAGCGTTTTTGATCGATTCAGGATATAGGACTTTAATTTCTTCGCCCTGGACCTGAATGATTGGCATTTCACGCCCCTGATTCATCCCATTATCACCGAAATCAATCGGGCCATAGAATGTCAGGATGTCGGTGGCTGCCAAGGCATCCCGAACCGCTTGCTTGTCTTTTGAGCCAGCAGCCTGAACGGCACTCACCAGAACATCCGCAGCGGCAGCACAGGAGGCATGAACATAGTCCGGATCGGACTCATAAGCAGCGGTAAAGTCAGCATAGAAGGAAGCTGTCGTGCTCCATGGGCCCACCGCATCGGTGTAGGCGGTTGAATGGTGCCACCAGGTCGAACTGGTCACGCCATCCGCAAGGTCGCCCAAACCTTCAGTGAATTCACGATAGGCAGGGCCCGTCACCATCGTGATGATCGGGGACGTTACGCCCATATCCGACAACTGCTTACGACCCAAAATAAGATCCTGGGTATAACCCGTCATGTACACCCAGTCCGGGTTCTCCGACTTAATGGCAGAGACTGCAGCCGAGTGATCCATTGTCCCAACGGCATAAAGCTCATTATAGACAACATCCAAACCGCCAGATTCAGCAGATGCGGCTAAGGCACTTGCCATAGCTTTCGGAAACACGTCATCGCGGCCATAGATCGCCACAGTCTTCAGATCAGGTTTTTTTTCCTTGAAAAATTCGACCATGGATTCGGTCATACCGGTGTTTGGCGCAAGCGTGCCAAAGAGATACTTAAAGCCTTGGTCATAGACCGACACTGAGGATGCCACACAGGCCAGCATTGGGACCTGATACCGTTCTGCAACCGCCGCAATGATCTTCGTATGGCCAGAGCCAAATGGCGCCATCAGAACATCAACATTGTCATCGGTAATCAGTTTTTCGGCCAATTGCCCGGCGCGCTTTCCGTCCGTCTGATAATCATACTCGACGAATTTGACCTGCATTTTCTTGCCGTCGACATCAATGCCGCCAGCAGCATTGATTTTGTCCAGCCACAGCTTCCAAACATCCTGCTGCTTCTTGCCTTCATCGGCCAGACCACCGGTCAGCGCCAAAGGCGCCCCAATGACCAGCACATCATCCGCAGCCACGGCTGGCCCAGCAGCACTTGCCATCGCAATGCCCAAGGTCAAACCCGCTATCTTCAATCCATTTTTAAGTGTCATAGTCATGTCCACCACATCCTTCCTGTTCAAAAAAATCCCAAGACAGCCTTTTGAAAACAGCTGTTCCGGGCTCAAATAAGCAAGGGTCATGCCAAAGTCGTAACTATAACTATTGTAACTACATTTTTAAAAATAGCTCGGAACAACCACCTGAATTTGTCTAATTTTTAACCACCAAAAACACAGCCGATTAAATATTAATCAATCTTTCGAAGCGAGAGAAGACAAAGAAAAAACCCATGCCAAAAAAAGAAGGGCGGTCGGAATAACGCCGAGCCGCCCTCTTTAATTTTCCCTGGAATACCTGTTGGTCAGGGCGTTCTGACGCCCGCCACCTGACTGTTTAAAGGCGACCAGCTTTCGCCGCTTGCTGCACCTCTTTGCTTTGATACTTCGACCACATATTGGTCAGAAAATCGAGCGAGAGCGGGTCGAGGTCATAACGGGGTAAAGGATCTTCATCCCAATGCCCATATGTGTCTTGTCCCCGCACACACAGCGCCGTGCGACGGCCCAGAGTCGAACCAACATGCGCCCCAATGTAAAAGAAGGCCAGTCCGATCCGATGATCGTCCGAGTAATTCCCCAAGCTGCCATGCGCGGTGCGTACATGATGCATGGAAAATTCGCCAGGGTCTAATTCCAGGTATTTGGCCTGGTCATCATCGACACCGCGAATGGTTTGACCCTTAGCGAGCAGATTCTTGGGATCATAGGTTTCATCATGTTCAAAATCCTCCCCCAGATGAGAGCCCGGCAGCACCCGAAGGCATCCGTTCTCTTTATTGCTGGGGGTGAAGGCCAACCAAACAGTCACAGAGTCATTCGGTGTCAGGCCGTAATAGGCTGAATCCTGATGCCACGAGACGAACTTGTCACTGCGGGCCGCCTTCGCAAACATTGATGATCCAAAGAGTAAGATATCTGGTCCCAGAAGTGATTCAACGGCATCCAGGATCAACGGGTTCCTAGCCAAATCAACCATCCAGGGAGAGGCAATATGCGCTTTGATCTTCATGCGTTTATTACAATCCTCCTGGAGTGTTTCCTCCATCGCTTCCAAACGACGACGGCAATCCTTCGCATGGGCCTGCGTGATCGCACGCCGCTTCAAAAAGTAACCGTCTCGTTCGAAACCTGCCACTTCTTCTGAGGTCAGATATCCACTCATCTTCATGCTCCCAAATACCGCGTTATTGGTTCAAACGCATTTCTGCCGTCGCCAGATTAGCCGGGGATAGGATTACCGGTTTGCCGTCCTGAATCTGAATGATCGGCAAGTTGCGGTTATCATTCAGACCATCTTCCCGGAAACTGATCGGCCCATAGAATGTTTCGATATCCAGGTTCTGCAATGCGGTTCGCACAGCATCACGATCCAACGTGCCGGCCGTTTCAATTGCCTTCTGCAGGGCGATCAGTGCGGCAGCGGATGAGGCATGGACATAATCGGGTTCTTCGCCAGAGGCCTTAACAACCGCGTCATAAAATGCCTGTGTCGTCCCAAACACATCATCTCCAGAATAATCTGCGGAGTAATGCCACCAGGTCGCACTGGTCACATTTTCAGCCAACGGACCAAGGTTCTCAACAAATTCACGATAGGCCGGGCCCGTGATCATGGTCACGATCGGGGCATTGATGCCTTGCTCTTCCATTTGCTTGCGGACGAGAACCAAATCACCGGTATACCCCGTGACATAAATCCAGTCGGGCTTGGCCGCCCGCATACCAACCGTCGCTGCGGAATGATCCAGGGTTCCAACCGGATACAGCTCCTCGTAGACCACCTCAATGCCTCGGGCCGTGGCAGCTTTTGACATCAGGCTCGCCATGATTTTCGGGAAGACATCATCCCGGCCATAGATCGCCATTTTCTTCAGGTCAGGCTTTTTCGCCGTGAAGAGATCCAACATACCATCAATCAGACCGCCGGATGGGGCCAATGTACCAAACAGATTTTTGTACCCTTGATTATGCACCGGCTCCGAGGACGCCACAGCAATAATAGGAACGCCATACCGTTCTGCGACACCGGCCGTTATCTTGGTGTGCCCTGACCCAAACGGGGCTGTCAGGAAATCAACTTTATCGTCAATGATCAGTTTTTCCGCCAACTGCCCGGCCCGTTTCCCATCGGTCTGGTAGTCATAGGTGATAAGTTCGACAGGCATCATCACGCCACCGACATCAATACCACCCAGCGCATTGATCCGCTCAAGCCACAAATCATAGGCCAGTTTTTGCTTGGCCCCTTCCGACGCCAGGCCACCCGAAAGAGCCAAAGGCGCGCCAATTTTAATGACACCGTCTTCAGCACCGGCATGCCCCATCATTCCAAGGGTCATGACACTAAGAGCAATGGCGCCCCGCTGGAGCCGCCGCACAAAACCTTGTCCCATCTTTATCCCAACCTTCCTGTTCATTTTGTTTGGGAAGCAATCTTCTCGAAGCTTCCTCTGGACAAAATGACGCAAGAGATATGCCAAAGTCGTAATCATAACTATTGTAACTACTTATATAAAATTTTCAGGACGAACGACCGAGAAACTGTATAAATTCCAATCAAAAAAAATCGGCATCGCTCAGAAAATAGACAGCGCAATGCCCATCATTGGTCCGTTCAGACACCCTGCCGGTTCCTAAACAAACCCTCAAACCACTGGCATCCGCCGATTTGACTATGAGAGGCCGGGGACACTCGAAGCCAAACGAGGACACCGTTCTATTGCCGTCTATACTTCAGCGTATCGCACAATGGACTTGTAACGGTTTGGTTCCGGTCACTTGAGATTATATACTTGAAAAACCCATACTATATACGGTACCGCACGGACTAGCTCCTGAGTATAGGGTGGCTGGCTGGCGATCCGATCCATAATGTATCCACAGCTCGGAATGGCTGGCTGGCTTGCCGTGTGACACGGCCACCTTCAAATTGCATCTCGCGATCTGTCGCGGCGACGCGTCACAAACTGTTCGCACATCGATCTCCCAGTACGTTACGGTTGATAAAGATTATCTGGATATTCGACGGCTCTTCTTGGAGGGTGTGCGCCGGGGACCATAGGTAAGCGATAGGGCGACAATCAGCGCAGCGACGGTGCCCAGCCCAAGCCAGACAACAATCCCAAGCGACCAACCATGTTCTCGAAGACTAATCAGCACGGAAAGGCCCAGAACTGTCCATCCGCTGTAGAGAAGCGTCTTGGCGCGGAGGGGAGAAGGCGGCATCCCAAGCACATCGCGGTGATGTTTATGCATCGACAGGCTCGATGCCGCAAAACCGATGATCGCAAGAATCAAAGTGATCGCCTCTGTCATCACACGGCCCCCGGCAACAAGAATGCAACAATGACGGCAGGAGGTACTGATGCGATGACAAGATATGTCCAGGCTCGGGCCGCGCTGCTGGCGTGAAAGACTGCCATGATGATGGCCACATACAGAACGAACCCGAAAATAATGGTCAGGAAGATGCTCTGGGCCAGCTCTATTCCAGCACTGGCCAGCACCAGCGGAATAGCTAAAGTCAGCATTGCAATGAAAATGTACCCGCCAACAATCGCTGCCGCCGCGCGCAATGCAACGGACCAATTCTGCTGATATGTCTGGCCCAGCTTCATCCTTATCACTCCGCTACGAAAGAGACGGAGGCAATATGCTGAAGCATTGAAACAGCCTGACCGGCGATCTGGGTTGCCTCTTTGGTCTGATGGCGTGCGACCAGAACATAAAGGCCTTTCGCGGAGACCGGTACTGCCAGATGTCCGTGCTCATCAGTCTTTATGGTTTTTTCCCAGTTATCGGGATTGATCACGGTGATCCCCACATCGGGTAAAGGGTTCCCTTTATAGATCAGAATAAAGGTGTCAGAGCCAGGGTTGTCCGGCACCATTTCTAAATCGAAAACCGGTTTGATTTCTTGGCGTCCTGCCTTTGCTTGAAAGACAGCCGCCTTATATCCACCATCCTTCGTCTGCCATGGCGCCCACACACCGTCATTGTAGTAACGCACATCTCCTTGGGTATCGACAGTGCCCAGCAAATGGTCCTCCGCCGCCTTGACGGAAACGACCTTGTCCTGATCCCGACCGAACAGGTGGGACGATGCAATCAGCTTTTCAATCGTTTCTCCATGATCGACCTCGCCGGTCTTATCACCGACAAAAACTTTCACGGAATCCCCAGAACGCTCCAGCCAGATTTCATGCGCTTGAATGGCCTCCAACGGGATAAGTGTCAGGACGACTGCGAATGCCAATCTTTTAAGCATGGTATTCTCCTTTATTTTGCGGGAAGCGATGAGGCGACAGATTGCGCGCCTGCTTTTTTATGGCGGATGGGTGCCACAGTTATCTCTGACCGGATTTTTCGACGGACGGAAATGGCCAGAAATGCAAAGAATAAACCGGCAGCTATTGCAGAAAGGTCAAAACCTGCAACGATCCAATCGCCATCGACCAGCGTAACGCCAAGATGGCGATCCGTCGTCAGCGCATTGACCACCGGCAATGCCGCATAAGCAAAGGCTGTCGCCCAACACAGTTCCGGCCATGCCCGTTGCATCGGCCGCCAGATCGCGATGATGAAACACACAGCCCAGGCAATGAACATGACGTGGACTTCCCAGTCCCGACGCTGTTCCATATCAATCGGCAGTAGACGATTGGCCCAGAAATATGCCGCAATGGCGAGAGGCAGCCCAATGATCGTCCCCAGATTCAGAATATCCACGGCTTGAATCCCGAAATGCGGTGTGGCGCCACTTTTCAGCTTGGCCTTGCGCTTTGTTGACCACAACAGAAGACCCGTTGCGATCATGGCCGTACCCGCAAAGCCCGCCAAAATGTATAATATGCGCATTAGAGGGGCGGCGAAGCGTCCTTCATGCAGACCAAACATAACCTGTGAAAAACGTCCCGCGACGCTCCAGTCACGACCGGTGCCGCTGTCATCCAGCAATTCACCGGTCACGCCATCAAAGCGAAGCGCAGATTGATCACGGCTGATCGACCCACCGCGCCGGACAATTGTGATCTCAGCGGTTTCAAGATCAGGGTTCTTTACAGTCAGGTAGAATATCTCACCCTCGCCCCACCGTGCCTGAGCCATCGCAATCATCGGTTCGATCGATGCCGTCGGAACAGATTTCAATCCGGTCGGGTCGGCCACCCTCTCCCACCCATAAATGGAATCGAAGACGGCGGTCCGTCCTTCATCACCTGAATAGAGGATTTCCGCGGCGACAGGAAAATAGGCCACCGTGAAGAATACCAGCCCGGTCCAGGTGATCATGATATGAAAAGGCAAAGAGGTAACGCTTAATAGATTGTGACCGTCCAGCCAGCTTCGTTGCCCCTTTCCTGGACGGAAGGTGAAGAAATCTGCAAAGATCTTTCTGTGGACGACGATACCGCTGATGATCGCAACGAACATGAACATGGTACAGACGCCAACGATCCTAATCGCCACCTGATAGGGAATATAACGCAATTCATAATGCATCCGGTACAAGGTGGTGCCTCCACCGGTTTCCCGCACCGGATGGTCCAGCCGTTCACCCGTATTCGGATTCAGATGTTGTTGATGGAACGTTCCGCGTGTCTTACCTGGGGCGGGCCAGTCCTGCCAGGATGTTGTCAGATACACGTTCTCACGGGTACCGGGCAAGGCAACCCTCCATGATTCAGCACCCTGGGCGTTCTGCCGCAGAAAGTCCTGTGCCCGCAAAACCATAGATGCTTGCGACTCCGTGCTTGGAATTTCCCGCATTTCCGGCCGCATCCAACGGTTTATTTCGTATGTCGCATAGCCGAAAGTGCCTGTCAGAAAGACAAAGAACAGAATCCACCCCACCGTCAGCCCGGCCCAGATGTGCAACCATGCCATGGATTGCCGGAATGTGTTCTTCATTGAGAAACTCGCCTATTGGAAACGTGATACACGTACGGCGCGCCCGCTATGCGGACGCGCCGGCAAATCAAAAGTCGTATTTCGCTGAAAGGGTGGCACTTCTGGGTTCACCGTAGCGACCAGAATAGCTCAAGCCGCTATAATACTTCTCATCGAATACATTGTTAATATTCAGTGCCAGTGTAACGTCAGACAGCTTGTACCGCGCCATCAGGTCAACCGTCGTGACCGCCCCCTGAACGAAAGAATCGTTGTTGGGCCAAAGATTGGATGTATCCGATTGGGAGGTTCTGCCCTGCCAGCGCACGTTGCCACCGACGGTCAACCCTTCCAAATCGTCGCTGAAACGATAGCTGGTGAACATTTTGAAACTGCTTCGTGGTATGTTCGTCAGCAGTGGGTCATCATTGTTGTCTTTAACATCCGTTCTGTTAAAACCCCCACCGACTTGCAGACCCGGTAGGACTTCTCCGGAAACCTCAATTTCAAAACCTTCCTTATATGACTCTTAAAGAAGGTGTTGAGAAGTGTATTAGAGAGATTTCTGATTCTGATAAAGGGAAGGCAGTTAAAATAATTACTTCACCCACGGGAGTTGGTAAATCTCAGATTCAAGATACACTTTTACGAGAATATATTGGTAAATATCATCCTAATGTAGATATTATATTGCGATTATCTCCCACAAGGGATGTTG
>NZSA01000085.1 GCA_002696645.1 Rhodospirillales bacterium | reverse complement strand
ATTTGCCTATGATCCAGAACTGACGGACCCTTTTTACACGCCAAAGCCTAAGGTTAAGACAGCCATCCAGAAAGTTGACTGGAATGGCCGCCCGCTGCGTCTGGGGGGCGGCGTGGGGCAGGGGCAGGTCAATCGGGGCCAGGATGTTGTCGGCTTGAAGAATGCGCTGGCCTGGACCGGCCATTACCCGGTTGAAAAGGCCCATCTAGGGAACCCGACGACCGACGAAGATCTGAATTGGGGGCTGAGAGGCTTTCAACGGGACTTCGGCCTGAAGACCGACGGTTTCTCTCGTCCGGGCGGAGAGACCGAGGTGCGACTGAACGACCTGATCTCTCCCCTGATCCAAAAAGTCTCAGCCAATGCTGCCGAACCTCGCTCTGCCGCGCCCACTTTTGATGCGCCTGAGGCAAAAGTGGCGGCAGCGAATTCTCCTGACCCATCAAACACCCCGAGCCCAGTGCAACTTGCACAGGCACAAACTGCACCCTCTGGAAATGCAGGGGCTCCAGGAACAAGCCCAAGCACGCTGCCACGGATACCAACTTATAAGGGACCTTCCGGCACCCCCTCAACGCGGGTGACGCAATCCGATTGGATTGGTTTTCATTCCGCATTAGATGCGCAGGGGATTACAGATCCCCTGGAGAGAGAAATCTACGGTTCTATATATTCCGCAGAAGGTGGGGGAAAGCGCGATGGCACCACGGTCGCTGGGATCACGGCTGATACGCTTAACAAGTTTCAAGAACGTGTAAAACTAGACCCTAAACTGAAATGGGTAGGCCCTCGCCTCCAAGCGGCTGGTATAAAGCCTGGAATGACCCCTGATCAGCTTTCATCGGAACAGCAAGTCGCCTATTACAAGATTTATATAGACAGTGCTGTCGGTCCATCTAAAGCATCGGATGGAAAAATCAGTGGTGCAGAAGTCTTTAAAACTACGATTGGAGACAAGAGCACAGTCATCGCCGTTGCGGACACCGTGTTCCGAGAAGGAGGGCCAAACGGCACAAAACTAATCCAAGAGGCAATAAACAAGACTTATGCGGAGCAAGGTCGCCAGAAATCTGTGGTTGAAGATTCAATATTGGGGTCCGAGTCGCTCAAAGCGATGGGCGACTTGGCAAAGGACCCAGCGACACGGAAACAGTTCATCGACAATTTGATGGATGGTAGGAGTGCTTTCCGCGCCACGGATCCCAATATTAATGGCGAGAATGCGCGACTGGATAGTTATCGGCTTCCCTAAAAGCGAGACTTCATCCCGGGTAGAACGGATGGATAGACTTGTGCGTACCATTCATCCAGCTTGGGCCAGGGCTTACCTGATGAGCCCTGTTGCCCCACGTCGAAAAAATTCCCGACATACCACTCCTCTTTGTCCGGGCGTTTTCGGGCAAATAATACTTCGGCTTCCAAAGTGCCATCCCAGCACTGTGACAACGGACTATTGTTCCGGGGGTAAAGAGGGATGTCATCCGTTTTATTTTTTGAAAGCAATGGGCTTTGAGTCTCGCATATCACCATGAAAGCAATGATAGCAGTATCATCAGGCCGAAGATGAAATAAATTGCCCCCCCAAAGGTGGTAGGGAAGATCAGGATCAATCAGCCAGGTTCGATCAACAACCCGCTGGTCAGTTTTATAGTAGATCATCCAGTTGTCGGGATCAAAGCCTGGTCCAGTGAACGTTGCAATGCCAACCCCAGGTTTGCCAGGATAATTCTGCAATGCATGGCAGATTGGGTGATTGAAGACCTCTTCCGCGTCGGTTTCGGAGGGCCATCCAGCGTCGAGATCGGACCAGGCACCGCAGGCCATCATGGTGTCGACTAGGCATTGTGGGGAGCGCAGTTTACCAATGCAGGCGCTGGAGAACTTCTTGCCGTCCCCCGATACAAAGTTCCACCCGTCGCCCGGTGGTGTACCAACCGGATAGCGTCCATCAAACTCCGTTGGCCACCCCCCGATTTTGCCATTTTGATTTAAAGGTGTGTCTTCTGCCCAAGACACAGACAGCCCAATGCATTGAACCAACCCGATCAGGAACAGAGCAAGGCAGGTACGTCCAAGTGTCATCGTCATACTTCCTATGATTGCAGGCAGGTCATCTTTGCAAAAGTATCTTCCGGTGTGAACATAAAACTGTGCTGAGGGATCAATCGCCAAAGATGCCATAGCGACTTCTCCAAAAACGGGTTAGAACTTTCCCCTATAGTCTTCGCGCTGGGCCATCACCCGTTTCAGAACCTCTTCATAGACTTTTGAGAGCATGTTGTTATGAAACGACTGAAAGAAGTGGCCACAGGATGGAAAGGAACAGGCCCGGTGTTCATTATAGAGGCTCCAATACAATCCTCCTATAGCGTAACGGGTCTGGTTCATCTTTCCTTCAATTTCACTCCGGGTCATAGAGTTTGGATCGATAAAGTCCGATGCGTAGTCAATGATAGCATTTTCTAAACACAAAGCGGTATCGAGATGACCAGCCCGTATTGCTTCCGTGTTTGGTTTTGATCGAAGTTCAAGCGAGATCGCCCAGCAATGTTCAATGATTTCATCTGCCGTTAGGTCCGGCAGTGGCTCATCAGCGGAGGCAGGTATCGTAGAAGCGCACAGGTTCATTAGAAACGCGGTGAGGATGGTAATACGTCTGAAGGTCAATGGTTGGGTTCCAAGACTAGTAAGACTGCGCCGGAAGGATTGCAGGAAGAGTGTAGGCTGCTTTGCAAAACCTGTCACCCGGCCCACATACGGAAAGATGGTGTTTTGAGCAGGATAGAGCTTTAGTCTCTGTTGCCACATTGCAGACTGATCCGTCCTTAGAGGCTGATGTCGTTCATGATGCCATCGAACCCACCGTGTCATGGGATCAGTGCGGGTGTTGATGTTGACGTGTTTTCTCGACGGGGAGAAAGGGTGAATGAGTTGCAATAACGTTCTGAGGCAGCAAACCAAGCGTCTTAAGATTTCAAACACACTGGGTGCTGCGACGCTGGCTATTGCAGCGATGTTTCAGCCAGCGCCAGATAAGGCACTTGCCGAACCCCCGCCAGACCCCGATGCGCGGATTATGTCGGATATGTTCTTTCGGTATATACCAGAAGGGACGGTTGCAGATTGCCTTGTAACCTTCACCTATGACAAAAGTCGGTCAGATCCAGATGCTGACTTTTCCGACTTGGGGAAATTCGTTTTTCAAGCTGTGTTCGACTTTGCCCGGCATGACGATTTTCGTGTGATTGGTCAAATGTCAGGGCGGGAACAATACGAAAGTTATATCTTCCCTTCAGATTGCGCAGAGTCCACCTCGAAGGCTCAAGCCATTGCGGATCGAGCAAACACGATGCAAAGCGAAGTTCACATTGTTTTGACCACCCCAGATGCCACGCTTCTTGCAAATTTTGGAGATCGTCCGATGTGGGAGTGGGAAGGCTTCAAACCAGATGAGTTGAGACTTCGTAAAGCAGCGATGGCATCGCCTTGCCGTTCTGATGGCTGGCGTCACGTCGCCTCATGGTACTCAAACGAGTCGACCCAATCGCCTATCGATAAGAATAGGAAGAGTGATCTTTTAAACCGCTCCAAATTAATGTCCGCTCTTGCGGCTGTCTTGGCGGGTGCAGACATGTCCAAAACCGTTTCCTCGGCTTATGACTCAGCCAAAGAGCAGGCTTTCGTTGAGGCAATGCTTTACGCACAACTCTCTGCAACAGAATGCGATTAGTTGAATGAGAGACACAAGCGTAGTGCGGTCCTTGCTTTAGCTCTTCTTCACGAATTCGGATTTCAGGCCCATGGCACCGATGCCGGGGATTTTGCAGTCGATGTCGTGATCGCCCTCAACCAGGCGGATGTTCTTAACCTTGGTGCCGACCTTAACGACAGAGGACGAGCCTTTGACCTTCAGGTCCTTGATGACCGTGATGGTATCGCCATCCTGTAATTCATTGCCATTGGCATCGCGCCAGACTTTTGATGCGCCGGTGCTGGCATTGGCGGACCATTCATGGCCACATTCCGGGCAGTTGAAGAGGCCTTGAGCCTCATAGGTGTAAGTGGACGCACAGGCGGGGCAGGGGGGCAGGTCGCTCATAAGATCAGATTTCCGATATAGAAGATGAGATTGAGGGTCTCTATAGCGGCATTCGCCTGCGGTTGACCACCCGGTCGGGCAATAGGTCGCAAGGGTCGTTCTGTTGAGATTGACCAACGGCATAATTGGAGTAGGAATAGCCTGTTCTTCCATACCGGGTTTTTCAGGAGCATCCCATGGTGATTGAGCGTGGATTTCAGTTTTTGTTGAGCCCTGGTCCGACGCCGGTGCCTGATCGCATTCTGAATGCGATGCATCGTCAGTCCGTGGACTTTTCCGGTCCTGAATTCATTGCCCTGTGTGACGCGGTTTTTGAGGATGTGAAGGCGATTTTCCAGACCAAAGGGATCGTGCATCTGTATGGGGCCAATGGTCATGGGGCCTGGGAAGCGGCATTAAGCAATATTCTTTCACCCGGCGACACTGTGCTGATCCCGGAAGTGGGTGTGTTCTCAGAGGCTTGGCGAGCGATGGCGCAGGCCTTGGGGCTGGTCTGTGAAACGGTTCCAAACAGCTGGCGCAAAGCCATTGATGCGAATGCGATTGAAGCGGTTCTGCGCGCGGATAAAGCTCATAAGATCAAGGCCGTGCTGTTCGTGCATGTCGATACCGCCACCAGCCTGAAAAGCGATGTGCTGGCGGCGCGCAAGGCGATTGATGCGGCAGGGCATCCGGCCTTGTTCTGTGTCGATACGATTGCCTCTCTTGGCACGACGGCCTTTCCAATGGATGACTGGGGCGTGGATGTCACGGTCGCGGCGTCTCAGAAAGGGTTGATGATGCCTGCAGGCTTGGCGCTGGTCGCGGTCAATGACAAGGCAATGGCGGCGGGTAAGTCAGCAAAGATGCCCCGCCGCTATTGGGATTGGCAGGAACGGGTCGCGGGTGAGCATTATCAGCGATTCTGTGGCACGGCGCCCGAACATCACATTTTCGGATTGCGCGAAGCCCTGAACATGATTGCGGAAGAAACCCTGGACGGTGTGATTGCGCGCCATGCAAGGCTGGCGCGATGCGTTAGGGCGGCGGTTTCTGTCTGGTGCGAGGCAGGGGGCATGCGCTTCAATGCAGAAAATCCGGCTGATCGCGCGGATTCAGTCACGGCCATTCTGACGCCAGAGGGGATTGATGCAGAAGAAATCCGTGCCACAGGCCGGGACATGAACCTGCATATCGGGTCCGCCATTGGGCCCTATCGGGGCAAGGGCTTCCGCATTGGTCATATGGGTAATATTAATGAGCCGATGATCCTGGGCGCGCTGGCGGGGATTGAAACCGTGCTGCGCCGCCATGGTGTGCCTTTGGGTCAGGGTGCAATGGATGCCGCAATCGCGTCCCTGAACAGCCCTGTTGCTGATACCCTGTCTCAGGCTGCGGAATAGCCCCGACAACACGATTTCAATCGGTCGAATGCAGGGCTTTCTCTTTTTTCTTTGCCTTTTCGGCGGGATTGTAGGGTCGGGTGATGGTTTTTGTCAGGCCGCCGCGCAGTGGGATTTTGACAAAGTTACCCATTAATTCCAAACGTCCCGTGATCTCCCGGCGCATCCGATAGGTTTCGCCCTCTGTGAAGGTATCCCCGATCATATAGACTGGTACGATATCGGTGTGGTTCTGGCGGGGTAGCAACAGGTCCATCACGCCATCGCCATTCCAATCGACCGTTAGCGCAATGTTGAGCATCGTTGATCCAATTTTGTGGGTGGAATAGCCAGATTTTCGGCCCCGCTCGACAATCTTTGGTGAGGTGCCATCCCAATGATACAGGATCAGGATGCCCCCGATATGTGGGGTTTGTATGACTGCGATATCCGGGTTGCCATCCCCATCATAATCCGCAACCCCCGCCGGGTTCAGCCATCGATTGGAAGTGCCGATGGGGGCTGCTTCTGCCAGGGGTACCAGCGTATCGTCCTGGATGCCATACAGGGCAATAGTGGACCCGCTGGTCAGGTAGGATTTGATTGTCAGGATTTCCAGTTGCCCATCGCCATTGGCATCAACAAGGCGCGGCGTCAGATCCTCAAATACGCTGTCATCGGGCAGGTCATAGCGATAGGTCTTGCCGTCCCGCTCTGCAATCAGGCTTCCGGCCTCAATCGCATCATCCAGAATACCATGGGCATAGCGTTCTGTCGGTTCGGCATACCACGCCCGCAGGCCGGTTGCTTCCGCGACACCGCCGCCGGGCAGGCGCTCTTGGGCCACTGCTGTCATGGGCAACAGTATCACCATGAGGATGAAAGGTAAGACTGACTTCATACGCCAAGCTTAAGCAGCGTTTTGCTGTCCGTCACTTGCTTCTTTTGCAGGTTCGGTCTTCATCGCCTCAATCTTCCGAATGAAGCTGCCGATCCGGGGGCAGATATCTTCGCGCCAGCGCCGACCGTTGAAGATGCCATAATGCCCGACATTCTTCTGCAACATATGATCGCGCAGAGACTCCGGGATATTGGCACAGATATCATGAGCGGCTTCGGTCTGATCCGGGGCGGATATGTCGTCCAATTCCCCTTCAACCGTCAGCAGGCCAACCGTCGTGATTGCCTCTGGCTTCACCAGGCGATCATTCCACATTATCGTTCCCGTGGGCAGGGAATGGCGTTTGAAGACATGCTCTACCGTTTCCAGGAAGAAATCCGCATGCACATCGGCAACAGACATGTATTCATCATAGAAAGCCTGTGTCCGCTCGGCAGACTCATCGTCACCTTTGCGCAACTGATTGAACATTTTCACATGCGCGCCCGCATGGCGGNCCGGGTTCATGGACCAGAAGGAATGAAGCTGTAAAAAGCCAGGATAAACCTTGCGATTAGCACCGGGATAGCGGGCCGGCACGCGGTGGATCATGTTGCGTTCGAACCATGCCATTGTGCGGTTTTCCGCAACGCGGGTGACAGCCGTTGCCGCCGCCCGTGTGTCGATGGGACCGCCCATCAGAATCATGCTGGCGGGCAGGGTGGGGGATTTTTCTTCTGCCAACAATGCGACAGTCGCCAGGACCAGCGGGGCTGGCTGACAGACTGCCATGATATGGACAGGCGCGTCGCTTTCCTGATGCAGATGGGACAGGAAATCGCGCAGATATTGAATATAGGTGTCGACGCCAAAGCGCCCTTCCTCAACCGGAATATCAGCGGCATCGCGCCAATCTGTGATCCAGACATCGTTTTCAACGATCAGGGCGCGCACGGTATCGCGCAGCAAAGTGGCATGGTGACCGGACATCGGGGCCACCAGCAGAATCCGGGGCTGACCCTTGAACTTTGCAGGCTTGCTGAAATGAACCAGATCGCCAAAGGGCGCTTCCAGGTCTGGTTCGATGGTGACAGGCACATCCTGGCCGTCAATTTCAACGGTGTCGATCCGCCATTCCGGCTTGCCACGAATAGCAATAAGACTTTCCAGCACTGTGGAGCCTGCGGCCAACATCCGGCCAACGGGAGTCCAGCTCATCGGGTGAAACGGGCTGTCGAAGGTGATGCGCGTTGCTTCCGCCATCCACCGAAGCGGCATTAGCGCGCGAGACCGCGCATCATGGAATGAATAGAGCATCAGGTGTCCTTAGTAACGATTAGAACGGTCCCTATGATATAGGTTTATGCTGCAGGTGCGAAAGGAAAAAATATTATCCTGAAATAACAGCGCTTTACCTCAGAAAGTGAGGGATTTTATCTGTTTGATCTGTGGCAGTTCCTGAAGTTTTGTCAGCAGGTCCGGTGTCAGGGCCTCATCAATTGAAATCAGCGCGATGGCATCGCCGCCGGCATCCGCCCGGCCCAGATGGAATGTGGCAATATTCACCCCGGCATCGCCCAGAATGGAGCCAATGCCCCCAATCAGGCCCGGCTTATCATGATTGGTGATATACAGCATATTGGGGGACAGTTCTGCTTCTATTGCAATGCCCTTGATATTGACCAGCCGCGGCAGTTTCCCGCCAAACAGCGTGCCCGATACGGATCGTGTAAACCGTTCTGTTGTCAGGGTCAGCCGGATCAGGGTCTGGTAATCGCCGGGGCGGTCATGAATGACTTCAGACACGTCTATGCCGCGTTCCCGGGCAAATACCGGGGCATTGACCATGTTAACCGCTTCGGAAAAGGGCTTCATCACCTCCGCCAGGGCCGCCTGAACCAGGGGCTTTACATTCAGCTTGGCGACATGGCCTTCAAATTCCATCGTAATCGCTTTAATCGCTGATTCGGTGACTTGCCCGGCAAAGGCCCCCAATTGACAGGCCAAAGCCATGTAGGGCTGAAGGCGCGGGGCGTCTTCGGCAGAAATTGAAGGCATATTCAGCGCATTGGTGATCGCGCCGGTCAGCAGGTAATCTGACATCTGCTCCGCGACCTGCAGGGCGACATTTTCCTGGGCCTCTTCTGTCGCAGCACCCAGATGCGGGGTGGCAACGACATTTTCCAGGGCAAACAGCGGATTATCCCGCGCGGGTTCCTCAACAAAGACATCCAGGGCGGCCCCGGCAACCTTGCCGCTTTCCAGGCCGTCTTTAAGTGCTTTTTCGTCAACAATACCGCCCCGCGCGCAGTTGATGATGCGAACGCCTGTTTTGCATTTTTCCAGGGCGGCGGCGTCAATCAGATTGCGGGTTCCATCGGTCAGTGGGGTATGCACCGTGATGAAATCGGCACGACCCAGCAATGTGTCCAGATCAACTTTTTCGACCCCCAGATCACGGGCGCGCTGGGGCGATAGGAAGGGATCAAAAGCCACGACCTTCATTTTGAGGCCCTGGGCGCGGTCTGCAACGATGGCACCGATATTCCCGGCCCCGATCAGACCAAGGGTTTTGCCAAACAGCTCCACCCCCATGAATTTGGACTTTTCCCACTTCCCGGCCCGGGTGGATGCATCGGCGGCGGGGATTTGGCGGGCCAGAGCCATCATCATGGAAATGGCATGTTCTGCTGTGGTAATGGAATTACCAAAGGGCGTGTTCATCACCACCGTGCCAAAGCGGGTGGCGGCGGCCAGATCGACATTATCGACGCCAATGCCCGCGCGCCCGACGACCTTTAACCGGCCATTCCCTGCCGCCAGCACAGCGTCTGTCACCTTTGTGGCGGACCGGATCGCCAGGCCGTCATAATTCCCGATGCGGGTCAGCAAGTCTTCAGCGGACAGGCCTGGCTCAAAATCAACCTCGATCCCCCGCTGACGAAAGATATCGACGGCGCGGTCGCTTAACTTATCGGAAATCAGGACTTTCGGCATGGGGTCAGCCTTCCTTTGTGATCATGGCATAGGCCCAGTCGAGCCAGGGCATCAGCGCAGCGGTGTCGCTGGCTTCCACAGTGGCACCGCCCCAGATCCGCAGCCCGGCCGGGGCATCGCGATAGCCATTGATATCCTTTGCGACATTCTCCTTGTCCAACAGGCTTGCCATCCGCTTGGGGGCCGTGGCGCGGGCTTCCCCCTCCAGCGGGCACAGGTCTGACAGTTTCAGGCAGATCGACGTGTTCGAATAGGTGGCGGGGTCCACTGGCAGGAATTCGATCCAATCGGTCTTTTCAACCCAGTCCTGAATGACCGCCAGATTGGCCTGGGAGCGGTCGATCATGCCCTGTGCACCACCAACGCTTTCTGCCCAGCGCAGGGCGTCCAGCGAGTCCTCAACACACAGCATAGAGGGCGTATTGATGGTTTCCCCGATGAAAATCCCGTCGATAAGTTCACCGCCCTTGGTCATGCGGAAGATCTTTGGCATTGGCCAGGTGGGTGTATGGGTCTCCAGACGCTCAACGGCGCGCGGCGACAGCACGATCATGCCATGGGCCCCTTCACCGCCCAGAACCTTCTGCCACGACCAGGTTGTGACATCCAGCTTGTCCCAGGGCAGGGACATCGCAAAGGCCGCAGAGGTCGCATCACAGATCGTCAGTCCACTGCGGTCCTCAGCAATCCAATCCGCATTAGGGACACGCACCCCACTGGTCGTGCCGTTCCAGGTGAAAACGATATCCCGATCCTTTGCCGTTTTGGTCAGGTCCGGCAGAAGGCCATAATCTGCTTCAATGGCCTGGACATCGCTCAATTTCAATTGCTTGATCACGTCACTGACCCAGGTTTTGCCAAAGCTTTCCCAGGCCAGCATATCAACGCCGCGCGGCCCTAACAGGGACCACAGTGCCATTTCCACCGCGCCGGTGTCTGACGCAGGCACAATCCCTATTCTGTAGTCTGCCGGAATGTCCAGAATGGCGCGTGTGCGGTCAATGACCTCTTTCAGCTTTGCCTTTCCTGGACCGGATCGATGGGATCGCCCGACCAGGGCATCTTTCAGCGCGTCAGGGCTCCATCCCGGACGCTTGGCGCAGGGGCCAGAAGAGAAATTGGGATTAGCGGGGCGGGTATTTGGTTTCTGGGTCACAGGCGGGGTCTCCAAGGACGGGCAAGGCGGGATCGTTGCTGATGACTGTCACGGGCAAAACCCTCATGCCAATCAGCTGCGCGAAAGCTAGGCACGCCGTGGCGCGTCGTCAATGCCCAATGTGTCGCAAAATAAGGAAAATATGTCGCATATATTCTCAGCGCTGTATCGCCGCGATCAAGGCCTTATACAGGCGCAGTTGGGCTGGCTTTTGTGGCATATATTCTGGATGCCATTGGACGCCGACCATGAATCGATCCCCGGTATGTTCAATCGCCTGTGTCACCCCCCGCGGGTCCTGGGCGACGATACGCATCCCATCGCCAGGGGCGTTGATCGATTGGTGATGCAGACTGTTCACCCGCAGGGATGACCGCTGAAGGATGGATTGCAGTTTTGTATTTTCCTGGACAGTAATGCTGAGTTTCGGGAAGACGGTTCGAATGCGTGGCAGGTCCGGATAATGGGTATAAATATCCTGAATCAGGTTGCCACCACGCCATAGGGCCAGCATTTGCGCGCCCCGACAGACGCCCAGAATGGGCAATGGCTGGTCTGTGGCCGCTTCCAGCAGCGCGCGCTCTAATGCGTCCCGTTCCGGGTCGTACCTGATTTTCAGATCCAGGGTGCCGCCATACAGGGTCAGGTCGATATCGTCTCCTCCCCCGATCACCAAACCATCCAGACTTGAAATACAGTCTTTCGGGTTCGGGACACGCGATGCCGTCAGCCGCTTGGCCCGGCCCCCGGCTCGCCAGATCGCCAAGCGCTGAAATTGCCAGGAACGCCATCCGCGCAAGTGACTGGTCGTGACCCCGATGATAGGGCGCGTCATGGGCAATAGGCCTTCGCCAGGTCAGTAGAAAAGACTTCGACGTCATCTGTCAGGGGAAGCGGGGACAGGTCCTGAAAAGATTCACATGCCTTATCCAACCCATCAGAATCCGCAGCAAGGCGTTCAACTGTCACCCAGCGTGACCACTCTGCAAGTGGCCCCGCCTCCTGGCCACTGAACAGCGCATTTGGCAATCGCCAATGATAGGCGGGTCGTGCCTTGATGCGTGGGTCATCCACGGCGCCAGAAACCCGCGCCGCACGCAGATGACTAAACAGGGGTAACATGTCCAATTCGCGGTTTCGCGTTGGATTGAAAGACAGATAATCACCAATCATTGCATTCAGATCCGGCGTGTAATCTGGGGCGCATACCCGCTTGATATAACTTGACGGGAAGGGGTCTATATAGGGGAAAATCCTTCTGGTTCCGTCAACTTGTATAGCACTTCTCAACCAGGGGCTTAATAACAGATAGGCCTTTAGTGTCGGCAATATATGCCCAACGGTCGTGCCGCTGGTTTCCACATTCATGTGCAGTCCAAAGGCATACAGCAAACCTTCATCGGTTCCAGCCGCCCCAGCCTTGTGCAAGGCGCGATAAAGATCTTCTATTTGGTTCAGCTCCGTCCAGGGAATGGGGGGGCAAACCACTTCGCACGGTATCAGGTCCCCGCCCAGATCACCGATCAACCGGCTGGCTTCGGTATCCAGGTCCCGCAGCCAGTTGGCCATTTCGGAAAGCCAGGGCTTGCGCTTTTCGACATCACTCAGCTTCTCATTTGGATGTGCGTATTGAGCATCCAATTCGACCAGGAAAACCCCATGGCGGCCTTCCTGAATTTCATAGCGATGGGGATCTACTTCGACCACTTTTCCGCCAAATCGCTGTGTGACAAGCGTGGCAGCATCGCGTGGTTTTAAGGCGGCGAATTCGATTTCAATTCCCACACGCCGATCCTGTATGCCGTCAGAGGTGCGACAGGGGGGGGCGAGGGCGGATTTCATGGTTTGGTTCACTATCATCTCTGCACCATCTTACAGAATGTGCTGGTGATTTAAAGATCGAACCAGAAGGGCGCAAACAGGCTAAAGGCCAGCCAGCACAAGATCAACAAGGGTGCGCCAGCCTTCAGAAAGTCCTTAAACTTATATCCGCCAGGGGCCATGACCAGAAGGTTTGTCTGATATCCAACCGGGCTGGCGAAGGAACAGTTAGCGGCAAAAACCACTGCAACTGCAAAGGCTTCCGCTGGAACGTTAATGGTGTGCGACACAGCAACCGCAATCGGGGTGAACAGAACCGCCGTGGCCTTCGTCGATAGCACATTGGCCAGAATTGCCGTCAGCAGAAAGAAGCCGGACAGGACAATAGCGGGGCTTGTTCCGCCCAGCACATAGACCAGCCCCTGAGCCAGGAAACTCGCCCCGCCACTTGCCTGCATCGCAGCGCCCAGCGCCAGGGCCGCGGCGATCAACAGAATGATCTTATGGTCAATGGCCCGGATCGCTTCTTCTGCTGTCATCGCACCACAAATCACCATCGCCGCCGCCCCGGTCAGGGTGGCAACCTCTGTCGGCAGAATGCCGGTTGCTGCGGCGGCAATCGTGGCCAGGAAGATCGCCCCGGCGCGTTTCGCGTGATGCGGCTGGGGCAGGTCTTCGGCAGACCATTCCATCAAAACCACTTCCTGGCTGCCGCGCAGGGCCTCAATATCCGACCGGCGCCCTTGGATCAGGAGAATATCGCCTGGCTCCAAAGGGATTTCAGTGGGTCTGGTGCGTGCCATGCGGCTGCGCCGTTCCACCCCCAGCACGACACAGTCATGGCGATATCGAAACCCGATCGTATCCAGTGTCCGCCCCACCATGCGGGATGCCGGGGTGACCATGACTTCCGCCACCGACTGCGCGCCTGATTTCCAGGGGGCATCGGCATCAATCATGCGGGCAAGACCGCTGCGCATCATGATGTCGGGGGTGATCGCACCGGGATTTTCCTTATGAAACTGCAACAGCCGGTCGCGTGTCGCCGCAACGATCAGCACGTCATCGGGCTGTAGCGGGATTTCATCATAAGGGGGAAGGCGAACCTCGCCTTCGCTCTCAACCGACAGAACCGTGATATTGTTCAATTCTGGAAAGAATCCGGCAGAAGGCGTCATGCCGTCCAGTTTGCCATGATGTCGCACAGTGATCTGTGCTTTGAACTGTTTTGCCTCGCGTTGCGATGCCTCAATCTTGCTGGCGCGCTCCGGCAACAGCTTGGGCAGGATGAAAACAACATAGACCATGCCGACTGCAGCTACGACCAGTCCGGGAACCGTGAAGCTGAAAAAGCTAAATCCGGGCTCCCCCAACTCGATCATCGCGCTGGACACCAACAGGTTGGTGGACGATCCGACCAGCGTGGTCATGCCCCCCAGAATAGCCGCGAAGCTGAGCGGCATCATATATCGGCCAGACGGTCGGTCTGAGCGTACCGCAAGGGCCTGCATGATCGGTATGAACAGGACGACAACGGGAATATTGTTCAGCACCGCCGAGACACTGCACACCATCAACAGCGTCAAACCAATGGCGGCAATCGGGCGTCCCTGAGATACGGCATTGACCAGTTTCGCAGCACTGTCCAGCGCGCCTGTCCGGTTCAATCCTTCGCCCAGAATCAGCAGCGCCAGCACCGTCAGCATGGCCGGATTGGCAAATCCGGTCAGCAGGGATTTTGCGCTTAGCAGGTTCTTCCCGTCCGGGCCTGGAACCGGCAACAGGTGGAACACCACCATCAGCGCACAGATCACCGCCAGCGACGTCACCTCCAGCGCCAGCTTTTCCGTGGCATAGAAGTATAGGGCACCCCCAATAAGAATGAAGACCAGGATCATTTCCAGCGTCTTCACATCGGTAAAATCCATAAACCAATTCCCCTTTGGGTCGTTCCTGGCGTGAATGCCATCGGCACGGCGCTGCACCTTAAAGCCTAGCGTTATGTCCCAGCATGGACAATCGGTACGATGCGGCCTGAAGTCCGTGAATGAAATCTATCGCATCCCGGAGCAAGGGTCGCATATTAGTCACTGGGTGTCGCATCTGGGAAATTTATATTGACCCAGCTTTGACTCCGTCTATCCTTTTATAAGCATCATCATGCCTTTCAGCTGTGCTGTATCGGGCAAGTGTGGTTAAGAATGGAAGGGGCCCCCAATGGCGAAGTTCAGAACGCATTTTGAATTGGATATCCAGGATATCGATTTCATCGAAGTGTCCCTGACCCGGCGTGTGGGTGATTTGACCCGCCGTGTCATGAATGCCCGTCAATCCGACTCGGAAGAGGGCACGAGTTCCGCTGACCTGATGCAGGAAATTCAGCAGATTCGCGGCCTGTTGGGGAAAATTCACGAACAGAAAATCTGGTTCGACCCGAAAGTCTATCAGCCACGCGGCTAGACGGGTCTCAACCCGCCCCGAATCCTTTTCCGGGGGTGGAATGCTGGTCCATTTTGCAAAGTGAGAGGCTTGGGTCCCCGGCACCATAAATGCTAGGGTGACGCATAGGTTCAGCAATGAGGATGGCACAGTATGGTTCGGTTGATGATTTGGGTTGTGATTGCTCTGCTGTCATTTTCCACGGCCCAGGCTCAAACGACGTCCACTGCACAGAAGGAACGTGTGGTTGGGCAATTCGGAGATTGGAGGATCCTTTGCGATTCCGCCGATAACAGCGATTGCTACATGGTCCAGAACGGGTCAGATGCCACTGGAAAACCCATCGTGGAATTTAGCCTGATCCGGCTGCAATCCGACCCCAATATTCCAGCCGGGGGTACGGTTATTGTGCCCTTGGGCACGGCCCTGCCGGAAGGGGTCGCCCTGCAAATCGATCAGGGGGAGCGGTTGCGCTATGTCTATGAATTTTGTGCCCCGGCGGGGTGTGTTGCCAATATGGCCCTGACCATTGAGCAGATTCAGTCGATGCAGGCGGGCGCGCGGGCAACCATCACTATTGCCAGGGCCGCCAACCCGGATACACCGATTGCGATCCCGATCTCGCTGAACGGGTTCACGGCTGCCTATAAGGCCTTGTCGCAGTAATCCTTCACCCGCGCCCGCGATAGGGGGGAACCCCCTGATCGGGGATCCAGACCCCTTCCGGGGCGGGCCCAGTCTGATAGAAGACATCGATGGGAATCCCGCCGCGCGGATACCAATATCCTCCGATGCGCAGCCAGACCGGTTGCAGGAACTCCACTAAGCGCCGCGCAATTCAGCACACGCGCCGCCCTTCAATGCCGTTAGCATGGCGAAGGACAAATGGGCACATATCAGCGCCTCGCTTTCTATATGTCTATTATTTCTCGCAAGCCATCAAAACCAAATCTATCGGGTTTAGCGCTTGGTGTGTTTACACGCGCCATACAATTATTCAGATTACAAGCTTGATTTTGAGTGGAATGAAAAATACGCTATGTTTATTAAAAATAGTAAATTGAGGATACTATGATTAAACTAACTGTTGGAGCTATTGCTCTTTTTACATTGATAGGCGCGTCAATTGTTTCAGCCCAGAATCTGACCGGCCCTCAGAAAAATGCTGTCAGGTCTGCAGAGTCTTATCTAAGAATCGGAGGGTTTTCTCGTGAAGGCCTTATACAGCAATTGGCGTCTTCATATGGTGACGGATATGAAGTTGCTGATGCCACGGTGGCGGTTGACAGCCTTTCTATTGATTGGAATGAGCAAGCAGTTAGATCGGCCAAACAATACCTAAGTATGATGGGTTTCTCATGCAACGGCCTAATCGAGCAACTTTCGTCATCTGTGGGTGGTAAGTTTACAAGAAGCCAAGCAACGCATGGAGCAGAACAAGCCGGTGCCTGTTGAGGCCTATGTGATTTACATACTACGTTGAGGTTTCTGGTGATTAACTTTTGATGAACCAAATCGAACGAAGGAACCCCCACCACGTTATGGCGTGTCAATTATCGCCAGCGACGCACGCAGCATAGCTGCCGTCAAGCATATTAGAGAAAGCGAAGCCCTGACGGGGCTAAATGAAACTTTCAAATCCCAAAACTAGTGCTTCAGAAGAACTTCGTCAAAAGCGTTAGCATTGTTGTAGCTGATTTGGGCCGTAGCTTAGGCCAAGGGAAAAGTGGCGTGCTTATGCGCGCACCACTGCCTCAGCTTCTTGGGCATCGTCGAATGGCAGTTTCAGAATGATCCACCCAACAGTCAGACAAGTTTCAAGGTAGAATTTGCAGCCTTTGCCAGGGCCGCCAACCCGGATACACCAATCGTGATCCCCATCTCGCTGAACGGGTTTACGGCTGCCTATAAGGCCTTGTCGCAGTAATCCTTCACCCGCGCCCGCGATAGGGGGGAACCCCCTGATCGGGAATCCAGACCCCTTCCGGGGCGGGCCCAGTCTGATAGAAGACATCGATGGGAATCCCGCCGCGCGGATACCAATATCCGCCGATGCGCAGCCAGATCGGTTGCAGGAAGTCCACTAGGCGCCGCGCAATGCTGACCGTGCAGTCCTCATGAAACGCCCCGTGATTGCGAAAGGCACCCAGATAGAGCTTCAGCGACTTGCTCTCCACCAGCCAATCGCCGGGCACATAGTCAATCACCAGATGCGCGAAGTCCGGCTGGCCCGTCATCGGACACAGCGAGGTGAATTCCGGTGCCACAAACCGCACCGCATAGGTAACCCCTTGCTGTGGATTAGCCACCCGCTCCAGCTCAGCCTCGTCAGGAGACCCTGGCAAAGCCACCTTCTGCCCCAATTGTGAAAGGTCTTTGTAGATATCATCGTTTGCCATGGGATCACCCAATCCATACCAGCCTAAATGGCCGATCCAAGAATACGAAAAGTGAGAAAAATGGTGCTGTCGCAGGGAATTGAACCCTGGACCTCTCCCTTACCAAGGGAGTGCTCTACCCCTGAGCTACGACAGCGTTATCGTGGCGGCGGGCGATGTCTCGCCCAAGCGGGGCGGTGTATGCCATAAGGTTCGGACCGGTGCAAGCGCTACGGACACGGACTTGACTCAACCGCCGCCACCCGGCATTTCCTGCGCATGGCGACAGACAACAAGACATCGGAACGAGAGCGCGCGCGCCTTCAGCGGCAGGCGGCGACCCTGCGTGCGAATTTGTTGAAAAGAAAGGCGCAACAACGCGCGAGACGCTTGGAAAACCAGGCCGAATCATCGGATGTTGAAGACGGGTCCAAAAACACCTGACTTTTGCCTTAGTCTCGCCTTTTGATATCAGCATTGTTCCCGAAGTAAGGGCTGACTGTTTCCGTCCTGAAACCCTGTCGATCCGCCTGTCTGGTTTATCCTGTCCTTTTGCCCAATTGAGAGGTTTGCATGTCCCCCCATGATCTAAATAATAGCCTGAATGAGTCGGCCCTGATGGCAGGGGTGCCGCATCCGGCAGAAGGAAAGACATCCGGCATGGACAAGGTTCGCATTATCGGCGGCACACCGCTGAAGGGGGAAATCCGGATCAGTGGCGCAAAGAATGCTGCCCTGAAACTGATGTGTGCGTCGATCCTGTCAGATCATGCCCTGATCCTGGACAATGTACCGCGCCTGGCCGATATCCGCACCACCGCGCAATTGCTGGACAGTCTGGGTATTGGCGTAAAGTTTGAAGCGCCGGAAGGGGAAGCAGGCGCACAGCGACTGACCCTAACGGCGGGCAGCCTGAACAACACGGTCGCCGATTATGACATCGTGCGCAAGATGCGGGCCGGTATCCTGGTGCTGGGGCCGCTATTGGCGAAATATCACAAGGCGCGGGTTTCTCTGCCCGGTGGCTGCGCCATTGGCACCCGCCCGGTTGATCTGCACCTGAAGGGGCTGACCCAGTTGGGGGCAGAAATCGAGTTGGAGAGTGGCTATATCGTCGCTGCTGCGCCCCAGGGGCTGGTCGGTGCGGATGTGACTTTCCCTTTTGTGTCGGTCGGGGCAACGGAAAACCTGATGATGGCGGCCACCCTGGCTAAGGGGCGCACGCAATTATTCAATGCGGCGCGGGAGCCGGAAATTGTTGATCTGGCCAATTGCCTGATCGCGATGGGGGCCCAGATCACCGGGGCCGGGACCGACCGCATTGTGATTGAGGGCGTTGATGCCCTGCACGCGGCACAGCACACGGTCATGGCCGACCGGATTGAGACCGGCACCTATGCGATGGCAATTGCCGCCACGCGCGGGGATGCGACCCTTGTGGGTGCCTTGCCGGAAACATTGGGCGCGGCGATTGAGGCGATGCAGGCCGCTGGGGTGATCATCGATGCCGTCCCCAATGGCATGCGCATCCGCTGTGGCGCGCTGGTTGGGACCGATGTGATGACGGAACCCTATCCGGGCTTCCCCACCGATTTACAGGCCCAGATGATGGCGCTGATGACGACCGCCCAGGGCGCGTCGATGCTGACCGAAACAATTTTTGAGAATCGCTTCATGCATGTGCCGGAACTCAGCCGCATGGGGGCCAATATCAATCTGCATGGGCGTTCTGCCATGGTGCGGGGCGTTACCCGCCTGACCGGCGCGCCGGTCATGGCAACCGATCTGCGTGCCTCTGTCGCCTTGGTGATCGCAGGACTGGTGGCTCAGGGGGAAACCTTTGTGAACCGCATCTATCACCTGGATCGCGGTTATGAGCGGCTGGATCTGAAACTGGCTGCCTGTGGGGCGCAAATTGAACGCATGGCGGGATAAGGTGCCGGATTTGGGGAGGGGGCTATGGGCCATCTGATTGCCAGCCTGCCGCAATATGATCTGCCCTTCCTGCAGGCCGATACGGATGCGTGGTGGCAGGGCATCGCCCGTCACCTGCGCGATCAAGGCCTGCCAGATGTGCCGGACCACCTGACCCGCATTGAGGATAATGAGCGCAATTGGCGCAATCCGAACCTGCTGGTCACGCAAACCTGCGGCTATCCCTTGATGACGGAATTGCAGCAGGACCTGCGGGCGGTGGCGACGCCGGTCTTTAACTGTGAAGGCTGTGCGGGCGGCACCTATTCCAGTGCGGTGATTGTTCATGCACATTCGGACTATCAGGACCTGACGGATCTGCGCGGGCATCGTGTCGCGATCAACAATTGGAATTCCCATTCCGGCATGAATGCCCTGCGCCACTCTATTGCCCCTCTGGCGGAGGGAAAGGCGTTCTTTTCACAGGTTCTTGTGTCTGGCGGGCATGTCCTGTCCATTCAGGCGGTTGCGGCCGGGCGGGCGGATGTTGCCGCGATCGATAGCGTCACCTGGGCCTTGATGCGGCGTTATCATCCGGAGGCGTCGAAGATTCTGCGCATTCTGACCTGGACCGCCCCCGCCCCCTCGCTGCCCTATGCGGTGCGGATTGAGGCGGATGAACACACCTTTCAGAAGGTACAAACGGCCCTGATCGCAGCGGGCGCAGACCCTGATCTTGCCGCAGTGCGGGATCGCTTGCAGTTGAAGGGATTCATTCCCTGCGACACGCCGGATTATCAAACCATGCTGGATTTTCGCAGCCAGGCGGAGGCGCTGGGCTATCCGGTCTTGGCCTGAGGCGGCCCCCGTGACAGACTTTTCGCGACATGATTACCGATAGGATGACAATGCGCCCTTGGGCTGATCTGACGACAGAAGAATTTGATGGGCTGGACCTGGCGCGCACCATTGCCGTGCTGCCGCTGGGGGCGACGGAACAGCATGGCCCGCATCTACCGCTATCGGTCGATACCGACCTGGCCCAGGCCGTGCTTGTGCGGGCGGCAGATAAGGTCGATCCGGCCTTGACCGTTCTGACCCTGCCGGTTCAGGCCATCGGGCGCAGTGTGGAACATGAACGCTTTGCAGGCACGCTCAGCCTGTCTGCCGAAACCACGATCCGCGTCTGGATGGAAATCGGGGCCTGTGTCGCGCGGGCGGGGGTTAAGAAGCTGGTCCTGTTCAACGGCCATGGCGGCAATGTGTCGGTTATGGACATCGTTGCACGGGACTTGCGGGCCCAGCACGGCCTGCTGACCGCCCACACCTCCTGGTATGCCCTGTCGGGACAGGAAGGGGTGTTGGATGCCCAGGAACTGATCCATGGCATCCATGGCGGTCAGATGGAAACCAGCGCCATGCTGGCCACCCATCCAGACCGTGTAAAAATGGCCAAGGCCCAGGATTTCCCGTCCAAAGGCGCAGACTGGGCGAAGACCCACAGTCATGTCGGTGTCGGCGGAAAGCCCGTCAAACTGGGTTGGCTTATGGGGGACCTGAACAAAGACGGGGTTGCGGGAAATGCCAAAGCCGCCAGCGCAGAACTCGGCGAGACCCTGCTGACCACCGCCGCCACCCGCTTCGCCGAATTCCTCTCAGAATTCGATGCGATGGACGCAATTTTGTAGTTGAACAATTGTATTGGTCGAATATCAGTCAAAATTTACCCTAACTTATCTATTGTTAAATGATACCAAGGTATTTTAATATCATCTATAGGTGGTGGTCTGGTGAGGCTGTGTCATTCCTTCTAGCCAGAGTATTCAGAGGGTTGTATGGCGCAAATTCGATTGCCGGATGGAAATTTAAAAGAAACTTGCAAGATATGTGGTGCTGCGTCTCCTCTTTTCGATGTGGTTGATTTTAGCAAGAGTTGCCAAGAACTAGAGAGCAAGTTTTTTGCCCGCTCTGGAATTCCAATTTACTATAATTTTTGTCCCAATTGTGGGTTCTTGTTCACAAGGGCGTTTGATTCTTGGACGAATGAAGATTTTTTAGACACCATTTATAATTCTGATTATTCGCTGGTTGATCCAGATTTTTCCGATACAAGACCAATTGCGAATGCCAAATTGGTAATAAGAATGCTTAACAAAGCAGATAAGTCGCTATCAATCTTGGACTTTGGTGGTGGAAATGGAAGATTTCGCGATGCCATGCGCGAAGGGGGATTTGAAAACACTTATAGCTACGATCCATATCAGGCTGAGTCGCATTGGCCACATGCGACCTACGATCTGATTACAGCCTTTGAAGTAATTGAACATGCAGTCTCTCCTATGGAGACATTGCGGACCATGTCTAGCTTGTTGAAGCCGCAAGGAATTGTTTTGTTCTCCACATTGTTGCAGCCAAAGGAAATTCACTCTATCCGTTTGAATTGGTGGTACGTTGCCCCACGGAATGGGCATATATCGCTGTTTTCGGCTGTGGCATTAGAACATGCTTGGCAGAAAATCGGTTACAATGTACGAAAATCAAAAGGTCATCTTATGATGGCATGGCAAGATTTTCCTAGTTTTGCCCATGACTGGATGATGCCAAACTGAAGTGGCGCAATCGAATTTCGATAACCTATATAGTTTTAACCCAGTAAACCGCCCTACACGCCCTACCTCAAAACAACGATAACTGATCCGTTGGCTTTTTCTTTGGGGCGGGGTCTGGTTCGGGGATTTCGTCCAGGGTGACGGGGTCGGTCAGGCTGGAATCGTCGTTGCGGACGTCGTTGAGCGCGCGGGAGATGGGGTGGTAGGTCAGGATGCGGGGCCCGGTATAGGGCTGCATCGTGGCGGCAGCGGCGTCTTCCGGGCCGCTGAGCCAGGTTTCGAACAGATCGCTGTCCAGGATGACCGGCATGCGGTGGTGCAGGTCGGCCAGGGTGGCGTTGGCCTCTGTGGTGACGATGCTGCAGGTCTCCACATCCGATCCGTCCGCGCCCTGCCATCTTTCCCACAATCCGGCAAAGGCGAAGACAGTGGCGTCTTCAAAGGCAATGCGGAAGGGCTGTTTTGCGCCACCAATGGTTTTCCATTCATAAAAGGCGTCCGCAGGGATCAGGCAGCGGCGGCGGCGGAAGGCGGTTTTAAAGGATGGCTTTTCCTGAACCGTCTCCGCCCTTGCATTGATCATCTTCGCGCCAATGGAGGGGTCTTTGGACCAACTGGGGATCAGGCCCCAGCGGGCCATAAAGGCACTGCGCCCCTGATCATCGCGGCGCACGGCCAGCACTGCCTGGGTCGGGGCGATGTTATAGCGGGCGGGCAGGTTCGGGATCTGGCTGAAGCCGAACAATTTCCGAATGCCGTCCACCGGCGTGGTCAGGGAATAACGCCCGCACATGTCAGCCTGTCTCGCCTTTTACAGTTTTGATGGGGGGCAGCATAGTCGATCGATCCCTTACCGCACCATAATTTGTGCCAGATCGACCAGATCATTGGCGACCACGTCCCAGTTTGACTCAGCCTTCAAATCGCCCTTCTGTCCGGGGCCATATTCGACTGGCCTTGGAAAGAAAGCGGTTTTCAGACCGGTCGCGCGGGCTGCGGCCAGATCGCCATTATGGGCGGCCACCATCATGACCTGATCGGGCGGTAGGTCCAGGGCAGCGGCGCTGGCAAGATAGACCTTGGGGTCCGGCTTATAACCCTGGGCAATCTCCGCCCCCAGAATATGATCCCAGGGCAGGGACCCAAATTTTGCCAGATTGGTCATCAGGCTGACCGAGCCATTGGAGCATGTCCCGATGGTGAAATGCCGCTTCAGCGTGTTCAGGCCCAATACACTGTCCGGCCAGGGCGGCAGCTTTTCCCAGCCGCGGTTTAGATTGGCCTTTTGCGCGGCGCTGAGATCTTTCTGCAGGCCAAAATCCGCCAGGGTCGATTCCAGGTTTTCCAGATGCAGGATGTCCAGTGCGACATAGGGGCGATTGCCGCTGCGCACTTCCTGCATCTTGGGCTGATACTTGCCGCGCCAGGCATCGGCAAAGGCCAGCGGGTCCACGGGCAAACCGGCATCCCGCACGGCATTGGCAACCCCGTTGCGCCAGTCCACAACGGTTCCGAAGACATCAAAGATCAAAGCTTTTACCACGGGGGGCGGTCCTTATACGATAACACCCTGTGAGTATGAGAGGGGCAGGGCCTATCGACAAGCGCTGCTGCCTATTGGTCTGGGAAATATTCGATATGGGTTTCGGCGGTGCGCCCGATATACAGCGCGCGGCGACCGCAGAATGACACGATATACCCAGCGCAGCCCGCCATGGCGGCCTTTTCACAGAATCCCTGATAGGTATAGCCGGGAACCTGTTGCTGTGCGTCGCGGATCGCAGCCTGCATGCGGGTGGTATCGAATGCCGGTGCGATTGCTGAATCGACCCTGTGTGTTGGCAGTTCGATGCTCTCCCCATTGGGCAAATAGTAGGTTGCGGTCGCCCGCCGGAAGTCGATCGCATAGCTTTCAAATCCAGCGTCACTCAAGGCTCCCACGATCTGTGGAAAGGCCATGGTGTTTCCTTCCGCCGCCTTAAGGCAGGTTTGGGCAATGGTTTTGTGGTGTTCGTTCATATCGGGGTCTCGGAAAGAGGGGGTATTGTGCTTATTTAATCGGAATGATGGTCATCTGGCCGCGTTGAGCCAGGCTTTTCAGCAAACGGATCAGTGTTTCGCGTTCCTCCAGGGTTAGCGCGTCAAAGAATTCTGCATCATTGAAATCCGCAAGTGCCGCCAGATCCGGCACCAGGGCGCGACCCTCTTCGGTCAGGGCAAGGGTTTGTGCGCGGCCATCCTGAGCACTGGCCTGACGCAGGATCAGGGATTTTGCAATCAATCGGTCGGCAAGCTTGGTGATCGCGCCCCTGGTCAGTCCCATCGTTTGCGCCAGGTGGCTGGGGGCCATCGATTCCGTATCATACAGCGCGCGCATGACACACCATTCAGCAACAGTTATCCCCTTGTCCGCCAGTTTGGCCGCGAAGGCGGCAGAGACATGATTGGACACCATACGCAGCCAGTAGCCGATATGCGCGGTAAGGTCTGAAATAGGGCGCGTGGGGGGCATAAAATCTCCATTAATTGACTAGGAAACTACATCAATATAGTTTCCTAGTCAACTAGAGCAATATCAGGTCATTCATGGTCACTCTGACCGAGATGTTTTAAGGCTGGATTAGGAGCAGCTTGCTGCGCGTAGCGGGGCTACGGGCAAGAGCTGCGACGCAGGCCAGCCTTAA
>NZSA01000084.1 GCA_002696645.1 Rhodospirillales bacterium | reverse complement strand
CTGATCGCCCCGATCGCCATGGACGAAGGTCTGCGCTTTGCTATCCGCGAAGGCGGACGCACCGTCGGTGCAGGCGTCGTCGCGTCGATCATTAAGTAAGGGTATCATATAAGGTTTGGTCAAAGTGCGGGGATTGTTTAAGATCCCCGCACCTGTGACAGCACAGTACACGTTCGCGTGAAGGGGTATAGCTCAGTTGGTAGAGCGACGGTCTCCAAAACCGTAGGTCCAGGGTTCAAGTCCTTGTGCCCCTGCCAGATTTCTTAATCAGATCAATTGCTTGATTGGTCAGATTGAGGTGGGAGTGGAAAAAGTCACCGTTGCATCCGCCGAGTTTGCTCGCGGGTGCGCGTGACTTTTTTATGGTGTGGACACGTTTTTTGCGTTTCGGGTGTTGTACTCTGGGCTCAGAGGGCTTAAACCACGCCGGTTTCGCGGGGCGCAGTTCCCGCGTTTTCCGCATGGCGAAATCAGACGCGATCTGACGGGGCGCCTGTGGGATGAAGATTGAAGTGGTTCGGGCGCCTTGTCCAGAGCCCAGGTGGCTTGAGAAATCAAACCGCCCAACATAGGTAAAAGCATAACCGCAAGGGCGTACCCCAGGCGGCGCGATAAGGTGGAACGAAGGATTATGGCGAAGACAAATCCCGCACAGTTCGTCCGGCAGGTTCGGCAAGAGGCCAATAAGGTCACTTGGCCCACCCGCAAGGAAACCGGCGTCGCGACCCTGATGGTGTTTGTTATGGTCGTTATCATGGCGTTGTTTTTTCTGGCCGTGGACGGCGTGATCGCCTTTTTGGTGCAATTGATTCTTGGGCAGTAAGCCTGGAATTTTGAATGGAAATTAAAGGATGCGCATGACGGTCATGCGGTCCCGTGTTGGAACGAGAGGTTGGACGTGGCGAAACGCTGGTACGTAGTGCACGTGTATTCGGGCTCGGAAAAAAAGGTCGCCGAGTCGATCATGGAGCAGGTGAAGACACAGGGCCTGGAAGATATGTTCGAAACAGTTGAGGTTCCGACCGAAACCGTTGTCGAAATGCGCCGCGGCAAGAAAGTGAACGCAGAGCGCAAGTTCTTCCCAGGCTATGTGCTGGTCCATTGCGAAATGAACGATCTGACCTGGCATCTGGTCTGCAATACGGCAAAGGTTTCCGGTTTCCTGGGCGCGGATAAGAGTCCGTCGCCGATTTCGGAAAAAGAAGCAATGCGCATTCTGGAGCAGGTCAAGGAAGGCGTTGATCGGCCCAAACCGTCGATCACGTTTGATATTGGCGAGCAGGTGCGTGTCAGCGACGGGCCCTTCACCTCCTTTAACGGCACCGTTGAAGATGTGGATGAAGAAAAAGCCCGGCTTAAGGTTTTGGTGTCGATCTTCGGTCGCGCGACACCGGTTGATCTCGAATATTCTCAGGTTGAAAAACTCTGAGGCTGTTCGGATCGGCAATAGCGATCGAAAAACCGTCGCGGTAGGCCTGTCCCGGAAAAGACCACCGGGGGCCGTTACACCCGCGGCGTGACCTAGCATCGGAAGATTGCCCCTGAAGGGTGAGGCGCCGATGTCAACAAAGAGAGATAGAGGTTCGAAATGGCAAAGAAGAAAATCGCGGGCTACATCAAGCTCGAAATCAAGGCGGGGCAAGCAAACCCGTCTCCGCCAGTTGGTCCTGCATTGGGTCAGCGCGGTATTAACATCATGGAATTCTGTAAGGCTTTCAACGCCGCGACTCAACAGATGGAACCCGGCACGCCGACCCCTGTTGTGATCACGGCCTATGAAGACCGCAGCTTCACCTTTGTGACCAAGACCCCGCCGGCAGCCTATTTCCTGAAAAAGGCCGCCAAGATCGGCAAAGGATCTGGTGTGCCGAACAAGGATAAGGTTGGTCAGGTAACGCTCGCCCAGGTGCGCGAGATTGCCGAAACCAAGCTGAAAGACATGAATGCTGTCTCCGTGGAAGCAGCGATGGAATCCATTAAGGGTTCTGCGCGCTCCATGGGCATTACGGTTGTGGGGTAACGGTCATGGCAAAGCTGAGCAAAAGAATGAAGGCCGTCTATGAGGGCCTGGACCGCAACAAGCAATATGGTCTTGAAGAAGCGGTTGGGTTCCTGACCAAGGCGAAAAAGGTGAATTTTGATGAATCCATTGAAATTTCGCTGAATCTGGGCATTGACCCACGCCATGCGGATCAGCAGGTCCGTGGCGCGTGCGCCCTGCCGCACGGTACGGGTAAAACGGTGCGTGTGGCCGTGTTTGCGCGTGGCGATAAAGCGGATGAAGCCAAGGCAGCCGGTGCTGATTTCGTCGGGGCGGAAGACCTGATGGAACAAGTACAGGGCGGCATGATGGATTTCGACCGTGTCATCGCGTCCCCGGACATGATGGCCATCGTTGGTCGCCTTGGTAAGGTGCTGGGTCCGCGCGGCCTGATGCCGAACCCGAAGCTGGGCACGGTAACGCCAAACGTGGCGGATGCTGTGAAGGCTGCGAAAGCCGGTGAAGTTCAGTTCCGTGCCGAAAAGGCCGGGATCGTGCATGCCGGTATTGGCAAGTTGAGCTTCTCTCCTGATCAATTGGCAGAAAATGTTCGTGCCTTTGTTGGTGCGATCCAGACTGCCAAGCCGTCGGGCGCAAAAGGCACCTTCATTCAGAAGGTATCGATTTCGTCGACCATGGGTCCGGGCATTAAGCTGGACCTGGCATCGGCACAACCGCAATAACCTGCGGCTGAAGAATTCAGGGTGGTGGCCTTTGGGCCATCGTCCTGGAGAGTGCGCAGCATGATCGCCGACCCATCTGGGGATCATGCTGTAAATATCTGTCCGAGATTGACGGTGGTTGGAAAAGCGATTTCGCCAATCTGACCTTAAGCGGGCCTTCTGGCCGTCATGAGATAGGTAGGACTGGAATAAAGGATGATTGAGTTCGGTTCGGCGACGGATTGCTCTTGGTCATTTCCATCCTCCCGGGCAGGAAGGCGGGCGCGTCACGTGGGCGCGTTCGATTTTGAAAACCGGTTCCAATAGATCCCGTGTGGATCAGGCGGAACCAAACTAGCGGAGACGATCAGTGGACCGTTCAAAAAAGGAAGCCCTGGTCGCCGAGCTGCACGAGACGTTTGAAACGGCCAGCCTGGTGGTTGTTACCAGCCAATCAGGTTTGACCGTAGCAGAAGTCTCGGACCTTCGGCAGAAGATGCGCGACGTGGGTGCTGGTTACAAGGTAACCAAAAACACGCTCGTTCGTTTGGCGCTGAAGGGAACGAAGTTTGAGCACCTGAACGAGGTGTTCACGGGTCCGACGGCGATTGCCTTCTCAAAAGATCCGGTTGCGGCTGCCAAAGTGGTGACCGACTACCAGAAGACCAATGAGAAGATTTCAATCGTTGCCGGGGGGCTTGATGGCTCCGGGCTTGATGCCGAACAAGTCGTAGCGTTGGCAAAACTGCCATCACTGGACGAATTGCGGGGCAAGCTTGTGGGACTTATTCAGACCCCTGCCACACGGATTGCTGGCGTGCTTCAGGCACCTGGTGGTCAGTTGGCGCGCGTGTTCGCAGCGTATGGGAATTCAAATTGAGGAGCGGCTCGGGACAATCACGAGTCAACACAACTGCCTTAGGAGTGAATTGAAATGGCTGATCTAGAGAAACTGGCCGACGAGCTCTCAAACCTGACCGTCATCGAGGCGGCTGAGCTCTCGAAAATGCTTGAAGAAAAATGGGGCGTTTCTGCTGCAGCACCGGTTGCTGTCGCAGCGGCTGCTGGTGGCGGCGATGCTGCTCCGGTTGCTGAAGAAAAAGACTCCTTTGACGTTGTTCTGGCCGCCGCAGGCGAAAAGAAAATCAACGTCATTAAAGAAGTCCGTGCCATCACTGGCCTGGGCTTGAAAGAAGCTAAAGACCTCGTCGAAGCTGCGCCGAAAGCCGTAAAGGAAGGCGTTGCAAAGGACGAAGCCGAGAAGCTGAAGAAGCAACTCGAAGAAGCTGGCGCTACCGTCGAGCTGAAGTAATCGGGTTACGTCGCAAGGGGACAAACCGGCCTGGTCCGGGGTTCTCTTGCGACGGCGTTTACAAGGGGGGCGAGGCCATTCGGCGTCGTCCCTCGACGCGCCTCAGAGTCCCGGCGCGCTGCGAATGCGGCGATGGATGGGAAAATGGGGTGCGAAACCGGGACGATCCTGCCGCTCAGACGCGCGTCGTTTGGATGGAATTGGGTCGGGTCGGAATTTTACCGCATTGATCTCCCGCGCCCGTGCAAGGCGGTGCGGTGTGGCGGATCGGGTGCAAACAGATGAAGGATGAGGAACGAGATGGCGATGTCGTTCACCGGTCGGAAGCGTATCCGTAGAAGTTTTGGGCGTCTTGGCGAAGTTGCGCAAATGCCCAACCTGATCGAAGTTCAAAAGACCTCCTATGATGCCTTTTTGCAAAGCGGCGTGCCGCTGGAAGACCGACAGGTTGTCGGGCTGCAGGAAGTGTTCAATGGCGTCTTCCCGATCAAGGATTTTTCTGATCGCAGCCGTTTGGAATTTGTGCGCTATGAATTAGAGCGCCCGAAATACGACGTTGAGGAATGCCGCCAACGGGGCCTGACCTATACCGCGCAGTTGAAGGTATCGCTGCGCCTGGTGGTTTGGGACGTGGATGAAGAAACCGGTGCCCGCTCTTTGCGTGATATCAAAGAGCAGGAAGTCTATATGGGCGATATTCCGCTCATGACAGAGCACGGTACCTTCATCGTCAATGGCACCGAGCGTGTGATTGTGTCTCAGATGCACCGCTCGCCGGGTGTGTTCTTTGACCATGACAAGGGCAAGACCCATTCGTCGGGTAAGTATCTCTTTGCCGCCCGCGTTATCCCGTATCGCGGTTCCTGGCTGGATTTCGAATTCGACGCCAAGGACCTTGCCTATGTCCGTATCGATCGCCGCCGCAAACTGCCGGCCACGACGCTGCTATTGGCGCTGGACAATGAAGAAACCGCTGCCAAGCGTGAAGCACTGGCCAAGGAAGGCGAAACGCTGGATCCGGGTCTGGCCCAGGGCATGTCCAAAGAGGACATCCTGAAGGCCTTTTATGACACCGTCACGTATTCCTTGACCAAGAAAGGCTGGAAAACGCCTTTTGATGCGGAACGTCTGCGCGGTCAAAAACTGCGCCATGATCTGGTCGATGCCAAATCCGGCGAAGTGATCATCGAAGCGGAAGGCAAAATTACCCCGCGTCTGATCAAGAAGCTGTCGGAACAGGGCGTGAAGGAAGTCCTGGCGCGTCAGGAAGATCTGATCGGTCGCTATGTCGCTGAAGACCTGATTGATGAATCCAACGGTCTGGTCATCGTCGAAGCCGGGGATGAGTTGACCGAAGAGAACCTGCAGCAATTGGTGGATATCGGTATCTCCGAATTGCCAACCCTGCATATCGATCTGGTTACTGTCGGCCCGTGGATTCGCAATACCCTGGCGGCTGACAAGAATATCAGCCGTGAAGACGCGCTGGTCGATATCTATCGCGTGATGCGCCCTGGCGAGCCGCCAACGCTGGAAACGGCAGAAGCGCTGTTCCGCAGCCTGTTCTTTGATTCAGAACGCTATGACCTGTCGGCTGTGGGCCGGGTAAAGATGAATTCCCGTCTGGGCTTTGACCTGGAAGACGTGCCGGATCACCAGCGCACCCTGCGCCGGGAAGACATTCTGCATATCATGAAGGTTCTGGTGGAACTGAAAGACGGTCGCGGTGAAATTGATGACATCGATCACCTGGGTAACCGGCGCGTGCGCTCGGTCGGGGAATTGATGGAAAATCAATACCGCATCGGTCTGTTGCGCATGGAACGCGCCATTCGGGAGCGGATGAGCTCTGTCGATATCGACAGCGTTATGCCCCATGATCTGATCAACGCGAAGCCTGCTGCGGCGGCTGTGCGTGAATTCTTCGGCTCTTCGCAGCTGTCGCAGTTCATGGATCAAACCAACCCGCTGTCGGAAGTCACCCACAAGCGTCGTCTTTCGGCGCTTGGCCCGGGTGGTTTGACCCGCGAGCGTGCCGGGTTCGAAGTGCGCGACGTGCACCCGACCCATTATGGTCGTATCTGTCCGATTGAAACGCCGGAAGGCCCGAATATCGGGTTGATCAACTCCCTGGCGACCTATGCCCGTGTCAACAAATACGGCTTTATCGAAACGCCGTATCGTCGTGTCGTCGAAGGCAAGGTCACCGACGAGGTGATCTATATGTCCGCGATGGAAGAAACCCGCTACACCGTGGCGCAGGCAAACTCCACCGTTGATGACAATGGCATGCTGATCGAGGATCTGGTGCAGTGTCGCGCCCGTGGGGACTATATGGTCGCCCGGCCGCAGGATGTGGATCTGATGGACGTTTCGCCACGCCAGTTGGTGTCGGTAGCTGCGGCGCTGATCCCATTCCTGGAAAACGATGATGCGAACCGTGCCTTGATGGGCTCGAACATGCAGCGTCAGGCCGTGCCGCTTCTGCAATCCGTCGCCCCGCTGGTCGGGACCGGGATGGAAGCGCGCGTGGCGAAAGACTCCGGTGTTGCCATCGTTGCCAAGCATGATGGGATCATTGACCAGGTCGATGCGACCCGTATCGTTGTGCGCCGGACCGATCCGGATGCAGCGCGGGAAAGCTCGGTCGATATCTATAACCTGCTGAAATTCCAGCGCTCCAACCAGTCGACCTGCATCACGCAGCGCCCGCTGGTCCGCGTTGGGGACCATATTTCCGCTGGCGATATCATCGGCGATGGCCCGTCCACTGATCTGGGTGAACTGGCCCTGGGCCGGAACGTGCTGGTCGCGTTCATGCCCTGGAACGGGTACAACTTCGAAGATTCGATCCTGATTTCGGAACGGATCGTGCGCGATGACGTCTTCACCTCGATCCATATTGAGGAATACGAAGTCATGGCCCGCGATACCAAGCTGGGTCAGGAAGAAATCACCCGCGATATTCCCAATGTCGGTGAAGAGGCTCTGAAGAACCTCGACGAAGCCGGTATCGTCTATATCGGGGCCGAAGTCGAAGCCAGCGACATCCTGGTCGGAAAGGTAACGCCCAAGGGCGAATCCCCGATGACCCCGGAAGAAAAGCTGCTGCGCGCGATCTTTGGTGAAAAAGCCTCTGACGTTCGTGACACATCCCTGCGCATGCCTCCTGGCACCAAGGGGACGGTTGTTGAAGTCCGCGTCTTCTCCCGCCGTGGGGTGGACAAGGACGAACGTGCGCTGGCAATTGAACGCGCTGAAATTGAAAAACTGGCTCTGGACCGCGATGATGAACGCGGCATTCTGGAGCGGTCTTTCCGCAGCCGTTTCCTGGAAATGATTGCAGGCAAGAAAGTCACGGCCGGGCCGAAGGGCTTCAAGACCGGGTCTGTTGCTGAACAGGCCGCCCTGGATGAGCTGACCAATGGTCAGTTGCGCCAGATCGCGGTGGATGATGCTGCGACCAATGACGACCTGGACATTCTGCGCAAGCAGTTTGACGAAAGCGTTGCCCGCGTTCAGGCCCGTTTCGACGATAAGGTCGAAAAGGTCCAGGCCGGGGATGAATTGCCCCCAGGCGTTATGAAGATGATCAAGGTCTTCGTTGCGGTGAAGCGTAAGCTGCAGCCCGGCGATAAGATGGCCGGTCGTCACGGCAACAAGGGTGTTATCTCCAAGATCATGCCGATCGAAGACATGCCTTATCTGGAAGATGGGACCCATGTCGACATCGTGCTGAACCCCCTTGGGGTGCCCAGTCGTATGAATGTGGGGCAGATTCTGGAAACCCATTTGGGTTGGGCCTGCGCCAGCTTGGGCAATGAAGTCGCCCGCGCCCTGGAATCCTATAAGGAAGGCGGCAAGATTACCGCGCTTCGGGAAACCTTGGATGGTGTCTACGAAACCGATGAGATCCAGTCTGAAATGAAGAGTCTGGATGATACTGGGCTTCTTGAGCTGGCCAACAACCTGACCCGCGGTATTCCGATCGCCACGCCGGTTTTCGATGGCGCACGGGAAGACGACATCAACCATATGTTGACCAAGGCGGGCTTGCAGAAGTCCGGTCAGGTCTGGTTGACCGATGGTCGGACCGGGGAAGTCTTTGAACGTCCGGTGACAGTTGGCATCATCTATATGCTGAAACTGCACCACTTGGTCGATGACAAGATCCACGCCCGTTCGATTGGTCCTTATTCGCTTGTTACGCAGCAGCCGCTGGGTGGTAAGGCGCAGTTCGGTGGTCAGCGCTTCGGGGAAATGGAAGTCTGGGCGCTGGAAGCTTATGGCGCATCCTATACCCTGCAGGAAATGTTGACGGTGAAGTCGGATGACGTGTCTGGGCGTACCAAGACCTATGAAGCGATTGTGCGTGGTGACGATAATTTCGAAGCCGGCATTCCAGAAAGCTTCAATGTGTTGGTGAAGGAACTTCGGTCCCTGGGCCTGAATGTGGAGTTGATCCAGGAGGAAATGTGACGCGGTGGAGAACCCCACTGCCGTCGCCTTTCCCTCCAAGCTTGACAGCGCCGCTAAGCTAAACGGGCGCAAAGGAGAGCACTATGAATGAGTTGATGCAGCTTTTTGGACAACCCCAAGGTCTCCAAAGCTTTGATAGTATCCGGATTTCCCTGGCCTCCCCGGAGCGTATCCGCTCCTGGTCCTTCGGCGAAATCAAAAAGCCGGAAACGATCAACTACCGTACCTTCAAGCCGGAACGGGATGGCCTGTTCTGTGCGCGGATCTTTGGCCCGATCAAGGATTACGAATGCTTGTGCGGTAAATACAAGCGCATGAAGTATAAAGGCATTGTTTGCGAAAAATGCGGCGTTGAAGTCACGCTCTCTAAAGTCCGGCGCGAGCGCATGGGCCATATTGAGCTGGCGTCACCTGTTGCGCATATCTGGTTCCTGAAATCCCTGCCCAGCCGCATCGGTCTGTTGATGGACATGACCCTGAAGGATCTGGAACGGGTTCTGTATTTCGAAAACTACGTCGTGACGGAACCGGGTCTGACCGATCTGAAGATTCAGTCGCTGATGTCGGAAGAAGAATATCTGGACGCTCAGGACAAGTATGGTGAAGATGCGTTTACGGCGGAAATCGGTGCGGAAGCACTGAAATCCATGCTGTCGCAGATCGATCCTGAAGAAGCGATTGAGAAAACCCGCGAAGACATCGCTGAAACCGGTTCTGAAGCTAAGCGCAAGAAGCTGGTGAAGCGTCTGAAACTGCTGGAAGCCTTCCTGGCTTCTGGGGCGCGCCCTGAATGGATGATCCTGGACGTTGTCCCGGTTATCCCGCCGGAACTGCGCCCGCTGGTGCCTCTGGATGGTGGCCGTTTCGCAACGTCGGATCTGAACGATCTGTATCGCCGCGTCATTAACCGGAACAACCGTTTGCGTCGTCTGATGGAACTGCGTGCGCCCGATATCATCGTGCGTAATGAAAAGCGTATGCTGCAGGAATCTGTCGATGCGCTGTTCGATAACGGCCGTCGCGGTCGTGTCATCACCGGTGCGAACAAGCGTCCGCTGAAATCCTTGAGCGACATGCTCAAAGGGAAGCAGGGTCGTTTCCGTCAGAACCTGTTGGGCAAGCGCGTCGATTACTCCGGTCGTTCTGTCATCGTGGTGGGTCCGGAATTGATGCTGCATCAATGCGGGTTGCCGAAGAAGATGGCCCTGGAATTGTTCAAGCCGTTCATCTATTCCAAGCTTGAAACCTATGGCATGGCGTCGACCATTAAGGCGGCCAAGCGCTTGGTTGAAAAGGAACGCCCGGAAGTCTGGGATATCCTGGAAGAGGTTATCCGCGAGCATCCGGTCCTCCTGAACCGTGCGCCGACCCTGCACCGTCTGGGCATTCAGGCGTTCGAACCCAAGCTGATCGAAGGGAAGGCCATTCAGCTGCACCCGCTGGTCTGCGCGGCGTTTAACGCGGACTTTGACGGGGACCAGATGGCCGTTCACGTGCCGCTTTCGCTGGAAGCCCAGTTGGAAGCCCGCGTGTTGATGATGTCGACCAACAACATCCTGTCGCCTGCGAATGGTAAGCCGATTATTGTGCCGTCTCAGGATATCATTCTGGGTCTGTACTATATCACCCATGAGCGGACGGATGCCCCGAGCCCGGTAATTCATATCGATGGTATCGAGGCCCTGACAGCGGCGATGGAGCGGGAAGACATCGTTCTGCGTGAAGCCGATGATGCCAGCAATATCATCCTGGAAACCGATGCGAAAAAAGCGTTCAAGATGATCACCGACGGAAAGGCGAAAGCCCACCGTGTGCCATCTTATGCGACTTTGGCCGAAATCGAACATGCGATGGAAACCAAGGCAATCAGCCTGCACACCCGCATCAAATCGATCTATGAGACCGTGGATGAAGAGGGCAATGAAATTCGCCAGCGTGTGGTTACGACGCCGGGTCGGATGCTGTTGGCTCAAATTCTACCGCGCGATCCGCATCTGCCTTTCAGCCTGATCAACCGTTTGTTGACCAAGAAGGACATCTCCAACCTGATCGACATCGTCTATCGTCACACCGGTCAGAAAGAGACTGTGATCTTCTGTGACCGCTTGATGGGTCTGGGCTTTGCCTGGGCATGTCGTTCCGGCATTTCCTTTGGTAAGGATGACCTGTTGGTGCCAGAAGCGAAGATCAAACTGATCGACGAAGCTCAGGCGCAGGTTAAGGAATACGAACAGCAATATCTGGACGGCCTGATCACCCAGCTTGAGAAATACAACAAGGTGGTCGATCTGTGGTCCGGTACGACCGATAAAGTCGCCGACGAGATGATGAAAATCATGCAGGGCGGCGACAAGAAGAGCCTGAACTCGGTCTATATGATGGCGCATTCCGGGGCTCGTGGGTCACCAGCGCAGATCAAACAGCTTGCCGGTATGCGCGGGTTGATGGCCAAGCCGTCGGGTGAAATCATCGAAACCCCGATCATCTCCAACTTTAAAGAGGGGCTGACGGTTCTGGAATACTTTAACTCCACCCACGGGGCACGTAAGGGCCTTGCGGATACGGCGTTGAAGACCGCGAACTCTGGCTATCTGACCCGTCGCCTGGTTGACGTTGCGCAGGATGCCATCGTTGTCGAACGCGATTGCGGCACCTCGCAGGGTCTGACCATGCGGGCCGTGATTGAAGGCGGCGATCTGATCGAAGGCCTGGCCGAACGTATTCTGGGTCGCTGCACCGCAGAAGATGTTGTGGATCCGCTTAGCGGCGACATCATCATCAAGAAGGGTGAACTGATCACAGAGCCGGAAGCCGATGCCATCGAAACCGCTGGTATTGACTCGGTCAAGATCCGCTCGGTTCTGACCTGCGAAACCAAAGTTGGCGTCTGTGGCACTTGCTACGGTCGTGATCTGGCCCGCGGAACGGTTGTGAATATCGGTGAAGCCATTGGCGTCATCGCGGCACAGTCGATTGGCGAGCCTGGCACCCAGCTGACCATGCGTACCTTCCACATCGGTGGGGCCGCACAGCGTGGGGCAGAGCAGAACTCAGTCGAAAGCTCGATTGACGGTAAGCTGACCATTCAGAACAAGAACGTCGTTATCGACTCCGAAGGCCGCATGGTCATCATGGGTCGGAACTGCGAACTGGTGCTGTTGGACGAGCTGGGCCGGGAGCGGGCGAAGCACCGTGTGCCGTATGGCGCGCGTCTGCGGATTGACGATGGTGCCGATGTTGTGCGGGGCCAGACCCTGGCAGAATGGGATCCCTATACCATTCCAATCATCACCGAAACCGCCGGTATCGCACATTATGTCGACTTGGTCGAAGGCGTGTCGGTACGGGACGTGGTCGATGAAGCGACGGGGATTTCCTCGAAAGTGGTTATCGACTGGAAGCAGCAGGCCAGTGGCAATGAATTGCGCCCACGCATTACCCTGCGGGACGAAAAAGATGGCGTCGTGACCCTGCCAAATGGCATGGAAGCCCGCTATTTCATGTCCAGTGATGCTATTCTGTCGATCCACAACAAGACCGAAGTTAAGGCCGGGGACGTGCTGGCCCGTATTCCACGGGAAAGCTCGAAGACGCGCGACATCACCGGTGGTCTGCCTCGGGTTGCCGAGCTGTTCGAAGCCCGCAAGCCGAAAGACTTCGCGATCATCGCGGATCAGGACGGGTATATCGAGTTCGGGAAAGATTATAAGGCCAAGCGCCGGATCGTCATCCGCCCCGCGGAAGAAGATCGGGAGCCAACCGAATTCCTGATCCCGAAAGGCAAGCACATCACCGTTCAGGAAGGCGATTTCATCCAAAAGGGTGAAATGCTGATGGACGGGAACCCGGTGCCGCACGACATTCTGGAAGTCATGGGTGTTGAGGCCTTGGCCGATTATCTGTGCAAGGAAATCCAGGACGTCTATCGTCTGCAGGGCGTGAAGATCAACGATAAGCATATCGAAGTGATCGTCCGCCAGATGCTGCAGAAGGTCGAAGTTCAGCATCCGGGTGACAGCTATAACCTGGTTGGTGAAATTCTGGATCGCTATGAAGTGCAGACCATGAATGAAAACCTGGAGAAGAAGGGCAAGGCACCCATCGTCGCCAAGCCGGTTCTGCAGGGGATCACCAAGGCAAGCTTGCAGACCAACTCCTTCATCTCCGCGGCCTCCTTCCAGGAGACCACCCGCGTGCTAACCGAAGCCGCCGTAAACGGCAAGGTCGATACGCTGGAAGGGCTGAAAGAGAACGTCATCGTGGGTCGCTTGATCCCAGCCGGTACCGGCTCGGTCATGAAGCGCCTGCGGGGTGTTGCCAACAGTCGTGATAAGGCCATTCAGGCTGAACGTGCCGCCGCTCAGGCAGCACTGGAAGCAGAACAGGCGGCGGCTGCGGCAAACACGGATGAGGATGAAACCTCAAACGCTGCCGAATAAGCAACTCGCCTGACATTTAATAAGGGGCCTCGGAGACATCCGGGGCCCTTTTCCTTTGGTGGTTTATTGGCCCAGGACGGCGCGCAGGAAGCTGTTTACGGTAAAATCGTATTGGGTCAGCGCGGGATTTGTGGCGCGGCTGAACCGTCGGAAATCAATCCGGTCCCAGGCATCCGAAATCATGATCCGGCCAATCGATTTCAAATTATCGCGATACAAAATACCGAGATCCATCGTGTAATTTAGCCCGACTTCCGCAAAGTCCTTACCCCGGAAATGATCATGGGCCAGGATCAGGGCGGCGGCTCCCTGCACGAAGCTGCCCCCGGCCAAGTAGTGCACGCGGTTCTGGACAATCGCGGTTAGCATGGGTTGTGTCCAGTTAAAGGCCCCGACAAAGGTGTCCTGCCCCAGCTTTCGGTGCGTATTGCGCAGAACATTCACCATTCCCTCCGCAATATTGTCATCGGCACTCCACCAGATCGGCGCATTCAGTGCATAGCGGAAGGCTTTGAATGCTTCCCTGTCAGCGACCTTTGAATCCCAGGCGGAGGGAAACGCATGCATAAGGCGGGCATTGCGATGGTCCTTTAATCCCCGCTTCAGCCCGAATAATCGCACCTGCGATCCAATATCGTCTTCGGGCCCGGTCATCGCGACGATATCAATTAGCCCTTTGAACCCGCGACGCATAACCTCGCCAATCAGGACCTTGGTCATCTGGTCCGAGGCACCCAATGAATTCGGGACGACTTGACCAAGCCAACGGGGATAGGTTTGCCTCGGGCCGCCCAATGGCGCCAGTTCTTTCTCCTGAAAGGGGGCGTCTATCGTGATTGTATTAATCCCCGCCACGCCGGTGACCTTAAACACGTCCTCCCCGATTTCGTCCACATTGCGGAAGATTATATAATGGGGCTTCTCCGGGCGCTCTGACGCCAGGCGGGCATATTTCAGGGTATAGTCGCCGCTGTGAAACGCATGTTGTACTTCCAGCTCAACCCCAAGATCCTGGGCGGCCGCCTGCATCATACGAGTGACCAATGTCCAATACTGATCCTCAGGCGGAGCGGGATTGATAAACAGAACACGCGGAACAGCCTCATTAGCGGCCATTCCGGAAGGGCTGAAAGCTGTAGCCTGACCCACGCATATTACACCAAACAGCAGCGCCCTGATGGCGCGCAGTGCTCTCCCTTGCATGACGCGCTTCCCCTTTCGTCCGCATGCCTAGCCCAGCATGAATGCCACGGCAAGCATCAGACGTCACGGGCATTTCGCGTTCAGCGAACTTCCGAGAGATAGGTTAGCGCGTCAAACGAATAGTCCTGCCAATTCGGATTTAAGACGCGACTGAATTTCCGAAAATCGATGCTGCTATAATCATTCTTGATCATTCTTTGATAGACCGCTTTGACGTTGGTCTTGGTAACCAGGCCGTAGCGTGCGACCTGGCTTAGACCCTTGTCCCGAAAATCAGTCCCGCGTGAATGATCAAACAGCATCACCAGAGCGGCGCCGGCATGAATAAAATGACCCCCCAGCACATATTCAATCTGATTGTTGGCGACCGCTTGCAACGCCCAGGGCGACCAGTTGAAACATCCGATCAATGTGTCCTGACCGGGGATGCGCCGGGTACGTTCGAAGGTATCCAGTATCCCAAGTGCCATCAGATCATTGGCAACCCAGTACATCGGTGTTGTCGGGTTTTTCTCAAAAGCGCGCGCTGCAATGGCGCGGGCCTTGATCCGGGACCAATCGGCGATGGAGCGAGAGATGATCTCTCCCCGGTAATACTCCTTAGACGCAAGAATAGCCCCTTCCTGCCGATCCTGGGCGGCGGAATCGCCGGCACTGCCATTGACCAATGCCATCGTGTAACGACCTGATGCGCTGGTCAGGCCCCGTTCAAATGCGGCCCGGAACAAAAGTTTGGCCAGCATGTTGCCGCCACCGACATTATCGACTTTGATTTCTCCCAGCCAGCTTTTGAACTTCTCCCGGGGTCCCTTTACTGTCTGGCGCACATTCTCGGAAAGGCCTGTCCCCACAACAAAGCCGTATAGATTATTGCGTTCAATCTCATTCATAATATAGGGGGCAGCCCCCTCATAATTATGAAAAATAATATAGTTGGGTTTGTCCTTGGGGCGATTGGCAACGTCTTTGCCAATCTCCAGCAACTTGCGCCCGTCGTTAAAGGCATAGTGAACTTCAAGAATGAAGCCCAGATCGTCAGCTGCCGCCTGCGCGAAGGATGCGGCGCTGAGCCAGAAGGGTTCCTTATTGCTGCCAGGTATAAGATAGGCAACCCGAAGTGCGGTTTGCGCCTGCGCCAGCGGCGGTGACACCGTGACACTGAAAACCACAAAACTGTGCGCCAGAAGAACTACCGTCAAAAAACGCACCAAGACTTTTATCACCATATGCACGCCCCCCAAGGAATAACTTACAAATCATGAATATGTCTTGTGCGAAAGAAAAGCGTTTTTGGTGAAATGCATTGGAAAATACGTTGCAGAGCCAGGGTGTCGTGTTTGGATGCCGCATAATCCTGGTACAGCACCCCTGTTGACCCCATTGCGGGGTCACTTCGCACAGTATGATTCGCATTTTTGAAATTAGATTTCACAAATCCGTAAAATACAGCAATATTAACCTGCGTGAAGATTCCATGAAAAACGGACAGAATCCCGCTTGACGTGGCGGGGGTCCGTGCATAGTATCCGCGCGCCTTCAAGAGAGCTGGCGGTAGGCCCGATCTGGTCCGTTTCGAAAGAGACATATCAGACGCTTCGACTGAGTGAAAAATCCCCAGGGATTGCTTTTCACAAAACCGGAAGCGGTATGAGCCTAAACGCAGTTCTGGCAAATCGAATTTAGAGTATCGATCTCCTCCGCTTGGATGGGGTCGTTGGGATTTGAAAGTTTCAGGCGTGACGGGGTGGGAAGGATAACCTTCTGCCGACGTCACGGTTCGTATCTTGCCAAGCGGATTTTGCTTGGGTGATGCGATTTGGATAGACAGCGGGCTGCCGTGAGGGCCGCCTAAGAGATAGAAACGGCGACGGGAAGATCATATGCCGACGATCAACCAGCTGATCCGCAAATCGCGGAAAGACAAACCGGTCCGGGAAAAAGTTCCCGCTCTGGAAGCGTGCCCGCAGAAACGCGGCGTATGTACGCGCGTTTACACAACCACGCCGAAGAAGCCGAACTCGGCCCTTCGTAAGGTTGCGCGTGTCCGCTTAACAAATGGGTACGAAGTGACCAGCTATATTCCGGGTGAAGGCCACAACCTTCAGGAACACTCGGTTGTGCTGATCCGCGGCGGACGGGTAAAGGATTTGCCCGGCGTGCGGTACCACACCATTCGCGGCACGCTCGATACACAGGGCGTGAAAGACCGTAAACAGCGTCGTTCGAAATACGGCGTGAAACGTCCGAAGTGATCGGGAGTCTTTAAGAAATGTCACGTCGTCATAGTGCAGAAAAACGTGAGATCATCCCGGATGCAAAATTCGGTGACCTCGTGCTGTCGAAATTCATCAATTCTGTGATGCTGGATGGTAAAAAATCCACGGCTGAACGGATTGTCTATGGTGCACTTGACCGCATGGCGGGCAAGGGCGGTGTGGATCCGATCAAGGTTTTCCACGAAGCCGTGGAAAATGTGAAGCCGCATCTGGAAGTGCGCTCCCGCCGTGTTGGTGGTGCGACCTATCAGGTGCCGGTCGAAGTTCGCCCGACCCGTGCCCAGGCTCTGTCGTTCCGTTGGTTGATCGATATGGCCCGCAAGCGGTCTGAAAACACCATGATTGAGCGTCTGTCCGGTGAGTTGATGGATGCTTCAAACAATCGCGGCGCCGCCATTAAAAAGCGTGAAGACACGCATAAAATGGCTGATGCGAACCGCGCTTTCTCCCATTATCGCTGGTAAGGAGCGACACTGATGTCACGCCAGACCCCGATCGATCGCTACCGCAATATTGGCATTATGGCCCATATTGATGCGGGTAAGACGACCACTACTGAACGCATCCTGTACTATACCGGTCGGTCTCATAAGATCGGTGAAGTTCATGATGGCAATGCGACCATGGACTGGATGGAGCAGGAGCAAGAGCGCGGCATCACGATCACGTCTGCTGCGACGACCTGCTTCTGGCGGGATCACCGCGTCAACATCATCGATACTCCCGGCCACGTGGATTTCACCATTGAGGTGGAGCGTAGCCTGCGGGTGCTCGATGGTGCCGTTGCTGTGTTTGATGCGGTTGCTGGTGTCGAGCCTCAGTCCGAAACGGTCTGGCGCCAGGCTGATAAATATAAAGTGCCGCGCATGTGCTTCATCAACAAGATGGACCGCATGGGTGCCGACTTCTATCGCTGTGTCGATATGATTGTCGACCGTCTGGGCGCAACGCCGTGCATCATCAATCTGCCGGTTGGTTCTGAATCCGAATATGACGGCCTGATCGACTTGGTGCGCATGAAGCACGTTGTCTGGAAGGGTGAAGATCTGGGCGCGGCATTTGAATATGTCGACATCCCTGCCGATATGAAAGACAAGGCCGAAGAATATCGCCACAAGCTGGTGGAGCTCGTCGTTGAATTTGATGATGCAGCCATGGAAGCCTATCTGGAAGGCACAGAGCCCGATATCGATACGCTGAATAAATGCATCCGTCGTGGCACTCTGGCCGGCGCATTCGTGCCCGTGCTGAACGGAACCGCGTTCAAGAACAAGGGTGTTCAGACGCTGCTCGATGCGGTTGTCGATTTCCTGCCATCCCCGAAAGACGTTGATAACGTCCAGGGTGTGTCGGTGAAGGATCTGGAAACCAAGCTGGAACGCAAGACGTCTGATGAAGCGCCTTTCTCTGCGCTGGCCTTCAAGATCATGTCTGACCCATTCGTTGGATCCCTGACTTTCTGCCGCGTTTATTCTGGGTCTCTGGAAGCCGGTTCCTATGTTCAGAACTCGGTTAAAGAGAATAAAGAGCGCGTCGGCCGTATGCTGTTGATGCATGCAAACAGCCGGGAAGACATCAAGGAAGCCATGGCGGGCGATATCGTCGCTATTGCAGGTCTGAAGAACACCACGACCGGCGATACGCTGTGCGATCCGGCAAACCCGATCATTCTGGAACGGATGGAATTCCCGGATCCGGTTATCGAAATCGCGGTCGAGCCGAAGACCAAGTCTGACCAGGAAAAAATGTCCCAGGCGCTGCAGCGTTTGGCCTCTGAAGATCCGTCCTTCCGCGTGAAGACCGACGAAGAATCAGGCCAGACCATCATTGCCGGCATGGGCGAATTGCACCTGGATATTTTGGTTGACCGCATGAAGCGGGAATTCAAGGTGGACGCAAATATCGGTGCGCCGCAGGTTGCCTATCGTGAAACCATCACGAAGAAGGTTACCGTGGACTACACCCACAAGAAGCAAACCGGTGGGTCAGGTCAGTTCGCTAAGATCACGCTTGAATTTGAACCGCATGAGCCAGGCGAAGGCTTCACCTTCGAAAGCAAGATTGTCGGCGGGTCGGTTCCCAAGGAATACATTCCTGGCGTTCAGAAGGGTATTGTTTCCCAGATGGGCAGCGGGATCATGGCCGGTTTCCCGGTTATCGATTTCGGGGTTACCTTGGTAGACGGCGCGTATCACGATGTTGACTCCTCGGTTCTGGCGTTTGAAATCGCCGCGCGGGCTGCGTTCCGCGAGGCAATGGAAAAAGCTGGCGCACGTTTGCTGGAGCCGATCATGAAGGTCGAGGTGGTGACACCAGACGATTACATGGGCGACATCATTGGCGACTTGAACAGCCGTCGGGGTCAGGTCAGCAGCATGGATCAGCGCGGCATCGCCCGGGTTGTGAATGCAAGCGTACCGCTGGCAAACATGTTCGGGTATGTGAACACGCTGCGCTCTTTGAGCCAGGGTCGCGCCCAGTACACGATGCAGTTCGACCACTATGAGCCGGTGCCGCAAGCGGTTGCCGACGAGGTGAAAGCAAAATTGGCCTGATCCTCGTGGATTAACGCCTGATTGAATTTGAATCAGTCGGCACAGCGCCGACCGGGTATGGAGAAGAGACATGGGTAAGGAAAAGTTCCAGCGTACGAAGCCGCATTGCAACATCGGCACGATTGGTCACGTTGACCATGGTAAGACGACGTTGACGGCAGCGATCACGAAAGTGTTGGCGGAAACCGGCGGCGCGTCGTTCATGGATTACGCGAACATTGATAAGGCGCCAGAAGAGAAGGCGCGCGGTATCACGATCAACACGGCGCACGTTGAGTATATGACGGATGCGCGTCACTATGCGCATGTTGATTGCCCTGGCCACGCGGATTACGTGAAGAACATGATCACGGGCGCGGCACAGATGGATGGCGCGATCCTGGTTGTGAACGCCGCGGACGGCCCGATGCCACAGACCCGCGAACACATTCTGCTGGCGCGTCAGGTTGGCGTTCCTGCGATTGTTGTGTTCCTGAACAAGGTTGACCAGGTTGACGACGAAGAGTTGTTGGAACTGGTTGAGATGGAAGTGCGCGACCTGCTGTCGTCTTATGATTTCCCTGGCGACGATATTCCGATTATTGCCGGTTCTGCCCTGGCAGCATTGGAAGGCCGTGACGAAGCGATCGGCAAGGCGAAGATCCTGGAACTGATGGCGGCTGTTGACAGCTATATCCCTCAGCCGGAACGCCCGAAGGATCGTCCGTTCCTGATGCCGATCGAAGACGTGTTCTCGATCTCTGGTCGTGGGACTGTTGTGACGGGCCGCGTTGAGACGGGCATTGTGAAGGTTGGCGAAGAAATTGAAATCGTCGGCATCAAGGCGACGCAGAAGACGGTTGTGACGGGTGTTGAAATGTTCCGCAAGCTGCTGGACAGCGGCGAAGCGGGCGACAACATTGGCGCGCTGTTGCGCGGTGTTGGCCGGGATGATGTGGAACGCGGACAGGTTCTGGCGAAGCCGGGCTCGATCACGCCGCACACGGTCTTCAAGGGCGAAGCCTATATTCTGACGAAGGATGAAGGGGGCCGTCACACGCCGTTCTTCACGAACTATCGTCCTCAGTTCTATTTCCGCACGACGGATGTGACCGGTATGGTCGAACTTCCGGAAGGCACGGAAATGGTGATGCCGGGTGATAACGTATCGATGCAGGTCGAACTGATCGCCCCGATCGCCATGGACGAAGGTCTGCGCTTTGCTATCCGCGAAGGCGGACGCACCGTCGGTGCAGGCGTCGTCGCGTCGATCATTAAGTAA
>NZSA01000083.1 GCA_002696645.1 Rhodospirillales bacterium | reverse complement strand
TGCGATGCCCCGCATCGCTTCGCGAAACGCTCCTAACCGGAGCACCGCAAACAGCGTCCTGGTCGATCCCAAATAACCGCGCACCACACTAGTGAAAGGCACGGTGTTCTTAGATCGCGTCCTTGTGGATGAAATCCATATAGATGTCTTGCAGGCGGCGCGTGACCGGGCCGGGTTTGCCGGTGCCCAGAACAGCCTCATCAATCTGCACCACCGGACAGACGAAGGTGGATGCACCGGTGATAAAGGCCTCATCGGCGCTATGGGCCTCGTCGAGTGTGTACAGTCGCTCATCCAGTCCGATATCCCCGTCTTCCAGGATTTTCAGCAGTGCCTTGCGGGTACAGCCATGCAGAATGTCATTCGATAGGGGGCGGGTGATGATGGTGTTGTCCTTGATAATATAGAAGCTGGTCGCGCCGCCTTCGGTGACATAGCCATCCTGATGCATCAGGACCTCCGCGCCGCCCTGTTCTTTGGCCGTCCACTTCGCAAACACGCTGCCCATCAGGCCCACGGTTTTGATGTCGCGGCGGCCCCAGCGGATATCAGGCGCGCTGATCATTTTGATACCGTTCTGGAATTCCTGGCGGGTGACGTCGCTCTTGTGCTGCGCAAACATGAAAACCGTGGGTTTCATATTCTCCGGCGGCAGGAAATCCCGATCTCCGGTGGAGCCACGGCTGATCTGCATATAGACGAGGCCTTCCTCCACCTGGTCGCGTTTCACCAATTCGCGCATGACACTCAGGATTTCGTCATGGGTCAGGGGGGCAGGCATCCGCATTTCATCCAGGGACCGATCCAGACGTTGCATATGGGACGCGAAATCCAGCAGCTTGCCATTGATGACCCCAGCGACTTCATAAATCGCATCGGCAAACAACAGGCCCCGATCAAAGATCGACACTGTGGCGTCTTCCGGTGCGCAATAGCGACCGTTGATATAAACTGTGCGTGGCATGATATCCCCTTAGAAACTTTCAACCGGCGGCAAAGGATCGCCAGCCCCGATGCGTTCTGTAATCAATCCATAGGCTTCCGGGCGACGATGGCGGGCGAAATTGAAAATCTCTCGCTTGAAATATTGCGCCTGGTCAAAGTCACAGCGGGCGCTGATCACCTCATCCTCCAGGCTGGAACATTGGGCGACGACCTCGCCTGTTGGGGCGATGATCATGCTCTGGCCGATCATCTCAAAGCCTTCTTCATTGCCACATTTGGCGGCAGCAGCGACCCAACAGGCATTGTGATAGGCCCCGGCCTGCATGGTCAGGGAATTGTGGAAATTCGCCAGGGCGGCGGCTTGAAACGGCTCCCCCAAACCAACCGGGGTGTTATAGCCAAGAGTAATTAACTCGGCCCCTTGCAGGCCCATGACGCGATAGGTTTCCGGCCAGCGACGGTCATTACAGATCGCCATGCCAACGCGCCCCTCCAGGGCCTCATAGACCGGGAAGCCCAGATTGCCGATATCAAAATAGCGCTTTTCCAGATGCTCCCCTTTGCGACTGGGGTCTGGTTCGACATGGCCCGGCAGATGGACTTTGCGATACTTGCCAATGATCTTGCCGGTCCCATCGGTCAGGATGGCCGTGTTATAGTGCTTTCCCTTGGTCTTCTCTGCATAGCCCAGATAGAATCCGATCCCCAATTCCGCGGCCGTTTCAAACAGGGGTTTTGTTTCCGGGCCGGGCATTTCCGTTTCAAAAAAGGCTTCCAGTTCCGGGTCGCCCAATTGATAGACCCAGCGGGGGAAAAAGGTTGTCAGCGCCAGTTCCGGAAAGACGACGAAGCGGCAATTGCGCCCCTTCGCCTCTTTCAGCATGTCGATCAGTCGCTTGACCACCTGCGGGCGGGATTCACTTTTAGCAATCGGGCCCATCTGGGCCACACCAATAACGCCGCCACGCATTTATGTCTCCTTAAGGAATGGCCTGCCGGGTCAGTTGAACATTTCCGGTTTCGTGGCCAGGATGTTTTCGTAAAGGGGTTGGAAGTGCAGCCAGCCGATATATTCACTGCCGACATGTTCGCGGCTATAGCGGGCGCGGTCTTCCGGGATATGAATTGGCTTATGGCCGGTCGCTTCGATCAGCAATTGCTGTTGGCAGCAGCGTTCCAGTGCGATGAACCAGAAGGCGGCGGAATCGATGCTGTGGCGGCTGGCGGTCAGCAGGCCATGGTTCTGGTGGATCGCGGCCTTCACACCGGTAAAGGCCTTGGCAAAATTGGCCCCGGCATCGGCCTCGACGGCCACCTGTCCGGCCTCTTCCAGAACCACCGCGTGGTCTTCAAAAAAGGCACAGGCATCCTGTGTGATCGGCTCCAGCGGGCGACCCAGGGCCGCGAAGGCAGTGCCATAGATTGAATGGGCATGGCACATTGCCAGAATATCGGGATGGGCGGCATGGATCGCAGCATGCAGGACAAAGCCTGCCCGGTTGACCGCATAATCACCTTCGATAACCATTCCGTCATGATCGACCAGGATCAGGTTGGACATGGACACCTGGGCAAAATGGACCGCCATTGGATTTGTCCAATAAAGCTCCGGGTGTTCCGGGTCGCGCACGGTCAGATGACCGGCAAACCCATAATCCAGCCCGTGTTCGGCAAAGGCATGACAGGCAGCGACAAGCCGTTTCTTGCGATCCATACGCAATTCTTCGGGGGAGTTGAATTTAGGTTCTTCCGGAAAAATACGACCGGGTTGTTCCGGTTGATAAATCGATGTGCGTGTTCCTAGGTCAGGCATGACTCTCTCTCCCGATTTGGCTGCTTGTTTTGGCCAATATGTTCACGCTATGTGAACAAATTAGCGTGCGATCTTCTATTACAGGCATCATTGTGTCCCGATGCGACGTTTATCGCCGCTGCGAATAACTCTACGCAGGGTCCAAGCCTGGATCAATGGCGTTAGCGGCACAACTTTTGTAACGGCCTGACAGGGATGCTGGGGCTGAGATCGGGGAGGAAAGACAATGGACATTCAGAAAAATAAGTTTAAGGCAGCCCTTGCGGCAGGACAATTGCAGCGTGGCTTGTGGAGCAGCCTGTGCAGCCCGATTGTCGCTGAAATACTATCCCGGTCCGGTTTTGACTGGATATTATTTGATGGTGAACACGCCCCGTCTGAAATTGCCGATCAGCAACCCTTGCTGCAGGCCGCTGCAGCGGGTACGGCAACGTCTGTGGTGCGGCCCGCTTGGAATGACCCTGTGATGATCAAGCGGGTTTTGGATATCGGTGCGCAATCTGTGCTGCTGCCCTTTGTCCAAACACCTGAAGAGGCGCAGAGCGCGGTGCGTGCCTGTCGCTATCCCCCCCACGGTATTCGCGGTGTCGGCGGGATGCATCGCGCCAGTGCGTATGGTCGCATTCAGAACTATGCCCAGAATGCCAATGATCAAATCTGTATCCTGGTTCAGGTCGAAACCATGGAGGCAATGGGGCAGATATCAGAGATCGCTTCGGTCGAGGGTGTGGATGGTGTGTTTATCGGGCCTGCGGATCTGTCCGCTTCTATGGGATATCTGGGCAATCCCGGTCATCCAGAGGTGCAGGAGGTCATAAAACAAGCCGCACAAAAAATCCGCGCCGCTGGCAAGGCCCCTGGTATTCTGGCGACGACTGCGGTAGATGCGAAGCGCTATATCGACTGGGGCTTCCTGTTTGTTGCCTGCGGGATGGATTTAAAACTGTTGGTCCAGGGCGCTGACGATCTGTTGGCGGAAGTACGGTAAGGAGGAAAGACCATGGATGAAGACCTGTTCAAAAAGGGACTGGAAAAACGTCGCGCGACGCTGGGGGCGGATTATGTTGATAAGAACCTGGCCGCCGCAGATGATTTTACCCGCCCGTTTCAGGAGGCGATGACCGCCTGGTGCTGGGGCTTTGGCTGGGGTGATGAGGTGATCGACGCCAAGACCCGTTCTATGATGAATCTGGCGATGATCGGGGCGCTTGGCAAAATGCACGAATGGGAAATCCATTGCCGGGGCGCGATCACCAATGGGGTCTCAAAGGACGAAATCCGGGCCATCATCCATGTCGTTGGCATTTATTGCGGCGTGCCCCAGGCCTTGGAATGTTTCCGCACCGCCCAGAAAGTCTTCAATGAGTAGCGGCAGCCTGTTGAACTGGCAGGAAAGGCTGGACCGCTGTAATGGCGCGCGCCACATAGTCTTCTTTCTGTCCAACAGGCGCGACATAGTGGATCGCTGATGCCGCCGCATCCTTTCCAGCGGCCCGCATCAGAATCCAGGTCGCCAGATACTGGGATGCCAGGCATCCCCCCGCTGTCGCGATGTTACCATCGGCATAGAAAGGTTGATCCAGAACCTCTACGCCGGCCTCGATCACCCAAGGCTTGGTGGTCAGGTCGGTGCAAGCGGGCCGGCCCCCCAACAATCCTAATTTCGATAACAGCAGCGTTCCCGAGCATTGTGCGCCAATCAACTGACGGGTCGGGTCCAGCTGGATTTGCGCCAACAGGGCGGCGTCTTTTGCGATGTCGCGGGTTTTCATGCCGCTGCCGATCAGGACCGCATCGGCCTGTGCAGCAAATTCCAGCGGCTTTTCCGCTTGAATAGTGACGCCATTCATCGAGGTGACGGTTTCTGAAGGGCAGGTGATAAAAGCTTTCCACCCCTGTGGTCGCATCCGGTTCAATATGCCAGCCGCGATGAATGAATCCAATTCATTGAAGCCATCAAATGTCAGCACCGCGATTTGCATGGCCATCTCCCTTACCAATGGTTCTCGTCGGTAAGCAGGCTAGGGCGGAGTTTTCATAGCGGCAATCGCTAGAATGTCACCATTACAATAAACGCGCGCCGTCCCGCAGAGTTACCGAACGCATTCTTATGTCAGCCTGGAAATGACTTTTCACCTATAGCAGGGTAAATGACAGATATTACTCAGGAGTCACGACCCAAAGATGTGTTGCGGCAATGATGCTAACGGGTTAGACAATATTAAGAATCATTCGCATCTGGACCAGGCCTCTTGCGTCGCGGCAATGACCTGAAACCCGACCATCGTGTCCCTCTTGGTCCAGAAGGAGCCAACGGCATTGAGCCAGGACATGACCCATCTGACTCTTTTTGTGACGCATCGTCGCGCGCTTGTGAACTATGCCAGCAGCATTGTCGGCACCCGCGCGCAGGCAGAGGATGTGGTGCAGGAAGCCTGGCTTCGTTTTGACGATGCCTCCAAGGGCCGCCTTCTGGAAGACGCAACCGGTTATCTTTACCGGATTGTCCGTAATCTGGCGCTGGATGGCAGGCGGCGCATGAAGCGCGAAAACCAGTATATCTCAAACGATGATTACGAAGCGACGGTCGAGGTGTGTCAGGATGGCGTCCCCACGCCGGAAACGGTCGCCCTGTATCGGGACGAATATGCAGTGGTCATGGCCGCCCTGGCGGAATTGCCGGAGCGCACCCGCATCGCCTTTGAAATGCACCGGTTCGGCGATGCAAAACTGCGCGAGATTGCGGTCGCCCTGAACATCTCTCTTCCCTTTGCGCACAGGCTGGTCGCCGATGCCCTACAGCATTGCAAGGAGCGGCTTGGATGGTCATAACCATCTCCATGTCAGGTATTTTTGGAGAAAATGCGGGGCCGAATGCGTTGTATGTATAGAACGCCTCTCGACGATCATGGACGATCTGTCCTGTTTCGATCAGGGTTAAGGGTATGGCATGGCTGAGAACAAATTTTCCGGTGAAAAACAGGCGTCGCGGGAAGCCACCGAATGGATGATCCTGCTGAAGGACGACCCGGATGATGCCGCTCTGCACACCGCATTTGAGGCCTGGCTGAGTAAGTCCCCGGTTCATGTTTCCGCATGGCAGGATATGCAACGCGCCTCTAAGGCTATGGACAGGGCGGTGCCGGTCTTTGCGGATAAATGGCAGCCAATGCTGGCAGATATGCGCGGTGAAAGGGGAGGCCCGTCTGTATCGACCCCCGTCTCACAGAATGCACGCCCGGAAGCCTCGCGTTTCGCCTCATATCTTGGAGCTAGGCATATCGGCCGTCGCCAGGTCGTGGCATTTGGCGCCGTTGCGGCCGCGGCCTGTCTTATGCTGGCAGTCGTTGGACCTGATCTGTTGCGGAATTTGCGCTCGGACTATGCGACCGGCACGGCGGAAACCAGAACCGTGCGCCTTGCGGATGACAGCATGGTAACCCTGGCCCCGGAAAGCGCGATTTCCGTTGTCTATACGCCCGGTGACCGGCAAATCCGGCTTCTGGCGGGAGAGGCCTATTTTGATGTGTCACCCAACCCGGACCGCCCGTTCCAGGTGGGGGTTGAGGCCGTCACTGTCACCGTGCTTGGGACCGCCTTTGATGTGCGGCGGGGCGCGGATGAAACAGATATTGCAGTTTCACATGGCGTCGTGCGCGTGGACACGGCGGCGGTCAATCCCCCCGTGACTGAAACTCTAACCGCGGGACAGGCCGTCCGCATCAGTTGGTCCGGTCACAGTAAGCGCGGCGATAGCCCGGTGCAGCAGGTTGCAGCATGGCGCCAAAACCAGCTTATCGCCCGCGACGAGCCATTGGGCATCGTCGTTGATCAATTACGCCGTTATTACACCGGCAAGATCATCGTCACCGATGATGCCCTGGCCGCGCAATCAGTCACTGGTGTTTATAACCTCGCCGATCCGGTGGAGGCGCTGCGCGGGATTGCACGGGCCCAGAACGCCGTGGTCCGGCGCATCACGCCTTGGCTTGTCGTGGTTTCCAGGTCCTAAAGGCGACGGATTTTTATATTTTTTCAGAAAATTCAAACTTTTTTGAGAAAACCCCTTTCTGCCGACGTTCCCTCTATAGAGACGATATTGCGACGCATTCTCAATATTTGACTGTGTGCGGTTGCTATCGAGATGACACTTAAAGGCGGAGATTTGGTGCGATGGTGGGGGTGAATAAAACGGCATGCGTTGGCAATCGGGGAAAGGTTCTGGCCGCCGCGCTGATGGTGACAACGGCTCTGGCGACGACCCTTGTCGTTTCCCCGGCACTGGCACAACAAGCCATGGCAGCGACGCCCAAAGTTGCCCAGCTCCAAGGCGAGCAAAACTTTGACATTCCGGCCCAACCCCTGACCGACGCCCTGGTCGCCTTTGGCCAACAATCCGGCGTCCAAGTCACGGTCGACGGCACAGTGGCACGAGACGTCTCCGCCCCCGCCGTGCAGGGCATAATGACAAGCGAGCAAGCCCTCCGCCAACTCCTCGCCGGCAGCGGTCTCACTTACACCATGTCGGGATCGACTGTCGCCATCGAAAAACTTGCACAAGGCAAGGACGGGACAATTGTACTGGACCCCGTCACCGTAGAGGGTCAGGCGGAATCGGCCTATGGCCCAGTCGAAGGGTATGTCGCTCACCGCAGCGCGACCGGAACAAAGACAGATACGCCATTGATCGAAGTGCCGCGGTCCATCTCCGTAATAACTGCAGACCAAATATCTGACTTGAACATCCAATCGGTTGATCAATCACTGCGCTACACATCAGGCGTAGCGACAGAACAACGTGGCGTGGATCTGAGCCGTTCCGATTTCGTGATAAGGGGGTTCTCCGGGGATACTTACGTCAACGGAATGCGGGGCGAAACCGGGTCCTACGCTTTTGCAAACCATGAAGTTTATGGTTTCGAACGCGTGGAGGTACTCAAAGGACCAGCATCGACACTATACGGCTCAGGCAACCCTGGAGGCATCGTCAATCTTGTCACCAAACGCCCAATGGACGAGTTTCATTCGGAAGTTGGTGGAGAGGCAGGAACATTCAGTCAGCATGGCGGAAAGTTCGACATTGGTGGGCCGATCGATGATGCAAAAAACCTCCTAGTTCGTTTCACAGGTCTGGTTCGAGATGGCCATACGCAAATCGATTTTACAGACGACAAGCGACTCTACCTGGCTCCGGCTTTCACCTGGAATCCGTCGGAAGACACAACGTTCACTATTCTGAGCAGCTATCAGAAAGACGACACGGTAGATGCACAATTTTTGCCAGCTTCTGGCACTCTATTTTCAAATCCAAATGGAACCATTTCGTCAAACCTAAACACCGGGGAACCGGATTTCGACAAGTTCGTAATCTCGGAATACTCCCTTGGATACGATCTTAATCATCATATTAATAGTGGTTGGGAAATTAACCATGACCTGAGATACACCCATTCCGATTTGAACTATAAAGATGTTTATTCTTTGAGATTCCTAGCAGACAATAGAACGCTGCAGCGGCGCGTGTTCGTGGCAGATGAAAATAGTTGGTCATTGACCACCGATACAAATACGCAAGTTCGAGCTGACTTCGGCCCCACCTCTCATACGATGCTCGTAGGAGCGGACTACAAGAAAACAGCATTAGCGCAAGTCTTTGCTGATGGCGCCGCGCCTGGCCTCGATGCGTTCTCCCCAGTCTATGGACAGTCGATTACGGTACCATCACCGTATCTGGACCAAGATCAGGATTCATACCAAGTCGGCGTCTACGTTCAGGATCAAGTAAAGTTCTATGAAAAATTTATACTAACGTTTGGTGGACGACATGACTGGGCGGGGATTGACACTACTAACAACTTCTCCGGCTCAACCACGCGACAGAGGGATTCTGCGTTTACCGGGCATGCGGGACTAACCTATCTCTTCGGCAACGGAGTCGCACCCTACATCAGCTATGCGGAGTCATTCGATCCGATTGGCGGAACTGACGCAGGCGGAAATCCGTTCGCGCCGACCACAGGTACGCAGTATGAGATTGGTGTTAAATTTCAACCAGAAAACTCGAACACTCTCGCCACAGTTTCTCTGTTTGAGTTAACTCAGAAAAATTTGCCGACAGCGGACCCCAACAACCCCGGCTTTCGTACACAGACTGGTGAAATAAGATCTCGAGGTGTAGAGCTGGAAATTAAACATAACGTTACAGAAGAATTGAACCTGACAGGCGCATATAGCTTCACCGACGCTGAGATTACAAAGAGTAATGATGGAACACTAGGATTTCGCCCTTATGGAGTTCCAAAGCACCTGTTTTCTATCTGGGCAGATTATTCAGCGCAAAGCGGTGCGCTGGATGGCTTCGGTCTTGGTGCAGGCTATAGATATGCAAGCTCAACGCTCGACAGCTCAAATACGCTGACGGTTCCGGGCTACGGAATTTTTGACGCCGCTCTACATTATGACGTGCCGAATGGAACGTTCGAAGGTTTCCGACTGTCCCTCAATGCGGCCAATCTACTCGATAAAGAGTACATATCAACGTGCAGAAGCAGTGATAGAAACTGCTTCTTCGGGAGCCGCCGGACAGTCACAGCAAACATCACATACCGCTGGTAATAAGATATGGCGAGCCAAGAAGTGGTATGGCGGGCCGGCGTGATAGCCAAACCTTTCCGATCCCTAGATTACCTTCGCAGGGCCGTCGCAGCCCATCCGACCATTATCCGCTGGTTGCTAGCCGGTCCGGGAGAGGTGGTCGCAGCGTTGCTGATCACGATGTCGATGCCTGTTTGGTTTCCGCAAGGCGTGGCCGGAGTGAACCATGTCGCTTGGCCGACGATCTTGGCGCCATTGGTCTGGGGGCTGCTGTTCACGTATGCATGCGTGGACGAAAACCTACTCCGTTGCGCCACGATAACGGCCGGCATCATCGCTGTATGTGGTTTGCTAAGCGTATTCGCCATTGCGGGATGGGTGTGATGATATCCTCGCTCAGCCACCCCTCTTACCGACCTTCTCACTTGGATCAAGGGAGGAGAGGATCGACGCAATGCTCGATCCAATTCCTCTTCCATTCCAGGGAATGGGGTCGAGAAAGAGGCTACTCATGACTGCTTTCACGCAAACGCAGTTGAAACGTCTGATGGCTGTGCACGGTTGGTCCGGAACTGTCCTTGGACTGCTGCTCTATGCCGTCGTATTGACCGGCATCGTAGTTGTGTTCGCACATGAACTAGAGGTGTGGTCCATCGGTGGCACGAGCCATTCACATCCATTTGGTCCGGGCCTGGACGCCAAGGTACGGCCTTTCATCGACAAGATGAGCAAGGGCTATCAGAGGGAGATCAGTATCAACGACGGCATTCGCGGCGAATTAACCGTGTTCCCGCACGCCAACGTGCTGAACTCCGCCACTGGTTGGAATGAGGCTTATGGGAGCATGTTCATCCTCAATGCAGACACGGGTGAACTGCTCCAGAGGCGCGACGGCTTCGTCTACCACGACACCCATTGGTACGTCGACAGCGCGCTTGAACACTTCTTAGTCGATCTACATGTCCAATTGTATGTGCCCTCGCCTTGGGGATTGATTTTGACAGGCGTGCTGGGGCTTCTGATGATCTCAACTGGGATCAGCGGTTTGATCTTGCATCGGCACATGATCCGCGATCTGTTCGTTCCCGAACGTAGTGGACAACGGCTTGTGTCATTCCGCGACCGCCACGTACTAGCAGGTACTTGGGGCCTTATCTTCGCTTTTCTTCTTGGATTCACAGGAGCGTACTTCAGTTTTTCGGGGACGGTAGTCTATCCGCTACTGCTCGAGACCGCTTTCGGCGGCGACCAGGACAAGGCGAGCGAAACGCTATACGCGCCACTGGTTATGTCGGATCCAAGCTCTGCGCGGCTCGCAAGTCTGGATGAAATGATAGCCGACTCGACCATGCGTGCGGGTGCGCCTGTTAATTTCATCTCGATCAAGAACTACGGACGCCGAGATGCTGTGGTGCGGATATATCACCCAGCTCCGTCTGGTGAACTAGTCTACAAGCAGACCGTCTATGACGGCACCACGGGCGCGTTCCAATATTTCAAACCAGACGTTGGCCGGCTACCGTCTAGCGGGTCATTGATCAATGGACTGATGTGGCCCCTGCATACCGGTGATTTCGCCGGCGTGCTGTCGAAAGCCGTTTGGGTTGGGTTGGGTTCCGCCATGGCGTTCGTGGTGATCTCGGGCCTCCGGCTGTGGGTGCGCCGGCGCGAAGACGAGCCCCTGTGGCAGCGCTTCGGGCGTGCGGTGACCGTCGTCGGCTACGGTCTCCCGGTAGCCATGCTCATGTGCGCCTATGCCTACTTCCTGGCGCTCGGGGCAGCGGCGGATGAATTTTGGTGGACCCCGGCCGGCTTCCTGATCGGGCTCACACCGGGCGTGGTGCCGGGGTTCGTGGCGAGGGACGAAGACAGCTTGCGCCGGTTCTATCGTCTTCTTTTGGGTATCGGCCTGATCCTGCTGCCTGTCGTCCGAATGGCGACCGGCGGCCTCGACTGGGCGACCGCCATCGCTCAGGGTCAAGGCACCGTGCTGTCGGTCGACCTGACGCTGCTCCTCTTGGGGGCGGGCCTTGTGTGGTGGGCACGGCGGATGCACGCGCTTCCGACACCCGAACCGACACCGGCGGAATGACGGAGGATACATGGATACCCTCACCGTCATCGCCGGGCTTTGTATAAGCACAGCCGTCCTCGTCTATCTCGCCCATACGGACCCGAAACGTCGGCGCGTGTTTGGTCGTCCCCCATACGAGAAGCGCAGACGGGTGTGGTCGTCCCTCTTCATCCTGTCGGTGCCGGGCATATGGCTCCTGATGTCGGGGAACGGTGCCGGATTCACCATCTGGCTGGGCGGGCTAACCGTCGTNGGCTGGGGAGTCGCCGCCACAAACCCGGCGCGCGCCGAGGCGTGGCGCGCAACAGCCCAAGCCTGTTTGAACAGAACAGGCCGCATCACCGTTCTTGGCTGGTCGAGCTTCGTTTCGGCCGCGCGGAGCGCTCGTGCGGTCACCGTATTCCTTCGAGACGGCACCGAACGCATAGCCGCACTGGAAGCACGGATCAATCAACTGGAATCCGAGGTTCAAAGAATAAAATCTGCGCCGCAACGCCTCCAAGCCATCGATGTCGAGACCAGTGGCCGAAACACACTCAAGGTTCAAGAACGATTACTCGGTCGCGAGGCAGTGGGACAATGACCTTTTCCTTGTGCGTTTATCCATATCTTCCGTCAACAGAAGCGTCAGAGCGGGCGCACTAGGGCAAAAAGTTGTGACACCTCGCATTGGGATTTCGGCTTTGGCCGGTTGACCCGCTTGGTCGTCACGCAGCCGGCACGCCAGCCAAATCGCCAGCCAGCCTGCTGCCCCTTTACTTCTTATCGGTCCGGTTTCTGCGCGTGCTTTCCTTCCCGATTGTGATGATCCGGTCGGATCATCAAAACCGTCAAAAAAATATCGCTGATCACTTTGACATGACGATGATTTCGTTGCTTTCTAGCGCTTGCGAAATCAACGTATGGCAATTTAGGGATTTGGTATGGCACGGCATGAGATTGAGTATCTGGGCAAGGCGGACATTGATGCGATTGCGCTGACGGATGAGGAAATACTGGCGGCGATTGAACAGGGATTGATCGCAGCCGGGCAGGGCAAAACAGTGATTGAACCCCGCATGCATCTGACGCCAGACCCCGCCTTTAATGGCCATTTCAACGTGCTGCGTGGTTATGTTGAGCCGCTGGGCTATGCCGGGGTGAAGATCGTCGGCGATTATGTCGATAACTATAAGCAGGGACTGCCGTCGGAACTGGCGCTGCTGAATTTGTTCGACCCTCGCACCGGCATGCCAAAGGCTGTGATTGATGCTGCCGGGATCACCGATATGCGCACGGGCGCCTTGACGGCGCTGGGCGCGAAATGGCTGGCACCGAAGAACCCGCGCGTGCTGGGTCATGTTGGGGCCCGTGGCACGGCCTATTGGAATGTTCGTCTGTTGGATCATCTGTTTGATTTCGAAGAAATCCGCGTCCATTCCCGCCGCAAGGAAAGCCGCGATGCCTTTGGCGAGAAGCTGAGCCGGGATCTGGGCAAGAAAGTAATCGTCACGGAAGATTGGGAAACCTGTCTGAAAGACGCTGATATCATGATCGAAGCCACCCGGCTGAACGAACCTACACCGATGTTTCAGCGGTCCTGGGTCAAGCCCGGCACGCTGGTCGTTCCCTATGGCACGATGAGCAGCCTGCCGCTGGATTTCACCGACGGGTTCGATAAATTCGTGATGGATGATCTGGGTCAAATGCGGGCCGGAAGCCTGGGCGCGCTGCGCCCGCAAATCAATGCCGGGAAGATCACAGAAGAAAGCTTTTATGCGGAAATCGGTGAAATTGCCGCCGGCCTGAAGCCGGGCCGTGAGTCCGATGAGGAGACGATCCTGTTCTGGCATCGCGGCATGTCGACGGGTGATATCGCGCTGGGGGCCGCCATTCTGGAAAAGGCCCGCAAAATGGGTGTGACGCAGAACCTGCTCTATCGGGAAGACTGATATGACCCCGCTGGTTCTGGATGGCCGATCCCTTACCATTGAAGACCTGGCCCAAGCAGCGGTCATGGGGCGCCTGCTGGATCTGGATCCGGCGGGCCTTTCAGAGATGGCAAGGGCGCGCGGCCTGATCGACCGGGCGATTGAGGATAAGGTTCCGGTCTATGGCGTCACTACGGGCCTGGGCGCGCGGGTGACAGAAGTCCTGGATGCCAAGACCCTGGCGGATTTTTCGCAACAGACCCTGCTGGGTCGCGCCCATGCAGTGGGGCCGCCCGACCGGGTGGAAAACATCCGGGCCAGCATGATCGTGCGGCTGAATACACTGCTGAAGGGGTATTCCGGGGCCAGTCCCGCTGTTGCCCATCACTTACTGGCCTGCCTGAATGCGGGGCTGACGCCGGTGGTGGGGTCCTTGGGCTCCATCGGGGCGGCGGATCTGATCCGCAATGCCACGATCGGCCTGTGTCTGACCGGGCAGGGGGAAATGCAGAACGCTGATGGCAAGACTGGACCTGCCGTACAAATGATGCGGGACCATGGCATAGAGCCGCTGGTTCTGGGCCCCCGCGATGGGCTGGCCCTGGCCAATCACTCAAGTTGTGCCGCTGGCGCTGCGGCCCTTGCCGTGTCACAGGCGGAAACCGTCTTCGATGCACTGCAAACAGCCGGGGCTCTGTCGATGGAGGCGTTTCGCGCCAATCTGGCCCCGATCTCCGACGGTGTTTTGGGAGCAAAGCCCCTGCCGGGCCAAAGCCGTGCCGCGGCGGACCTGCATGCGAAGTTAAAAGGCAGCCTGTTGTATCAGGAAGGAGCCGCCCGGCGTTTGCAGGATCCGATCTCTCTGCGCAACATTCCCCAGATCCACGGGGCGCTGGCGGCTGCGCTGGATGTCGCGCGGATCACGGTGGAAATTGAACTCAACGGGTCCAGTGACAATCCGGTGACATTGCTGGCAGAAGATCGGATCGTGTCGGGCGGGGCCTATTTCACCGCGGAACTGACTCACGTTATTGAAGCGATCAGCCGGGCTTTCGTGCATGTCACGGTGGCTCAGGTCGCGCGGGTGTCAAAACACTTAAATCCGGTATTCAGCAATCTACCGACATTCCTGGCAAAATCGCAAAGCGGATCCAATGGTTTTGCGCCGGTGATGAAGGTTGTGGAATCGCTGCTGTCGGAAGTGCAGCATGCGGCGCAGCCGGTCGCCCTGTGGCCCAGCATCAATGCCAATGGGGTGGAAGATTGTCTGACCAATTCTCCCACGGCGGTCAGCGCGTTGGCACAGGTGGTTGACCATGCAAGAATGTTGACGGCGATTGAACTGATCGTCGCGGCCCAGGCGGTGGAGTTGCGCGGCGCAGCGGATCAGATGGGCCCCTGGCTGACCGCCAGCCTGGCGCGGATTCGCGAAACCTCCGCCCCCTTGGTAGATGATCGACCGCTTGGGGGGGATATTATGACGCTGGCGCACCGCATCGCGACCGGCGATCTTCAAGGCCCCAATCGTGAATGACCTACAGGGCATAATCGACCTGATCGTCACGGATATGCGTGCCATCCCAGATCGGGGGAAGGTTGCAACCTATATTCCAGGGCTCGCCAGCGCGGACCCGTCCCGTTTCGCCATCGCCGTAGCGACCGCACAGGGGGAGATGCTGACCGGCGGCGATGCCGATATCGGTTTCTCTATCCAGTCAATTTCCAAGGTCTTCTCGCTGACCCTGGCGCTGGGCAAGATTGGCGATCACCTATGGAAGCGGGTCGGGCGGGAACCGTCTGGCTCTGCCTTCAATTCCATCGTTCAGTTGGAACGGGAACAGGGCATTCCCCGCAATCCCTTCATCAATGCCGGGGCGATTGTCATCAATGATGTCAATCTGGCCGGCCATCATGCCAAGGAAGCGATTGGCGAGATCATCCGGTTCATGCGGTATCTGTCCGGCGACGACACCATTACCATAAATGAGGAAATTGCTAAGTCGGAAGCAGAAACGGGCTTCCGCAACATCGCATTGGCCAATTACATCCGCGCCTTTGGCAATCTGGAAAATCCTGTGGACCGGGTATTGGGCACCTATTTCCATCAATGCGCCATAGAGATGAATTGCCAGCAGCTTGCCCTGGCAGGGCGGTTTCTGATGCTGGACGGGCGTCATCCTGATGGTGGCTATGTCGTGTCCCAGGCCAGGGCGCGGCGCATCAATGCCCTGATGCTGACATGCGGGCATTACGATGCATCGGGCGATTTCGCCTTCCGTGTCGGTATTCCCGGGAAATCCGGTGTCGGTGGCGGCATTCTGGCCATCGTTCCCGGCAAGGCCTCCATCGCCGTCTGGTCGCCTGGCCTGAACGAAGTCGGCAATTCCAAACTGGGCACCATCGCTCTGGAACGCCTGTCCACCGCCATGAATTGGACCGTTTTCACTGCAGATCGGTGAGGAGGTTTGTTTCTCCGCTACTCCTGACTTGATCCGGGGCTTAGGGGCGGCTGTCATGATCTATGTGAGTTGCCCTGGACTCCCGCCAGCGCGGACGTGACGGAATTCTTATTCTGCATATCTCTTATCCTTAGGAGCGACTGCAAGTCAGGTGCGTTGCGGAGCGGGCTTGCGAAAATACAATTTCTCTTTGACTTCTCCGTTTCACGTAACATATAAAGTCACATGAAACGCAATAGCAAACTGTCAGGTGTTCTTCACGTCCTGCTGCACATGGCCGAAGCAGATGGTCCGGTGACATCTGAAGCCATGGCGCGGGCAATGAACACGAACCCCGTCGTCATACGAAGGATATTGGCGGGATTGCGTGATCGCGGGTTTGTCCGGTCCGAGAAGGGGCATGGTGGCGGCTGGACAGTCGCCCGGCCACTTGCCGCAATCACCTTGGTTGATGTTTACGAAGCGCTCGAAAAGCCTGAACTCTTCGCCATGGGTAACCGGACAGAAGCGCCGGGATGCCTTGTCGAGCAGTCGGTGAATGCCGCGCTCAACGACGCTTTCCGCGACGCCAAGGCGCTGCTACTTGAGCGGTTTGGCGCGGTGACGCTGGCGCAACTCAGCGCTGATTTTCACGCTCGCATAGTGGCAAGCGGGATAACTATTGATCTGGAGACCATTCATGCAACTTGATGCTATTGTCATAGGTGGAAGCTTTGCCGGGCTTTCCGCAGCCATTCATATCGCCCGAGCGCGACGATCCGTCTGCGTTATCGATGCGGGCAATCCGCGCAACCGCTTCGCGGCGGAATCGCACGGCTTTTTCGGCCATGACGGCCATGATCCCCGCGTCATTATCAACTCGGCGCGGACACAACTGCAACACTATCCGAGCGTTCAGATGATTGCCGGAGAAGCCGATGGCGCCCGTCCGGTGCCTGGCGGGTTCGAAGTCGCGGTGAGTAATTGCAAAACGCTCACGGCCTCCAAGTTGGTTCTTGCCTTTGGCGTTTCCGACGTGTTGCCAGACGTGCCTGGCCTTGCCGAGCGCTGGGGCAAGAGCGTGCTTCACTGTCCCTATTGCCACGGCTTCGAATTTGCTGGAAAGCGCCAGGGTGTTTTGTATTCGGCGCCGATGTCGGCACATCAAGCTCAACTCATCGCCGATTGGGGGCCGACGACCCTTTATCTCAATGGCAATGAAATGCCCGACGAAGAGATACAGGCAAAGCTGGCGAAGCGTGAAGTCTTGATCGAGGCGGCGCGCATTGACGCGCTTAAGGGTGACAGTGGGGGGCTGTCCGCTCTGCTTCTTTCGGATGGGCGGGAGGCACTGATCGACGCGTTGTATCTCGTCCCAAATTCGCGCCTTAACAGCCATATCGCTGAACAGCTCGGCTGCGCTTTGGATGAAGGGCCATTGGGCACGATGATCCGCACGGATGAGAAGAAGCAGACAACAGTGGCCGGTGTCTATGCCGCGGGCGATATTGCACGCGCCCCGCATAACGCAAGCTGGGCAGCGGCCGACGGCGTGACCGCCGGTGTTTTCCTGCACCAGTCGCTCGTGTTCGAGCCGCTCGCTGCTTGAATATATGCGTTAGATCGAACAGGCGGTTGAAGCATGCAATTCTTTGCGGGATCAGATCCGCTCGCAGCGTCCTTTATGGCGCGTGTATGCACGATTTTAAAGCGCCGCCGGCAGCTCGTACTTAACGTTTGATCAAAATGTCGGAGGGGTGCAGGCGCTGACGATGATGCAGGGGGTGTTGCCTGGATTGCGGAAACGGTGGGCCAGGCGGCTGTTGAACAGATAGGCGTCGCCTGTGTTCAGCAGCCGGGTTTCACTGCCAACTGTGATTTCGATTTGGCCGTCAATGACGATGCCAGCCTCCTCTGCTTCGTGGCTGTATAATTCCGGGCCGGTATCGGCACCGGGTGGATAATGTTCATACAGCATTTGCAAGGCGCTGGTGCCAGCCCCGCCAACTTGTAAGAAGCTGATCGCCTTGGCGGCTTCTGGCGGGGCGCCGCGTTTGATCTCTGGATTGATTTCGCCAAGCTCGGCGCGCGTGAAATGCCATTTCACGCCATCAGCCGGGGTCTCTTCAAAAAAAGCGCCCAGAGAGATTTTCAGGCCGGACAGGATCTTTTTCAGGGTTGCGACAGAGGGGCTGGTGCGGTTCTGTTCGATCATGGATATCATAGAGCCGGTAACGCCCGCCACTTGCGCCAGTTGCCGTTGCGAAAGGTCTTGGGCCTCGCGAAAGGCCTTCAATCTTGCACCGATATCCACGTCACGCACCCACTCTCTCCTTCTTGCATCCTGTCCCTAAGGTGATATTGCGGACGGACCGCCTCGGTGATAAATATATTGAGCAATTGTTATGCAATGTCGACTGTGAATTTCGACGCGGGGCATTCTAAACCCTCGAAACCCAAAGGAATGAAAGAATGCAGAACAAGGATATTGAAGCGCGGCGTGTAGATGCAATTTCGCGCGGGGTCGGTGTGATGACACAGATCTATGCAGAGCGCGCGGAAAACTCAGAAATTTGGGATGCGGAGGGCAATCGCTATATCGATTTTGCATCTGGCATTGCGGTGCTGAATACCGGCCATCGTCACCCCAAGGTGATTGAGGCAGTAAAGGCGCAATTGGATCGTTTCACCCATACCTGCCACCAGGTCGTCCCCTACGAGAATTATGTGACCCTGGCTGAGCGATTGAATGCGCTGGTGCCGTCGTCTGAACCGATGAAGACGATATTTGTCACGACCGGGGCGGAAGCGCTGGAAAATTCCATCAAGATCGCGCGGGCCTCAACCGGACGGAATGCGGTGATCGCCTTTACCGGCGGGTTCCATGGCCGGACCTTTATGGGCATGGCTCTGACGGGCAAGGTCGCCCCTTACAAGCTGGGCTTTGGATCGATGCCCGCAGATGTATTCCATGCGCCATTTCCGGTTGAAATGCATGGTGTGACCGAAGCGGATTCAATGGCGGCCCTGGATAAGTTGTTTAAGGCGGATGTTGATCCAAACCGGGTCGCAGCGATTGTGATTGAGCCAGTTCAAGGGGAAGGCGGCTTTTACGTGGCCCCGGTCAGCTTCATGAAAAGCCTGCGCGCCTTGTGTGACCAGCATGGCATTCTGTTGATTGTGGATGAGGTACAGACCGGCTTTGCCCGGACCGGTAAAATGCTGGCGGTGGAGCATTATGGGATCGAGCCGGATATGGTGACCATGGCGAAAAGCCTGGCGGGTGGTTTCCCGCTGGCAGCCGTGACCGGCAAGGCGAAGATCATGGATGGCCCCGCACCGGGCGGTCTGGGTGGCACTTATGGCGGCAATCCGTTGGGCATCGCCGCGGCAAATGCGGTTCTGGACGTGATTGACGAGGAAAAGCTGTGCGATCGCGCCAATTCGCTGGGCCAGCGTTTGAAACAGCGCCTGGAAAGCCTGCGGGACTCCGTGCCGGAAATTGTCGATATCCGGGGGCCTGGCTTTATGAATGCGGTTGAGTTCAATGATGTGAAGACCAACCTGCCCAGCGCCGATTTTGCCAATCGGGTTCGCGCCAAGGCATTGGAAAAGGGCCTGATCCTTCTGACTTGTGGTGTTCATGGCAATGTCATCCGCTTCCTGGCGCCGATCACAATTCAGGATACGGTTTTCAGTGAGGCCCTGAATATCCTGGAAGAGTCGATCAAAGAAGCCCGCGTTGCGTAAAGTTTGACGGCAAGGACCTGCAGCATCCATCCAATCGGATGTCTGCTGCAGGTCCTTTTCTTTTACGTCCATTCTTCGATATCTAAGCTTGTTTCGCCGCAAAAGTGTATGATACTGAGCTTATGGGCCTTTTTGCGACTCGCGCGGTAGAAACAGGAAAACTGGAAACATTATGACCGATGATATCGACGCGGCAGCGGCGCTGAAAGCAGGTGTCACCCCGGGGGGCGAGGCGGAGCATCTGGCCCAGGATCGTATGGCGCATCTGGTACGATATGTGGCGCGTGGCGTGACGCGATCCCTGCAATTGCGTCTAACGGATCATGGGGTGCAGTTTGGTGGCTGGGTTTTCCTGCGCATCTTATGGGAACAGGATGGATTGTCCCAACGGGAACTCAGTCAACGCGCGGGTCTGATGGAACCCACCACCCATACGGCCTTGCGTAAATTGGAAGCGCTGGGCTATCTGACACGTAAACATCCCCCCGGAGATCGAAAGCGGTTGCTGGTATACCTGACCCAGGAAGGCAGGGATGCCCGCAAACTTTTGCAACCCCTGGCGGAGGATGTGAATGAAACCTCTTTGCGGGGGTTGAGCGAACAGCAAATTGCAGATTTGCGCGCTGCGCTTCTGGTGATGGCGCGCAATCTGGATGAAGACGAGGCCGCTGCCTTGCGCGACGGCGTCTCCGTCCCAGCCACCCGCAGCCACGCTGTTTAGACGGCGTTTGGCGCCTTCCTTTTTGACGAGGGGGCGGCTCTGTTTTCTCCCTCCCCTCAAGGAGGGAGGGGTAAAATATGAAATCTCGGACTTTATTCGGCGGCTTGGCTTTCCCGGGCGACCTTGGTGCGCCAATCGACCTCTTTGGGTATGACCTCCTGATAGGATTGGACGCCTTGCAGGGTGGCACCGACGCCAAAGGCTTCGCCGGTTTCGGCCATGACTTTGGCGGCATCGACCATCAGGCGACGGAATTCCACAATTGCCATGTCGGAAGCCCCCAGAATGTCCTTGCTGCGATCCACAATGGGACCCATGCCGACCCACATCGCGATGTCCTGATTGGGAATACCGGGAATGCCGGTGAAGCTATCATCGCCGCGCATTGCGTCGCGGTCCTGCAGGAAATTGTTATCCAATGTGCGGATCGGGGACCAGTCAGGATTTAAATCCACCCCTGGAACCGCATGGCAGAAGCGTCGCCATTCGTCGGTCGGGGTGCAGGTTTCCGGATTGCCCCAGGCGATGAAGTAAAACATCGTCGTCGTATCATCGACCGGCACATTCACGCTGGCGACATTGTAAATATTGTTGGGTGGAATAAGGGAAACAAAGGGGGCCAGATATTCCGTGACCCGAATGTAATTGTGGGTGGCGGCATTCTTGATGGGCCGACGAATGGCCGCATAGTGAAAGCCATAGGGCGTCCGTTCGATCTGGAGTTTTGGAGATTTGTCGGTCGAGGGACGATACCAGCTTTTATCATCCGCTTCCGCGCCACCGACCCGCGCTGGTTTCATATCAGAATAATGCAGAGAGGAGGAATGAGCGGAATCGATCTGTCCTTCCTGAATTTGCGCCCAATTACAGGGGATCTTGATTTTCAGAATGCTGACCTGTGCAGATTTATCGGCCGCGAAGGGGGGCGGTTCAAAGGCAGGCATGGCGTCGCGGGGCCCCAGATAAGCCCAGACGAATCCTCCGCTCTCTTCCACCGGGAAGGCCTCATGCTTTACCTTTGTCTTCAGGGCGCTTTCAGGCGGCTCCGACGCCATCTCCTGGACGGTGCCTTCCACATCGATTTTCCAGCCGTGATACAGGCAGCGCAGGCCACAGTCTTCATTGCGACCCAGCGCCAGCAATGCACCGCGATGCGGACAATGCCCGTCCAGAACCCCCAACCGACCGTCGCTGTCCCGAAAGGCGACATATTCCCGACCCAGGATGCGCAGCCGCACAGGCGCGCCATCTGGCTCTGCAACTTCTTCAGACATGCAAACAGGAACCCAATGGCGGCGCATCAACTGTCCCATCGGGGCGTCATTTTCGACCCGACACAGCAGATCATTTTCTTCTGATGTTAGCATCTAGTGTCCTCCAAATTTTTTATTATTAGATATCTAAGAAAAACTAGCGCAATCGAGTCTTTCCGTCTAGAGTGTTTCTAAGAGATGAGGAAACGCATCACCCAAAATGAGGTGATACGCCATAAAAACAAATAGTTACGGATGGGCGTTCTGGCATGATGGATTTGGTGATCCGCGGCAAACGGGAAATTGCCGAGGGCATTTGGGAATTTGAACTGACCGCTGCGGATGGGTCAGGCCTGCCGCCTTTTACGGCGGGCGGGCATCTGTCGTTGGAAACACCCAGCAAGGCGATGCGGCATTATTCGCTGAGCAATATCCCCACAGAACATCACCGTTATGTCATCGCGGTAAAACATGAGCCAGACAGTCGGGGCGGGTCCCGGTCGATGGTTGAAGAGACCGAGATTGGTTCCACGTTGAAGGTAGATCAGCCAGGCAACGACTTTCCCCTGGTGGACGCACCAAACTATTTGCTGATTGCGGGCGGGATCGGCATCACCCCAATCCTGTCTATGGCGCGCCAGTTGAGTGCCGAGGGAAAACCGTTTCAGGTGATCTATTGCACACGTTCCGCACATCAGGCGGCTTATCTGGACGTGCTGCATTCTGATGAGATTACCGGGGAGGTGATCATTCATCATGATATGGGTGACCTGGATCAGGTCTATGACTTCTGGGATCATTTTGAGCGTCCATCGAACACGCATATCTATTGCTGTGGTCCGAAGCCCTTGATGGAAGAAGTGCGCGGCATGACCGGGCATTGGCCGGAATCTGCGGTTCACTTCGAAGATTTCAAACCGGTCGAAGTTGTGCGCGCCGATGATGTGGCCTTTCAGGTTCATCTGTCCAAATCCGGCAAGACCCTGACCGTGCCGGCAGACCGCACGATCCTTGAGACAGTGCGAGAGGCTGGCGTGTCTGCCGTCAGTTCCTGCGAAAGTGGCACCTGCGGTACCTGCAAGACACGCTACAGCGCCGGGACAGTTGATCATCGCGACATGGTTTTGATGCCTGAGGAAAAATCATCCTGCATCATGATTTGCGTATCCAGGGCCAAAGAAGGGGACCTGACCCTTGACCTGTGATCCACCGATCCGGCTGGGCGTGGCGGGTCTGGGCCGCGCCTTTATGCTGATGCTGCCCAGCTTTGAAAATGATCCCAGGGTGGAATTGGCCGCCTGTGCGGCCCCTCGGGAATCGTCACGCACTGCATTTGTGCAGCGCTTTGGCGGGGCTGCCTATGACAGTGTTGAGGCCTTGTGTGGAGACCCGACACTGGATGCGATCTATATCGCAACCCCGCACCAGATGCATCGCACCCACGCCACTTGCGCGGTTATGGCGGGTAAACATGTGCTGCT
>NZSA01000082.1 GCA_002696645.1 Rhodospirillales bacterium | reverse complement strand
TCCTTAGAATCCTGTTCGCCGCCTATGGCAAATCTGCCATATGCGATTCCCCTGCCCTTGAGGGGGGGAGGTTGGGAGGGGGGTGCTCTCTCCTCCGCAATCCAGCCCACTGCAGGGAAAGGCCTTGCGGCCTATCACCCCCACCCCAACCCTCCCCCCTCAAGGGGGAGGGGAATCGCATATGGGGCTCCCCCCCTCAAGGGGGGAGGAGTAAAAAATGGGGCAATAGATAACTAAAGGTCCAATCGGCATCAGCCGCGCAGTTTGCCAACTTTGGCGATGCTTTCGGGCAGGTCGTGGCCATATTTTTCGGTCACGATGGAAACGATGCGGGTAACTTCGTCCTTGCCCAGCGTATCCATCAATTCGCACGGCGCCTTGCCAAAGCGCAGGGCCAGGCCCGCGCCCATGTCTATATCGGCCGGGCTGGCGACATCTTCGTCCAGGGATTGCAGGACCGGCAGGAAGGTGGCTGCGCGCAGGCGGTCGGCGATGATCGCATCGCTTTCGGCAGAGCCCGTTGCATCGTCGCCGATTTCAAATTCATAATCCGTGTCTCCGCGATCCGCCAAGCCATTGGCCAGGGCATAGAAGGCACCGTGCGGGCCTAGATTGCGCTGGGCATGGAACATGATTTTCGGCTTCACCAGATTCATCACCATGAACGGGCCTGCCGCGACGCCCAGGCAGTCCTGTGCTACACGGTCGATCTGGGCGGTCGTGCCAACACCTTCATCCAACAGCCGCACAGCCTCATTGCCATAGGGGACGAAGAAGCGATTGATGGCGAATCCATAGGCGTCCTTGCACGGAATGGGCTTCTTCGCGGTTTCCTTAATAAAGGTAACGCATTTCTGGAACAGGGCTTCGTCGGTCTTTTCGCCCTTCACGACTTCCACAATCGGGTTGATTGCGGCTGGATTGAAATAATGCAGGCCCAGAAAGCGGGTCGGGTCGTCAACGGTTTCAGCCAATTCTGAGACCCGCAGCGCTGACGTATTGGTTGCAACCACAGTGGTTGGCTTTAAATGCGCGTTCAGACGTTTGAACAGGTCCTCTTTAACGCTGAATTCTTCAAAAATTGCCTCAATGATCAGATCACAGTCCGTAAGGGCGGAAAGCTCTGTCGCGCCTGTCAATTTCCCATAGGCCTGATCGGCATCTTGCGTGCTCATTTTGCCTTTTTCAGCGGCGCGATCATAGAATTTCTTGGCAGCGGCCAGACCCCGATCAACGGCGGCCTGGTTGGTATCGACCAGAACGACAGCAACACCTTGTTGACCCAAAGAGGTTGCAATGCCTGATCCCATGGTCCCGGCACCAATAATACCTACAGTCTTAAAAATCATGATCTCACTCCCTTAGTGTCAAAATGGTTGGTTCCTACCTAATGCCGCAACGCAATATTGTCGAGGGTCCTATCCCTCATTCCGCGCCCAAAGGACGATCTGTGTGCACCGAAACAGGGCGATGGGCCGGTCGGGTCTGGCATCGGAAAACACTTCCGCATCCCAGACCTGAGTGGTGCGTCCCTGATGTTTGGCATGGGCGCGACAGATCAGGCTGCCCTTGCGTGCGGTTCCCATATGATTGGATTTCAACTCCGCCGTGGTGAAGCCTTCCGCCCCTTCCGGTAAATCGGCAAAGGTGCCATAACCACAGCATGTATCGGCCAGGGCAACGACCGAGGCTGCATGCAGAAACCCATTGGGTGCCAACAGATTGGGTGTGATTTTCATCCGCCCCTTGCTGACACCATCGCCGGCATCGGTGATTTCTATGCCCAACAGGGATACCAGTGTTCCATTTGCGCGCTCTCTTAATATCTCGGGGTCAATTTTCGGCATTCCGGGTTCCTTTACGGTTAGGCGCTAATGGTTTTTCCTTTGAAGCCACACAAGTCATTGACAATACACGCCCCACAATCCGGTTTGCGCGCCTTACAGATGTAACGACCATGCAAGATAAGCCAATGATGCGCGTGGCGCAGAAATTCTTTCGGGATCCGTTTTTCCAGCTTTAATTCGACTTCCAGCGGCGTTTTTCCCTTTGCCATGCCGGTACGATTGCCAACCCGGAACAGATGCGTATCAACGGCGATGGTCGCTGCGCCAAAGGCGATGTTTAACACCACATTGGCGGTCTTGCGCCCAACACCGGGCAGGGTTTCCAGGGCGGCGCGATCCTGTGGCACGGTGCCGCCAAAGTCCCGCACCAGAATCTCGGCAGCCTGCATCACATTCTTGGCCTTGGAATTATAAAGTCCGATTGTCTTGATGTGGTCTTTCAAGCGTGCCTCCCCCAAGGCCAGCATATCTTGCGGGGTTGAGACGATTTGAAACAGGCGTTCGGTTGCCTTGTTCACACCGATATCCGTTGCTTGCGCTGACAGGGCGACGGCCACCAGCAGCGTATAGGGATTGGTCCAGTTAAGCTCCCCCTTGGGCTCTGGATTTGCCGCTTGCAAGCGGGCGAAAAACTCATGGATATCGGCTTTTTTCATGAATGGGCAATTCGATTGTTTTGATTGGTCAGCCTGTGATTCACCGGGCACATTAAAGAAGCCATGGTCACCAAGAAAGCATTTCTCTCACATGCGGGCGCTTTACGACTGTGTAATTCGCGCTAATCTATGGGGCATGCGCGACACTCACGAACAGACCATCTATCTTGATGCGACGCTGCGGCCTCACCGCAGCCTGGATCAGCGTGGATTTCTGCTTGTGATGATCGCGATCGGGGGCTGTGGTTTCCTGATCGGGTTTGCCTTCTTCCTTGCCGGGGCTTGGCCCGTGGCGGGGTTTTGTGGTTTGGAGATTGCGCTGGTTTACATCGCCTTCAGGCTTAATTTTCGGGATGCCCGGCGGTGTGAGCATTTGCTGATGACGGATGATGGTTTGCATATCGTGCGAACAGACCCATCGGGCACCATCCAGCATATCCGGTTAGAGCCCAGTTGGGTGACGGTTCAAATGGATGATCCACCCCGTCATGAGAGTCAGTTGATCCTGAAAAGTCATGGTCAAGGCACAGAAATCGGGCGTTTCCTGCAACCCTATGAACGCGTTGAGGTGGCCAAAGCGCTGCGAAACGCGATACAGCGTTATCGCACGGCCTGAGCATGCGCGGGGGGCTGCGTATCAATTGAGCGGACCAATGCGGGGACCTGAACTGCCAGTGTCAGGCCGCGTGCCAACAGGAATATATGCAGCGCCGCCCATAATCCATCATTACCAAACTGTCCGGTCAGCACCCATTCTGAGGCGAAGTAGAGCGCAATTGAGATCAGCATCCCATTGCGTAGGGCTGCTGATCGGGTCGCGCCAACGAAAATCCCATCCAGCACAAAGGCCCAGACGGCGGTTATGGGCAGGAACGCGGCCCACAGCATGAAATTTGCGGATACATCGCGGACGGGCAGTTGATCGGTCATCAGGCCGACGATGTGATTGCCAAACAGGAAAAAAACCAGCACCGCGACCAGGGAAACCAGGCCACCCCACACTAAGGAAAGGCGGGTAACCGTTAAAAATACGGCCCGGTTGCGTTGTCCCACAGCCTTTCCGATCAGGATTTCCGCCGCATTGGCAAAGGCATCCAATCCATAGGAGCTGAGATCCAGAAAGATCAGCAGCACCAGGTTCGCCGCCAATGTGACCGTGCCTAATTCCGCGCCGGCAATTTTGAAATGCGCAAATGCGATCAGCAGACAGAAGGTCCTAATCAACAGGTCGCGATTGACACCAAAGAGGCGTCTCAGGCCGGCCGGCTCTAAGACACTGACCCAATCGGGCAGCAGGGATTGTCCCAAATGCCGCAATCGGCGCGCAATGAAAAACAGGCCCAGGGCAGCACCAACCAGCTCACCGATGACGGTGGCCAGGGCGACGCCTTCAATGCCCCAATCGAACCCAAAGACGAAAACAAAATCCAGCACAACATTGACCAGATTGGTAACAATCTGGATGGTGACGGGCAGGCGCATACTGCCAAACCCAAACATCCATCCCAGTATCACCAGATTCAAGAGGGCTGCTGGCGCGCCCCAGATCCGGATGTCGAAATAGGACAGGCCGTATGTTTGGACGGTTTCTGTCGCATCGGTCAGTTGGAAGGCATATCGGCCTATGGGATCTTGAAAGACCATCATGATAATCGCCAATGCGATTGCAATCAGGCCGCCACGATACAGAACAATGCGGACCTCTGCGGCGTCGCCTCTGCCATCCGCCTGGGCGGTCAGGCCAATTGTGCTCATGCGCAGAAAGCTGAAGCTGAAATACAGCGTGGAGAATATCATCGCCCCCAGGCCGACAGCCGCAAGCCCGCTGGGATCGGGCAGATGGCCCATCACGGCGGTATCGACTATGCCCGGCAGGGGAACCGATAAATTTGCCAGCACAATGGGTCCAGCCAGAGCGAACAGGCGGCGATTCCAATTTGTCGTCTCTTGGGACTGGGTGTGCGGCGAAGTCATTTTGACTACTTGCCCGGTTTTCCCCAAGGCGACAAGTCCCTGAGCGCCGCTTTAAAATATTCATTAAACTATTCTCAATATGGTTATCAGAACGTGCTATAGTTCAAACGGATGACAGGGCAGAATTCAGGAATTTTTCTGCAGGCGTAACGCCAATGATCGAAGTTGATTATACCAATTATTGCAGTATCCAGGCGGAATGGGCAGCAGGCCTGTTGCGGGCTGCGGGTCATCTGGAATTTATGCCGGAAGGCTATTGTGAGGATATGACCGCCATTGCCAAAGGCATCCAGGCGCGGCTGACGGATGGGCGGCATTACTGTCGCATTACCATTCCGGCCCAGATTACCAGTCCGGATTGACGCCCGGCAGGGTTGCCCGCGCGCGCAGAACAACTGTTGGGTCGATATCGGCCGCTGCGGCGAAGTCCAACAGATCAGGCTCGTGCCCCAATATATGATCCAGAACCCCACCCAGAAAGGCCGGGTCGGCGATGCGGTCGCGCAGGTCGTTCTGGTCTAATCCGGACAGGGCCAGGAATCGGTCCAGCCGATCTTCATCTTCCACCAGAAAGCTTAACGCCTGCAACGCCAAGGTTTCCGCCTGTTCTTGCTTCATTGCTGCCTCATCGACCGAATAGGGCTAGTGTCCCCGTGTCATTCGCGATATCACGCGCAACCGCTGGCGAAAAGGATTTAGACCCATCGTGACCGACACCACCGCGTTACAGCGCTTCAGGGCGGGCCTGCTGATTTACAAAGACAGGCGCATTATTCTGATCGCCCTGATGGGCATCGCCAGTGGCCTGCCGTTGTTGCTGACTTTAAGTACGCTTGGCTATTGGTTGCGGACACAGGGGCTGGATCTGACGTCGATTGGTCTATTCGCCGTAGTCGGAACCCCCTATGCGTTAAAGTTTCTGTGGGCGCCAGTGATCGATAAAATATCGCTGCCGCTGTTTACGGCGAAACTGGGTCAACGCCGGGGATGGGCTCTGTTCATTCAGATTTTGCTGATGGCGGCTATTGCATCCCTTGGATTTACAGATCCGGTTGTCGCGCTGGCACCGGTCGCGATTCTAACCACATCGATTGGATTTTTGTCCGCCAGTCAGGATGTGGTGCTGGATGCCCTGCGCATTGAACTTTTAGAGGAGGACGAGCAAGGGGCTGGAGCGGCTGCCACGCAAGGTGGGTATCGAATTGGTCTTTTGATTTCCGGGGCGGGCGTTCTGTTTCTGTCTGATTTTGTCTCCTGGGCCGTGGTATTTGTGTGCTTATCGGGGTTCATGACGCTGGGAATGTTGGCGGTTTTACTGGTCAAGGAACCCGATCATCCAAAGACAGCGGAAATCAGGGATATGAAAACCTTTATGAAGGTTGGCGTGATCTCTCCATTTTCGGAATTTCTGGTGCGTCCCGGTGCCTTTGTAATCCTGACATTTGTGTTGTTGTACAAATTTGGCGATGCCATCGGGGGGACGATGGCCAATCCTTTCTATGTCGATATGGGCTTTACCGGCACTGATATCGCGTTGGTCAGTAAAACGGCGGGAATAATTGCAACCATGGTGGGGGTGTTTGCCGGGGGCGTGCTGGTCCGCGCGATCGGGCTGTTCCCCTCTCTTGTGATTGGCGGTATTCTGCAAGCAGCGACAAATATGCTGTACGCCTGGGTGGCTGTTTCCGGCACCGATGTCAGTGTGTTGGCGATAGCGATCTGGGGCGATAATTTTACTGGGGGATTGGGGTCGGCAGCCTTTATTGCCTATCTGTCGGTGCTGTGTAATCGTGAGTTCACAGCGACGCAGTATGCCTTGTTGACATCGTTTATGGCTTTCGGGCGCACCTTGTTGTCGACCCCCAGCGGGTGGCTGGTAGAACAGGTCGGTTGGGTGGAGTTTTTCATCATGACCTCGTTCCTGGCGGTGCCGGGTTTGGTGCTGATCTTCGTGCTGTCGCGCTACAAGGCATATAAGCCAACCAAGTCAGCCGATTGACTGTTTTTTCGTTGCGACGATTTCTCCCATGTTGCAGTGCAGCAATTTAAGTACTATCTAGAGGGTCAGACATTGGTGGCCGGCTGCGGTTACCGCGGATAAATGAAAAGGAAGTTTTATGCGGATTGAGTTGCTTGCCACAGGCATTGCGCCACCTTGGGACGTTAATGTTGTGATCGAAGTCCCCCAAGGGGCGGAACCGGTGAAATATGAGTTGGATAAGGATTCAGGGGCGCTGTATGTCGACCGTTTCCTGCATACCGCCATGTTCTATCCGGCAAACTATGGCTTTATTCCGCATACTTTATGTGGGGATGGCGACCCGATTGACGTGCTGGTTGTTGGGCGCGTTCCCGTGGTACCTGGCAGCATCGTGCGGTCGCGGCCGGTTGGTGTGATGATGATGGAAGACGAAAGCGGCATGGATGAAAAAATCATCGCCGTGCCCCACAGCAAACTGCATCCCTATTATGATGAAGTGACAGATTATACGGATTTGCCAAAGATTCTGATTGATCAGATTGCCCATTTTTTTGCCCATTATAAGGACCTTGAGCCCGGTAAATGGGCCAAGATCATCGGATGGGCGGACTCGAAAAAAGCTGCAGAGATGATTGAGGCCTCGATTACCGCCCATAACGAAAGTGTGGCGGCAAAATAGGCAGGCCTCCAAGAGCAAATCCCGAACAAACGGGATCGTTTGTGACGACGTATTTGCTCAGAAAATATGTGGTTAGAGTATCCTGTGTGAGCGCATGCGAGCGCATGATGCTCTAGCCGAAAGCTGGAGAAATGTCGGTAGCGCACATGAAAGAAGCTAACTTTTCCAACGACAATCGGATCGCCGTTATTGATGGCGATATTACACGGTTGACCGTGGATGCGATTGTAAACGCTGCGAATGAACCCCTGATCGGGGGCGGGGGCGTTGACGGGGCTATTCATCACGCTGCCGGGCCAGAAATGATGGAATATTGTGCCGGTTTGGGCGGATGCCCGACCGGGGAGGCTCGCATCACCCCAGGCTTTCGATTGGCGGCGCGTCACGTCATTCATACTGTCGGTCCGATCTGGATCGACGGACAATCCGGAGAAGCGGGGTTTTTGGCATCCTGTTATCGTAATTGTTTGCAATTGGCTGTGGAAAATAACGTGCGCAGCGTCGCATTTCCGGCAATCTCCACTGGGGCATACGGCTATCCGGCGGAATTGGCGACAGAAATTGCAATATCTACCGTGTATGATGCTTTGGCGGAGAATTCAGGCATCGAAAAGGTTATTTTTTGTTGTTGGGGGTCGGCAATGACCGACATGTATAATCGGGTTCTGGCGCAAAAGGCTCTGAAGAACGGATAAAAATCAGGGACGGGACAACTGCTCGTGCAGGCGTAAAGCGATTGATTGAAATCGCGCAACAATGAAGGTGCCCCATGTCCGTACGTGACCTAGAATACCTGTTCAATCCACGCTCTATCGCCTTGATTGGCGCATCCAAACGGGCTGGTTCCGTGGGGGCGGTGCTGGCGCAGAACCTGTTTGGCGGTGGGTTTGAAGGGCCGATCATGCCGGTCAACCCCAAGCATTCCGCGATTGGCGGCAGCATGACCTGGAAGGATATTGAAAGCCTTCCCATGGTGCCGGATCTGGCCATTGTCGCGACCCCCGCCGATGCGGTGCCCCAGGTTATTGCGGACCTGAATAAAAAGGGATGCAAGGCTGCCTGTGTGATCACAGCCGGTTTTGGAGAGGGCGACGACACGGAAGGCCATGCACGCCGTCAGGCGGTTATGGATGCGGCGGGCTCCATGCGGATTTTGGGACCAAATGTGCTGGGCATGATGGTTCCGGCAATAGGCCTGAATGCCAGCTTTGCCCATATGAACCCCAAGATCGGGGATTTAGCCTTTGTCGCGCAATCGGGGGCGGTGTTGACCTCTGTCCTGGATTGGGCGACGGGGCGGGGTATCGGCTTTTCCCACATGATCAGCGTCGGCGACAAAATGGATGTCGATTTCGGCGATATGTTGAACTATCTGGCCACAGCGTCAGAGGTTCGCGCGATCATGCTGTATATTGAGGCCGTGGGGGATGCGGCGAAGTTCATGTCCGCAGCCCGCGCGGCGGCGCGCACCAAGCCCGTTGTTGTCATCAAGGCGGGGCGCATGGCCGAAGGGGCCAGGGCTGCAAGCTCTCATACCGGCGCGCTGGCGGGTTCAGATTCGGTCTATGATGCAGCCTTCCGGCGGGCTGGCATGTTGCGGGTCTATGATATGCAGGAATTGTTTGATGCGGTTCAGACACTGTCCAGTGAATTACGGCGGATGGGATCCCTGGCGGATGGCGATCCCAATACGGTGGGGGATCGTCTGGCGATCCTGTCCAATGGGGGCGGTATTGGTGTGCTGGCAACAGACAGCCTGATTGAACAGGGCGGTCATCTGGCCGAACTGTCGCCACAGACAATTGAGAAACTGAATGCCTGCTTGCCGACGACCTGGAGCAAGGGAAACCCGGTTGATATTATTGGCGATGCCCCGGGCAGTCGCTATCGCGAGTCCCTGCAGGCCTTGATTGCGGATGAAGCGGCCGATGCTGTGCTGGTCTTGAATTGCCCCACCGCAATCAGCAATTCACTGGAGGCGGCGGAGGCTGTTCTGGAAGTGGCCCGGGACCGTCATCGCCCGATCCTGACATCCTGGCTGGGGGATATGTCCGCCGCTGAGTCGCGCCGCCGCTTTGTTGAGGCGCGCATTCCAACCTACAACACCGCCGAAGAGGCTGTGCGGGGCTTTATGCATGTGGTTCGATATCGCCGCAATCAGGTGAATCTGATGCAGGTGCCCTCTGCACGCGCCAATAGTGTGGAGCCGGACCGTGATAAGGTGCGCAGCATTATCGATCAGGCCCTGTCGGAAGATCGGGAATGGCTGAGCGAAGTTGAGGCCAAGCAGGTTTTGGAAGCCTATGGCATTCCCATTGTGCGAACCGAAATGGGCCGCATGCCTGCCGAAGCGGCGGAAATCGCCAGAGGGTTCTCCATGGGGGATCTGGTGGCGGTCAAAATTCTTTCGCGCGATATTACGCATAAAAGCGATGTTGGCGGGGTCGTGCTGAACCTGTCATCGCCCGATCAGGTCTATAACGCCACGGAATCGATGCTAAAGCGGATGCATCAGGAATTTCCCGATGCCCAAATCGAAGGGGTCAGTGTTCAGCAGATGATTCGCCGGCCCGGCGCCCATGAATTGATTGTGGGGCTGAATGAAGACCCGCAATTCGGTCCGGTCGTCCTGTTTGGGAAAGGGGGCAAAGAGGTTGAAATCGTTGGCGATACCGTAACCGGTTTACCGCCATTAAATGATGTTCTGGCCCAGACCCTGATAGAGGAAACGGCAGTCCATAAGCTGTTGCGCGGGTATCGTGATGAGCCGCCTGTGGATTTTGAAAGCCTGAGGCTTGTCCTGATTCAGATAGGCCAATTGGCGATCGATTTTGCAGAAGTGAAAGAGCTGGATATCAATCCATTGATCGCTGACAGTGCCGGTGTCATGGCGCTGGATGCCCGAATCCGTGTTGCAGCCGTGTCCCGGGAACTGCGCGATAATCCGGCGCGGCGCCTGGCCATCCACCCTTATCCCCGCGATCAGGAAGGGACTGTGCCATTGCGGGATGGAACAATGGTCAATGTTCGCCCGATCAGACCCGAGGACGCGCCTGGATTAAGCGATCTGGTCGCCCGATCCGCCCCGGAAGATATTCGATTCCGTTTCCTGCACCCGATGCGCCTGTTGCCAGAGCGTCTGGCGGCCCGCCTGTCTCAAATCGATTATGCCAGAGAGATGGCATTCGTTGCGCTGGATCCGGCGGATTCAGACTCCATCATCGGGGTTGCCCGCCTGATCGCCAATGCGGATGGAGCAGAGGCGGAATACGCGATCCTGCTGCGACAGGACCACAAGGGTGAAGGTTTGGGCTATGCGCTGATGTGCCTGTTGATAAAATATGCCCGCCAGCGCGGTATAGATGTTCTGTATGGCGATGTGCTGCGCGATAACAAACCCATGTTGGATATGTGCGCGGATCTGGGCTTCACACAGCACAGTGATCCCAGTGATGCAGGCCTGGTTCGGGTGCAATTGATGGTGACATCGCAAGCCACGCCAACCGCATCGAAAAATAAGCAGGTTGAAACGATAAATTAGGGTTTGATCACTAGAGCAATATCAGGTCATTCATGGTCGCTTTGACCGAATATTGCTTTAGCGGGTAAACCGGTCTTGCAGAGTCAGGAATACGCCGCGGATTCCTTGTGCCTCGCCGCCTTCCGGGCGACCGGGCTTCGTGCTTGTATTCCAGCTCATCAGATCAAAATGGGCCCATTCGATTTCCGGTTCGACGAATTTTTCCAAGAACAGGGCTGCCGTGATGGCCCCCGCATACCCGCCTGAGGAAACATTGTTGGTATCGGCAATCTTGCTGTCCAGCATCCCGGTATAGGCCTGATGCAGCGGCAAGCGCCAGGTTGGATCCTTTGCGGCCAGACCGCCCTGTGACAGCGCGGCAGCCAGACTGTCGCTGTTACAGAATAAGGCAGGCAGATCGGTTCCCAGGGCCACCCGGGCGGCCCCGGTCAATGTGGCGAAATCAATCAACAGGTCTGGCGTTTCTTCACAGGCCAAGGCCAGCGCATCGCCCAGAACAAGGCGACCTTCCGCATCGGTATTGCCGACTTCGACCGTCAATCCCTTGCGGGTATTCAGGATATCCAGGGGGCGGAAGGCATTGCCTGATACACTGTTTTCCACAGCCGGGATCAACACGCGCAAACTGACCGGAAGCTCCATTTCCATGATCATGCGCGACAGGCCCAGAACCTGGGCCGCGCCCCCCATGTCCTTTTTCATCATCAGCATGCCACTGGATGGCTTCAAATCCAGCCCACCAGTGTCAAAGCAGACGCCTTTTCCAACAAGCGTTACTTTCGGATGGATCGGATTGCCCCAGCGCAGGTCTATCAGGCGTGGCGCGCGTGTTGACGCACGGCCAACCGCATGAATCATCGGAAAATTCTGCGTCAGCAGGTCCTCCCCGATGATGGTTTCACAATGTGCGCCAAAAGTTTGTGACAAGGCCGATGCCGCCGCAGCCAGCTCTTCCGGTCCCATATCCGACGCCGGCGTATTGACCAGATCGCGGGTCAGATAAATGCCCGCAGACACGGCTGCAACAAGCTTATTGTCCGCATTCTTCGGCCAGACCAATTCCCGGACAGGTTCCGAGCGTTTGCGATAGCGGTCGAAATCATAGCTGCCCAAGGCCCAGCCGAGGCTGGCATTGTAAGCCATGGTGGCATCAGGTTCGGGCGACAGGCAATAGCGCCCGGCTGGCAGTCGAACCGCTGCTGCGCCCCAGGACCACAGATCCTGTTCATTTTCCAGGACCACCAGGGCGTTGTTCGGGGCCCCCGCCTTGTCTGGGAAAATCGCAACGGCACCGGGCTTCGCCTTGAACCCAGACCCTTTGATCCAGGTTTGAACGGGGTCCGATTGGTTTGAAAGCCAAGTGTCATAGTCGGCTTTTACGATTCCCGTTATGCTGCGTGTCTCTTTATTTTTCTGTTTAACAAAGCAACTCATATCCATGACCTTTTATGACAAGCTGACGTGAAGGGTAGGGTTAACAGTCCGGTTCTGGGATCGCCAGCACTTCGATCAATCGCGCTTCGGCGACCATGAAGCCCAGATCAATGGTCAGGCGCGTGACGATTCCATTGGGCAGAATATCGGAAATATAGGTTGAAATCGGCTCTGCATCAGTGTGGGTCAAATCAAATAATGTTGTGACAACCCGCTTTGCCTGCCCGATTTTCGTGATGCCGTCGGGATCCTGCGCCTGCGCATCCAAGGGCTCTGGCGTGCCGGCAACCAGGTCCGTGGCGCGCCAGGCGCTTAATTCACTGCCATCAAAGTAGATATAGTTCGTCAGAACCTGTTGCGCCCCCCAAGCGGCATTCAGATTGGTCCGCATCGCATTAATCGGGAACAGCGTATCCTGTGGCAGACGAACTTTCTTTTGCTCAGGCAGGGTGAACTCTGCCTCCCCTCGGCCATCTTCTTCCAGTGTTGCGATGCCTTGATAGGTTTCTTCCGGGGCATCATTGACCACAACGTCTGTTTTGAATTCAAACCGTCGCCCGTCCAGGCTTTCTGTTGCGGCTTGATTCATAACCAGAACGAAGCCTGCGCCATCCTGATTGCCTGCTGCTAAATTCAAATTGGATTGCAGTGTCCAGTTTTTGCAGCCCTTGACCAGATCGACGCTTAGGCCGCCATCCAGCATGGTGACTTCGCCAACCTTTGCTTCAATCAATGTGATGCTGTAGCGCGCTGAATGCGGCAGCACAGAGTATTCCTGTGCCTGTGCAGCCTGCGGTGTTGCAAAAATAAACAGCAGTGAAAGGGTGGCAAGGAGGCTTTTGCGGTGCATTGAGGTGATCCCTTTAATTTTTCTGTTTGGGCATTCCGTTTGGGCATTAACTGTCCATATAGGGTGGCGAGCCGCTAATTTCGACGACTCAACAGTCCACGGGCGATGACCTGTGCCTGAATCTCGCCGGTACCCTCAAAGATATTCAATATCCGCGCATCCACCAAAACACGGGAAATCTGGCTTTCCAGCGCATAGCCGATCCCGCCATGAATCTGTAAGGCATCGTCGGCTGCCGCCCAGGCGGTGCGCGCCGCCAGCAGCTTGGCCATACCTGCTTCCACATCGCAGCGCCGTCCGGTATCTTTTGCCAAGGCGGCATGGCGTGTCAATTGCCGGACAATCTCTGTTTCTGCCGCCATCAGGGCCAGCTTATCTGCAATACGGGGAAACCGGATCAGGGACTGGCCGAATTGCCGTCTGGTTGTGGCATAATCCATGGCCAAACGCAGGGCATTGCGGGCGACGCCAACCGCGCGCGCGGCGGTCTGGATGCGTGCCGACTCAAAGGTTGCCATTAATTGCCGGAACCCAAGACCTTCTTCGCCCCCCAGCAGGTTATGGGCGGGTACGTCGAACCGATCAAAGGCGATGTCATATTCCTTCATGCCGCGATAACCCAGGGTGCGGATTTCGCCCCCTGTCATGCCCGGCGCAGGGAAGGGGGTTGCAGGCGTGCCACGCGGCTTTTCGGCCAACAGCATGGAAACGCCGCTGTGATCCTGGCTGCCCGCCTGTGTGCGCACCAACAGGGTCATCAGATCACTGCGCCCGCCATGGGTGATCCAGGTCTTTGCCCCGGATACCTGATATACAGCGCCCCGCCGAACCGCCCTGGTGCTGAGATGCGCCAGGTCCGAACCGATATCAGGTTCTGTGAAGACAGCGGTTGTCATGATCTTTCCGCTGGCGATCCCCGGCAGGAAGCGCTCTTTCTGATCCTGGGTCCCGCTATTGCTGATCAATTCCCCGGCAATTTCAGGCCGGGTTGCCAACGATCCGGTGGGCAAATGAAAGCTGGATAGTTCCTCCGTCACTGCGACCATGGCCTGTTTGGACAGTCCCAGACCGTCATAGGCCTGTGGAATTGTAATCGCAAAGGTTCCCAGATCTGCAACCTTCTGCACCGTTTCATCGGGGATCAGGATATCATCCAGATGCCATCGATGGCAAAACGGTGCAATTTCGGCTTCGGCGAAGCGTTGGTATTGCGTCCGCATCATGGAAATTTCGCCATCGGGGTCGTCGGCAGGATTGGAAAATCCATGTTCCGACATTGCCAGGGCGGTTGCCATGCGAATTTCTGGCAGGTCCGGGTCTGCAAATAGGGCATTCAGGGTTGGATCGGTCGCCATGCCCATGGCATGCAGTGACGTTCCCAGTTCATGGGGGCGCACGGTTTCGGTTTGCCCCATGGGCAATCCGTGAATGATCCTGTTCAGATATTCCGCAAATCCGATGCGCAAAATCCCAGCCTCAACAGGCCCCATTGAGTTTGTTTCTTCCAAGCGCTGGGCCCAATCATGCAGGGCCGTCAGTCCGGCGACATGGGACACAAGCCAGGCCGTGCCATGGGCTTGATGCTGTGCGCGCTCCAGAGCGATTGGGTCCACGCGGCCGGTTTCAGCGTTCCGGACTGTTTGCGACAGATGGTCAACAGCCTCTGCGGCCAGCGATTCTGCTTGGCTTAAGGCGTATAGTCGGGCTTCTGAGGTGATCACGTTCGGGGCTATTCGCGGTAGGGACCCGGACGTCCCCCATTTCGGGGACTGAGATTGGTGCGCTGGGCACGATCACCACGGGATTGAAAGCTCAACACATTTTGTGCCTCGCGCCCTTCAATGCGGGGCGGTGGTTTGATTCCGGACGATTCCGCCTTTTCACGCGCAGCATTGGCATCGCGGGTCAGGCCAGCCTGCTCCACAACCGTATCGCCGTTCATTGGAAATGTCGCGTTAAAGCCACCATGCCGGTGACGCACCATTGCCGCTGGTTTCCGCCCGAAAATCCAGAGGTCTGCCATGCCGGGTCTCTCCCTCGCTGGGCCCAATCCATCGGGTGATAGATGGCACGCTACTCCCCGAACCGCAAGGTCTCTGACTTGCCCAGAGTAGCCACACGGAGTAATCAGAAAACAGATAAGATAAGGATTCGGCTCTCTTGGATATCGTAATCAACATTCTGCTGCCGATTTTTGGCATTGCAGCCCTTGGATATGTCGCGGCCCGCCTTGGGTGGTTCTCTGAATCTGCGGAAGCGGGGGTCGCATCTTTCGTTTTTAATTTCGCCGTTCCCTTCATGCTGTTCAGGACGATTGCGACCACGCAATTGCCAGACAAGGTGCCCTGGAACCTGTTTGCCAGCTATTACGGGCCAGGAATTCTGATTTATGCGATCGGCTTTCTGGTCGCGCGTTTCATCTTTGGGCGCGACATAATGGGGGCTATCCTGACCGGGATGGGCAGTGCTTTTTCCAACACGGTTCTGTTGGGTCTGCCCCTGATCCTGCTGGCCTATGGAGAGACGGCGGCTCTGCCGTTCTTTCTGATCCTGTCTGTCCACGGCATTATCTTTTTCACCGGCACGACGGTTCTATTGGAAATGAGCCAATCGCGCCGCAGCGGTGGTCTGGCCGCACTGCCCAAACAGGTTGCCAGCGGGTTGATTCGCAATCCCATCCTGTGGGGTTTGTTTCTGGGCATGGCGACAAATCTGGCGGGTCTGTCTCTGCCCACACCTTTGGCGCGGATTGCCGAAACCATGCAGGGGGCCGTGCTGCCCTGTGCCTTGTTTGCCTTGGGATCGTCGCTGAAGCGCTATGGTATTGCCGGGCGTGTGGTTCAATCCATGGTCCAGGTGTCGCTGAAGATCATGCTGTTTCCGTTATTGGTCTATCTGGCGGGCACGTATATTTTTGCTTTGGATCCGTTGTGGGTACAAATTGCCACCATTACAGCGGCCCAGCCCAGTGGTGTCATGGTCTATATATTTTCCCAGAAATATGGGACGGCCCAGGCCCTGGCGACGACATCAATATGCCTGTCGACGATTGGGTCGGTCTTTACCTTATGGCTTATCCTGTGGCTGTTCCAGGGTGGTTTGTAATATTCTTGCGTCACCTTCCAACCGGATATATGGTTTCAGTATGTTGACCTCGAATTTCTCTGTGGCGCTGTTTGGGCGCATTGGTCGAATTACGGACCCGGTCCCCCGCATATAATGCGGCTGGGGGGTCCGGGCCTGTGCCGCCACCTGATGCTATTCACAGAGAAATGAGACTTCCATGACCTTACCTTTGTCGGTGCCGTCCAATGATGTCGGTACATCCCCTTCAGTGTATTGTTTTTCCGTCACCGCCGATACGGATGTTGGCATCCTGGCCCGCGTATTGGCCCCCATCACAAAGCGTGGCTTGATTACACAGAAGTTGAATGCTGTGATCGACGGAGGAATTGACCCCAATCTGATCATCGATGTGCAGGTCAGCGGCCTGGACCCGCAGAGCTGTGATATCGTTGGCGCGGTGATGCGTCAGACTGTCGGTGTTCGCAGCGTTTTGGTGTGTGAAAAGAGGTAACCGTGGCCTATCAGGACCGGATTCTCGCCTGTAACAATGGATCGCGTGAAAATTATCTGCCGTTCTTTGGGCGCGGTCAGCAATTGGGCTGGATCCGCAAGGATCGATTGGAACGGTTGTCCGGTTTCCCCGATATCTTCGTGGTGGGGGGGCAACAGGTTGATCTGCATGCGGCTTTGTTCGATTACGATTCTGCGACGGCAGCGGTGGATTATGCCCTGCGCGTAATGGCCGATGAAGGCCTTATTCAAGGGTGGCGGGACGAGCGTTATGCGGTTGCTGAACGGTTTTCGGATCCCGCTGTGTTTTCGATTGAACGGGCGGGATGTCCTTTCTTAGGCATTCGCAGTTGGGGCTTTCATTTGAATGGATATGTGCGAAAGCCAGACGGTCTATACCTTTGGATCGCACAGCGCGCCCATGATAAGCCATCTTATCCCGGATTGCTGGATAACACGGTCGCCGGGGGGCATCCCGAAGGTCTGACCCTGGCGCAGAATCTTATCAAGGAATGCGCGGAAGAGGCCTCAATCCCCGCGCATCTGGCGCGCCAGGCCCGTGCGGTCGGGGCGATATCTTATTTGTATGAAAGCCCGCAAGGGCTGAAGCCGGATCAGATGTTCTGTTATGATCTGGAGTTGGATGAAAGTTTCACCCCGATCCCTGCCGATGGGGAAGTTGCGGGGTTTTACCTGATGCCTGCACAGGAAGTCATGGAAATCGTGCGTGATACGGACCGGTTCAAATTCAATTGTGCCCCTGTCCTGATCGATTTCTTTATCCGCCACGGATTGATCGACCCGGATCGGGAGCCCGACTATGTCGGCCTGTGTGAAATGCTGCATGGTGCTCCACCGGTGTGATGGCGGGTTACAGTTTGCGTTCGCGCCGATCCAGGAAGCTCTTCCACATGACGGCGACGCCAGAGGCAGGCCGTTTCAGCCAATGAAAGGGGATCAGGCGCGGCGCATTGATGGGCATAGGCAAATCCTTGTGCGGGACATCGCACAACCAGTCCGCCAGAACCGATCCCGTTGCGGTGGTCATGGCGACACCCCGCCCATTCCACCCGACCGCAGCGCCCAATCCGGGCGCGATCTGCATTAAACGGGGCAGGGAATCCGTGGTGACGGCAACGCGCCCATTCCAGAAATTCTCCATCGGCACACCCGTCAGTCTGGGAAACATTTCCTGCATGCGCTGTTTGGCAAGATCAAAGGCGGAAACATCCAGGGATCCGTTCAGTTTGCCCCGCGCGCCCATGATGAAGCGCCCTTGGGAGTCGATCCGGTAATAACTTAAAACGCGCCTTGCCTCGGAAACGCCCAAACCATGGACAGGCAGGCTTTTCAGCAAGTTATCCGACAGCGGCTTTGTCGCCATCTGATAGCTGTAAAATGGGACAACCGATTGCGTTGTCGCATCCTGTAACGGCGCCAGATCAGAATACCCGTTCGTGCATAACAGGACCTTCCCAGCGGTGACGGTCATGCCATCTCCTGTCGTTAGGGACCATCCATGCGGGGCCTGTGCTAACCCCGTTACGGCGGTTTCACCATGGATTTGAGCCCCTGCTGCCTGGGCTGCCCGGGCCAGGCCACGGGCTAGTTTCAAAGGCTGGACGGTACCGCCCGCAGCATCGAACAGGCCTCCTACATACCAATCTGTTCCCACGCGCTCGATCATCTCTTGCTGTGACAGCATGCTAACCGCGCGACCACGCGCTGCCATTTTCTCCGCTTTTTTCTTCTGATCTTCCAGCACGCCCACGCCATGGGCGGATTGGACCCATCCGCCCCGCACGGCATCGCAATCCAGTTTCAATCTATCGATGATAGCAAACGCGGTATCGGCTGATTTATCGGCATGGCTGATCATGCGTCGGGCCATTTCGGGGCCGACAAGGCGTTCCAACTCGGCCAGATCATGTTTCAGACCGGAAATCACCTGACCGCCATTGCGTCCCGATGCCCCCCAGCCGGGTTCGCGTGCTTCCAGCACGATAACGGAAACACCGCGCTCTGCCAGATGCAGGGCGGTGGACAGTCCGGTAAACCCACCCCCGACAATCGCGATATCAGACTGTTTGTCTGTATCCAATGGCGGGCAATGGGGGGCGTCGCCGCCTGTAGCTGTCCATAGGGATTGCTTGAAGCCCTGATCATCTAACGCAAGTAAAGCCATGTCATCCTCGGTCCTTTTTTCGATCAGTCTAAAGCAAATCCTGAGCAAACGGATGTGTTTGCGACGACGTATTTGCCACTAATACAAACGGTAAGAGCCTCACGTGTGAGCTCATGCGAACGCATGATGCTACAGCGCGTTATCGGCGCGAGACAAACCCAACTTTGTCCGAAGAGGTGAAAATATACATGATTTGGGTAAAGAGCGGTCCGGACTGGATCAGGTTTCCAGTTCGGTATCCCAGTACAGATAATCCCGCCAGCTTTCATGCAAGAAGTTTGGTGGGAAGGCCCGGCCATGTTCCTGTAATTCCCAGGTCGATGGTTCGATGGGGGCTCGCAGCAATGGCATATTGGCCTGTTTCGGGGTGCGGCCACCTTTGGTCAAATTGCACGGGCTACAGGCCGCGACGACGTTTTCCCAACTGGTGATCCCACCCTGACTGCGCGGGATAACATGGTCAAAGGTCAAGTCATGTGCCGGGAAGGTTCCATCGCAATACTGACAGACCAGCCTATCCCGAAGAAATACGTTAAACCGGGTAAACGCGGGGCGTCGCGCCGGGGCAACATATTCTTTCAGGGAGATCACGCTGGGCAGGCGCAGGGCGAAGGTCGGGCTGCGCACCTCCATATCGTATTCCGAAATGACGTTGACCCGTTTGGCAACGACGGCCTTGATGGTGTCTTGCCAGTCCCAAACCGACAAAGGAAAGTAGCTGAGCGGCCTGAAATCCGCATTCAGCACCAAAGCGGGACTATGATCTAAGGCGGTTAACATTGCCGCACTCCGAACTTTCTGTATCACCAGATCGATTTCGTCAGAACCGATACAGGTACGTTACCCCATATTTTGTCATCACCACAACATTTTGTGTAAGCCTGCTGGAAACTATCACATTGTTGTAATGAGCACCCGACACTCCCTTCTCTCTATCCGATTTCAATGACAAATATATAACGCATCCAATTTTAGGCGAGATCCGCTTGTTTCTTATCGCGGCTTTTATCTGATTTAGGTCTCTGGTACTTCCTTGTCACCAAACGCGCGCTGCAAGAATTCAATGCCAAGGCGCAAGCCCGCTTCGTCAATGGAATGGCCCAGACCTTTGGAATAGGCGACTTCTACATCAAACCCGGCCATTTTCATGGCTTCGCCCGACACCTTTGACATTTCAGCAGGGACGACCGGGTCTTCCGTTCCGTGGATCAACAAGGTCGGTGGTTTTCGAATATTCTCGTCGGCCAGGGATTCCGGGGCGATCAGCATTCCAGAATACCCCAGGACACCGGCGACCAGCCCTGAATATTTCGGCATTGCATGCAGCGCCAGCATCGTTCCCTGGCTGAAGCCGACGATTGCAACGCGGTCCGGCGTCACAGAAAACCGCGCGATTTGATCATCCAGATAGCGGTGCAGAACCGGTGTGACAGAATCGACGCCTGCCTGTAACTGTTCGCGGCTCATATCCTGCAGGGAAAACCATTGCAGGCCCATCGGGGCCATATCGCATTCTTCCGGTGCATTGGGGGCCAGGAATTGCGCGGTCGGGAAAACCTGACCTAGAACCGGTGCCAGGCTGATCAGGTCATCACCATTGGCCCCCAGCCCATGCAGGAAAATGATCAGACGATCTGGTTTCTTGCCGTCGGTGGGGGCTTGTTCTGGTCCGCTTAGAACCGGTGTGTCGGTCATAGAAATTTCCTTGCACATTGAATTGGAATTTGGGGCAGCTTGGACGATCAAACCGGGATGCGCAAATATGCTGTCACGCGGGGGCACCCCGGTAATAGTGCCATAGAAATACGGCCATGGCGGATCGATGGGGGGACCAGTTTTCCGCCATCAGGCGTGCCTGTTTCGCATCCGGGCGGCTGGGCAGGCCTTTCAGCCGTCGCATCGCTTCCTGTAAGGCAATGTCTTCGCCGGGAAACAGGTCCTGCCGCTGAAGGGAGAACATGCAGTAAATCTCCGCACTCCAACGCCCGAAGCCTTTCAGGCCCATGATGGCCGCAACAGCCTGATCGTCAGGCAGTGTGGCGACAGCCTGCAGATTTAAGGTGCCACTGGCAATCGCGTCTGCCAGTCCCACGGCATAGGCGACCTTGGGGCGCGACAGGCCCGCCGCGCGAATCGCCTCTGGCCCCAATGCCAGGAAGGACTCTGCTTGCCCCCCAGGGTTCAGCGCTTCCAGTCGTGCCTGGATTGCCCCTGCCGCTTCTTTGGAAATCTGTTGTGACACGATGATGCTCAACAGAGTGTTGAACCCATGGGGCCGCAGGCGGGGCTCCGGATATCCAACCAGGCTCAGTCCTGCCGCCACATCTGCATCCTGTGCGGCAACGATATCCAGCGCGGTGATGATATGTGATGTATCCATGGCTCTTGACTTACCCTGTAGAGGCAAACTACGCCAGTAGCTATGGATGGATTCATTTCTGCCGCAACCCGATTTGCGCCCAGCCCCAGCGGTTTCCTGCATTTGGGGCATGCCTATGGCGCCCTGTTTTCCGCCCGGCAAGCAACAGCGATGGGCGGTACCTTTCTGTTGCGAATTGAGGATATCGACCTGGCGCGCTGTACGCAGGCCTATGAGCAGGCGATTTACGAAGACTTACGCTGGCTGGGTTTGACCTGGCCCGATCCGGTGCTGCGGCAATCGGATCGTTTTCCGGTGTATCATGATTTTCTCCATACATTGGAAGAGGGTGGGCTGACCTATCCCTGTTTTTGCACGCGCCGGGAAATTCGGACAGAGGTCGCCAACGCCCCGCGCGCCCCGCATGGGCCGGATGGTGCGCTGTATCCGGGCACCTGTAAGCATTTGGACCCGATGATCGCGAAAGACCGGATCGCGGCCGGGCAGGTTCATGCGATCCGCCTGCATATGGATCGGGCTGCCCATATGACCGGTCCATTGACCTTTACTGATCTGGATCGTGGGATAATCACGGTCGTGCCAGAAAGCTGTGGCGATATCGTTCTGGCGCGTAAAGATGTGCCAACCAGCTATCACCTGTCGGTTACCGTGGATGATGCGTTTCAACAGATATCCTGTGTGACGCGGGGGGAAGACCTGTTGCACGCCACCCATATCCACCGCGTCCTGCAGACCCTGCTGGGATTTCCAACGCCGGTGTATCGCCATCACCGATTGCTGCTGGATTCGCAGGGCAGACGATATGCCAAACGTGATAAGGCGATCACGTTACAGGCCTTGCGTAAGGCTGGAAAAACGCCCCAGGATATCTGTCAGATGGTTGGGGAAGATACCAAATAGGGCCGCTGAAACTTCTAGATAGGCAGTCGTACACGGGCCCTTAACCCGCCATGGGGGGAGGTTTCCAATAGGATTTCACCGCCATGGGTGCGCGCAACGTCACGGCTGATCGACAGGCCCAGACCCGTACCGCCGGTGGATGGATTGCGGGACCGATCCAGACGATAGAAGGGGCGGAAGGCGTCTTCGCGTTCTTGCTCAGGAATGCCAGGGCCATTGTCATCCACCAGAATTTCAATGGCATTGCCCCGCTTTCCGGCCTGTAACCAGACCTGGCTGCCATAGCGTGACGCATTTGCGATCAGGTTATCAATGCATCGCCGAAAGGCATTGGGTTTCAACCATGTCACGATCTTACCTTCTGCATGGCAATCCAGGGCGATACCGGAGGCCTGCCATGTTGCGGCAAGGTCTTTGACGACCTCACTCAAGTCGCATTCAATGGATTTCTCCCCCCCTTCGCCACGGGCAAAGGTCAGGTAATCCTGAATCATTTTCTCCATTTCGGAGACATTGACGCTGAGTTCCTGAGTTTCTGGCGAATCCCCCAGCATCGCCAATTGCAGCTTCATGCGGGTCAAAGGGGTGCGCAGATCATGACTGACCCCTGACAGCATATCGGTGCGTTGGCGGATCTGGCGACGGATGCGTTCGGACATCAGGTTAAACGCATTGGCGGCCTGGCGCACTTCCAGGGCCCCTTCCGCCTTGAAATCCTGCTCTGGCTCTCGACCTTTTCCAAAACTTTCAACCGCACGGGCAAGGCGCCGGATCGGACGCACCTGATTGCGCATAAAAATAGAGGCAACGGCAAACAGCACTAAAGAAGTGCCAACCATCCAAAGGATAAAGATATAGGTTGTCGAACTAAACAGTCGGCTGCCCGGCACAACGACGTTCAGCACCGCATCCTTCAACTGAATCTGCAAAATCAGTTGTTTCCGAAAGGACGAACTGTCGATGATAAAGGGGCGTCGTACACGCTCGTTCATGGCCTGGGCTAACAGGCGATCCAATTGGCTGCTGATTTCTGTCTCTTGATTGGGCAGGATTTCACCTTGCAGCAAAGTGATATCCAATTCCATGTTCTGGCGAACGCTTTGAAAGATTTCGTCGCGGGCATCGGGTGTGCGGCGCAATTGGTCGATCGTATTGGCGATATCCCCTGCGACACTGGCCGACAGGCGCCAGGTGACGGTATCCCAGTGGCGATCATAAAACACCCATGCCGATACAATCTGTAACAGGATCAGGGGCATGACGATGATCATCAGGGCGCGCCCGAACAGCGTCTTGGGCAGGCCGCTTTTTATCGTCAGGCGAATGGTGCGCAGCGTAGATCGGATCGGTCCCATCGGTTTACCAGCGGGCGAATGAGTGGGCTTTATCGGGGAGGGCTCCGTCATCCATCGGGCCTTAAAACATAGCCGCGTCCCCGAACGGTTTGCAGATAGCGGGGGACTTTTGGATCAGGCTCCACTTTCCGGCGCAGGCGGGTCATCTGGACATCTACTGCCCGGTCACCGCCATCGATGTCTACAAATTGCGTCAGTTCATCCCGGCTCATGACGCGTCCGGGCTCTCCGGCCATCACCTTCATAAGGGCGGTTTCTGTGGATGTCAGGCGCACCGGCGTATTGTTGCGCAACAATAATTCGCGACCCAGATCGAACAACAAATCGCCCAAACGCACAACAGAGGCCCGGCTTGGTTCTGCCGCAGCGGGCAGGCGGCGCAGGATCGATTGAATGCGCAGGATCAGTTCGCGGGGCTCAAACGGCTTGGGCAGATAATCATCGGCACCGGCTTCCAGCCCCTGGATGCGGTTTTCGGTATCCCCCATCGCGGTCAGCATCAGGATTGGCACACCAACCTCCTGACGGATGGATTTTGCCAGATCAAGGCCACTTTCGCCGGGCATCATGACATCCAGGATCATAATATCGAAGGTCAGGCCAGCAATCTTGCGCCGTGCATCTGCAGCGTCCTCCGCCTGGGTGACCCGGAAGCCTTCTTTGGTCAGATAGTCACGCAACAGGCTGCGCAGGCGCGCATCGTCGTCAACCACAAGAATATGCGTATCAGTGTTCATGAGCGCAGTATAAGCGCAGTTTCGCCGCGACAAAATCTCCACGTGAACGCTAAATTAAGAAACATCGCCTTTTGGGCCTTTAAGGGTTCTTGGTTATCGCGGGCGAATGGTGTACGCCCTAGCCCATCCGAAGCAAATCATATCCAAACAACCTTGTTTGTGACGATGGCTTGCATGGAAACACTATGTTGGGGTTTCTAGGGTTCGCATTGGCGAATGTCTGATGTCCCGGGTACATGATGGGTGCATCGCTATGTCGCGTGAGGATCAGGTGTCAGGGAATATCAGCACACAAAGTATGTGGCGTCTGTTGCTGAGCGCTGCGCTGGCGCTGTGTGCGGTTCGCCTGATGGTTTCCTATGCGACCGGGCTGTCGCTGCATGGGGACGAGGCACAGTATTGGACCTGGTCCTGGACGTTTGAGTTCGGATATTATTCCAAGCCCCCCCTGATCGCCTGGGTCATTGGTGCGGCGACCAGCATTTGTGGCGATGACACATGGTGCATTCGTGCGCCTGCCGCATTGTTTCAAACGGCGACCGCCATCCTATTGGCTGGCACGGCCCGGTTGTTGTTCGACAATCGCACCGCGCTGTGGACCGGGATCGTCTGGCTGACCGTGCCTGCCGTGTCATTTTCGTCCCTGATCATGTCGACAGATGCGCTTTTGCTGTTTTTCTGGACAGGATGCCTGTGGGCCTATGGGGCATTGTTGCGGCGCCCAACCTGGGGGGCGGCGGTACTCCTGGCGCTTTGTTTCGGGCTGGGCCTGAACGCGAAATACGCCATGGCCTATTTTCTGATCTGTGCGCTGGTGCATCTGCTGATCAGTGCACAGGCCCGCCAAAAGGCCCGCGTCGCAGCAACGCATTTGATCGCAGGCTTTGGGCTGGGGACCTGCGCCATTCTGCCCAATGTCTGGTGGAACAAGGTGCATGGCTGGGCGACTGTTGGACATACGGCTGATAATGTCCATTGGCAGGGAGTGGTCCTGCATTTCAATGAATTGGGGGATTTTCTGGGTGCGCAGTTTGGCGTGTTCGGTCCGGTTTTGTTTGTGGTTCTTCTATTGGTAATCCCGCGCAGCCGTCGCGCCTGTCAGGCCCTGTCTGAACCAGCGCGTTTGCTGTTAGCATTTTCGCTGCCCATTCTGTTGATTATTTCAATTCAGGCGATCCTGTCCCGGGCCAATGCGAACTGGGCGGCGACGGCCTATCCTGCAGCGGCGATCCTGGTAACTTCTGTGCTGCTTGCCCAGACAAGGCGGCGTTGGTGGTTATGGGGATCGATTGCGCTGCATATGATCGTGGCGGCAGGCCTGNATGGGGCGGTGCTGATGCCAGGTGCCACCGCCCGCGCCCTGGGTCGGGATCCATTTCAGGACCTCAGCGGTTGGGATCAGGTGGCCTATCAGGTAACTGACAGGATGAAGGCTGAAAATCTGTCCGTGCTGTTGATGGACAATCGCATGATGATCGCCTCTATGGCCTATGCGTTGCGCGACCAGCCGGAAATTGTCATCCGCACCTGGAACCATGACACCAAGATTGATCATCATTACGAAATGGCCTGGCTGTACAGCCCGTCCGTTGATGGATCGCGCGTATTGTTGATGACGCCCCATGGTACCCAGTCCATCGAAAGTCATTTTACCAAGGTCNAAGNATTGCCCCCCATCGGGAAAGTTGATCGTGTTGGGCAGGCCAAAAATCTGGAACTGCGTGTGTTGGAGGATCCGAAATGATGTCGCTTGGCAGTCCAGCCTGGTCCACGGTCTGGATGTTGAAAATCTGTGGGCTGGTTTTTATCGCCCTGACGGTCCTTTTCCTTCCATTTCCCCAGATAGATCTGTGGGTATCAAAACAGGTTTATCTGGGTGAAAATGAATTCTGGTTAAGCAGAAGCCAGTTCACGGTGTTCAAGAACGATGTCTTGCGTCCGCTATTTGGCTATCTGGTCGTGATTGGGCTGGGGGTGTTTTTATGGCGATTGTTTACGGTTCGGATTCAGCAGGTCCGCAAACTGGCACGGTATGCGTTTTTGCTGTTATGTCTGATCCTGTCCACAGGATTGGTCGTGCATGGAGTTTTCAAGGAAAACTGGGGACGCGCCCGCCCGAAACAGGTGACTGAATTTGCCGGGGCACAAATCTTCACCCCGCCGCTATTGCCAGCCCAACAATGCGATGGAAACTGTTCCTTTGTCTCCGGGGATGCGTCGGTTGGGTATGTATTCCTGGCATTGGCGCTGTATGCCGCGAAACGCAGAAAATTCTGGATACTGGTCACTTTGGCCGCAGGGATCGGGATGGGGATTCTGCGGGTCATGAATGGATCGCATTTTCTCAGCGACATTCTCTATGCCGGTGTCTTCACCTGTGGCACGAACCTTATCCTCTTTCGGTGGTTTGAGGAAAAGAAATGGCAACAGGATCTGGGCTTTCTGACCCCGATCGCACGGCCGGTTTCTGTAACCCTGGCGCAGGTAATTCCGACTACGGTATCAGAAAAACTGGACCCTGTAGCGTTACGCTTTCGGGCCTTATTTAGGGACAGCGTCTGATTTCTTGGGCGTATCGGCGGCCATCCCCTCCCGATCAGGGTCGGGGACATCGAAATCGACCTTCCGGCGACGTGTGACAAAGTAAAGGTTGCGCAGATAGATAAACAGACCCGTCGACTGCCCCAGAATGATCACGGGATCCGCCCGCCATATGGCATAGGACAGCAGGATAGCGCCGCCGCCGATGCTGAAATACCAGAATGCGATGGGTATCACGCTGTCGCGCTTCTTTTCGCTGACGATCCACTGAATGATGAATCGCATGGCGAACAGAAACTGGCCCAGAAAGCCGATAGACAGCCAGATGATCTCTTCCGGAGCCATGGCCCCGATATTTGCGATGATTTTATCGATCCACCCCATGGGGCACCTCTTCCTGAACATCCGGTCGTTTTGACCGTTTCACCAACCAATAGACACCAAACAAATCAACCAATCCGGCCAAGGCACGCTCCAGCGTTCCATATTTGGACTGGCCCCGATCCCGCGCGCGATGCGTCACCCGTTCATAGCGAACCGAAAGGCCTTCGCGACTGATCAAGGCCGGCATGAAACGGTGCATATGATCAAAATAGGGTAGTTGCTTGAAGACGGGCCCTGCGACGACTTTCAGGCCACAGCCGACATCTTTCGCAGTATGGTTTAAAAGCGCTCTATTGCAGGCATTGGCGACCCGGCTGATAAACCGCCGAAAACCTGAATCCTGGCGCTTTTCGCGCTCTCCCATAACCATGCCGATGGCGTCGCCCTCCGCCAGGGCCGCATTGAATAGGGCGACAAGGCGGGGCAGGTCGGCTGGATTGTTCTGGCCATCCCCGTCCAGCACACAGATCAGGCGCCCACGCGCAGCCAGAACGCCCGTGCGGATCGCGCGGCTTTGGCCGGATCGCTGGGCATGGGTCAGAACCCGCAGGTTTTTGTGCTTTGACTGACAGTCTTTCAGAACCGCAGGTGTGCTGTCGCGACTGCCATCATCGACATAGATGATCTCCACCTGATCTGTATCCGGGAAGGCCGCCGCAATTTCTTCGATCAGGGGGGATACATTGCCTTCCTCATCGCAGACCGGGACAACAACACTGATCTCCAAGGAAGCGTCCTGGCTGGGAGAGAGTTTTGTTTTAGTCTGTTGGGTCATACTGGCTGCTCAAACGACCTTTATGATAGGAACGGCGAAAGGCATTGGTCTTTAAAATGCGAACGGGACCGGGCTTATCACGCCCGGTCCCGATTGGCACGACCGAAAAATCATTCTAAACGCTTATGCCGCAGACCCTGTGATCAAGGCCGCCTTATCTGAGCCTCTGCGCACTTCTGCGTGATAGGCCTTCATTAAAGTTTCACAGACCTTGCCCGGTGTGAACTGGTATTCGCCAATGGAAGCAATCGGCGTGACCTCTACCGCCGTCCCGGTCAGGAAGGCCTCCGTCGCCTGTACCATCTCTTCCGGCTTGATGTGTCGCTGCACGATTTCATAGCCATTGCGACGGGCCAGATCGATTACCGTGCGCCGGGTGATGCCATCCAGAAAGCAATCCGGGTCCGGCGTATGCAGCTTTCCATCTTCCATCAGGAAGAAGATATTGGCGCCGGTTGCTTCGGCAACATACCCACGCCAATCCAGCATCAGCGCGTCATGATACCCTTCCGCTTCCGCCTTATGCTTGGACATGGTGCAGATCATATACAGGCCAGCGGCCTTGCTGCGTGTCGGTGCTGTGCGGGGATCGGGGCGCGCCCAATCGGAAATCCGCATCTTCAGGCCGCGCATGCGGGCTTCCGGGCTGAAATAGGCGGGCCATTCCCAGGCTGCGATTGCCAGATGAATGGTGTTCTGTTGCGCTGACACGCCCATCATTTCCGATCCGCGCCAGGCGATGGGCCGCACATAGCCATCAACGATGTTGTTGGCGGCAACGACCTGGTCGCAGGCGGCGTCAATTTCAGCGACAGTGAACGGAATCTTGAAGCCCAGCAGCTCCGCAGACTGGTGCAGGCGCTCGGTATGTTCTGTCAGCTTGAAAATCTCTTTGCCATAGACGCGCTCCCCCTCGAACACACCAGACGCATAGTGCAGGCCATGGGTAAGAACATGCAATTTGGCATCCCGCCACGGCACCAATTTGCCATCCATCCAGATGGAGCCATCGCGATCATCAAAGGGCATTAAGGACATCGTTTCCACTCCATTTTGGGGGTGTCGCCAGCTTCCACGCTGGGTCCCCGGGGTTTTATTTGTAAGCTTTTGACTTACAACGGTTTTTCCGACCATTTTTTACTGCGGTTCGGATTTTTTGGTAATTTTATTACTCTGGAGCCGGGTCAAAAGATATGATCCAATACGCTTCATTGTTGCCAGACGTAACATCATGAGGCATATATGTCAACATGACTGACATAAATTCTTCCAAGCGTGGATCATCTCCCTCTTCACCCTCACTGGGTGGGGATAGACACAGGTCTGCCAAGACCGGTGGAAATCCTTTGTTTCTGCGCGATGAAGAATTGCGCCAGGCGATAGAACTTTTGTTCTATGCCTATCGGGATTTCACCGGTGAACCGGACATCATTCTGGCACAGCGCGACCTGGGGCGGGCACATCACCGTGTGATTTACTTCGTTGGTCGCTATCCGGGCATGACCGTATCGCATCTGCTGGATATTCTGAAGATCACCAAGCAGAGCCTGAGCCGTGTGCTGAGCCAGTTAATGGCGGAGGGGTATATTCGTCAGGATCAGGGACAGGAAGATCGCCGCCAGCGATTGTTGACCCTGACAGACAAGGGCGCGGAGTTGGAGCGCTTGTTGACGGAAACTCAACGCAAGCGCATCGCGCGCGCCTATCGAAATGCCGGCCCTGACGCTGTGGAAGGATTCCGGGATGTCATGTTGGGTATTATTTCCGGCGATGCGGATCGTGCGCGATTTGAAAACCGTGGGGAATAAGTCTGCGTCCCAGTAAGGCCTTGCGTTCCAGCCGCGATGTTCCATGTTATCTTATGCGAATCATAAAGATGGATGGGAATTTTGGTCGACAGAGACGGTATCAAGAACGGCTTTTTTCAGGAAATGGCGCGCCAGGCGGAGGCGGAAGGTCTGTTAAAGCCCTTATGTGATGAGGAACGCCGCGCATCGCGGATTGCGACCGTGGCGGCGCGCCCCAAAGGGTCGGATATCTGGGTCTTTGCATATGGATCCCTGATGTGGAACCCGGCCTTTCATTTTGTGGACCGAAAGATTGCAAGATTGCATGGGTATCATCGCGCCTTTTGTCTGGAAACACAGATCGGGCGAGGAACGCGCGATTGTCCTGGCCTGGTATTGGGGCTGGATCGCGGCGGGTCGGTGCAGGGCGTTGCCTTGCGCATTGATGAGGCACAGGCGGATGAAGAACTGGATGTGATCTGGGCGCGCGAAATGTTGGCGGGGTCCTATCGCCCGACCTGGGTGCGCTTGATAGATAATGATGGCGGGGCGTTTCATGCGATTGCCTTTGTCATGCGTCGGGATTGCGATCGCTATAAAGGATGCCGCCCGATGGAAGAGGTGGCGCAACAGATCGCCCGCGCCGCCGGTAGACTGGGACCCTGTTCGGATTATCTGGAACAAACGGTATCTGCCATGGATGAGATTGGTATTGGGGATGGTCCGATGCACCGACTGCGGGATCGCGTGCGGGCATTGCAGTCTGAAATGGAACTGGAAAGGAGCACCGGATCATGAGTGATACGGCTGGCAATAAAGCAAAAGTGACGTTAAGCGACGCTGAATGGCAAAAGCGCTTGAGCCCGGAAGAATACAAGGTCACCCGCAAGAAGGGGACGGAACGTCCATTTTCCGGCAAGTATCATGATGCAAAGACGCGCGGCATCTACACCTGTAAATGCTGTGGTGAAAAACTGTTCCATTCGAATACAAAATTCGACAGTGGCACAGGCTGGCCCAGTTTCTTTAAGCCAATCGACGAAACCGCCGTGGCAGAGA
>NZSA01000081.1 GCA_002696645.1 Rhodospirillales bacterium | reverse complement strand
GTTTCGCGGCAGCCCACCAGCCAAAGAAGATCTCATAGATCCACCAGCCGTCCACAAACGACCGCAGGATGGCGTAATAGGGCAGGAAGTACCATTCCGGCACGATATGCGGCGGCGTGACCAGCGGGTTCGCCTCGATATAGTTATCGGGGTGCCCCATATAGTTTGGTGCGAAGAACACAAAGAAGGCAAAGACCAGCAGGAATACTGCCAGGCCCAGCGAGTCCTTGGCGGTGAAATACGGATGGAAAGGCACCGTATCCTGGGGACCGCGCACCTCAACCCCATCCGGGTTGTTTGATTTCACGATATGCAGCGCGACAACGTGCAGCGCGACCACCGCGATGATGATAAAGGGCAGCAGATAGTGCAGCGCAAAGAAGCGGTTCAGTGTGGGATTGTCGACGGAGAAGCCGCCCCATAACCACTGCACAATCGACTCCCCAATCAACGGGAAGGCGGAAAACAGGTTGGTGATCACCGTCGCACCCCAGAAGCTCATCTGGCCCCAGGGAAGCACATAGCCCATGAAGGCAGTCGCCATCATCAGAACCAGGATCACAACACCCAAAATCCAGAGCAATTCCCGCGGATTCTTGTAAGATCCGTAATACATACCGCGGAAAATGTGGATATAGACGACGATGAAGAACATCGACGCGCCATTCATGTGGATATAGCGCAACAGCCAGCCTGAATTCACGTCGCGCATAATGCGTTCAACGGAATTAAAGGCCAGGTCGACATTGGGCGTGTATTGCATGGCCAGCATGATCCCGGTCAGGATCATCACCATCAGTACGACCATGGCAAGCGCACCGAAATTCCAGAAATAGTTCAGGTTCTTCGGCATCGGGAACACGCCATATTCGGCATGTACATAAGAAAACACGGGAAGGCGGGAATCGACCCACCGGATCACCGGGTTCTTGAAATTAGGGGCGGGATGATTGCTCATTTCAGAAGCCTCCGTTACCCGATTTTCACAGTGGAATCGGTGAGGAATGTATATGTCGGGACCACCAGATTCTTCGGCGCCGGCCCTTTGCGGATGCGGCCAGAGGAATCATAATGCGACCCGTGACAAGGACAGAACCAGCCATCATATTCACCGCGAGGCTCCCCATCAGCGGTGCCAAGTGGAATACAGCCCAGATGCGTACAGACACCGACAACAATCAGCCATTGCACTTCTTTAACACGCTCCGCATCCGTTTCCGGATCAATCAGCGTGCTGATATCAACATCTTTGGCTTCTTCAATTTCCTTTTCGGTGCGGTGGCGGATGAACACAGGCTTGCCGCGCCATACAACCTTGATAGCGGAGCCTACATCAATCTGGCTCAGATCCACCTCAATAGAGGCCAATGCCAAGACATCTTTTGATGGGTTCATGCTGTTGATGACCGGCCAGGCAAAGGATGCCGCACCGACTGCGCCAACACCGATGGCCAGATAATTCAAAAAGTCCCGCCGTCCCGAATCTTCTTCGTGATCCGAATCCGGCTGCGTTGCTTCCGCCATTTCGATTCCCCTCGAAACCCTTAAGAGCCTTTGGGCGTCCAAAAACCTCGACGCCCAGTGTCAACCATAGAACCTTCACCAGGAATATCGAGCCTGTTTGCGACAACCTGCCGCAACACTAACCATAGAGGATTTCACGAAATTGGAAATCCACCTTGATTTTGCTGGCTCGAACCCCCAGCCATGGCTTCGTATACTGTATTGTTTCCCGGATTGAAAGTGTCGCATGGTCACAATTGACAGGCTCAGGCAAATGCAGTCCCTATTGAGCCCCGTCACATTATCCAGGTGCCAGAGTCCATGCCCTTGCGCGTCGCCTTGTTCCAACCCGATATTCCCCAGAATGCCGGGGCGATTTTAAGACTATGCGCCTGTTTCGGCGTGCCGTTGGAGGTGATAGAGCCATGTGGCTTTGTCTGGACGGACGCTAAACTGCGCCGTGCGGGAATGGACTATATTGCCAGTGCCCATCTGACACGCCACGCCAATTGGGATGCCTTTCGTGCGGCCCGACCGGAACGCCTGGTACTGGCCACGACGAAAGGGGCGGTATCAGCCTACCAATTCGAATATCACACCAACGACATATTGCTGTTTGGGTCAGAAGGGGCCGGGGTTCCCATAGATGTTCATAATGCCGCTGGTGCGCGCCTGCGCATTCCGATGCGACCAGAGGCAAGATCCCTGAATGTTGCAATGTCTGCCGGCATGATACTGGCCGAAGCCTTGCGCGCAACCGATGGACTTCCCCAATAGGGCGCGACATTGTATGTAAAGTAATATTGACACAAAACACCCTGCTTAAATCAGGACATAATGGGAGAGCTGCGCATGACTGAGGCATTAGAGAGCCGGAAAACCAAGGCAACGGATTGGTTCCGCAGTCTTCGGGATCAAATCTGCGCCGCGTTCGAGCAGATTGAAACGGAACTACCCTCTGACCTGCCCCATGCTGACCTGCCTGCGAAAACCTTTGAACGCAAGGCATGGCAACGGCCTGATGAATCAGACTCCCAGGGCGGCGGTGGTGTCATGTCCGTGATGCGGAACGGCCGTGTCTTTGAAAAGGTGGGGGTCAATATTTCTGAAGTGCATGGCACTTTTTCCGAACAATTCCGCACCGAAATCCCAGGTGCTTTAGAAAGCAATGGGAAATTCTGGGCTGGCGGCATTTCCCTGGTGGCGCATATGCGCTCCCCCAAAGTGCCTGCGATCCATATGAATACGCGCATGATTGTCACGTCGAAAAACTGGTTCGGCGGTGGCACGGATTTGAACCCCATGGTCGAAATCCCACAGGATACAGCGGATTTTCATGCGGCCCTGAAAGCCACATGCGATGCCCATTCCTGTGCGAATTACCCGCGATACAAGGAATGGTGTGACGAATATTTCTATATCAAGCACCGGAATCAGGCGCGCGGTGTCGGCGGGATCTTCTTTGATTACCTGGATTCCGGCAACTGGGATGGTGATTTTGCCTTCGTACAGGATGTCGGAAAATGTTTTCTGGATATCTATCCGGCCCTGGTGCGCCGGCATTTGGGTGAACCCTGGACGGATGCGGATCGCGCCTGGCAGTTGGAAAAACGTGGCCTGTATGCCGAATTCAATCTGGTCTATGATCGCGGAACGCGATTCGGCCTGATGACAGGCGGCAATCCTGATGCGGTTTTGATGTCCCTGCCCCCTTTGGCGACCTGGCCGTAAACATCCTGCATTTCAGATCAAGAACCTACATCTGCGGAACTGCGGCGGGTAGCTGCGCGGCCAGATAATCCAATATCCGACGCTGCTGAAAATACCGGAAACAGTCTTTAAAGACCGTTGCATGGGGAACCTTGTTCTCGCAATCCATGCCATAGAGGGATCGACCAGATAGGGTGACATAGGTGACACCCGGAATCGCGCGCAACCACCCCATCACCTGGGGCGGCTCGAACCGATCCTGTTCGAACCCAAATACCAGCGCATTCAGTCGGGATGCCTGGGCGATATAGGCGGCCTGGCGGTCCCGCTCCTGCTGCCAGACGTCTTTGCGGCGTCCGGTATGCCCCGCGAATGCCGGGGCGAATGCGACCAGACCGGCGACTGGTGTCTGATCCCGTCGTTGCACCAGCAGACCGGCCCCCCCCCCTGCCGATTGCCCCATGACAAAGGTGCGTTCGGGCGGAAACCCGATGCGTGCAATATAGGCCAGCAAGGCCTGAAGTTCATCAGCGCGGCGGATCACCTTGGGCACGCCATCGCCATCGGGCTGATTAAACCCCCCAATCTTGGTCGGGGTGCAAAAAGCATACAGCAGAATTTCATACCCCCCAATCCGCTGTCCCACCAAATCCGTCGCCGTCTTTGGAATATTGATGCCCGGCCTGCTGGTGTTACACGGATCAGGCTTGGATTCCGCGGTCGATCCATTGACATAAATAATCAGCACATATCGATCCGGATCCCGGAAGGCGAAGGGGTGTCCTGGCGTTATGCCAGCAGGTTGATGCACCATAAAACGGCTGCCTTCGCCCATCGGGGGCACAGTCGGATACAGGATCAAGGCAATGGCGATCATCAGGGCAGCAAACGCACTGCCCCCAATAGCGATAAGCCGGATCGATGGTTTTTTGAATTTAAATAAGGTCAAGCGCCTGCTTACCCCCCGTAATGCCGGACAATCTGATGGACGCGTGTGCCATAGCCGCCACCGAAAAACATAGCATGGGCCAGCAATGGCTCCAATTGATACAGCATTTGGCGCTCTTCAAAAAACAGGGGGTCGATGGGTCGATGCGCATGATATCGTTCAAAAAACGCAGCCCCGACGCCGCTGAACAAGGGCAGAAAGGCCAATTCAATCTCTGCATCGGCATAATAAGTGGCTGGATCGATCAGGGCTGCTAAACGCTGTTGTCGAAACAGGATGTTTCCAATCCAAAGATCGCCATGGATCAGGCTGGGCGGCCGGTTCATCGGTATCCATCGATCCAGCTGGGTGCAAAGCTTTTCAAGCCCCGCGAAGCAGCCATCGGGCAGACGCCCCGCCTGTTGTGCCAAATGCCCGAAAAACATCAATCGCTGATCGCGCAGGAATGACAGCCAATCCTCGCTCCAGGCATTGGGGCGTTGCACTGGACCAACTGGCGTTGGCCTGTCGAAGCCAAAACGCGCTGCCGTATGGATATGCAATGCCGCAAGGACATCGGCCAGCGCAGTCTGCCCCGTATTCGACAGGGCCTCCTGATCGCAGTCCACGAAGGTTAGAATCAGTAAATCCGGCGCCACATGAACGACATCTGGAACCGGGACCACACCCGTTTGGCGCAACCGGTCCAGCATAAAAGCCTCATCCTTCAGCGTCGCCTTGGGCAAAGTTCCGAAGGTAGGATGCGGCGATTGCCGTCGCGGCACCATATGCTTGACGACCAAATCCCGCCCATCATCGGTTGCAATACGGGTGGCCTGGGCTATGTTTCCGCCACTCAGGGGCTGACTGTGCCGGATTCTGGACCCCAGTGCGGCTTCCGCCCTGCGTCGTACATCAGGAGTCACGCAGTGCCTTGCAGGTGGCTTACCCAGCCACGGCATCCCATTTCAATCAGATCCAGCGCGTATTCATAATCAGTGATATCCCCATAGTAGGGATCGGGAACATCCACGCGACCAGCCTGGGGCGCCCGTTCCAGAAACATCTTTATCTTATGGTGCGCCGTGTTTGGACAGGCTTTCATCAAAATGGCGTGATGCCCCTCATCCATGGCCAAAATCAAATCGAATTCCTGATAATCTGTAGCCTGCAATGGTCTGGCCTTGACGCCGTTGAAATCATAGCCCCGCGCCTGACCCGCAACGACGGCTAGACGGCTGGGGGACTCACCAGTATGCCAGTCGGCAGTGCCGGCGCTGTCGACTGATATTCTATCGCCCAGGCCCGCATCCTCAGCCATATGGCGCAACACGACTTCCGCGCTGGGGGAACGACAGATATTTCCGGTACAAACCATAAGAACGCGATGGGGCTTTGTTTTTGTCATCGAATCGCCTCTCGTAAGACATACGAACCTTGGATATCATGACGTCACGATGACAGAAAGCAACAGCGCCTTTCCTATTGTGATACTGACCGGAGCTGGCATCTCGAAAGAATCCGGCCTGTCGACCTTTCGCGATGCAGACGGCATCTGGGCGACGGTTCGGATAGAAGATGTCGCCACGCCCGAAGCCTTTAAGACCGATCCGAACCGCGTGCATGAATTCTACAACGACCGACGACGCGGCCTGTTGGACCCCGCCATCAAACCGAATGCGGCCCATGAGGCCCTGGCAAGGCTGGAGCGGGAATGGCCCGCAGAGGTCTTGGTGGTCACCCAGAATATCGACGACCTGCATGAACGCGCCGGCAGCCGGAATCTGATCCATATGCATGGCGAATTACTGAAGGCCCGCTGCAGCAGCTGCAATGCCGTTTCTTTTTGGGATATGAATTTAACGGTCCAGACCAGTTGCGTTTCCTGTGGTCGCAAGGGCGGGATGCGCCCCCATGTCGTCTGGTTTGGCGAAATGCCTTTCATGATGGATACAATCGCGGAGGCGCTGGGGCGATGTGGCCTGTTTCTGTCCATCGGCACCTCTGGCAATGTCTATCCAGCGGCTGGATTTGTGCAAACCGTCCGCCAGGCCGGGACGGCGCAAACGGTCGAAATCAGCCTGGAACCATCGGAAGGGGCAAGCCTGTTTGATGATGGCGTCTATGGCCCCGCCACTGAAATGGTGCCCCAGGTCGTCGACCAGATATTGCGCTATACCGCATGAGCCTGAATACCCTGTTGAAAGAGGTACGCGCCTGTACCCTATGTGCCGACCATCTGCCATTAGGGCCGCGACCGGTTGTGCGTATGACACCATCCGCGCGGCTGATGATCATTGGACAGGCGCCGGGCACGAAGGTTCATGAAACCGGGATTCCCTGGAATGATCCATCGGGGGAGCGTCTGCGAGACTGGATGCAGATCAACCCGGACCATTTCTATGATGACCAAAAGGTCGCCATTATGCCGATGGGCTTTTGCTATCCGGGGCGCAATCCAAAGGGGGGCGATATGCCGCCCCGCCCGGAATGCGCGCCAACATGGCATGATCGGCTGCGCGCGCATCTGCCAAACCTGACCCTGACCCTGCTGGTTGGCAGCTATGCCCAACGGCGCTATCTGGGGTCAGGCCAGACCATGACACAGGCGGTTCGCAACTTTCAGCATCACCTGCAAGCAGGTATTCTGCCCTTACCCCACCCATCCTGGCGCACCGTCGCCTGGCAACGCAAAAACCCGTGGTTTGATACAGATGTGCTGCCCCTGTTGCGCGAAAAGGTTGCACAAACGCTGCACCTGGTTTCTTGAGCCCCCAACTTTACGGCCTGTAGCGGTTTTTCAGTAAGGTTTAATCTCTATCTCATTGACAGAATCTCCCTTGCCCGGCACTTTCCCGCCTTTGCTTCGTCGGGTATAGGTCCGCCGAAGTGTCCCTTAGCAGAAAGAGAGAACGAGGAGATGTCTGACTCGACCCAATCCGCAGTGATGAACACCTATGCCCGGTCGCCGATTGCGATGGAGCGTGGGGAGGGCGTCTATCTGTGGGATACGACGGGGCGACGATACCTCGATTTCTATGCCGGGATTGCCGTCAACAGTTTGGGCCATGCCCATCCGCATCTGGTGAAGGTCTTGCAGGATCAGGCGGCCAAGCTGTGGCATACATCGAACTTATACACGATTCCGGAAGGGGAGCGTTTGGCCAAGCGGCTGACGGAATCCTCCTTCGCCGATCGCGTCTTTTTCACCAATTCCGGCGTTGAAGCACTGGAAGGGCTGATCAAGCTGGCCCGCCGCTATCACTCTGTTTCGGGCCATCCGGAACGGTATCGCGTGATCACCGTGGATGGTGCGTTCCATGGGCGTTCTCTGGCGACGATTGCTGCGGCCAACAACAAGAAATATCTGGATGGGTTTGGGCCCAAAGTCGACGGATTCGATAATGTTCCGTTTGGAAATATGAACATGCTGCGCGATTCCATCACACCCGAAACTGGCGCGATCCTGCTGGAGCCGGTTCAGGGTGAAGGCGGCATTCGCCCGGCAACGCTGGATTATCTGAAACAATTGCGCCAGACAGCGGACGAATACGGTCTGTTGTTGATTCTGGACGAAGTGCAGTCCGGCAATGGTCGAACCGGCAAAATGTGGGCCCATGAATGGGCTGATATCAAACCCGACGCAATCGCTACAGCAAAAGGCATTGGCGGCGGCTTCCCGATGGGGGCCATTCTGTCGACAGAAGCAGCAGCCCAGGGTCTGACACCCGGAACCCATGGCACGACATTTGGCGGCAATCCGCTGGCAATGGCAGTTGGCAATGCGGTGATGGATGTCATCCAGGCCCCCGGATTCCTGGAGGGCGTTGAAAAGACGGGCCAATATTTCTGGTCCCGCCTGGAAGACCTGGTTGCCCGTCACCCCACAGTCTTTGCAGCCGCACGCGGTGCAGGCCTGATGCAGGGCCTGGTCTGTCAGCCCGATGTCAGCAACCTGAAAGTCATCGACGCCTTACGGGATGCGGGACTGCTGACCGTTGGGGCTGGGGAAAATGTCATCCGACTGCTGCCCCCGCTGATCATCACAGAGGCACAAATTGATGAAGCCATCGCACTAATCGACGCGGTGGCCGGGGCCTGGAGTAATGATGATGCAGCCTAAACATTTTCTGGACCTGGATCACTTCGACGAAGCGACCTTGCGGGCCATGCTGGATGCAGGCAATGCGGTGCGCAATCCAGCCCCGTCCGCTGCCAAACCTTTGGCAGGGAAGGTCCTGGCCTGTATCTTTGAAAAGCCATCGACCCGCACGCGAATCAGCTTTGACGTTGGTATGAAGCAATTGGGCGGCGATGTTGTCGTCATGACACCAGCAGAAACGCAATTGGGGCGCGGTGAGACGATTGCCGATACCGCCCGCGTTCTGTCCCGCTATGTCGATGCCATCATGATCCGCACAACCGCCGAGGAAAAGTTGCTGGAACTGGCAGAATACGCGACGGTTCCTGTTATCAATGGCCTGACGGACCGCACCCATCCCTGTCAGTTGATGGCCGATGTCATGACCTATGAACAGCATCGCGGTCCGATCACGGGCAAGACCGTGGCCTGGGCAGGCGATGGCAATAATATGGCCACCAGTTGGATCCATGCGGCCGCTCGGTTCAAGTTCAAGCTGCGTATTGCCTGCCCGGAGGAGCTTCAACCGCCCCGCGATGTGGTGGATTGGGCCATCGAACAAGGATGCAAGCTGGAAATTCTGCACAATGCGGATCATGCCGTGGCCGGTGCGGATTGCGTTGTAACGGATGTCTGGGGCTCCATGGGCGATACCGACGCGCCCGTGCGCCATAATCAGTTGAAACCCTTTCAGGTGGACGAGGCCCTGATGGCCAAGGCCGCCCCCGATGCGATCTTCATGCATTGTCTGCCCGCCCACCGTGGCGAAGAGGCGACAGAAGGCGTCATTGACGGCCCGCAATCGGTGATCTGGGATGAAGCTGAAAATCGCATGCATGCCCAAAAGGGCATCTTGCTGTGGTGCCTGAACCAGATCTGAGCGCCAAACTCTTAAGCATTAGAAAGAAGGTAAGCCATCATGGCCGATCCTATACACATGACTGAACCAAACAGCCTGGATACCGGCGGCCCAACCGACGACTGTATCCAGCCCTATATGATCGACAAGACCGGTCTGCATGGCCGCATGGTCAAGCTGGGCCCATCGGTCGATGCGATCCTGTCGCGCCATGGCTATCCCGATGCCGTGCAGTATATGCTGGCAGAAATGCTGGCTTTATGCGCCGGCCTGGCCGCCGCCTTGAAGTTTGATGGCGTTTTCACCTTGCAGACAAAGGGCGATGGTCCAGTGCCTATGATGGTCGCAGACGTGACCAGCGACGGTAAAATGCGGGGCTATGCCCAGATCAAAGGCGAAGTCCCGCCGCTACACGAAGCGATTGCCGCCCCGATCCCCAAACTGCTGGGTGAGGGCTATATGGCCTTTACCGTTGATCAGGGTGACAAAATGGAACGTTACCAGGGGATCGTTGCTCTGGAAGGAGCGACGGTTGCCGAATGCGTGCAACGCTATTTTGAACAATCCGACCAGTTCGCTTCGGCAGTGAACCTGTCTGCAGGGCGACGCCCGGATGGAACCATTGGGGCCGCCGCCTTACTGGTTCAGCGCCTGCCGGAAGAAGGGGGCGATAAAAGCATCGGCTATGCCGATCAGGATGCATGGCAACGCGCCATGGTGCTGTTGAAATCTGCCAAACCAGAGGAAATGCTGGATCCGGACCTGATCCCCAACGAATTGCTGTTCCGCCTGTTCCATGAAGACGGGGTGCGGGTATTTCCTGCCCGTGCGATCACGGAAGAATGTCGCTGTTCACGCGAAAAGATCGAGAATGTGCTGAAATCCTTGGAACCGGGATCGATGGAAGACTTAAAAACAGACGATGGAACCTATGAAGTGACGTGTGAATTCTGTTCCCGCACCGAAGTCTTCACCGATGCGGATCTGGGACATACATCTGCCTAACTGTCGCCGCATTGATCCGGGATGATTGCGGCAATCATCAGAATCATGAGACCAAGACGGAACGCGGCAAACATAAGGAAATGGCAATGATACGGCGTGGCTTTTTGATTTTAATGGCAGGACTGTTGGCGGCATGCACAACGCCAGTTTCAGTACCGCGCTATGCGGACATCACCTTTGCCCATCTTCCAAAGATCAAGCTGGATGTCGCCAAAATCACAGTGGTTGAGGCCTATCAGAACCAAACCACGGCCCCGAATGTCGACGGCGAATTCCCCGTGCCCCCCATGCAAATGGCCGCACAATGGGCCAAAGACCGCCTAGAGCCTGTCGGCACTAGTGGTGAATTGATCTTCACCATCAAGGATGCCAGCGTTGTTGAAGTCCCCCTGAAAACGTCGACCGGGTTGACCGGTCTGGTGACGGTCGATCAGGCTCAGCGATATGACGCACATCTGGTCGTTGAGATGAGCGCCCAAAACCCGGATGCGGGGACAACGGCGGCTTCTGCCACAACAGTGGAACGCAAACGCTCTGTTGCCGAAGACATTACCCTGAACGAACGGGAAGGTGTCTGGTACAAGATGACGGAAGAAATGGCGGTCGACCTGAACAAACAGCTAGAAGGTGGCCTGAACCAGTTTTTTGGGGCATTCCTGCGCTAGACCATCATGCTAGCTATTGCTCTAGCGCGTTCCTGTTAGGGATTGTAACGGGCCATAAAGGTCTGTGCGCCGATCCCGGAACACACCCCAGGATGCCCGCATGGAGCGGATCGCATCCAAATCAAACGTTGCCGTGATGACACCCTGGTTTTCGCCGTCAGCTTCAGCGACCAGACCGCCCGTCTCATCGGCGATAAATGACCCGCCATAGAATGTCATATCCGCCGTCTCATGCTGTTCCGAACCAATCCGGTTGCTGGCCAGCAATGGCATGATATTGGCCGCAGCATGTCCCTGCATGGTCCGTTGCCAATGCGGTTTGGAACTATAATCGGGCGCAGAGGGTTCACTGCCAATCGCCGTTGGATACAGCAGCACCTCCGCCCCTTGCAGGGCCATGATCCGGGCGCATTCCGGGAACCACTGATCCCAGCAAATGCCGACCCCGATCCGCCCAACGGCGGTGTCCCACACTTTGAAACCGGTATCGCCAGGACTGAAATAGAATTTTTCCTGATAGCCCGGATTATTCGGGATATGGCTCTTGCGATACAGGCCCAGCACAATTCCATCCGCATCCGCAATTGCGATGGAATTGAAGAAAGTGTTGTGCCAACGCTCAAAAAAGCTGATGGGCAGCACCACCCCCAATTCCTTTGCCAAGGCCGAAAAACGCGCGATCAGGGGATTCCCCTCCATCGGCTGGGCCAATTCCAGATACTTGGCTTTCTGATCTGGACAAAAATACGGGGTTTCGAACAATTCCTGCAACAGGACCAGCCCCGCCCCTTTCGCAGCAGCCTGACGCACCAGCGCCTCTGCCTTGTTCAGGTTATCCTCAATATCCCAACTGCAGGCGAATTGAGTTGCGGCAACGGTCAGACTGCGGGTCTCACTCATCGGTCTTCATACCCCATCAAAACATTCACGGCGTTGATGCCGATTTCTTCGACGGCATAGCCGCCTTCCATGACAAACAGAGTTGGACGGTTCAGTCCGGCGATCATCCGGCCATAGGTTTTGTAATCATCGCTTTCCAGTTTAAAGAACGAAATCGGATCGTCCTTGAACGTATCCACGCCCAGCGAAATCACCACCGCATCCGGGCCATAATCGTGAATGCGTTTGATTGATGTCGCCAGGGCATCCCCCCAGGCATCAAAGGCCGTACCAGGCGGCAAGGGATAGTTTTCCGTGAACCCTTCCCCTGCAGAAGCGCCTTTCTCATCGGCATAACCCAGGAAATACGGGAAGGCATCCTCCGGCCTGCCATGCAGCGACTGAAAGAATACATCATCCCGACCATAGAAAATATCCTGCGTGCCATTTCCATGATGGAAATCCACATCCAGGATGGCAACGCGCGACGCACCCTGATCCAGGAAGGCCTGGGCGGCGACGGCGGCATTATTGATGAAACAATAGCCGCCGAACATATCCGCAGCAGCATGATGTCCCGGCGGGCGGCACAGGGCAAATGCCGACTGGGCCCCTTTCGCAATCGCGGCCTGCGCCGTCAGGGCGACATTGGCGCTGGCCTGGGCTGCCTCCCAGGTGCCATTGCTGATCGCAGTTTCAGACGCCAGACAATAGTACCCGATCTTGCCATCGATGAAGCTTGGCGGTTTCACGCGCATACGCCGCGCGGGCCAAGAGGTCGCGATGGCTTCCCCTTCAAAGCCTGCCGCCTGCCATTCATCCCAGCAGCCCGCCAGAAATGCCAGAAATTCCCCATCATGAATGCGCCGGACCGGTTTCAGCCCAAAATCATCCGGTTCTTGCACCGGTCCCAGATTGACTTGCTGCACACGGGTTAAAATTCGGTCGACGCGCGCCGGACATTCAAACGGGGGCACCAGCAATCCACCATGCAATTCGGTCTTTGCATCCCGCAATTTATGCTTATCAGTTTGAATAGTCAGCATTTCCGACAGACTCCCCTTCTCAGATCGGTATATTTTAGCGTAGCATGAGCCAATTACGCATTGCGCGTAAATATCCCTTTAGGGATGGGATGATTAAAACAGGGAACTATATTGCGTGTATCATTTGGCCAGGCCAAAAACAGATACCGTGGAGGAAGCGCTGGCGGCAGCGATTTCATCCGTGGGGACGGCTGACTTCATTCCAACGGGACTGGACTATCTGCGATACATTGCACCGTTCAGAGGATGCCTTCTGACGCTGTTGAACGGCACGCGGCGACCCGTCCATCTGTATGACAATGTGCGCGTGGAACGCCGGTCAGAAGTTGTCGATCGCTATCTGGATGGGGCCTATCTGCTGGATCCGTTCTATGTGGCCTATCGGGACTATGCCCCGTGCGACGCCCTGCGGCTCAATGACGTGGCACCGGATCGGTTTCAGCAATCGACCTATTTCAAACAATATTACCATTCGATCCGATTGCGCGATGAAATGGCGATCCTGATCGACCTGCCCGCGGGTAAACATTTGTTCTATTCCATCGGTCGATTGATAGACGAACCCAGATTTACCGCACGCGAGATCACTGAATTCCGGCGCGTTCTGCCGGTTTTCAGTGCGCTGAACAGACGCCATTTCGTGCATGAAGCCTATAACAACGGCCCCTCTGATGAAGGGGTGCCCGCCGAGGAGATTGATGCCGCTCTGGCCCGCTTTGGAACCGATCACCTGACCGAACGGGAACGGGAAATCGCCAGTTTGATTCTGAAAGGCCATTCATCAAAATCAATTGCGCGAATAATCTCGATCAGCCCAGGCACAGTTAAAATCCATCGCAAGAACATGTACAGAAAATTGCAGATATCCTCACAAAGCGAACTGTTTTCTTTGTTTTTAAGCGCCTTATCCGGCATCGAGAGGGTCTGAACATGGGCCGGTCAGCCTGCGACAGACTGCACATACCCCCAGGATACTACCCCTAGGGGGATATTTACGGGGCCGCATGGGGCGGCGTACCGTTTTAACGCTAGAGATGACTATCGCATATCTTGTTTAAACAAACATGACACGTCAGATCATGTGACAGATAGCGATAGAACAATTCTCAACAGGGGACTTTAAAATGAGCGAGACAAGCACTCTTTCCGACGCATCGAAACCGTCTGGGGAAAAGTCGCAGCGGCCTATGGTCACGGCGGAGAACGTGACCAAAAGCTTCGGCAGTGGCAGTTATGCTGTCACCGCCTTGGACAATGTATCGGTAACGATCCGCGAGAACGAGTTTTTCACCCTGTTGGGTCCATCAGGTTGTGGAAAGACAACCCTGTTGCGCCTGATCGCCGGTTTTGAATTGCCCACCAAGGGGTCTATTTTGCTGGATGGTCAGGAAATCGGCCATCTGCCGCCCTATAAGCGACCGGTCAATACCGTGTTTCAGAACTATGCCCTGTTTCCCCATATGACGGTGGCACAGAATATCGCCTTCGGCCTGGAAATGCTGAATAAGCCCAAGGCCGAAATCGACGACACTGTGAAGAAGATGCTGGCCCTGGTGCAAATGGGCAAACTGGCCGACCGACGTACCGACCAACTGTCGGGTGGACAACAACAGCGCGTCGCGCTTGCTCGCGCGTTGGCCCCGCATCCCAAGGTATTGCTGCTGGATGAACCCCTGTCCGCGCTGGATTTGAAGCTGCGCAAGGAAATGCAGATCGAATTGAAACGCCTGCAAAGCGAAACCGGGATCACCTTCGTTTTTGTCACCCATGACCAGGAAGAAGCCCTGACCATGTCGGACCGGATCGCGGTCATGGATACCGGTCATATTCTGCAGGTCGGCGGTCCAAAGGATATCTATAATCATCCGGCACGCCGTTTCGTGGCGGATTTCATTGGCGATATCAACATCATGAACGCCGAAATGCTGAGCGTATCGGATGGACATGGTACGATCCGACTGAGCAAAGGCAATGAGGTGAAGGCCCGCCTTTCATCGGACACGCTCAAGCCCGGTTCGGTCAGTGTCGCCATACGGCCGGAAAATGTCCGCCTGTGTGACAAAAGTGATTCAAACTGCACCGTTTCCGGTACGATTTCCAACGTCGTCTACTTCGGGTCGGGCACAAATACCCACATCACCCTGGAAGATGGGACCGACGTTATCGCGCGCAGCAGTTCCGGTGGCGGTAATCCCGGCGAGGCGATCGGCCTGATCTTTCCCGACGAACACTTACAGGTATTGATCGACTGATGGACGCGCCGGGATCAAACGCTTCGACACTGGATAACGCAGCGCAGCGTTTGGCCCATGCCAAAGCGGCCCATGAAGACCGCGCCCGCAAGACTCGCCGGTTCCTGTTGTCGCCCGCAGTACTGGTCATCGGCATCGTCGGGCTGTTTCCCCTGACGATCACAATTCTGTATTCCGTTCTATCGCCCGACACCTATGGCGGTGTTGTCTGGAAACTGTCTGGCGAGGGGTATCTGCAATTCCTGTTCGAACGGGATATTTTCGACGATACGCTGACTTTCTCAACCTCCTATCTACAGATTTACGGTCGGTCGATCGCATTGGCCTTCTTCACCACGATCGGCGCGCTTTTGCTGGGATTTCCCACAGCCTATTTCATCGCCAGCAAGCCCCGGGAACAGCGCACGATCTGGCTGTTCCTGATAACCTTGCCGTTCTGGGTCAATCTGCTGATCCGCACCTACGCCATGTTGCTGATTTTGCGGGATGAGGGGATCATCAATATCAGCCTGATCAAAATCGGGCTGATCGATGATCCGATAAACATCCTCTACACCAGCACCGCCGTCTTCATTGGCTTGGTTTACAGCTATCTGCCTTTCATGGTGTTGCCGCTTTATGCATCCCTGGAAAAGCTGGACTTTAAATTGGTTGAAGCCGGATATGATCTGTATGCCACGCGTTTTCAGGTGTTGCGCAATATCATTCTGCCGCTGACCAAACCCGGCATTGTCGCGGGTTGCATTCTGGTCTTCATTCCGGGACTGGGTGCCTATATCACCCCGGAACTGCTGGGGGGTGGTAAGGAGCTGATGATCGGCAACCTGATCGCCCTGCAATTTGGCAGTTCCCGCAACTGGCCTTTTGGCTCAGCCGCGGCCCTGATCCTGATGGCCGTCGTGATGATCGCCCTGCTTGTCTATGTCCGATACAGCGGCAAGGAGGGGGCACGACATGGCTGAGACCAGTAAAGCGGCACCGCGCCGCCGCATGATGGATCTGCGCAAACAGCCCGGATTTGATCAGATCGCCTGGATTTGCATGTTCTTCCTGTATGCGCCGATCCTGGTGTTGATCACCTTCTCCTTCAATGACAATCGATCTGTTGTACTGTGGACCGAATTCAGCCTGCGCTGGTATGAATCGGCCCTGGCGAATGACGAAATTCGGCGCGCCACGATGATTTCCTTGCAGGTTGCGCTGGTCGCAACCGTATTTGCCACCACATTTGCAACAATGGCAGCCCTGGCAACCACCAGAGTGCCGCCGTTCAAGGGCCAGACCCTGGTCTATGCCATCATCAACCAGCCCTTGATGATTCCCGAAATCGTCACCGCCGTATCCACCCTGGCATTTTTCTCTTTGATCAAGCAACTGACCGGCGTGACGGGCATTGGCTATCTGATGCTGGCCCATACCGTATTCTGTATCCCTTTTGCCTATATGCCGATCCGCGCGCGGCTGGAGGATATGAACCTGGTAATGGAAACCGCCGCAACCGACCTTTATGCGACCCCTTGGCAGGTTTTCCGGCGGGTCACGCTGCCCCTGATGATGCCGGGCATCGTTGCGGGCGGCATGCTGGCCTTTGTTGTGTCGCTGGATGACGTGATCATCACCCTGCTGGTTGCAGGTCCCGGTGAAACCACCTTGCCAATCTTTGTTCTGGGACAAATCCGGCGCGGTATCACGCCGGAAATCAACGCAGTGTCCACCTTGTTGCTGGGCCTGTCGGTGTTGTTTGTTGCGCTGTTTTTCATTCTGGGACGAAAGCGCAAGTAACGAGGGGTGCGGGGACCATCCCGTATCTTGATAACAGAGGAGGGTTAAAAATGAAGCGTACTCTTTTAGGCCTGGCCACGGCGACAGCCGTCAGTCTGGCAATGGCGAGCAGCGCCTATGCTGCTGGTAAATTGAACATCTATAACTGGGGGAACTACACCAACCCCAAGCTGATCGAAAAGTTTGAGAAAGCCTATGGCGTCGAGGTGACGCTGGACGGCTACGATTCAAACGAAACCATGCTGGCCAAGGTTAAAGAAGGCAGCACGGGGTACGACATCGTTGTGCCGGGCGATTACATGATCAAGATCATGATCGGAGAAGGCCTGCTGGCCAAGGTAGAGCCCAACAAAATGGAAAACTTCAGCAATATGGACCCGAAATGGGTCGATGTCTGGTGGGATCCGGGCCGCAGCTATTCCGTGCCTTGGCAATGGGGCACGACATCCTTCACCGTTGATACCAAGGTCTACACCGGTGATATCAACACACTGAAGCTGCTGTTCGAACCACCGCCGGAACTGCAAGGCCGCATCAACATGCTGAACGACATGAATGATGTGATTAACGCCGCCCTGCGCTATCTGGGATATCCCCGCTGTAACGGCGACAAAGATCAACTGAGAGAAGCCACAGAACTGTTACTGAAGGCCAAGCCCTATTGGCGCACAATGGATTACAGCATCATCGAAAAACTGACCTCTAACGACGTCGATCTGTCGCAAAGCTGGAACGGGGCTGCCATGCGGGCCCGCGCACAGCGCCCCAGCCTGGCCTATGCCTATCCCAAGGAAGGTTTCACCGGCTGGATGGATAATGTTGCCGTCCTGTCTGATGCACCGAACATGGAAAATGCCAAGCTGTTCGTGAACTTCGTCATGGATCCGGAAAACGCGGCCCTGATTTCTGATTTCGCGAAATATGCGAATGGTATCTCCGGCAGCGACAAATTCATGGATCCGGAAATGCTGTCCGCCCCTGAAATCGTGATGCCGGCAGATGCGCCGACGCCTGATTTCGTGCAACCCTGCCCACAGGAAACGGTCGACCTGTATAACAAGATTTGGACCCGCCTGAAGCAGTAAAGCCTTTTCGAGACAGGAGGCGGGTCCTATAACCGGGCCTCGCCTCCTTCTTGAAAGTCAGAAAATTGGATATTCCCTTTATGCCTTCTGTCCCTCCATCGATGCCCAGCCAACGCCCCCACACTGCGCGGGAATTGGGGATCATGCAGGGGTTCCCGCCGCGTCCCGAAAAGCGACCGACATCCAGCAATTGGGATCTTCCCCCGTTCAATCGATGGTCTTTTCAGAATGTGCGCGCCTTATTGCCTACCGTTGATGTAGATCGCGGCACCGGACCGGTTCAGGACCTGCCCAGCGCCCATCAAGACGTATCGGGCGTCAAATTCACGGCCCTGGACGGCACGACCAAAACCATAAAACAGATGCTGACAGAAACCTATACCGACGGTTTCCTGGTCATGCATCGCGGTCAGGTCATCACCGAACAATATTTCAATGATATGCATCCGCGCAGCCTGCATCTGGCGCAATCAGTATCTAAATCCCTGGTCGGCACGCTGGCAGGCGTGCTGCATGGCGAAGGGAAGCTGGATATGGACGCGCCACTGGCCGACCGCATCCCAGAACTGGCCTATTGCGGCTATGGCGATGCAACGCTGGGCCAGGTGCTGGACATGCAGACCGGCGTGCGCTTTGTCGAAGACTATGGCCTGCCCGATTCCGACATGACGCGGATCGATATTGCCAGCGGTTGGCGCCCCCCGCATCCGGGTGAGCCTGTTCCAGCGATCCGGGATGTCATTCAGACCTTGCAGAAAGAGCGCCCCCATGGGGAGCGTTTTGAATACCGGTCGATCGAAACCGACATGCTGGCCTGGGTTCTGGAACGTGAAACCGGCACCAGTCTTGCGAAGCTGATGTCTGATCGCATCTGGTCCAAAATCGGCGCTGATCGGGATGGCTATTTCACCGTCGATCATGCCGGAACAGCCCTGGCCGACGGCGGCTTCAATGCCACACTGAGAGATTTCACGCGATTTGGCCTGATGATGCTGCAAGGTGGCCGTGTTGGCGATAAACAGATCGTTCCCAAGGTGTGGGTCGAGTCCTGTCGCACGGGCGAAGCCGCCAAATTTAACGATCCCTATCTGGCGACATCCCCCAACGGGGCCTATCGTCGTCAATGGTGGGTGCACGACGTGGACCGCGGCGACTATATGGCCCGCGGCGTTTTCGGTCAGTTGATCTATATCGATCCTGAAGCGGATTTCCTGGCAGTCAAATTATCGACCTGGCCGGATTATTTGATCCACAGCTTCGGACTTGATAGCCTGAATGCGGTAATCGCGATCCGCGATGGATTAACCGCCACCTGATCGTGGCTTGTGAACGTAAGGTGAGGACGATGACCGATACGGTATCGATTACCCTTTGGGCAACCAATCTAGGGCAAACTTTGAACGGGCCTCAGGACTGGCTGGACGCATTGGACACCGTTGCGACCGAAGCCAAGGCCGCAGGCAGCGACCTGCTGGTCGCGCCGGAATATGTTTCCGAACAATGGCTGACCTATTGTGGGCCCGATATCGACGTCACCAAGGAACCAGCCGCAATGGCGGAAGCCGCCAAGGCGATTATTCCCGGCGTTCAGGCCCTGGCGAACAAGCATAAACTGGACATTATGGCTGGGTCCTGGCCGGTTGCTGATGGAAAGGGGGGTTACAATAACGGTGCGCATCTGTTCACCGTGGGCGGTACCACCCCCTTCGTTCAGCGCAAAATGTGCATGACCCCGCCAGAGAAAGCCCCTGATAGCTGGGGCATCGTGCCCGCCAAGCAGATGCAGGTATTTGAGTGGAACGGTCTGCGGTGCGCCATCATCATCTGTCTGGATATCGAATTGCCGATCCTGTCATCCATGTTGGCACAGGCCGCGCCGGATCTGGACCTGATCATCTGCCCGTCGATGACGGAGAAAATGTCCGGCTATTCGCGTGTATTCAGCTGCGCCAAAGCGCGGGCAGTCGAATTGTTCACCACGGTTGCCGTGGTCGGCTGCATTGGTGCAACGCCGCTGGGGGAAGGACGCAAGAACGTCTCTGGTGCGGCTGTGTACCAGCCTTGTGAGGCGGAATTGGGCTTCACCGGCCGCTTTGCAGAGATCGGCCCCTTCCACGAGGCTGAAAAGGGGGATCCGCTGGGCCCGCGCCTGCATGCCAAGGACATTCCCATCGGCATCGTGCGCAAGCTGCGCGCGACCCAACCGGAAGTCTGGCCTGGCGCCTGGACAGGCGAGGGTGTGAGTATTTCTGTAACCGGCGCAAAGCCCGCGTTGAAGAAATCCGCTTAGGCTTTGACCCCTTAGATAGAGACGTTTCGCCGCGTCCCCTGCTTTCAGTCTTTTCGAAGCGCATTCGGCACGTTACATAGGAATTATGACAACACTAGCAATCATAATGATGGTCGTCGCCATGCTGGTCACGGTGGGGATCTTGTTCGTCGGGATCATTGGCATGGCCCGGGGTGGCGAATTTAACCAGAAATGGGGCAATCGCCTAATGCGATACCGCATCGTCGCGCAATTCATCGCGCTGGTGATGTTTGGTATCTCGATCATGCTTCTGCGTGCTGGCGGCGGTTGATCCCCGATGGTGACGCTGTCAAAGATCTATACACGGGGCGGTGATTCTGGACAAACGTCGCTGGGTGATGGATCGCGGCGCGACAAGCACGACCTGCGGGTTGAGGCCTATGGCACCGTAGACGAGGCGAATGCGACCATCGGGCTGGTGCGTCAGCACACGACAGGCCCCGTCGATGCCTTGTTAAGCCGCGTGCAGAATGATCTGTTCGATCTGGGGGCGGATTTATGCACACCGGAAGGCGAAGGACGCCGCCAAGAGGCCTTGCGCATTCAGGCCAGCCAGGTCAAGGCACTGGAAGATGCCATCGACGCCTATAACGAGCCACTGGAAACCCTGAAAAGCTTCATCCTGCCCGGTGGTACGCCTGCGGCTGCCTATTGCCATCTGGCGCGCACCGTGACGCGGCGCGCCGAACGTCTGGTCGTTGCCCTGGCGGGGGTAGAGGCCGTCAATGCCGAAGCGGTGAAATACCTGAACCGCCTGTCTGATCTTTTGTTTGTCCTGGGTCGACACGAGAATGACGGCGGCAAGGCCGACATTCTGTGGGTCCCCGGCGCGAACCGATAAGGGCCGACCGGTATGGCGGCCGCCGATACATGGGTCTATTACTGTCAAATCCTGCTGATCATGCTGTTGACCCTGTGCTGTGTGGCCGGGTTTGTCCTGCAATTCTATGCGTGGCGTCATCTGAAACCGGGCATTCCGCGTTTCGGTCATAAGGATGCCATGTTCCGGAAAAAGGACCAGTATTATGAGCCAGAGGGACTGAAATACATCGATTGGCAGAAAAAGATCATGCATGTCATGTTCGTGCTTTTCGCTGGCCTGATCATCTTGATTGAATGGTCAGCCCCCTAAAAATGATCCTGGAAGCGCTGGAATATCTGACCACCCCCTGTCCAAAATGGGTGCGGGATATGGGCTATCTGCGCGAGGCTATTGCCATCCGGCACCGCGCGCGCCGCTGTCATGCGGACTGGGCGCAGCATCAGACTAATACGAAGGATGCCATTCTCTCCGCAGTCCGTGCCTATGGGCATTTGCCAGACATCACCATCCTTGGTGCCGGCCTGTGCCTGGACGTCCCAGTGCAGGATTTATCGCCCCTGACTGACCGGCTGACCCTGGTGGATGCGGTGCGGTTAAGAGGTGTCCGCCTGCCCCGGAATGCGCGCTATCTGTGTCAGGATATCGAAGGCAGCGCCGCTGCCCTATATGCTGGAACGCCCCCCGAACGGCCACTGGCTGATTTTCAGGGACCAGGTCTGCTTATCTCGGTCAACCTGCTGTCCCAATTGCCGTTGATCCCCACCCGGTGGAGCGATGATCCCCTGCTGGGTCATAGAATTCTGCAGCGTCATGTTCAGTCTCTGCGCGATCACACAGGCCCCGCCTTACTGATCGCCGATGCCATGCGATGGACCTTGGATTCAAAGGGGGCCGTACTATCACAAGAGAATATCGCGCGGCAGGCCGGATTGCCGCCCCCGGATCAATCCTGGCGCTGGCCTATCATCCCGGCCCATGAAGCGGGAAAGGGCCCCCAAATTCATTCAGATGTTGGTGTCTGGCATCTATAACTCTTCAGAACGAGACTTGGTTCGTTTTTCTTTTTCGCGCTTCAAATCCCGCATCTGCCAGAAATAGAAGGCAAGCGCGCCGCCGAAGACTAGGCCCCCTTCCAGCAGAACCATGGTCAGACCGTTCATTGCGTTACTCCCAGAAAATGAGAGGCCGGGTTAAGACGCTGCATTGTCATGTTCAGCACGAAAGCAAAACTGACCCAGGCCAGATAGGGCACCAACAGCCACCCTGCCAGGGGATCTATTGGCAGATAGAGGGCAATCATCGCAACGATGCTGAGCCATAAGGCGCCCATATCAACCAGCGCGAGGCCAAGGCGGCGCATCCCGAAAAACAACGCAGACCATGCGGCATTCAGCACCATATTCAGCACAAACACGGCAACGGGCAGTGTTTCCGCACCAGGTTCTGCCACCATCCAGGCCCGCCAGGCTGAAACAGCAATCATGATATACAATACCAGCCAAACCGGCCCGAACAGGTATCCGGGCGGTCGCCAGGATGGCTTCTTCAAATCCTGATACCAGGCACCGGCGCGGAAAATTCCGCCGCTGGCCGCCGCTGTGAAGCAGATTGCAATGAAAATCAGAATTGTCCAGTCGAGTGCGATGACGCCCTCCTAACCGGCCTTTCCCACATCCATCATTACCGATGTCTGCAGGCGCTGGGCCGGATTGTTTGCGGAACGTGCCTGGCGGTCACGCTGTTCCATTTCCAGGAACAACTGCAATATATGCCCCGCTGGCGCATCCAGTACATCCGCCATACGTTGCCTGCGGCGACTTGGCAACCGTCCCGCCTCTGCCTCTGTTGCGGCACGCACCAGAAATTCGGTTTGCACAAGCGCCGGGTCGTGGAAACCTCTGGCCAACAGCGGTGCCTCTAATGTCGCGCTCAGCACCAATCCCAGTTTACGCCGTGTCGTAACAACGGCCCGATCACTGACAGAGTCATGATTGTTGCGCGCCACCACACGCCCTATTGCAGCATAGAGTTTGCGGGCCGCATTGATCGCGGGACGACAGGCCAGCGGCAATTCTGCAACCCCAGTTCCAGACCGCTGGTACAGGGTCTCCGCTGCGGCCAGGAGCCTTGCAATGACCTGGCCCAATTCCGGGCTGTGTCGGGGATCTGCCAGGAAGGCATCCGGGTCTAACCCAACCTCTCTCAACCAGGACTGGGGCAAATACAGTCGCCCTTCCCGCGCATCCTCCCCCACATCGCGGGCGATATTGGTCAATTGCATCGCGACCCCCAGATCACAGGCTCTCGCCAAAGTGTCTGCCGCGCGGTTGCCCATCAACAGGGTCATAATTGCCCCAACCGCCCCCGCGACCCGCGCGCCATAGCCATAGAGATCATCCAGTGTCTCATAGCGACGGCCTTCGACATCCCATTGGAAACCATCCAGCAGAGCCTCAAACAGGTCCTTGGGCACGCCATAATCCCGCACCGTATCCGCCAAGGCCCGATCCGCCGCAATACCTTCTGGATAACCGCCATAGACGGCATCCAGCCGCTGACGCAGACGCTGCAAGCCTCTGGCAGGATTGGTTTCCAGATCAACTTCGTCATCTGCCAATCGACAGAAAGCATACACTGCATAGGACGGCACCCGCATTGCCTGGGGCAGCAACAGCGACGCCGCATAAAAGGATTTTGATCCCGTCTTGATCAGGGCACGACATGCGGCCTGATCTGCTGAGTCGGAGAACCGACGGTTAGACGCGGGCATCGGCATGGGGCACCACCTGATCCAACACACGGGCAGACGTCAAAACGCCGGGAATGCCAGCGCCCGGATGGGTGCTGGCCCCGACGAGATACAGCCCGTCTATTTGTTCACTGATATTGTTCGGGCGGAACCAGGCGCTCTGCCAGATAACCGGTTCCATGCCAAATCCTGCACCACGATAGGAGAGTAACCGCGTTTGGAAATCCAGCGGCGTCATCATACGCGACGAGATGATGTGATCGCCCAGCCCCGGCAATACCGTTTGGGACAGATGCGCCTCAATAGCCTGGCGATAAGGTTCTGCTGTTTCAGTCCAATCGATATCTGCCTGCAAATGCGGCACGGGGGACAGGACATAGAATGTGTCACAGCCATCCGGGGCCAGGCTGGGGTCCGTCGCCGTGGGGCGGTGCAGATACAAACTGAAATCCTTCGCCAGGACTTTCCGCCCGAAGATATCCTTCAACAGACCTTCGTAGCGCGGCCCCAACAACATCATATGATGGGGCACATCCTCATACCGCTTGTTGGTTCCGAAATACCAGACGAACAGCCCATTGGAATAGCGCGCCCGTTCCAGCTTGCGGTCGGACCAGCGGTCGCGCCGCCCATTGGGCAACAGATGCTTGTAGGTCCAGGCACTGTCCGCATTTGAGACCACAATATCAGCCGAAATCCGCTCCCCCGTTTGCAGGCGCACGCCGGTGGCGCGATCTTGTTCGACGATGATTTCTGCAACATCAGCGTTGCATCGGATGCTGTTGCCTTGTCCTTCGATCAGATCGACCAGACCTTTCACCAGACTGCCTGTACCGCCCATTGCGAAATGAACACCATATTGTCGTTCCAGATGATTGATCAGGATATAGATCGCCGTAACCGTCGTCGGATTGGCCCCAATCAACAGGGGATGCAGGCTGAACACCATACGTAGTTTCGGGTCTTTGATATAGCTGGAAACCAGCCCGAAGACTGTTCGGTGACCCTTCAGCGTCAACATCTTCGGCACGACCTTGATCATGTCCAGGATTGAAGCAAAGTGCTTCATTCCCAGCTTTTCAAAACCAAATTCATAGACCTGCTTGCTGACCGCCATAAAGCGGCGATAGCCCTCTACATCGGTGGGATTAAAGCGCGCGACCTCTGCCTCCATCGCCGCGGCATCGCCGCTGTAATGGAACACGCTGCCGTCATCGAAGCGGATGTCGTAGAAAGGATTCATCGGACGCAGATCGATATGGTCGGAAAACGTCTTACCGCAGAGGTCCCAGAGTTCCTCTAGCAGAAACGGGGCGGTAATGATCGTTGGGCCCGCATCAAACCGAAACCCGTCCTGTTCAAAGACATAGGCACGGCCGCCCGGCTTATCCAATCGGTCCAGAACCGTCACTTTGTAACCCCGGGCCCCCAGCCGCACTGCTGCGGCCAAACCTCCAAAGCCACTGCCAACTACAACCGCGTGCGGTCGCTTATCGTCACGGCCATCAGGGGCACTTCCAGCACTGGGAGAGTACGGCTCTGTTCTCATTAGTTGACACTATACAATGTCAATAAATTCCGCAACGGTACAAAAAGTAAGCTTATTCCAACCTGGGAAGGAACCTCAGAAAGCACAGACAATCTTGCCGATATGCTCGCCTTTGGTCAGCCGTTTCAACGCATTGGCCAGATCGCCAAATTCAAAGGTCTGATCATCCAAAACAGGTTTTGTCTTATGCAGGGCCATTGCGGCCACCATTTCCTGCAACATGTGATGACTGCCAACCGTAACGCCCTGAAGCCGGATATTCTGGGTCACCACACGCCCCAACGGGAGGGATGCATCCGACCCTCCCAGAACACCAATCAGGCTGATTGAGCCACTGATGCGAATCGCCGACAGTGCCTTTTCCAGTGTCCCCGCGCCGCCGATATCGACGATATGATCCAGGCCGCGCCCATTGGTGATTTCCCGTGTCACACGATGCCATTCGGGGGTCTGTCGATAGTTGATCGTATGGTCTGCGCCCAGATGCGCGACCCGCTCCAGTTTCTCATCACTGGAAGAGGTCAGAATAACCTCCGCCCCCTGCATCTTGGCAAATTGCAGTGCGAACAGGGAGACGGCACCCGTGCCTTGAATCAGAACCTTATCCCCCGCCTTGACACCACCCTGGCCGACAACCGCGCTCCAGGCCGTAAGCGCCGCACAGGGCAGGGTCGCGGCCTCTTGCATCGACATATGGGGCGGGGCCTTCACTATGGCACTGGCCGGGACCGGCATTAATTCACGCATGGTCCCATCCAAGGGGCCTCCATGGGCGCCGGTATAGGTCTCTTCTGCGGGACTGCCATGCAGCCAATTGCGGCTGAATGCCGGGATGACGAAATCGCCGACGGTGAAATTCGTTACATTGGTCCCCACGGCGGCAATCACGCCCGCACCATCGCACAAGGGAATCAGCGGCGGCGTGCCCCCTTTGCGACCATAGCCTCCTTGCATCAGAATGCCATCACGCGGATTGATGGACACAGCCTCGATCCGGATCAACACCTCATCCGGCGCTGGTTCTGGATCCGACAGCGTGACCTGTTTCAGGTTTTCCAGTCCCCAGTCCTCAAGACGCATGGCTTTCATAAATCCCATTCCTTCCTGTATGCGGTTCCAGATTGACACCGTAGCGAAAATGCGGCGAATTCCCAACCACATACAAACCATACAATCCGTGGGGAGAAACAATATGGAGTTCGATTACGTCATCGTCGGTGGCGGCTCCGCAGGATGTGTTCTGGCCAATCGTTTAAGTGCGGACCCCAAGGTCACTGTGTGCCTGTTGGAGGCCGGGGGCGAAGACCGCAATCCGTGGATTCATATCCCCGCTGGTTACATCAAGACGATGGTCAATCCTTCGCTGAATTGGCTGTTTGAGACCCAACCTCACCCCAAGACCGGCAATCGCCCGATCCCGGTGCCACGCGGCAAAGTGCTGGGTGGGTCCAGCGCCATCAATGCCATGTTATATGTGCGCGGTCAGGCTCAGGACTATGATACCTGGGCCCAGATGGGCTGTCGCGGCTGGAGTTTTGAGGACGTCTTGCCCTATTTCAAACGTGCCGAACATCGTGAGCAAGGCGCTGATGCCTATCACGGTCAGGGCGGCCCGTTGAATGTGACGCTGCCAACCCAACGCTATGATATCTTAGACAAAGTGATCGCAGCCGGGGGCGCCCTGGGCTATCCAATGGATCAGGATTACAATGGGGCCGATCAGTCCGGTTTCCACTATTTTCAGGTCACCCAGAAGAACGGCACGCGATTCAGCGTCAAATCCGCCTATCTGAACCCGATCCGCAGCCAGCGGAAGAATCTGCATGTGGAAACCTATGCCTTCGCCAAATCCGTTCTGTTCGATCAGGGGCGGGCGACAGGCGTTGCCTATGAAAAGGCCAACCACGAACATGAAGTCCATGCCAGACGGGAGGTCATCCTGTGTGCCGGTGGCATCCAGTCACCACAACTGCTGGAATTGTCCGGAATTGGGCAGGGTGCGCGGTTGCAGGCGCTTGGCATCCCGGTCACCCATGATCTGCCGGGCGTCGGGGAAAACTTACAGGATCACTATATCTCGCGCCTGTCCTGGCGATTGAAAGATGCCGACAGCCTGAACCGCCTGACACGGGGTCTGCCATTGATGGGCGAACTGGCGCGGTTTCTGTTACACCGTAAAGGGGCCCTGACCATGCCTGCCGGAATTATAGTGGGCTTTGCCAAAAGCAATCCGAATATGGACCTGCCGGATATTCAGTACCACATTGCCCATGCCACCTTTGCGGACCCAAAGAAGCGCACTTTTGATAAATTCCCCGGATTGACCATAGGCCCGTGCCAATTGCGCCCGGAAAGTTATGGACATGTCCACGCGGTTTCCCCCGACTATCGCGTGGCGCCTGAAATCCAGCCAAACTTCCTGAGCAGCGAAACCGATTGTGCGGTCCATGTGGCTGGATTGAAACTGGCCCGTGACCTGGTCAAAACCGATCCGATCCGGGATAACATCGACGACGAAATCTCCCCCGGTCCCAATCTGCAAAGTGATGAAGAGCTTTTGACCCATGCCCGTACTACCGGGGCAACGCTGTATCACCCCACCTGCACCTGCCGCATGGGAACCGATCAGAAGGCGGTTGTTGATCCCAGCCTGCGCGTGCGGGGCGTAACAGCCCTGCGGGTTGTCGATGCGTCCATCATGCCCCGCCTGATCAGCGGCAACACAAATGCCCCAACAATCATGATCGCAGAAAAAGCCGCCGATATGATCATCGAAGCCAATCGCTAACCTTCTGATTTCCGGGACAAGGCTTGCAATGCCTGAAGGGCGCGATCTGCATCCGCCTGTGGCACGAAGATATGATCATGGTAATATCCGGCAACGACATTGGCCGATATGCCATGATCGGTCAGGCAGGCGGAAAAGGCCGCAGTCAGCCACACAGCCTCCAATGCAGAATGCACAGAAAGAGTAATTCGCTGAAAACCCGCCCCACTCACCCCCTCTTGTTCCGCTTCCCTTTGGGACAGGATCAGGGTATCCCCCTCGACCTCCCGAAAGCGCATCAAGGGCGGGACCGTTGTCTGGTATTCATGGGGAACGGTCACAATGCTATACACTATTGGATCCAGAACAGGATTCATATCCGCCAACAAAAGCGCCAGGTTGCGTTCACCGCTCATCATTTTCCCTCCCTACGCCGAACCACATGCATTTCAATTTCCCCCGCCGGACGGGTTGCCAGATGGCTGATCGGCCGGACCTTCTGTGGATTTGATGTTTCGAAGTCGTACCGCCGGATCAGGCGGCTCAGTATCAGTACCGCCTCCACCGTGGCAAACGCCGCCCCGATACAAATGCGCGGCCCCAAACCAAAGGGTATATAGGCGCCGGGCGGTTGCGTCTGCTCACGATCTGGCATGAACCGGTCTGGGTCGAACCGATCTGCGGCCTCCCACAACCCTTCGTGACGATGAATGATCCAGGGCGAAATCATCACCATCGCACCGCGCGGTGTCGGCACACCCTGAATCACTGTGTCAAACAGACTGACGCGCGGGATAAATCCCAATGGTGGGTAAAGGCGCAAACTCTCCCGAAAGACATTGCGCGCCGTGGCCAATTTCTTTGTCACCGCAAAGCTGATTCCCCCCGATCCAGCGACATTCTGAACTTCGTCGCGCAAGCGCTGCACCATTTCCGGCTGCTGCGACAGGATAAAGAAGGCCCAGGTCAGGGCGCTGGCGGTTGTTTCATGTCCGGCCAGGAAGAAAACACCAACCTGATCAATAATTTCCTCCCGATCAAAACCTGTCCCTGTGACGGGGTCACGGGCGGCAATCAAATCGCCCACGATATCCGCCCGCTTCGGGGCTCCCAGCTCCATTCGCTGATCTACCAGATGCCCCAAATGGGATCGGATCACCATTGCCGCCTCTTGCGCCAGGGGTGGTTGTACCATTGACGTCCATGCTTTTCCCAAAATCAGACTTTTTAAATCGATGGTCGCGACAGAGTCCTGAAAACTGGCCCAGGCGTCAAAAAATTCAAACGCAACTGAGTTTTCCAATTTTTGTGAAAAGATTGTCCTGGTAATGATATCCGCGGTCAGGTGGCTCATTTCCCGTTCCAGTGACAGGGGTTTTCCCTTGTCAGACAGGATATCCCATCGGGCTTCAATATCGGCAACCGCCCCGACCATAGCGTCGAAGGCGCGATTGACCCGCATGTGACTGAAAGCCGGGTCGACCATTGCGCGCTGTCGGGTCCAGGTTTCCCCGGTTGATATGAACAGGCCGTCATTGATCAAAGGGGAAAGAGACCCCACCATCAGATCACTTTTCGGGAAATTCTCAACCTCTTCGATCATCACGCGACGAATGGCGGCAGGATCATTGACCAGGATTATCTTGCGCCTGGAAAATCCCAAGGGCGCAACGCTGCTGTGATAGGCCTGTTTGGGGATCAGGGCCAACAGATCCCGATCCCCCGCAACCAGGCTGCGCATCAAGGCCATGACAGGCCCGATTGGGGTTGGTGCCGGCGGTCGGTATAAATCCTTAGTCATCTTTTACAATATTCGTGCAGTTTGTTAGAGGATAAACTCCCTCCCATTTCCCATCTATCTGGAGTACGCGAAAGCGCGCGAACAATTCCTCACTAAACCAGCCCCCGGCGCGAACCGCCTGTACCGCTTCCCCATGCCATTGGCGATAGGCAAAGGCATCCATGGCGGCTTTGTTTTCCCAAATCGTGAAAGTCACCTGATGCAGCCAGGGCACTTCCCCCAAACCAATTTTGAATTGCAATTGATCCTGACTGCGGATCGCTGCACTGATATTGGGAACCTGACGCCAAAAATTGAGAATGTGGCAGGGTTTGATTGTTGCCCGTGTCAAAACAGCAACGGATTTGTTTTCCGCCTCGATAGGCTCCTCCCCCACATCAAAGGGCCGTATGCCAGCCCACTGCCCCCGGCAGCGCACTGCAGATAAATATACCGTACAGGTTTCCACTGCATGGCGGCGATACCGTTGAAACACTGGGGCTGACGCAATCTGGGTCTGCGCGTCTTCCTGCGTGGCCCACGTTGCCAGAATTCCATACACGCCAAAGTTCGGATAAGGATGAAATCCCTCCCGCGTGCCAGACCCTAAAAGTTTGTGAAACCCGATCCCCGGTACGGACTTCAGCGGATAGCGAGCAGCCAGCATCTGCGAAAAGGCCCACAGTTTGTTGGAAACCCCCTTAAACCTGAAAAAAGAAAGGGTTATTACCTGCATCGCCTCGCCGGATATGGTTGTTTCCAGGATCGTCGCACCCTTTGCAAAACCGTGCAACATGTGGCGAAATCATCTTACAGTATTGGTGTAAGGGTTCGAAGTTTGAAAGATTCCCTCATAAGGGGACGACACTTCGCATTTTATACCCGTAATAAGAACTGATTTTGGGGAGTTTTCTGTGGCAATACCGTTTCCGTTTTCCGCCCTGGTTGGGCAGGACGAAATTAAGCTGGCGTTATTGATCGCCGCAGTAGACCCCTCAATCGGGGGCGTTTTGATCTTTGGTGACCGGGGAACTGGAAAATCCACCGCTATTCGCGGGTTGGCCGCCCTGCTGCCAAAAATGCAGGCAGTCGCCGGATGTCGCTATTCCTGTAGCCCGGATGCCCCGTCTGACCTGTGCCCGGACTGTTCTGGGGAAAAGAAGAAAGCCTCTAAAACTGTTGAGATTTCTGTTCCAGTTGTCGACCTGCCCCTGGGTGCGACCGAGGATCGTGTGGTCGGCGCCCTGGACCTGGAACGTGCCCTGACCCAGGGCGAGAAGGCCTTTGAACCAGGGCTGCTGGCAAAGGCCAATCGCGGATTCTTGTATATCGATGAGGTGAACCTGCTGGAGGATCACCTGGTTGACCTTTTGCTGGACGTTGCTGCATCAGGGGAGAACCTTGTCGAGCGTGAAGGACTGAGCATCCGCCATCCCGCCCGCTTTGTCTTGATTGGCAGTGGCAATCCGGAAGAAGGGGAACTGCGCCCACAACTGCTGGACCGGTTCGGATTGTCTGTGGATGTGACAACCCCAGGCGATGTCAAAACCCGTGTTGAGGTTATAAGGCGACGCGATGACTTTGAGTGGGACCCGGCCGCCTTTCGCGATAAATGGATGAAAGAAGAAGACAAAACCCGCAAAAGCCTGATGCGGGCAAAGAAGTTACTGAAAGAGATTTCCGTGCCCGACACGGTATATGAGAGAGCCGCAGAACTCTGTCTTGCCCTGGGCACCGATGGTCTGCGCGGTGAGCTGACCTTGATCCGGGCCGCGCGCGCGCATGCCGCCCTGCATGGAAAAAAGACCGTAACCATCCAGGATTTGCGCAGCGTGGCTCCCCTGGCCCTGCGCCACCGCCTGCGCCGCGATCCCCTGGACGAAGCAGGATCCGGCACACGGGTACAACGCGCCATTGACGATGTTTTCGCCCCACGACGGGTCTGGCGCTGGATATTGCCTTTCGCGCACCAGCATTGCCGGATGATGCCTGCCGGGCTGCCCTGCTATTTGCAATAGACCCATTCGGTCTGGGGGGCGTGTGCCTAACCTCTCGTGCAGGGCCTCAGCGGGAGGCCTGGCTGACTTTTCTGCGTGCCCGATTGCCCCCGGACATGCCGGAACGCCGCCTGCCCAACGCCATCGCCGATGACCGATTGTTGGGAGGGCTGGATCTGTCCGCGACCCTGTCGTCCGGTAAGCCAATCGTTCAGCGGGGCCTTTTAGCCGATGTGGATGGTGGCCTGCTGATCATTCCAATGGCCGAACGCCTGGACCAGGGCACAGCCGCGAAACTATGTGCAACCCTGGACCAGGGGGAGGTACGGCTGGAGCGGGATGGCCTGACCGCCTGTCACCCGACCCGATTTGGGACAATCCTGCTGGATGAACGCACAGAAGATGAAGAACCCCCGCCAACTGGGTTGTGTGACCGTCTTGCCTTCCTTGTGGCATTGGACCCGACACAACAGGGTGATCCCACAATGTTCGAAGCTGCAGACCGGGATGCGATCCTTCTGGCGAGGGAGATTCTGCCAGGCGTTGAAATCGCACCGGAATATCTGGATGCGATCTGCGGAACGACCCTGGCCTATGGTGTTGCCTCCGCCCGGGCAGCCCTCCTAACTCTGCGGGCCGCCCGCGCTGCTGCGGCTCTGGAGGGGCGCAGTCAGGTCACGCAAGACGATGTGGCCCTGGCCGCCAGATTGGTCATCGGTCCCCGCGCGACGCAAATGCCCGCCCCACCAGAAGAGCCAGAGGCCGAGCCTGAAGAGGCCGAGCAGCCGAAACCACCACCAAATGACCTGCCGGAAGACCCGCAGGATGAACGCGATGCACCGCAAGATCCGCTGGATCCAAGCGCGCTGCAGGAAATGATGATTGAGGCAACTAGAGCCTCTCTTCCTGCCAATCTTTTGGCATCCCTGGCCTCAGAATTGGGCCGTGGCAAATCCGGACAGGGCGGGCGCAACGGCCAAACCCAAATGGGAGATCGCAGAGGACGCCCCATTGGCACACGACGCGGCATCCCAAAGCCAGGCCAGCGGCTGAATGTGTTGGAAACCCTGCGCGCCGCCGCCCCCTGGCAGCCCCTGCGCCGACACCAAAGGGCCAATGATGCAAAATCCGGTACGGTGCCGCGTATGGAAATCCGTCGGGATGATTTTCGCATCACCCGCTATAAGCAGAATGCTGAAACCGTCACAATTTTTGTCGTCGACGCTTCCGGCTCTGCTGCGGTGAACCGACTGGCAGAGGCCAAAGGGGCGGTCGAATTGCTGTTGGCGGATTGTTATATTCGCCGCGACAGCGTTGCCCTGATCACCTTTTCAGGCCGATTGACAGAGGTCGCCCTGCCGCCCACACGCTCCCTTGTAATGGCGAAACGCCGGCTGACTGGACTGCCGGGCGGGGGCGGCACGCCAATGGCAGCCGCCATTGATATGGCCGCCGACCTGGCACTGGCTATTCGCCGCAAGGGGCAAACGCCAACGCTGGTATTCATGACCGATGGCAAGGCGAATTTAACCCGCGAGGGTAAGGGAGATCGGGCACAAGCGGGTCAGGAGGCAATGACCGCCGCCCGTCAGTTGGCTGCTTCTGGCATTGGTACGCTGATGGTGGATATCAGCCCCCGCCCAAGCACGCCTGCCAGAGAATTGGCTGCTGCGATGCGGGCGAAATACCTGCCTCTGCCCTTTGCGGACCCCGCGAAACTGTCTAACGCCGTGAAGGGAGCGACGGACCATGTTTGAGCGGGATCGTCTGTCGCTGGACATTCATGGAAAGGACTGGCCCCTGCGCCAGCACAGCCGAACCGTCACAGCGGGGGGATTATCCTGGCATGTGCAGATCATGGGAACCGGTCCGGTTTTATTGATGCTGCATGGGACCGGGGCGTCGACCCATACCTGGCGTGCGCTGATGCCCGAACTGGCGCAGCATTATACCATCGTCGCACCGGATCTTCCTGGGCATGGATTTACCGGAGCCCCCACACGGCAGGATTTAACAGTCGGGGGCATGGCCCGTGCCGTTTCCGCCCTGCTGAAGGTTTTGAACCTGACACCAGACCTGGCTGTTGGTCACTCTGCGGGGGCGGCGGTCCTGATCTGGGCAACATTGGAGGGTTTGATCCATCCCAAGGCGCTGATCGCCATCAATGGGGCCCTGCTGCCATTCAAGGGGGCCAGCGGTTGGATATTCCCGACGATGGCGCGGTTGCTTTTCGTTAATCCCTTTACCCCCCGTCTGTTTGCCCGTCAGGCCAGCGCGGAAGGGGTCGCCCGCCTGATACGCCAGACCGGATCAACATTGGATGAAGGCGGGATTGATTATTATCGCCGCCTGATGCGCAGCCCCGCCCATTGCGCCGCCGCCCTGGGCATGATGGCAAATTGGGACCTGCGCCCGATGGGCCGCCTGTTTCCCAGATTACAGACACCCCTGCACCTGATTGTGGGGGAAGAGGACGAGGCGGTAGATCCAGATGATATGGAAATTGTTCTGAACAAGGTCCCCAAAGGTACGGGATACCGCCTGCCAGGGTTAGGACATTTGGCCCATGAGGAAGACCCGCACCAGATTATCGCCTTGATCCGGAAGATCGATAGGGACCTTCAGGGCACCGACCCCCCAGCGGCATGACCGCTGGACCAGGCCCATTGGAAATTGTAACCGCCCAGCCAGCCAGTGACATCCACAGCCTCCCCGATCACATACAGGCCAGGGACCGTCTTTACCTCCATTGTGCGCGATGACAGGGCATTGGTGTCCACGCCCCCCAATGTCACCTCAGCCTTTGCATATCCTTCTGTTCCCGACGGCGTGACACGCCAGGCATTCAGGCGGTCCCCCAGGGCAACCAGGTCTTTATCAGCGATTTCGCCAATTGGGCGCTTTGGCAGGTGATCGGCTGCAAAGGCGGATGCCAGACGCGCCGGGAGAAGTTCTGACAGCGCCGTTTGTGGCTCAATCTTTGCCCGTCCGCGCTTACGCTGACACAAATAATCCGCTGCCGATTGATCGGGCACCACATTAAGCGTGATCTCCTCCCCTTCGCGCCAATAGGAGGAAATTTGCAGGATCGCCGGGCCGGACAGGCCACGATGCGTCAACAGCATTGCTTCGCGAAAGCTGCGATTGCCACACTGGGCAATACAGTCCAAGGCAAGCCCGCTCAACGACTGCATCAGCGCCAGGTCCTGCGCCGCCACTGTCAGGGGGACCAGGCCAGGTCGCAAATTATGCAGCGGCAATCCGAATTTCTGCGCAATATCATGGGCAAAACCGGTCGCCCCCATCTTGGGGATCGACAGGCCACCGGTTGCCAAAACCAGAGCGGGCGCTTTAAACGCACCGTGATGGGTCGAAACCGTAAAGCCATCAGAATGGCTAACATCTGTGACGCTATGGCTGGTCCTGATATCGACCCCGACGACCTGACATTCCGCCAGCAACATCGCCACGACGGCGCGCGCAGAGCCATCGCAAAACAATTGCCCCAGGGTCTTTTCATGCCAGGCGATTTTGTGCTTTTCGATCAGGTCCAGAAAATCAAACTGGGTATAACGCGCCAGGGCGGATTTGCAGAAATGCGGATTGCCAGACAGAAAGTTTTCCGCAGAACAGCCGATATTGGTGAAGTTGCAGCGCCCGCCGCCTGAGATCAGAATTTTTTTCCCAACCTGATCGGCGTGATCCAACACCAGAACCCGCCGCCCCCGCGCACCCGCCGTCATGGCACACATCAGACCAGCCGCCCCAGCGCCGATGACAATCGTATCGAACTGCAGTGTCTGCACCAGGATTTACCACCAATTTTAGGAAGAATGGTTAAGGACAAAACCGATAAATTAAACGCGATACTGATCACCTGTATAACAAGGAACATGCCTGTAAAAGATTAAAATCTGGAGCAATATTTTATATATTTTTTGCTATAAATTTAGCTTAAGGGAATCATTTCCGCATTTTTATAGCGAAATCAATATTAAAATAGTATAATCTGCACCAAAATGTTATTTTATAGTAAAATCGCTATCAAGGCATACTATGATTAAGAGTCCCGACCAAAGAATATCGACGCCGGCTGAAATGGGAACCGTGATCCATCGGCGGAGACGTGCGCTTAAACTCAGCCAAGCCACACTATCCTCCATAAGCGGTGTAGCGCAACCGAACCTGTCTAACATCGAGCGGGGAAAGAGCTCGGCCACACTCGATACATATCTACGCCTGCTCACCGCCCTTGGCATCGACCTGTATGGAATTCCGCGATCATGAAACTGGATGTCTGGCTTGAAGGCAAAATGACTCCCGTTGGGACGCTAGAAAGGCTGGCCGACAAGACGCTGCGATTCACGTATTCCAACGATGCGACCCTTCCAATTTCCGCATCAATGATCGTCAGACAAGCATCCTATAGCGATGCAGCCTGCGTCGCATACTTTGGGAACCTTCTGTTCGAAGGCCAGGCATTGGAACACGTTGTTGCAACTCATGGCCTTGATCGCGATGACATCGGAAGCCTTCTGTATCACCTTGGTACCGATTGCGCTGGTGCAATATCAATTACGCCAGAAGGAACGGGACCGGGCAAATACCCAGGTCGATTCCCTCATGACTATGAAGAAATTGACCACAATCGGATGCGGACAATCATCACCTCGCTGCATCGGCATGGTCGGTTACCGGATGGCGAACGAGACCCATCCCCCGTGGCTGGCATCCAACCGAAGCTGGCGGTTGTCTATCATGACCAGAAATTCTACCAACCCAAAATCGGCAGTAAGGCGCCAACAACGCATATCCTGAAAGTATCCCCAAGATCCGATCTGGCAATCGCAAAATATGAGGCTGCCCTGTTGGGATTCGCTACAACAATTGACATCGTTTCTGCTGAAACCCAATTCCTGGAGTTTATAGGAGATGACGGCGAAGAAATTGGGGCTGTGTTGTCCACCAGGTTTGATAGACGTGTCGATGACAGCTGTATCTCCCGTCTGCATTGCGAAGACTTCTGCCAGGCGCTAGGCCTTTCCAAAGTTTTAAAATATGAACGAAACGCCCAGCGCGACGATCTCCGTTTCTCAGCAAAAGCCATAGGACAGATCGCTTCTCAAACTGCCGTCCCAGCAAATTTTCAAATCGATTTCTTTAAGCAGACATTGTTCAATCTTGCGGTCGGTAATACCGATAATCACGCAAAAAACGGAACCATTCTGTATCGTGGGAATTATGGAGTATTGGCACCGCTTTATGACGTTGTCCCGATCACGATAAACCCGCACTTTACGCACCAACTTGCTTTCAGAATCGGTGATGCTAAATGGACCGAAGACGTCACAGTCGATAACATCGAAAAATTCATGGGAGATATTGGTTTTCGACGAAAAAAGTTTGAAAAGAGATGGCTCGATATTCTGTCTCACATCGCGAAAGAAAGCGTGCCATATTTTGCGGCACAGGGGGGAAAACCGCTCGCAGATGGAATTGCAGCACAATTGACCGTCCTTCAGGAAGCCCTCAAACTCAACTTGAACATTCCTGAGCGGGACTATTTTCCGAGACCAATTCGGGATCAAGGGTGACATATCGAATTGTTAGATAAGGCGGTGTCCGAAAAGGACTGCGGTTTCGCAGAACGCGATTTTCTAGCCACCAACAATATCAGATTCCAGCAAGACACTGGTGAAGGTTCGAGATGAAACATACAGTCGCCAGCAACGCGACCGGATTAACCGGCCGCAGCGCGCGACGAAGGAATGGTGGGCCATGTAAGATTCGAACTTACGACCTGCCGATTAAGAGTCGGATGCTCTACCAACTGAGCTAATGGCCCGTACCGATTTTGTCGAACGGTGGCGCGGTATAGCGTCTGTGGACGGGCTTGTCGAGACCGAAGATGACCTTAAAGGCCATTGCTTTCGCCCTGTCGACCAATACGAAGGTCGCGATGGACATAGACATTCATAATCAACGCGAATCCGAACATCACCGCCAGCAGGGCAGACCCGCCATAACTGACCAGGGGAAGGGGCAAGCCGACCACGGGAATAACGCCCATCACCATGGCGATGTTAATGAAGACATAGAAAGAAAATGTCACGATACAGCCCATGGCCAGCAAACGGCCAAACTGGTTACGGGACCGCAAGGCGATGCCAAAGCCATATACCATCAAAACCAGATACAGCGACATCAGCGCCAGGCACCCGATCAGGCCGAATTCTTCCGCAAGCATCGTGAATATGAAGTCAGTCTGTTTCTCTGGCAGGAAATTCAAATGACTTTGAGACCCTTTGGTAAAGCCGCGCCCGACAATGCCCCCCGCCCCCATCGCAATTTTAGACTGCAGGATATGATACCCACTGCCCAGCGGATCAGATTCAGGGTTCAGCAACACCAGGACACGGCGTTTCTGATAGGGGTGCATCATGCTCCAAATCAAAGGACTGGCCGCCAGACCGGCAATCCCGACAACGGCGAATTTCCACCAGCGAACCCCTGCCAGCAGGAACATCACCACACCGCCGCCGCATAAAACAATGGCAGTTCCCAAATCAGGCTGGCGCAACACCAACAATGTCGGGGCGGCGATAAACAGGGCGGGAACGATCAAAACGCTGAAACGACCGACATCCTCGTAGGACAATTTATGAAAGTAGCGGGCAAGTGCCAGCACCAGCGTGAATTTCATTAATTCTGATGGCTGGAATGTGCCGATAAAGGGGATCGCGATCCATCGCGTAGCGCCGCCCCCGACAGCGCCCTTGATTTCCACGATAACCAACAGCAGAAAACTAAGCATATAAATAAGATAGGCATAACGCATGATGATGCGGATATCGACCAGGGCCAGCACCAGCATCCCGACAGAAAACGCCAGATACTTTGTCAATTGACTATGTGCCCAGGGGTCCCAGGACCCATTGGCCGCCGAATATTGCATCGCCAGCCCAACCCCGACACACAGGCCAATCAAAAGAAACATGATCCAATTGATCTGCCAGATCTTTTGACCCAGGGTCATTTCCGGTTGGCGCAACTCTCCATGGCGAATCGCCATCAGCCTGCCCCCTCGGATCCGGTTTCATTGGTTTTGGCGTCCGCCGTTGCAAATCCCTGCAGGCGCAGAACCTCTTCTAAAACATCGCGCGCGACAGGCGCAGCGGCACGTGATCCCCCCTCTGCATGTTCAACGACAACCGATACGGCATATCGGGGATTGTGAACCGGTGCAAAACCGACAAACAGAGCATGATCCCGCAAGCGCCAGGCAATATCATCGCCGGACCGAATGCCGGCATCGCGCTCCGCCTGGGAAATTCGACGAACCTGACTGGTTCCCGTTTTGCCGCCCATCGTCAAGTCGGCAAAGCGAAGGGCTGATTTTCGTGCCGTCCCATGAACCCCATTGACCACCGCATCCATACCGCGAAGAACGATTTCCAAATGATCCGGATGAAATCCGGTATCTTGAAAATCTGGGCGGGTGGCATCCGGCGGCGGGTTAATGGACCCGGCAGCTTCCGTTGCAGCCGCCAGCTTCTGTTCCGGCGACATCTCTTTGGAGGGGATATTTTGGGCATCATCCGACAGGGGTTTCCCATCCAGACCAAACCCTGGCACAGGAAAGGTCATACGCGGACGCACGGCCTTGCCGCCATTCACAATACGCGCCGTCATGACTGCTAGTTGCAGGGGAGTCGTTAACACGAAGCCCTGACCAATACCGACGACCAGTGTCTCCCCCATATGCCAGGGCTGTCCGCGTTCTTCACGTTTCCACTTGCGGGTTGGAATCAGTCCTGATCGTTCGCCCAGCAGCTCAATTTCAGTAGGAATGCCCAGCCCCAATCGGGCACAGACCTCTGCAATCCGGTCCACACCAACCCGTCTTGCGACATCATAGAACCAAACGTCACAGGATTGTTCCAGGGCCGAAACCATGTCCATGGAGCCATGGCCATAATGCTTCCAGCAATGGAACCGGCGATCCCCCAGTTCCATAAAACCGGGGCAATAAACGGAATGATCAGCAGCAATACCATTTTCCAGTGCCGCTAGGGCCACGGCGACCTTAAACGTGGAACCAGGTGAATACTGCCCGGCAATCGCCTTATTGGTCAGGGGACCATAGGGATTCTTCACCAGTTTCTGCCATTCGGTGGCTCCGATCCCTTCACTGAATGCGTTAGGATCGTATGACGGCACGGAAACCAATGCCAGGACATCGCCATTATGCACATCCATCACAACGACGGAGGCCGCCTTTTCATCCTTCAGACGATTTGCGGTGAATTCCTGTAACCGCATATCCAGTGTCAGGCGAATTTCACGGCCGGGTTGACCTTCCTGGCGGTCGATTTCCCGGATCACACGTCCCAGCGCATTCACCTCAACCTTGCTGGTGCCAGACGTTCCGCGCAAAGCAAGGTCATAATGCTTCTCAATGCCATTCTTCCCGACACGGAAGCCTGGCAATTCCAGCAAAGGGTCGCCGGTTAAGTCCTTTTCCGATACAGCCGCCACATAGCCCACGACATGCGCCATATTCTCCCCATAGGGATAGTGTCGGATCTGTCCGACATCAATACTGACCCCGGGAAGGTCGGGTTGATTGACCCCGATCCGGCTGACATCTCTCCAACTGAGATTCTCTGCAACAGTGATTGGAACGAAGGCCAGGCGGCTTTGCGCCTCTTTCAGCACCCGCGCGATGGTATGGTCCTTTAAGTCAATCAGCGTTGCCAGCTTGTTAAGCACCGCCTCTATGCCGCCAGCCGCCTGAGCCTGTTCCCGGACCAACACGACACGATAGTTCTGAACATTGATCGCCAGGTAGTCACCAGCACGATCCACGATAAACCCTCTGGGCGGTCCAATCAGGCGAAAATTGATGCGGTTCTCTTCCGCCAGCATGGCATAGCGTTCACTCTCCAGCACTTGAAGGTAATAGAGACGCGCACCAAGCCCGCCCATGACCAGGGTCTGTCCGCCCATAAACAGGGCGGCCCGGCGGGTAAATACTTTGGCCTTGGTCTTATCCGGATTCATTGTGTGCTAGATCCTATGCATCCGAGTCTCGTGCAGGCACCGCTTTATGGGCTTGTGATAACAAGGCAGCCAGTGGTGGATACAACATAATCGTTAACAGCAAACCAAAGGTCGCCCCCAGTGGATCAATGAACTGACCGGCCAACATGACATGGATCATCCATGTCACCATTGCGCCGCCAAATGCGATCAGCATAAAGCCCCACCATACGACACCAAAACTCTTGCCATGAAAGAAACGGCGTTGAGATACAACGACCAGATAGGTCAACAACAGGATAAAGGACGTGATGCCAATTGGCGCCCCGGTTAACATATCCTGCAGGGCGCCCAGCAACAGGATGTAAAACGTGTTCAACAGGTCCGGTCGATAAATCGTCCAATAGTAAACCGCGATCAAAGATAAAGCCGGGGCGATAAGGGGTAACATCGGCAAACGGGTCGGCACCGCGCTGACGACAACGATGACCAATGTGCACAGCAGGGGCAGCAAGCCGCGCGCAAAGTGATCCATTTTGTTAAAAAGTCCGGTTCTCATCGCCGTCCCATTCGTGATCCGGCGCCTGTGCCGTTCACCGATGCACTTTGGTCAGATTCTTAGAGCATCATGCGCTCGCATGAGCTCATACATGATGCTCTAGCCCAATGCAGAAATCGTCTTAGTCACTTTGTGACGTTTGGCCAGACCTGATCATGCCGTCCCCTAAAATGCCATCCAGCCCGAATTCCATCAACCGGACCAGCTCCGGGCGCTCAGACGTGGCATAAGGCATGACCCGAACGCCATTCTCATCCACGCTTGAAATAACGCCAACCGGCAGGCCCGGCGGAAAGGCCGCTGCATCACCCGACGTCACAACCCGTTGGCCCAGTTTCAATTCAGAATTGGCGGCCCCGTAAATCAATCGTGGAACGGCCGTGTTATCCCCGGCCAGAATTGCCCGCGCACGCGAACTTTCGATGACAACAGGAATGCGGCTATTCAAATCCGTGATCAACAGAACCCGCGAAGAGCGGCGACCAACTTCTGCGACGCGCCCGATCAGCCCGGCACCGGTCACGGCAACCTGTCCCTTTCGAACGCCATCCTGAGACCCGACATTCAACAACAGGGCCCGAACGAATATTCCCCCTGTACCGATGACGCGACCGGTTACAAATCGTTCTACATCCTGGCGCTGAAATGCCAGAAGGTCACGCATCTGGGTATTTTCAATTTCAAGATTTCGGGCAACGGCCTGCCATTGCTGCAGGCGCGCAACCTCTTGGCGCAGACGCGCATTGTCCTGATACATATTGGCAAATGCATCAATGCGATCAACCAAGAGATTGGCAGCATCGATCGGGCGCGCCAGGGTATCTAGGATTGGGGCAGCAACATCGGTGACCTGCGTGCGCGCCCGTTCAAATGCAGCAGGATCGGTTCGCCCAATGATCATCAAGGCGACGGCCGACCCCAGGAACAAGAGAAACAGAATCCTTTGCGCTGCCGTACGAAGCGGCTGCGCCGTTCTGATTTCCGGCCCTTTCGCGCGTTTCGCCAAGGTGGCCCCCGCCCTTTCAGATTCTATAAAACCAAACGACTCGCCAGAGAGTCGACCTTTTGAAAGGCAACCAGTTAATTATACATACTAATCAAGACGTTCTTCAAGGTTCGCATCTCTTCCAGACACCGTCCCGTCCCCAAAGCGACGCAGCTTAATGCTTCGTCAGCGATCGAAACAGGAAGACCCGTGGCATGACGCAGAACATAGTCCAGGTTGCGCAGCATCCCGCCGCCGCCAGTCAGAACAATCCCTTTATCGACAATATCAGCAGCCAGTTCCGGCGGCGTCTGTTCCAATGCGACTTTCACCGCCTCGATGATCGCGCCAACCGGTTCAGCCAGGCTTTCAGCAATTTGGCGTTCTGAGATGTTCAATTCCTTTGGCACACCATTCATCAGGTCGCGCCCTTTGATCTCCATCATTTCGCCATCGCCCTCTTCCGGCGGACAGGCCGAGCCGATCTTCTTCTTGATGCGCTCTGCAGAACCTTCCCCGACCAGCAGGTTATGATTGCGGCGAATATAGGCGATAATCGCCTCATCCATCTTGTCACCACCGACACGCACGGATCGGGAATATACGATCCCGCCCAGGGACAGAACCGCGACTTCCGTCGTGCCCCCGCCGATATCAACGACCATGGAGCCCGTTGGCTCGGTTACCGGCAGATTGGCCCCAATTGCTGCTGCCATAGGTTCTTCGATCAGGAAAACGCGGCGTGCNCCGGCGCTTTCTGCAGATTCCTGAATGGCGCGGCGCTCGACCGCGGTGGATCCGGACGGAACACAGACAATGACCTGCGGGCTGGCAAAGCTGCGGCGGTTATGGACCTTGCGAATGAAATGCTTGATCATTTCTTCGGCGACTTCGAAGTCGGCGATCACACCATCGCGCAATGGGCGAATGGCCTGGATGTTTCCAGGGGTTCGGCCCAGCATCATCTTCGCCTCGTCCCCAACAGCCAAGACCTGCTTTTTGCCCTTCACATCTGCGATTGCAACCACGGACGGTTCATTCAGGACAATACCGCGCCCTTTCACGTAGACAAGAGTATTGGCCGTGCCGAGGTCGATTGCCATATCGGCGGACAGAAAACCAAGTAACCGAGAAAACATAGTGGGTGCCTTTAGCCTCTAACGCTGTGTGATCCTATTTATCAGGATCTGACAGTGGGATTGTTTCATGCTCTGGTTAAGGGATCTGATGTGGTTTATAAAATTGGACCGCCTATTCCAAGCTAGGTCTTCTGGATGTACGCTGATTCATGCGACGCGGCAATTCTTTTCTCCGCAGAAAATCAGGCAAAAGTAAGGCATTTAACCAGATTGAAACCGTTGCTGTTGCTACTGTCTTTCTATAACCGGAACGGCGGGGCGGTCGTCTGTGCGCAAGATGCCAAAGGTGTCATGATCCTGCCATCGGCCATTTATGCATAGAAACTTGCGCGCGCGCCCTTCCAACTGGAATCCGGACTTTAGCAACAACTGGCGGCTGGCCTCATTATCAATCAGACATGCCGCCTCCACCCGGTGCAAATTGAGCTTGCGGAAGGCGAAATCCAGCGTGATTTGAAGGGATTCCGACATATAGCCCTGGCGCGCATATGCTTGCCCGACCCAATATCCAATGTTGGCGGATTCCACCACCCCATGGCGGACATTCGCTAGGGTGATCCCCCCAACCAGGCTTGAGGTTTTACCGTCAAATATAAAGAAACCGTAGCCGATACCCGAGCGCCATTCCTGTTCAACCCGATGAACACGGCGACGGAATGCCGCCGCAGTCAAGGCATCGCGCGACCAGGCAGGTTCCCATGGTTCCAGAAACGCCTTGGACTCTCCCCGAACCTTCAGCCACTCCTTTTGATCGGCCCATTTGGGGGGGCGCAAATAGACCCGTGGCCCAGAAAAGACACATCGTGGGGGAGAGCTTCGGAAAAAGTCAAACATCAGTCCCGCCGTCAGTTCAGGCGCAAACGATCTGAGATACGCTCATAACTTTCAAGCTGAGAAAGCGGCCCAATCGCCGCCAGGCTAAGCGGCGAGGCAAACACCCGCCGCGCCATAGCGGTCAAGGCATCATGGTCCACAGCGTCCAGCGCCTTGAGTTGATCTGCTTCGGACACTGGATGACCATGCGCCAGCATCTGATTTCCCAATTGATCGCTGCGGCTGTTCGTGCTTTCCCGCGACATCAGCAAGGACGCCTTGGATTGCGCGATTGCACGACTGATTTCAACTTCCGTTAGAGTGTCAGCCAGCGCACATATTTCGTCCGTCACAACGGGGATAAGTTCGGCAACATCCTTTTCGCTGGTACCGGCATACAGCCCAAACATGCCGCTATCGGCAAAAGTCGAACTGAAGGAATAGATTGAATAAACCAATCCACGCTCTTCCCGGATGGACTGAAACAGGCGAGATGACATGCCGCCGCCAAACAAGGCGGACAATACACCAGCCGTGTAATAGTCCTGACCTTCGAAGGAAGGCCCCTCAAACCCCATCAGCAGATGAACCTGTTCGCTGTCGCGGGCTTCGCGATACTCTCCCCCCCGATAGACTGCGCGGGGATTATCAGTCTCTTGTGCCGGGCCCAGATTCTGGAATTTCTCTGCCGCCAATTGGGCGAATTGTTCATGATCCAGTCCACCAGCGGCACACAGGACCATATTCTCCCCCGCATATCGCTTTGCCATAAAGTCACGGATTGCATCACGGGGCATATCGCGCACCGTATCAACAGTACCCAAAACAGGCCGCCCCATCGCCTGGCCGGGATAGGCGACTTCCTGGAACCGATCATAAATCACGTCATCGGGCGTATCATGACACTCCCCGATTTCCTGCAGGATGACGCCCCGTTCCCGCTCTAATTCCTGTGGATCAAAGGTTGAATTTTGTAGAATGTCGGCAATGATATCCAGGGCCAAAGGTAAATCATCGGCCATGACCTTGGCATAGTAAGCGGTATTCTCGCGCGACGTATAGGCATTCAGCAACCCACCAACCGCTTCAATTTCCTCGGCAATATGGCGGGCACTGCGCCGTTTTGTGCCCTTGAAAGCCATATGCTCCAGGAAATGCGCGACACCATTTATCTCCGCAGGTTCAACCCGCGCCCCGGCCCCGACCCACACGCCGACACTGGCGGTGCGCAGACCTGGCATCGGATCGGTTGCAATCCGCAAACCATTGTCCAGTGTTGTGATCTGGGGATCACTGGTCATTGCACACCCGCCCGATTAGACCCACGGCGCACATAATCCTGAACCGCACTGACGGAATTGGGCAGACGATCATAGCGCTCTTCCCGGTCAAACAAATCCAGCAGACGCGGGGGTAAACTGGGATGCAGCCCCGTTGCCTGCTTGACCACATCAGGGAATTTCGCGGGATGCGCCGTCGCTGCGACAACAAGTGGCACGCTGGGATCATGACGACGGGTCCAACCTGCGACAATGCCGATTGCGCTGTGCGGATCAACCAGTTCGCCAGTCGATTCCAAGACCGCCTTGATGGCTGCTATCGTCTGTTCATTAGACAATCTGTGACTGGAAAACAGTTGCAAAGCGTTTTGCCAACGGGGTGTTTCGATATTCAGATATCCCGACGCCCGGAAGGTTTGCATCAAATGGGCCGTCGCCGCGCCATCCCGGTCCATCAATTCAAACAACAACCGTTCGAAATTGCTGGAGACCTGAATGTCCATAGAAGGCGAATGGGTTGGCACCACATCGCGCATCGACATGTCGTTGCTTTCAAAAAAGCGAGTCAGAATATCGTTCTCATTGGACCCCACAATCAGTTGGGAAATGGGCAAACCCATCTCCCGGGCCGCATAAGCTGCAAAGACATTCCCGAAATTACCGGTTGGAACAGAAAAAGCGACTTCCCGATCCGGTGCCCCCAGCGACAGGGAGGCATGCACATAATAGACGATCTGACACATGATCCGCGCCCAATTGATCGAATTGACGGCAGACAGATGCATGTCATCCCGAAATTCCAGATCATTGAACAGGGCCTTTACGACATCCTGACAATCATCAAATGTCCCATCAATGGCGATGTTGTGCACATTGGATGCTGCTACCGTGGTCATTTGACGGCGCTGCACGTCCGAGCACCGCTGATACGGATGCATGATGAAGATATCAATCGCATCCCGGTCGCGACAGGCCTCGATAGCCGCGGACCCGGTATCACCCGATGTCGCACCAACGATACAGATCCGTTCTCCCCGTCGGGTCAGGACATGTTCGAACAAGCGTCCAACAACCTGCAAGGCATAATCCTTGAAGCTGAGTGTCGGGCCATGAAACAGTTCCATCAGCCACGTGTCAGCGCTGAGCTGCTTTAGCGGGGCAACGGCATCATGATCGAACCCGCTATAGGCATCGGTGGCGATGTCGGCGAAATCATCTTCTGAAATGACATCCCCCAGGAAGGGCATGCAGACCCGCACCGCCAATTCGTCATAGGGCAGGCCGCGCATTTCCCGCCATTCCGCAGCGGAGAATTTCGGCCAGTCGGATGGGACATACAAACCGCCATCCCGTGCCAAGCCGGTCAGCAAAACATCGTCAAAACCTAAATCAGGCGCAGAACCACGGGTCGAAACATAGCGCATCGCTGTATCCTATTTGGCGGGAACCGATGATGTTGCGACCTTTGACTCTGTGGTCGTGACCGGAATCATTCGCATATCCCGCTGCGGGAATGGAATGCTGAGCCCAGCGGCTTCGATCTGTTCCTTGGTCCACCGGGTCATATCCCACTTCAGCCCCCAGAAATCGGCGCTGTTTGCCCAGAACCGCATGGTGATATTGACCGAATTGTCGCCCAGGGTCGTGACCATGCATTGCGGCGCCGGATCCTTCAGGACGCGATCATCCTTTTCCATAAGACCATTCAAGACAGTCATCGCAACGCCAATATCATCCTCGTAGGATATGCCGACCACCAGATCCATCCGGCGCCGTCCGTTGCGGGAATAATTTGTCACCTTTGCATTCCAAATGCTGCTGTTCGGGCAGGAAACATAAACGCCATCAACCGTCGTGAATTGGGTCGTGAACAGGCCGATTTCATCCACCGTCGCTGAGACGGGACCAGCATCAATAAAATCACCGACCCGGAACGGGCGCAGAATCAGCAACATGATTCCGGCGGCAATATTCTGCAGGGTACCTTGCAGGGCCAGACCGATTGCCAAACCAGCGGCACCTAAAATCGCAATAATGCTGGCCGTCTGAACACCAAACTGGTTCAGGATCGCGATGATCGTGATAATGACAATCAAATAGCGCAACAGGCTTGCGAACAGTGGTTTCAAGGTACCATCGATCCGCTGGTACTTGTTCAGACTGCGTCGTGTCCAGCTTGACAAACGCCCCGCCAACCACAGCCCGATAATCAGGATTATCAAGGCCTGCAGAATGTTGCTGCCATAATCCAGGGCGGTGGGCACCAGCCAGTTCCAAACTTCTTCCATTTGTTCGGTCGAAAAATCCATCATCTCTATCCTTCCAGGTACCGTCGATGCAAATGACGCTTAAACGCCGTTGCGTCCAACGTGCGACCGGTTGCTTGGGTGATCAATCCATCGGCTTCCAGGTACGATCCTTTGGTATGAATGGCATCACCAAGCCACTGCATCAAGGGTGAAAAATCCCCGCGCGCAAGGGCTTGTGGGATTTCTGAATTGGCTTTGTGGGCCGCCTCCGCCAGTTGTGCGGCCAGCATCGCCCCCAATGTGTAGGTTGGGAAATACCCGAAGGCCCCGTCATACCAGTGAATATCCTGTAGGCAGCCACGACGATCATCTGGCACATCCACGCCCAGCAGTTCTTTCATCCCCTGATTCCAGGCGCCGGGCAGATCCGCCAATGGCAAATCCCCCGACAAAAGCGGTCTCTCTAATCGTGTGCGCAAAATAACATGGGCGGGGTAGGTCACTTCATCCGCTTCGACACGAATGAAATCCGGTTGAACCCATTGTTGCAGGCGTCGAAAATTCTCCGGCGCATAGGCGGGATCCGGGCCCAGAACATCCGATGCCTGAACAGCCAACCAACCCAGAAATTCTGAAGACCGACTGGCCTGCATTTCGACACTTAGCGACTGGCTTTCATGCACCACCATGCCCAGGGCTTGTCCAACAGGCTGTCTTGTCCAGGCGGCAGGCAATCCAGCCTCATAAGCGGCATGACCACATTCATGCAGCACTGCCATGACCGAGGCCATCGGGTCATTTTCGCGATAAGAAACGGTGATGCGCTGATCCCCGCGATACCCGGTTGAGAAAGGATGTGCACTGACATCAATGCGGCCTGCCTCAAAACGAAAGCCGGTTGCGCCTGCCAGGCGCTCCACCAGTTTCTGCTGCTGCGCCACTGGCACTGGTTTTGGCAGTACGGGCAATCCCTTTTGCGCCTGACGCGCGGTCACAGCTTCCAGGAAATCTGGCAGAAAAGCAGCATAATCATTAAACACCGGGTCAATATCAGCCGCCCGTACTCCCGGCGCATAGGATTCCAGCAAGGCATCATACGGATCCAGGTCCAAGGCCTGCCCATAGGCTTGGGCGCTTTCCTGGGTCAAATCTATCACGATCGACAGCTTGTCTGATACGACAGCAAAATCCGACTTGGCCCTGGCGTCGCGCCAGACATGCTCACAAGTACTGGTCGCATTGCTGATGGCCGCGACAAGATCGTCGGGCAGCGCTGTTGCAAATCTATGGTCCCGCCGCATTTCGCGCAAATTTGCGCGCTGCCAGGACTCCAGATCTTCCTGTTCTGCTGCGGAGAACAGATCCTCCATCACTGGGTCGGTTAGGGCGCGATGACCCAATACCCGTAATTCGGACAATTGCTCTCCCCGTGGCGACGCCCCTTCCGTGGGCATCATCGTGGCTGCATCCCAATGCAGGACGCTGGCCACTTCACCATATAGGGCAATCTGGCGAAACCGCGCTTCTAGTCTCTTATAGGCGGAATTCTGTTCCATCGCGGCATCAGGCATCCGATTGAGGATCCTGCTTCGGCGGGCGGTGATACAAAACAAATATGACCGCCAAGGCAATCGCCAGGAAGAACCATGTCAGCGCATATTGCAGATGATTATTTGGAATATCCAAACGCCACTGACGCCCCACTGGAAAGAGACCCGGTACCATGTCATTACCATCCACGACATAGAAGTTTGGTAAGGATGCGCCAATCTGAGTCCCCATCTGGGTACTGTTGATCGAATACCACATGTTTCGTTCCGGCTCATTCTCCGGAAGGAATACATGCTGCAGCCCCGTGATTGGACGCTGGAACCGCACAATGCCATTCACCGTGGTCTGACCATCGATCAGACCTTCCTCGCGTGTGGACTGTTCCTTTTTATCGAAGGGAACCCATCCGCGATTGACCAGGATCACAGGAGCGCCAGGCACATCATCCCGCTGAAACGGTGTGATGACATGCAAGCCGGGATTTCCATTCAGTGATCGATTTAACAGGAACATCTCCGATTCATTCAGGAAATGGCCTGTCATTTTAACCTGCCTGAATTCCATGTCGTCCATCGACAGGTCGCCCTGCGGCAATGTCTCTGCAGCCATTGTCGAGCGTTCCTGCAACTTTGAGATCAGGTCCGCCTTCCATTCCATCCGCTGCAGTTGCCAGACACCCAGCGACACAAGAACGATCAGTGAAGGGATCGTAAACAGGGTCGGAACCAACTTTAGACGCGAGAGCATGAAATGTATTTCCTTTTAGACGCAGAACGTCGAAATTTATGAGTTTTCCGGGCCGTCTGTTCCGCTATCACTGGCCTGATTCACATATTGCAGCGCGATCAGAAGACCTTTCGCACGGGGCATCAAAACCAGAGTCAGGAGTATCACAACCGGAACCGTCACCAGGATTGGCACCCAAACAGCGGTATCAAAAGCCAGCAGCACCCATGCGCCAAGCCCGACCCCGATTGCCCCAATAATCAGGATCAGAAACGGCACCGCACCATCACCAGCATTTTCAAAGTCATATGTCAGGCCACAAAAACCGCATCCCTGTGCAACCTGCAAGAACCCTGAAAACAACCGCCCTTCACCACAGCGCGGACAACGCCCCTTATACCCGGTCTTCCAGGGAGACGGGAGATCATAATGCGAATGAGCCATCGTTGGGGGCCTTTCAGGTATGTTGAAAACTGCAGCAAGGCACGTCTGTATAAAAGATCAGTTTTCAAACAAAGGGCCAGGGCGCCGCCATGACATCCCTGACCCCCTGATAAAAAGCAGACGTGTGAGGTCAGCCGCCCCACCAGTAGACACAGACAAACAGGAACAACCACACCACATCAACGAAATGCCAGTACCAGGCGGCCGCTTCAAAGCCGAAATGCTGTGTTGGCGTGAAGTCACCACGGTTCACGCGCACCAGGCAGACTGCCAGGAAGATTGTTCCAACCAGAACATGGAACCCGTGAAAGCCGGTCGCCATATAGAAGGTTGAAGAATAGATACCTTCGGTAAATCCGAAGGACGCATGACCATATTCATAGGCCTGTATGGCGCTGAAGCATGCCCCCAGGATGACCGTAAAGATCAACCCCTGGATCGTTCCTTTGCGGTTCCCTTCGCGCAAAGCATGGTGCGCCCAGGTCACCGTGCAGCCCGACAACAAAAGGATCATGGTGTTCAACAACGGCAGATGAAATGCATCCAGGGTTTCGATGTGAACCGGTGGCCACTGCCCCCCGGTTGCTTCGACACGTGCGAACTGGATCGGATCGGCGGTAAAGATACTGACATCGAAATACGCCCAGAAGAAGGCTGCGAAGAACATGACTTCCGATGCGATGAACAGCGCCATACCATACCGAAGGCCCAATTGAACCACTGGCTTGTGGTCNCCGCCATTGGCTTCCCGCACGACGTCGCGCCACCAGAAATACATCGTCAACAGGACCATAATCAGCCCGATGAGAGTGCCCGCCAGGCCAATGGAAATGCCCCCCATCATATCCGGATGGAGATACCACACCGTCCCAAAGGCCAGTATAAAGGCGCTTAACGCCCCAAAAGCCGGCCAGGGACTCGGATTTACAAGATGATAATCGTGATCGACCGCGTGATGATCGGCTGCCATGGTCTTCAACCCCCATAGTGATCCGCATTGACCCGTCCCACCACCGGAACGCCCAACACCAGACTCTTGTTTACGCCTCTTACCCTATGCCACGTGATGTGACACAGAACCACATTCTTCCACCGCGTCAATTGACCGGCTGGACACTATCAAGCGCTGCTGTGTTTTCATTTTCAGCTGCAGCCTTCTTGTCTTCCGACTCTTCCACATCCTTCTTACGATAGAAAGTATACGAAAGCGTGATCGTATTCGTATCATCCAGGTTACTATCTTCCAGGATGCCGGGGTCAATATAAAAACTGACCGGCATGTCTGCAACTTGGCCCGGATCAAGCGCCTGTTCCGTGAAACAGAAACATTCGGTCTTCACAAAATACTGTCCGGCCTTCAGCGGCGTGACATTGAAAGTCGCCGTGCCAACGGTCCGTTCATTGGATACGGATTCCGCCCTGTAAAAGGCCATGCCGGTTTCCCCGACCCGCACCGTGATCTCTCGCTGTTCCGGATTGAACTGCCACGGCAAGCCCTTGTTCATCGACGCATCAAATCGAATCGTAACCTGACGATCCGACACAGCATCCTGGGTTGGTGCCGTGCCGACCTGGGTCGTTCCACCATAACCCGTTACGCGGCAGAAGAGATTGTACAGTGGCACGGAGGCGAAGCTCATCCCCACCATAAAGCCGACGACCAATACGCAGCCGATCATCAGCCGTTTGTTTTTCCGTGCAATGTCGTTTTCTCTGCTCATTGGACAATCACCCGCCTGCTGATGCGTCAATACCCGCCTTGATGCGGACGACGGACACCACAAATACAATCACCACCAGGGCCGCCACAGACAGGGCGACAGCGATGTTCCGACTGCGTTGGCGGCGACGGATTTCATCGTCCGTCATCGTCAATGTGTCTTTAGACTCAGTGGCCAAAACAACCGCTCCTCAAAAACGTTACCCGATCAAGCCAACGCCACGATCCAGGATCATCGCGCCAAACAGGGCAAACAGATAGAATATCGAATAACCAAACATGCGCTTGGCCGATTTGTCACTGTCGTCCCGCCATACTGCGATTGCCGACAGGATAAACAATCCTCCCAACACCGCTGCGGCCATACCATACAACGGACCTGCAACGCCCAGCCAATAAGGGGCAACGGCACAGGGAAACAACAGCAGGGTATAGATAAACATCTGCTTTTTGGTTTCACGCACCCCCGCGACAACAGGCAGCATCGGTACGCCAGCATCGGCATAATCGCCCCTGCGATAAAGCGCCAGGGCCCAGAAATGCGGCGGCGTCCACAAAAAGATCAACCCAAACAGAACAACGGATTCCAGCGACACGCCGCCCGTCACTGCGGCCCAGCCAATCATCGGCGGGAAAGCACCGGCAGCACCGCCAATCACAATATTCTGTGGGGTAGAGCGCTTGAGCCACATCGTATAAATGAAGACATAGAACAAGATCGCAACCGCCAGCAAACCAGCCGCGACATAGTTCACCGCCAATGCCATGATCACGACGGACCCCAGCGACAGCACAGTTCCAAAGGCTAGTGCGTCATCCGGGGCAACCTTACCACGGGGGATCGGACGACCCCGCGTGCGCACCATGATCGCGTCGATATCACGATCAAACCACATATTGATGGCACCCGCTGCACCAGCGCCGACAGCAATACACAGCACAGCAACCGCCGCCAGAATCGGGTGAATGGAACCAGGCGCAACAAAAAGACCCGCAAAACCGGAAAACACGACCAGAGACATAACGCGCGGCTTCAACAGACGCACAAAATCACGGACCTCCGCCCCTTTGGAGGCAGACAACCCAGTCTGATCGGACAATCCCCGATTTATCAGGGCATTCCCTTCCAGGGTGGCGGATTGAAAAGTGGTATCACTCACGCTGTTTCAGTCCCAATCATGGTTCGTTTCGGTAGCGGCATCGACCATACGATGGCTTCCTGGCGACGCCCGCCAAACAATGGCTGGGCAAACCAACCCCGCCATTGGATTCTGACCAATGGCGGGGAAATCCTGGCTTAGTGGCCGCTGCCACCCCCAATGCGGGGCAGCGTGCTGAATGTATGGAATGGGGGCGGTGAACTGACCGTCCATTCCAATGTCGTCGCACCTTCACCCCACGGATTGGCCGCCGCCTTGCGGCCTGCAACCAGCGTGTAGATCACCACGATGACAAAAAACAGTGTCGATGCGAATGAGATATAGGCCCCGATCGATGAGATCAGATTCCATTCGGCAAACCCATCCGCATAATCGATGTACCGACGCGGCATCCCGGCCAGCCCAAGGAAATGCTGTGGGAAGAAGGTCAGGTTCACGCCAACGAAGGTGGTCCAGAAGTGCACGTAACCAGCCCAGGTCGGGATTTCCCGTCCGGACATTTTGCCCATCCAGTAATACATCCCCATGAACAATGCGAAGACAGCGCCCAATGACAGAACATAGTGGAAATGCGCCACGACATAGTAGGTATCATGCAACTGCAAATCCATGCCGGCATTCGCCAGAACAACACCGGTCACGCCGCCAACGGTGAACAGGAAGATGAAGCCAATCGCCCACAGCATCGGCACGGTGAAACGGATGGAACCGCCCCACATTGTTGCGATCCAGCTGAAAATCTTGATCCCGGTCGGGACAGCAATCACCATTGTTGCCGCAGTAAAGTAGGCCCGCGTATCGACATCCAGACCCACCGTGTACATGTGGTGCGCCCAGACGACAAAGCCCACGACCCCGATTGCGACCATGGCATAGGCCATGCCCAGATACCCGAAAATGGGCTTCTTGGAGAACGTGGAAACAACGTGGCTGAGGATGCCAAAGCCAGGCAGGATCATGATATACACTTCCGGGTGACCGAAGAACCAGAACAGGTGCTGGAACAGGATCGGATCCCCGCCGCCATCCGGACGGAAGAAGGACGTGCCGAAATTACGGTCCGTCAACAGCATCGTAATGGCGCCCCCCAGAACCGGCAGCGACAAGACCAAAAGGAACGCAGTTACCAGCATTGACCAGGCGAACAACGGCATTTTATGCAAGGTCATGCCAGGGGCACGCATGTTGAAAATCGTCGTGATAAAGTTGATCGCCCCCAGGATCGAGCTGGCCCCCGCCAGGTGAAGGGCGAAAATCGCAAAATCCACAGCGGCGAGATCATGCCCGGTAAACAATCCCTGCCCGGTGCTGGAAAGCGGCGGATACATTGTCCAGCCGGTTCCGGCGCCGCCACCAATCAATGTCGACAACAGCAACAGCGCAAATGCAGGAATCAACAGCCAGAAAGAGATGTTGTTCATACGCGGGAAGGCCATATCCGGCGCGCCGATCATCAATGGCACGAACCAGTTCCCAAAGCCCCCGATCAGTCCGGGCATAACAACAAAGAACACCATGATCAGACCATGCGCGGTGATCACCGTATTCCATTCATGCCCGCCCGACATAATCTGAACGCCCGGTTCCTGCAATTCCATCCGCATATAGATGGAAGCCGCACCCCCGATCAGTCCTGCAATAATCGAGAAGATAAGATACATCGTCCCGATGTCTTTATGGTTGGTTGAAAACAACCAGCGAGCAATACCCGTCGGGGCTCCGTGATCATCATGCGCTGCTGCGGCATATCCCATCGAAATTCTCCGTCTTCCCTTTTCGGCCCCAGGCAATACTGGTGACCTAAATTACATGGTCCAGGCGTCGAACGCGCCCGGCGCTCCGTTATTCGACCGCTTGGGCCGGCGAGGTGGCAACAGCGCGAGACACCGATGGCGCTTGTGCTTGTTCGACCGGATCATATTTTTCCCGCGCCTGTTCAACCCAGGCCGCAAATTCCGCCTTTGGCAGAACCTGAACCTGAATGGGCATGAATGCATGCGCATCCCCGCACAATTCAGAGCAGAAACCGTAGTAAATGCCAGGCTTGTCAATCTGGGTCCAGGCTTCGTTCAAACGACCGGGAACCGTGTCCATGCGGACGCCAAAATCGCTCATGGACCAATTGTGGATAACGTCTGCTGATGTCATCTGAAGGCGAATTTTCGTATCAGCAGGCAACACGAACATTTCATCTGTCGCCATCAGGCGGTGGACATCCTGTTCCTTCGCCTCTTCTTCCGTCGTCGCAGCAATGCGCGCTTCGATGAAGAAATTGCCATGATCCGGATATTGATATTCCCAATACCACTGATGCCCGACGATCTTCACCGTCATTTCCGAATCCTCAACTTCATCAGTTGCATATAGCAGCTTGAGAGAGGGGAAGGCCATGACCACCAGAATCAGAACAGGGATACCCGTCCACAGAACTTCCAGCATGGAATTATGGGTTGTCTTGGACGGCACAGGATTCGCGCTTTCACGGAACCGCCAGCAGACATACAGCAACAGGACCAATACGAAAATTGTAATGACCGTGATAATCGGCAACAGCCAGTAATTATGAAAATCGGCCATCTGGTGCGCCAAGGGCGTAACCGGATCCGGTAACCCCATTTGCCAAGGTTCTGCTTTGGCAGCCAAGGCTTGACCGGCACTGGCAATGGACCCAACGCCCGCTGCAGCCAAACCGGAAAGAATCGTAAAGAGCTTCCGCACCCTTAATCTCCCGTTTCCCCCGCGATATTCAATTGAACCAACCGTTCAACCGATCGCGCGTTACACCATGATCGTAAGAAACCCTTAACAGTGTCGGACCTGCGAGCCTTGCACGTCGTGTCACCAGATTTCCTACCCATCTCCATACTATCGTGCTCTGCGTCTCATTCAAGGTACACAGACTGTGGGACCCCACGTCTGACCCAAAAAGACGGACTTGCGAGTTAAACACCAGCCCGGCCATGAAATCAACGAATTTCGCCTAATTTCGGGGCATCCAGCCCATGTTCATATCCCAAGCTTGCGCCAACTTTGGGTAAAATTAAAGACGCGGAACCAATCAGCGACAGATTGTAGCACCTGACGATCCTGAGAAAATTCCGGCCGTCAATCGTCTAAACGGCTGTGTTTTCGGGCCTGGCGCAAACCGAACCAAACACCGATCGCAATCACCGGCACCGCAATACCCTGCACCAGCGGTGGGTAAACCGGCAGCCCGAACTCCATCAGCGCCTTTGCCGCATATCCAACCAATCCCACAGCATAATATGTTATCGCGGCCACAGACAGGCCTTCAACGGTCTGTTGCAGGCGCAATTGCATTTTGGCGCGCCGATCCATAGAGGTCAGTAACCCCTGATTCTGACGCTCAAGTTTAAAATCAACACGGGTGCGCAATAAGTTGGCGGCACGGGTGGCGCGCCGGGACATGCTGGCCATCCGATCTTCTACCGATTCGCAGGTTCGCATCGCAGGGGCCAGACGCCGATCCAGGAATTCCTGAATGGTCTGATATCCTTCAACACGCTCCTCGCGCAATTCTGTCAAGCGCGACCGAATCAATGCGAAATACGCTCTGGATGCCGAAAAGCGATAGCTGTGCTGGGAATTCAACCGTTCAATCTCTGCGGAAAGCTGCATCAATTGGATCAACAGCTCTGATTCACGGTGCGTGGCCCCCGTTTGTTTGGTTAAGTCCGGCTTGCTTCCATCGGGCCCGGATTCGACCAGGGATGCCGTTTCCGCCGTCAGTTTTGCCAAGCCACCGTCAATTCGGGTCAATTCCGGTCCGACTTCTCGGGCGGCAGGCAAGCCCAACAGCGCGAAATTCCTGTAGGCCGCAATTTCCAGCAATCGCTGCACAACACGCCCCGCCTTCGCCGGGGGCAGATCATAGGGTTTCAGGAGGATTCTATTATGACCATCGCCATGAATGCGCAAATCCGTCCAAACCTGTGCCGAATTCCCCGAAAGTATGCTGTTGACCAGGCTTTCCGGCACGAACAGGTCAGATAGCAGCTCAGGATCCGGATCGGGCCCTTCAACAGGAAGTATCGCGACATGAATGGCCAATAACACCTCCCCCGGCATGGATTCCAGCCATTCGCGCGGCAGAAAGTCAGAAGCGGGCTTTTCAAACGGCACATCAAAAGACCCATGGCGCAGCACCGTATAGGAGGCAAATTCAGTATGCCGTTCGAACCGCAACCGGAAAGGCCCAAAATCCGCTGAGAAATGGTTCATATCGCGATGCGGCGGATTGACGCCGTATCGATCACACAATGCTTTCAGGTGATCGAAAACGCCTGATCCAGCACCTTCGCCCAGAACGGTCGCATACATGCTGGTCTGTACCGGCGGCGTCAGCATCTCAAAAGGACGGGCGTGCAATTCGTTTGTCAGGGCATATCGCAATGGGTGTTCCTTCGGAAACGCGAATTTCCGCACACCATCATTTACCAGCCCTTGCTGTTCGGACACATCCGACAAGCTCCCTTCCGCGGGAGCGGGATGCTTGTCGATTGGTGCTTGGGTCTTGCCCATGGCGGTCCTGCTCCTATCTCAAATAAAGCAACACAATTTTACCTAAGCGCCCCAGGTTCCCGAAATGTCAGGAAGTCTTGCATACCCCGTTGCGGCAGGTAACGCTATGATCGTCGCAACCATCCTTTGAATTTTATGCTCACGTGTAACATATATGCGCCAACACCGTGTTTAGATCAGTGTCTGACCTGATTTACAGCCGTCCACGCCCGATCCATTTAGGCCAGTCAGTCTGTGGCCGAACAGTTAAAAGGGAATGATCATGTCTGATATCGCCATCACCGACGACCTGTTTTACGGTCGCACCGAACTGGACCAGGGACGGGTGGAACGGCTTGTCGCCGACAGCCTTAAAGGCGCTGAAGATGGCGAATTATATCTGGAATATGGTCAAAGTGAGAGCCTTGTGCTGGACGATGGGAGCATTCGCAGCGCCAGTTTCGATACTTCTCAAGGCTTTGGCCTGCGGTCTGTCGTGGGTGAAGTCTCAGGCTATGCCCATTCCGGCGAATTAAGCGAGGCGGCGATCAAGCGCGCGGCGACGGCGGTGCAGGCTGTGCATGGCGGCCATGGCGGCGTTCTGGCTGATGCCCCGCCCCGCACGAATATGGCGCTGTATTCCGACGTAAACCCGCTGGAAACATTGACCTTTGATGCAAAAGTCGGGCTTTTGAATGAAATCGATGCCTATGCCCGGGCAAAAGATCCCCGAGTCAGACAGGTCACGGCCTCTCTGTCGGCAGAATGGTCTGCCATCCAGATCGTGCGCCCGGATGGGGAGCGCGCATCCGACATCCGCCCCTTGGTGCGCGTCAATGTAAGCGTCGTCGTCGAACAGGATGGGCGCATGGAAACCGGCAGCCATGGATGTGGCGCGCGCATGGATTTCGCGACATTTGTCTCCCCAGACAAATGGCAGGCACAAGTGGATGAGGCCTTGCGTCAGGCACTTGTCAATCTGGAGGCGATCCCGGCCCCGGCTGGCGAAATGACGGTTGTTCTGGGACCGGGTTGGCCCGGCATTCTGCTGCACGAAGCGATTGGGCATGGCCTGGAAGGGGATTTCAATCGCAAGAAAACGTCCGCCTTTGCGGGATTGTTGGGTCAGCGCGTTGCGGCCCCAGGCGTGACGGTCGTCGACAATGGCACCCTGAAAGACCGCCGCGGGTCCCTGACCGTCGATGATGAAGGCACACCGACCAGCGAAACCGTGCTGATCGAAGACGGTATTCTGAAAGGCTATATGCAGGACCGCATGAATGCGCGCCTGATGGGGGTTAAATCGACCGGAAACGGTCGCCGCCAATCTTACGCCCACTGTCCAATGGTGCGGATGACCAATACCTATATGCTGGCGGGCGACAAAGACCCTGGGGAAATCCTCGCCTCCGTAAAGAACGGCATCTATGCCACCAATTTTGGCGGTGGTCAGGTTGATATCACCAATGGCAAATTCGTTTTCTCCTGCACCGAGGCCTATAAAATTGAAGATGGGAAGATCGGTGCGCCGGTGAAAGGTGCGACGCTTATCGGGAACGGCGCAGATGCGCTGACCAAAGTCTCCATGATTGGCAATGATCTGAAACTGGATGATGGTGTCGGCACCTGTGGCAAGGAAGGTCAAGGCGTTCCTGTCGGTGTCGGTCAGCCCACCCTGCGTTTAGACGGCTTGACCGTGGGCGGAACCGGATGATTCTGGACCAGGACTAAGATTTAGCGGTAGAATGCGCCCGTAAACAGTAAACTGGGAATGGGTTAATCTGAGTGCCGGATGAAGGTTATTTTATATGGGTGCATGGAAACGCGTAATGCTGGCGGCCCTTATTATGGGCGGCATGGCTGCCTGTGATGACGCGGATGATACATCTGCGCAAGAGACGACAAACCAGTCTGACCCAAGCGGCATCAGTACGGCCTGCCTGAAGGAATTGCCAGAGCCCAGCGTGGACTCCCAAACGCCCGCCCGGTTGAACCTGACACTCAGCGATTTCGTCTATTCATTTGAAGAAGGGCGACATCGCTTTACCCATGACCGCCGCTTTAAGGAATCAGCGGGAATAGGCCTGTTCATCTATCGCGGTAAGGTCTGCGTCGAAGACGGCACATCCTGCGCCGATGCCTGTGTGCGCTATCGCATTGAACCAGGCGGCAGCCTGACCCAGCGCGATCATCATTTCGCAACACCTTTGGACCCGGATCGCATTACCCTGCAATACTGGGCCCGCGACGATGCGGGACATGTCATGACACTGAAGCAGGAAATCCAGACAAAGGGCAGGGCGGCAACTGTCATGCCGAATTAGGCACCTTTCTTAAATCGCTTATATATGACGGGAATAACCGACAGAACGGCCAACCCTGCCAAGGCGATAATGATTTCCGGTGTCAGGACACTGCCCAATGTAAAGGCCTGCCCGGAATCGAAGATACTGCCCAGCCCGGTCCCAACCTGGGCATAAACAAAGGTTCCTGGAATAATGCCCAAAAAGGTTGCCGCGATGTAAACCCGCACAGGCACAGCCGCAAAAGCGGGCGCGATATTGACCAGAAAGAACGGGAATATCGGCACCAGCCGCAAGACCAGCAGATAATTAAACGCATCCTGACGAAATCCGCTCAGCAGCCTGTCAACCCGACCACCGGCTTTGTCTCGTAAGGTGTCTCCCATCGCGGTCCTGGCCACCAGAAAGATGATCGTGGCACCGATCGTCGCCGCCACAACCGTGTACAAGGTCGCAAGAATACTGCCAAACAGGAAGCCGCCCGCAACCGTGAATACCGTGGCACCCGGCAGCGAGGCGGAAACCATGGCCGCATACAGCACCATATAAACCAACACGGCCACTATGGCGTTAGCCGCGACAAAATCCTGCAACTGATCCCGATTTTCCCGCAGCGCGTCAAAACTGACATACCGCCCAAGATCCAAGGCAAAAAAGACAGCGAAAAGCCCCGCCAGAATCAACAGTGGCATGACGCGTTGCCACAGGGGTTTCTTCTTTGTGGGGTTTTCAGGGTTCACAGTGCTGCTCATTATCTTGTCTCGGATGATTGGCGATGTTCCAGGCCATCATCTAGTACGTCCAGCGACAATCCACTAATGACGTTACATGACAACTGCGTGAGGCATCGAGCCTGCCCCCTGATGCGAGGGCAGTAATATCGCCGCTGCCGCTTCTGCCGCTTCCCGGCCCTTCTTGTCAAAATGCGCGCTGAAGAAATCCAGATGATCCGCGTGATCATGAAAATGATGCGGCGTCAGCACCACGGACAGGACCGGCACGCCTTCATCCAACTGCACGCGCATCATGCCGTCGATCACCGAACGGGCCACGAAATCATGTCGATAGATACCCCCATCGACAACCAGAGCGCAGGCGACGATTGCATCAAACCCACCCCGCCGCGCCAATCGCTGACACAAGAGTGGGATTTCATAGGCGCCTGGCACAGTGAATTGTTCCACCTGCGCACCTGATAAGCCAACCTTCGGCAAATGTGAAACGAAGCTGGATGCCGCGCGATCCACAATATCGGCATGCCAGCGCGCACGAATTACCGCGATTTTGGGGGCCGTATTCTGATTGTCATGAGGCGACGTCATATAAATTTCCTTTCCGAACGATCCTAACCCAGCGGGGCGCACGGAAAGACGCAACACAGACCTGCCCCGACCATAGATCGCTGGGATCTGCGCACGCTTCCGTTCTCTACCATCCGGACTGTAACCGTCGGCGTCGGTTTCTCACCGACTCTGCTGACCTTTCAAACTGCCCAAACGGAATAAATTCCCAAACGGGCAATTTCAAAGCGCTCGCGGGCTTGGCCCATCCGTCCTGCCAGACGTCAGACCTTACCGCCGGTGGGGAATTTCACCCCGCCCCGAGAACATTTCAATCAGATTAGACCGAAGCCTGGGGGCTTCGCAAATGCTTAAGAAACTTTCTGTGAAATGCCCCATAGCCCGGCGTCTGCTCCGCGATACGGTCCTGAAACAGCGTATGAACCTGGCCCAGCCGATGAAAGGGAACGGCCATAAAGGCATGGTGTTCCGTGTGATAGGGCATGTTCCAGGCCAATGCCCGGACCAGCGGATTGGTCAGGGTCGTGCGGGTATTTCGAAACATATCATCAACCAACGGGCACAGCCCATGTTCCGCCAGCAGATACAANCGCAAGAACNGCTGGGCCAACACGACGGGAACCATCCAATAGATCACCAGGAACCAGCTTCCCAGCCACAGCGACAGCACCGCTGCACCGGCATAAAGGGCCAGATAGACTTGCGCCTCCCGCTGCACCGTTTGAATGGTGCGCCCGGTCAGGAAATCCTCCATGCCCCGTCCCAAAGCATGCATCACCAGGCCCGTCACCGCAGCCCGCCAATAGGGGATACCGGTCACATGCCACAGATACTGGCCCAGGGTTTCGATCCTCTTGCCCGCCAGTTCGGGATCTTTTCCCGGAATTTGCGTGTATCGGTGATGTTGTAGATGAAACGCCCGAAAATACTGCGGTGGCAGGATCAGCACCCACCCGGCAATGGCGGCGATGGCATCATTTAACCAGCGTGTGGCAAAGGCTGTGCGATGCACGCATTCATGGGCAGGCGCAAATAGAAATACCAAGGCGACACCCAACAGAAACTGCAATGGCACAGCCGAAACCCATCCCCAGACATCCTGAACCTGCCATGTCCCGAAACCAAGAAGACCGATCAGGCCAAAATGACCGATGACCTGCACCAAACCACGGGCATCTGATCTTTGACTCAATGCCTTCAGCGCCAATCGGTCCGCATGGCTTAGATCAGTTTTTGTCGTCATGTATCCTCTCGCACCCATTGTAACAGAATTAGACCCAGGATCAGGAAGGGAATGATCGTCGCCATACCAATGCGTTGGCTGTCCGTGATATCAATCACAACAGCCAGAAGCGCCGGGCCCAGAAAGGCGGTCGCCTTACCGCTAAGCGCATAGAGACCAAAAAATTCCGTGCGCAACGCGGCGGGCGCAATACGTGCCATCATCGACCGGCTGGCGGCCTGGGAGGGCCCCAGAAACAGGCCAAGTCCCATCCCCAATGCCCAGAAGACGGATTTATCCGTCACCATCAGCATTGCTATCCCGATCACTGCGATCGCCCCGACCGACAGGGTGATCACAGGCTTCGGCCCCCATTTATCATCCAGAAAGGCAAAGCCCGCCGCGCCCAGTCCCGCCGTGACATTCAGCGTAAGCCCGAACATCAGAACCTCATCGCTTTCCATCCCGAAACTGACCGCCGCAAAAATACCCCCGAATGCAAACAGCGTGTTCAATCCATCGGTATAAAACATCCGGGCGATCAGGAAGCGCAGAACCTGTCGATATCGCCCCAGATGCCGGATTGTCCCGATTAAAGTCGAGATACCTTCGCGAATGGCTGTTCCTGCCGAAATGCCGGTATCCTGTCGATCCGGCGTCCAAAGGAATAAGGGAATCGCAAAAAGCGCCATCCAGACCCCGGCCAGAACAGGGATCGCCCGGATATGCTCGCTGCTGTTTTTGTCCAGCCCAAACCAGGCAGGGTCAGGCTGAACAAAGACCACCAGGCTGATCGACAGGGCGGCAAGCCCCCCGCCGTAACCAAGCCCCCAGCCCCAACCGGAAATCCGGCCCGTCATGCCGTCCGGGGCAACATCGGGCAGCATGGCATTATAGAATACCATCCCCAGCTCAAAACAGATTGTGCCCAAAACCATCAATCCCAATGCCAGCGGGACTGCGGAGGCATCGGGCAAGGCCCACCACAGCGCCGCTGTTGCCGTCGCCCCGATACCGGTCAGAACAAACAGCCAGGGTTTGCGCCGCCCGGCCTTATCCGACACCGCCCCCAGAATCGGGGCAGAAAAAGCCACAATCAATGCCGCGACAGAAGTGGCATACCCCCATTGCGATGCTCCCTGCTCCGGCGTTTCCGCAACCGCCTGGGTAAAATAGGTGGCAAAGACAAAGGTAGAAATCAGGGTGGGAAAAGCAGAATTGGCCCAGTCATACAAGCACCAGCCCCAAATTGCGCGTTTATCCGTCTTTTGGTTCATTTCTTTCCCGATCCAGCCTATAAGATTGCCCACAGGGTTTAGCACAGCAGGAAGGAGCATCCCATCATGATTGTCACCACCACCGAGTCCATCGAAGGTCGCCGCATCACCGATTACAAAGGCATTGTCAGCGGAGAGGCGATCATCGGCGCAAACATCTTCCGGGATATGTTTGCAGGCATTCGTGACATTGTCGGTGGCCGGTCCGGATCCTATGAAAAAATCCTGCAGGATGCCAAAGAGGCGGCCATCGAAGACATGACCGAACAGGCCAAAGGCCTGGGGGCCCATGCCATTGTCGGCGTCGACCTGGACTATGAAGTGCTGGGCAAGGAAAACGGCATGCTAATGGTGGTCGCCAACGGTACCGCCGTTACCTTAGGATAAACGCACCATCCTATATCAGTCGCGGCGGCGATGGGTTTAGGTCAGTCGCGGCGGCGACGGCGCGCCCGACGGCCGCCATCTGATCCATCGTCACCGCCTGCCCCGTGGCTATGGCCATGGGCAGGCTTATCCGTGACCCCGGCCAGCGGGCCCAGCTTGGCGACCACCTGATCCATGGTCGGCGGTTCGCCAGGGACATAGCCATCCAGGGCGTCACGGATTGCCTTCAGCACGACACCCGTTGTGCCACAGCAACCGCCCACAATCCGTGCCCCGGAATCCCGGGCCAGCCGTGCATAATCCGCCATCAATTCAGGGGTTCCGGTATAGGTGAAGGCCCCATTCTTAAACTGTGGCACCCCGCAATTGGCCTTTGCCACCATGATCGCGTCCGGACCGATGGCTTCGCGCATGCCCAGAATCGACAGCACATTTTCCGTCGCACCCAAGCCGCAATTTGCCCCGATTGCTGTTGGTGCGGTCGGCAGGTCGATCAAATGGCGATAGGCATCCGCTGGCGTGACACCCATCATGGTGCGCCCAACCGTGTCGAATGTCATGGTGGAGACAACAGGCCGCCCCGTTTCTGCCGCGCCTGCAACCGCTGCTGCGCTTTCTTCCCGGGACGAAATCGTCTCAATCCACAGGATATCCGCGCCGCCATCAATCAGACCGCGCGCCTGTTCGGCAAAGGCAGCCTTGCCCTGTTCAAATGTTACCGGGCCGACCGGTTCAAACAATTCACCAGACGGGCCGATAGAACCCGCAACCACCACAGGACGCCCGGCCTTATCCGCCACGGCGCGCGCGACCTGGGCCGCAGCCTTCGCCAGTTCATAGGCGCGATCCTGGGCATCATGCAGTTTCAGCCGGAAACTGTTTCCGCCAAAGCTGTTGGTCAGGATGATATCTGCGCCCGCATCGACGAATTCCTGATGCACACTGGCAACCCGGTCCGGATGGTCGATATTCCAAAGCTCTGGTGCATCGCCGGACTGTAAACCGCGCTCAAACAGATTGGTGCCCATCGCACCATCGGCGATCAGGTGGCTGCGCTCTTGCAACAGTTTCAGGAACAGATTCTCGCTCATAGGTCAGATACTTTCTGTCAGTGGTGTCACGCGGTCGCGATTGCCAGCGCCCGATCCAAATCCCGGATCAAATCTTCTACCGTTTCCAGCCCGATGGACAGTCGGATCACATCGGGTCCCGCCCCTGCGGCTGTCTGCTGTTCTTTCGTCAATTGATTATGGGTTGTGGAGGCCGGATGCAAGATCAGGGATTTCGCATCGCCAATATTTGCCAGATGGCTGAACAATTCAACCGCATTGACCAGCTTGCGCCCGACCTCATACCCACCCTTTAATTTGAAGGTGAAAACCGATCCCGGCCCTTTGGGCATATATTTGCGTGCCAGNTCNTAATANGGGCTGGACGGNAGNCCGGCATAGCCNACNGANGCNATCGCCGCATGGCCGTCCAGATAATCCGCCACAATCCGGGCATTGGCGATATGACGGTCCATCCGCACCGGCAGCGTCTCAATCCCCAAAATCGTCAAGAAAGCATTCATCGGCTGTTGCGTCGGACCAATATCGCGCAGGCCAACGGCATGCCCATATAATGTATAGGCCAGATTGCCAAAACTCTCCGTAAAGGTCAGGCCATGATATTCAGGGGCTGGCGTTGCCAGGCTGGGGAATTTCTCTGGATTGTGGAAATCGAAACTGTCACAATCGATTACCGCGCCGCCCAGCGCCGTGCCCTGGCCCGACAGGAACTTGGTTGTCGAATGGGTCACGATATCCGCGCCAAACTCCCCCGGGCGGCACAGATAGGGCGTTGCCATCGTGTTATCGACGATCAGGGGAATGCCCGCGCCATGGGCGATGGCAGCAATCGGCTCCAAATCCACCACGACACCGCCTGGATTGGCCAGGCACTCGACAAAGATCGCCTTTGTCCTAGGCGTCAGCGCCTTTTGAAAAGCATCAGGGTCGCTGGGATCTACAAAGCTGACCTGCCATCCGAATTTCTTGAAGGTATGGCCCATCTGGGTGATCGACCCGCCATACAGCTTTGACGACGCGATAATGTGATCGCCCGGCCCCATCAGGGGCAGCAGCGCGATCATCTGGGCGGCATGGCCGGACGCGGTTGCCGTCGCGCCAATCCCCTTTTCCAGGGCCGCGAGGCGTTCCTCCAGCACCGCAACGGTCGGATTGGTCAGGCGGGAATAGATAAAACCAGGCTCCTGCAAATTAAACAGGGAGGCCGCATGATCCGCATCGTCAAAGACATAGGACGTGTTCTGATAGATCGGTACCGCCCGCGCACCCGTCGCGCTGTCGGGGGCCGCACCAGCATGCAGCGCCAGGGTCTCAAATCCATATTCGTCTTTTGCCATCAGGGCCTCGCCTTTTTCCGTCCCGCCCTGTTATAGAAGAGGGCACGTCCCCCGTCGAGGGGGCTGGGAAAAGACAAAAGGAGCCGCACTGAATGAATACCGTAAAAACCTACAAGGCGACCTGCCATTGCGGTGCGGTTGAAATGAAGGTGACCTTGCCAAACGGGATCACCGCGCCCAGCCGATGTGATTGTTCCTATTGTCGACGGCGCGGCACAATCGTTGTCGAAACTGGTCTGGAAAATATGGAAATTATGAAAGGCGCAGAGTCTTTGACGCTGTATCAATTCCATACGGAAACAGCACAGCACTATTTTTGCAAAATCTGTGGCATTAATACCCACCATAAACAGCGCATGAACCCTAATCGGTTCAGCATCAATGTTGGCTGTTTGGAAGGCATCAATCCGTTCGACCTAGGCTCCGTTCCAACAAATGACGGCATCAACCATCCTTCGGATGGCGATGGGTCATAGGATGATAATGCCCCCTGCTCCTAAAATTGTCGCCGCGGGCAGTTTGAAACATGCTTTCACTTCGGACGATTCCGTCTTTGCGGATTATGTCCCTGACCCTGACTTTGAGTTCGGCGCGTCCGGCACCGTCGCTAGAAGGATAGAGAATGGCCTGCCGTGGGACCTGTTCTGTTCAGCCAATGCGGCGCATCCAGATCGCCTACATGCGGCGGGCCTTGCCAGTCCCAGCAAGATATTTGCGACCAATTCCCTGGCGCTTCTGATGTGCCGCGATATTCTGGACACAGGCCCGGACGACGCGGTTTCCTTGCTCAGGATGCCTGGATTGCGCATCGGCATGTCGACCCCGGCAGCAGACCCCAGTGGCGATTACGCGCTGCAACTGTTTGATCGACTGGCCCAACGCGCCCCGCAGGGTGATGCAGAGTTACGAAAGCGCACACATATTGTTACCGGCGGTGGGGAGGACACACCGATCGTCCATCCCGATGGCGTCTATGTTGGCGTTGTGCAGCAGGACAGGGTGGATCTGATGCTGGCCTATCGCACGATCTGCCTGGAAGCCTGCAGCAAGGAACCGAACCTGACCTATCTGACCTTCCCGCCAGACATTGAGGTGAGGGCACGCTTTGCCGCCGTCTTTAATGTGGCATCACCGGAGCTTGGCGCAGCCCTGTTACACTATCTGGTTGGACCTGTAGCACAGGCACGGTTGGCACGCTTTGGGTTTGGACCGCCGGACTGACCCCTGATCTTATTCAGCCAATCGCCAGACCCCGGCATTGCGCAGATCGGTATCTTCCATCAGGCCCGTCGTTTCCCCCGCATAGCGCGCAATCCGTTCCAGCCCCATATTGGGCAGATAGAATCGCCCCGGATCACCGATCAGGATTTCGCGCCCCTTGGCTTTTAATTCCTTGAGCCAGGGCAGCACCAGATCGGCGATCTGCTGGTCATAGAATACATCACCCACCAGGATCACCTCATAATCCTTGCTGATGCGCCCGATCACATCTTCGGTCACGATATCCAGAAATACGTCGTTCAGGTCGGCATTCATCTGCATCGCATCTGCCGCGACGGGGTCGATGTCATTGGCGATCACATCAAACGCCCCGGCCATGGCCGCTGCAATCGCCACCATGCCGGACCCAGCGCCGAAATCCAGCACCTTGCGCCCGCGCACGACTTTCGGATTGTCCAGAATATAGCGCCCCAGTGCCTGACCGCCCGCCCANGCAAAGGCCCAATAGGGCGTGCCGATGCCCAGCGCGTCCAACTCATCCTCCCCCATGCGGTAGAGTGGCACATCGTCTTGCGCCAGATGCAGCTTCATCTCCGGCAGCAGGCGCGGTGACATGATCTTGGTATTCTCACGGATCAACTGTTGCACGATCAGACCGCTACCATGCCCAAAGCCAGACCAAGGGTGACCAGCATCCCGGCATGACGATTGCCCTTGAAATGCTTCAAAAGGTTTATCGGATCGTCGAAATCCAGGGTTTTGATCTGCCAGGCGAAATGCAGCGCAGCAGCAGCCCAGCCTGCCCAGAACAAGGGTCCAACCACCCCGTGCAGCCAGGCCGCCGTGGCAATTAGGGCCAGGGTCAGGACCAGAAACCCCGCGATGATCGGGCGGGTCTTGCTGCCGAATTTCAGCGCCGTGGATTTCACCCCGATTAACACATCGTCTTCCTTATCCTGATGGGCATAGATCGTGTCATAGGACATGGTCCAGCAGAAGCCCGCCAGGAACAACAGTATGATCTGTGGTTCGAAATGTCCGATCAGCAGGGCACCTGCAACCAGCGCGCCCCAGTTGAACGCAACCCCCAGGAAACATTGCGGGAAATAGGTATAGCGCTTCATGAAGGGATAGACAGCCACCACGCCCAGGCTGGCAATCGCCGTGATGGCGGCAGGCAGGGTGAACTGCGTCAGCACCGCCAACCCGACCAGCGCCTGAAGAACGATAAAAGCCAATGCCTGTTTCACGCTGACCTGACCCGATGGAATGGGCCGTGTCGCGGTGCGGGCAACCTTGCCATCGATATCCCGGTCGGTGATGTCATTCCAGGTACAACCCGCGCCCCGCATGGCCAGCGCGCCAATGCCAAACAACACCCCATACCACAGCAACATCAAAACACTGTGCCCGGACCCATGCCCAAACAGCGCAACGCCCCACCAGCACGGCAGCAGCAATAACCAGGTCCCAATCGGGCGGTCCCAGCGGGCCAGGCGCGCATATGGCCTGGCAAAGGGTGGCAACCAGCGGTCCACCCAATTGCCTTTGGGAATATCCGTCCGGTCCTGCGAAGAAATTTCTGTCGGCGATGGCGTCATAGCGCTTACTGATCCTTGCTCTTTCAGGCTGAGGCAGAATAGTCTGCGCCATGGCTACATCAACCCGCCTTTTTGTGACACAAGACCTGACCCCGGATCAACCGGTCGTCGCGACATCAGATCAGGCCCATTATCTGGGCCGGGTGCTGCGGTTGCAGGCGGGCGCATCGGTTATACTGTTCAATGGCCGTGATGGGGAGTGGTCGGCAACCCTGTCTGAAATAGGCAGATCAACCGGGCTTTTCACCCTAACGGAACAGATACGCCCCCAGATTGGCTCACCCGACCTGTGGCTGGCCTTTGCACCCGTCAAGAAAACACAAACGGATTTCATCGTTCAGAAGGCAACGGAGCTTGGTGTGTCGCGTCTGATCCCATTGCTGACAGAACGAACCCAATCGGAGCGGGTCAAAACCGACCGGCTGCGCGCAACAGCAATCGAGGCCGCAGAGCAATCTGAGCGACTGGATATTCCAGAAATTTCCGAACCAGTGCGGCTGGATCGGTTAATTCTGGAATGGCCGAAGGAGCGCACGCTGTTTGTTTGTGCAGAGGCAGGCACCGCCATCCCGCTGGCAGAAGCCGCGCAAGCCCGGAAATCTGGCGCTGTCGGATTTGTGACCGGACCGGAAGGCGGTTTTTCCGCTGCGGAACTTGACTTTATGCACCAGTCGCCTTTAGTCCTCCCCGTCGGCCTTGGTCCGCGCATCCTGCGGGCGGAGACGGCAGCGCTGGCAGCCTTGGCTGTCTGGCAGGCTGTTGCAGGGGATGGGATAAGCCGTCCACCCCGGCGCGGTTAAATACAGCAAGGGCCCCGGTGAGAGGCCGTTTTTGATGAGGAAATGCGCCGATGTCGTCTCCCACCGCGTCCGATGAAACGCTGGTCGAATCCAAGTCCCAGCTGATTGATTATATTGCGTCTGGCGAAAAGCCCCAGACGGATTGGCGCATTGGCACCGAACACGAAAAATTCCTGTTCTGCACAGACAGCCATCGTCCCTTGGCCTATGAAGGCCGCCCTGGCGTGAAGGGGCTGTTAGAGGCCCTGTCCGGCCCGGAATGGGAACCCGTTCTGGAGAATGGCAACATTATCGCCCTGAAAGGCGCGGATGGTGCCTCAGTATCGCTGGAGCCAGGCGGACAATTTGAATTGTCCGGCGCGCCGCTGGAAAACGTCCACCAGACCTGTGCCGAAGTCCATCGCCATTTGGATCAGGTCGTCGCAGCCTGTAAGGAAGTCGGCGCCGGAACGGTTGGCCTGGGCTTTAATCCCCTTTGGAAGCGCGATGATATTCACTGGATGCCCAAGGGTCGTTATAAGATCATGAAGGCCTATATGCCTAAGAAGGGCAATCTGGGCCTGGATATGATGAGCCGCACCTGCACCGTCCAGGTGAATCTGGATTTCGGCTCTGAGACCGATATGATTGAGAAAATGCGGATCTCCTTGGCCTTGCAGCCAATGGCCACCGCGTTATTTGCCAATTCTCCCTTCACCGAAGGCAAGCCAAACGGATTTCTGAGCTATCGCAGCCACATCTGGACCGATACGGACCCAGACCGGTGCGGCATGCTGCCCTTCGTCTTTGAAGACGGGTTCGGCTATGAACGCTGGGTCGATTATGTCCTGGATGTGCCGATGTATTTTGTCTATCGCGATGGCGTCTATCACGATGTGTCGGGGAAAAGCTTCCGCGATTATATGCAGGGCAATCTGGAAGGCTTTGAGGGGCAATTGCCCACCATGACCGACTGGACAGATCACATGACAACGGTCTTCCCGGAAGTACGGTTGAAGAAGTTCATCGAAATGCGCGGCGCCGATGGCGGCCCCTGGGGCAATCTCTGCGCCCTGCCCGCGCTATGGGTCGGCCTGATCTATGATGCTCAGGCACAACAGGAAGCGGCCGACTTAATCAAGGATTGGACCGTCGCAGAAATCTCCGCCATGCGCGACGCCGTGCCGAAACAGGCAATGGGCGCAAGATTCCGCGACGGGACGGTGCGGGATGTTGCCCGCAAGGTGCTGGAAATTTGCCAGGGCGGCTTGAAGCGTCGTGCCCGACTGAGCGCAAGTTCCGGCCTGGACGAAACGCAATATATCGAACCGTTACACCAGATCGTCACATCGGGCCGTACATTGGCGGAAGACCAGTTAGAAGCCTATCACACACGCTGGAATCAATCCGTCGAACCGATTTACGAAGAATTGAAATACTGAGCCGCTGCGTCAGGCAATAATATCGGGTAATAGAAAGCCGTTCAGCCGGGCCATTTGATCCTTGATCGCCAGCTTGCGCTTTTTCATTCGAATCAACTGCAACTGATCAAAAGGGGCGGATTCGGAGACCCGGGCGATCATTTGATCCAGATCGCGATGCTCTTCTTCCAGGGCCGCGATCCGTGCGCGGATTTCAGATTCTTCAACTTCGTCCATAACAGCCTTCAAGAAACAGGCAACCCGCCGGGTTAGGCGGGCCGCGTGGTATCACCTGTGAAATTATCATTCTATGCGGGCGGACTATAGCAGCCTCTGATGCAGGAATGAAGCATGTCCTTGCATACATTGGACGGCACCGTCACTCTATGGCTATGTCACAGGATTCCTTGCCCGAGAACGACACGTTTCGCCAGTTTTGCCTTACCCTGTATGAAGCAGAGGGGGTGGAAGAGGCCTGTCTGGATTTGCAGGATCGCTTTGACCTGGATGTCACGCTGATCCTGATGTGCTGTTGGGTTGGTCAACATGGCGTGCGATTGTCACCTGAGTCTCTGGCCCAGGCGGAACAGTCAATAAAACCTTGGCGAGAAACAGCAATCGACCCTATCCGCGCCCTGCGGCGCCGCCTTAAGGAAGCGGTTGGTCCGATTGATCCAGAGCGCGCGGCATCCGTGCGCGACCTGATCAAACAGGCCGAACTGGCAGCAGAATTTGTCCAGATGGATCATTTGCTTCTATTGCTGGAACATCTGCCCGGGCGTGATGCCCGAATGGCGGAACGTGCCGGTATCGTTCGCGGGAATTTGTTGCGGTATACGGCGATCAAAGGCGTCGAAACAGACAGGCTTCCCCGCACGGCGCTGGAGGCGCTGGTGGCCCAGACCGTAAGGCCACTTTACCAGGATGAAGAAATTGACGACGGGATAGACACAGAGACAATCGACACCGGACCAAAGGATTCAAAATCCTAGTCTTTTACGTTGGTGGCCAATTCTGCATTGCGTTCCCGCAATTCCCCCAGAAGCGATTCCACCTTCCCACCGCCACGGCGAATTACAGAGACGAATTCTTCTTTCTGGGTGGTGACCATCGAAACCCGCTCAACGATAATATCGATGATCTTGTTCTGACCATCCACCTTGTGGACGATCCAACGGACCTCAACCGGCGGCTCACCATTTGTGCGTCGAATTGCCACCGTCACTTGCTGCATATCCCCGCGCAGAGACTTGGTGTCGATCAGTTTAATGGCTTCACCGGAATAGCCTTTGAACATGATGGCGTATTTCCGGACGATATTCTCTTCCAACAGGGAAATGAATTCCTTCATCTCTTCATCTGTGGCGCGACGCACATAGGGCCCCAGAACGCGACTTGCGACTGTTGGAATATCCATGCCCTCTTGCAACAAATCGCGAAATAGGTCCGCGCGTTCGGCGTTGGAAATGTTTTCGTCAGTCAGCGCTGTCAGGGCCTTATCAGCGAGTTTCATAATAAACGCGCCGGCATCCTGATCGGCATGAGATGAGGGGGGAAGTCCAAGTCCCATCAAAACAAAGAGAACAACACCTGCAGATACACTAATGAAACTACGACGCTGCATTGTCACTCCACGTTTAATTTAATGCGCTTGGAGAGGGGATTTCAGCCTGCGGCACACCTTCTTCCGCAGGAGAGATCTCTTCATACCCAATTGTCGGGATCGAGTCGTTATTATCCATCCCGTTCCTGATCATACTCTGACGCTGCTGGCGATACAGGCTGCGGACTGTTGCATAGAAATCCAGCGAATTTTCCTCTAACGCTTGCATCTCACGGTAATTCCGGGAGCGGCTATCAATCAGTTCAACACCAGCACGGATCACCGTGTTGTACTCGATCCACGTCCGGTCCGAATGATATCCCCACCACCGGAAAGGATCGAGCCCGGAATCCACAATAAATCCAGCCAGAGCCCGCGGCGAAGAAGGGCCCAAGAAGGGCAGCATTATGTAGGGGCCTTCATCCACACCCCAAACCGCCAGTGTCTGGCCAAAATCTTCCTCATGATACGGAATGCCAGCAGCGCCAGCGACGTCAAAAAGCCCGCCGCCCAAAAGTGTATTGGTCAGGAAGCGCCCCATCGTCTGGCCCGCACGCTCCGTCTCACCCTGCATCAAATCATTGGCAAGGATCACAGGCGTTTTCAGGTTCCGGATAAAGTTTCGCACGCTATCGCGGACAAGATCAGGCAGCAGAAAGTCATAAGCCTTGGCAATCGGGCGAACAATGACCTTGTCCAGCGCCATATTGAACTCAAAAATCGCTTCGTTTAGGGGTTGAGCCGGATCATTGGCTTCTTCATAAATTTCGCGCTCTACTGGGTCGGTCGGCGCGGTTGCGCAACCAGCAAGACCCATTGCGAGAATGAGACCCAGCCCCGCACGCCGCAAAACAGAAAGGAAATCAGAGCCAGTCGACATTCTATTAAAAATCCCTCAACCCAAATGCCGACTTTATACCCCAAAAGCCAGCTTAGACGTATGCCACTTCTCTAATATAAGATATTGGCATTACGCAACAAATCATATCCATGCCGTTCTACAAAGATATGAAAACCCATCCTGAATATGTCGTTCTAATCTGGCAGACCAATCTATGATCACGTCCACCTTGCCCTTGCCGACACACCCGAAAACTCAACACTCAGTACAGACCTGAAATCCCTCAAATAACTGTACATTCAGGGTCTAGCACACAGGCCCGGAAGGCACCACAGAGCAAACCACACCACCTATATTTCCCTGAGTCACTGTTGCATTTATGCCAACCCAAACAGGGCATGGCAGGTCCTTTTGGCTTGCCCTTCCATCCGCTTCTCCAGCACACTGGGTTCGCGCCAGAAAATCAAACAACCGGCAGGATTTACGACGAATGGCTCATTCTACACACCCTGTTTTCGATGACTCCCTGATCAGCAGCGCAACACCTTCTGTGATCGCGGAATGGACGGATTATAACGATCATTTCAACGTCGCATATTATGTTCAGGCCTTCGATCTGGCAGCACAAGCATTTCGCCATGATCAGGGTATTAACCTGCCCTTCGAAATCAAAACCAATCGGGTGTCTTATCTGCGCGAGGTTCCAGGCGGGCGAAAGCTGACGCTGACCACTCAACTCATCGGTTTCACTGACAAAGGATTGCATACGGTCCAGGCACTCTATGCTGAACCGGAGCGATATCTGGCGGCCGTTGAGGAGCGCTTGGAAATGCCCATTTCAGGCACGGCTGAAGACATTGCCCAAATCACATCTGCTTTAAAACCTATCCTAGACGCGCATGTGAAGATTGCGCTTCCTGAAGCCTGGAACACATTCTAAATTGATATAAATGATGATAGGCTCCACTCAGAAGAGTTGATTATCATTTGCCAAAATGGTTGAGGGTCGGGGACAATTTGATAGCATAATACTATAAATGCATATGTCTTCCGCGAGATAACCAGAACGGGCACGGCACATCCTGCAGGGCCAGTTTACAAAAGTCACTGAGATGGAACCAATATGCATGGATGAATGGTTGGTATTCTAGTATGTCAGAGTAATAATCAGGACCTGCGTGTTCAGGCGGCGGATGGGGTCTGCCCTGACCAGCGAAAGGTTGTTCATAAAGTCTGTTCTGGGGAGGATGAGTTTCGGTGCAGTATTCTGAAGGGATTGAGTTGGCGCAGGAATATGCAGAGCGTGCGCTGGAAATCATGAAGTCCAATAATATTCCCGCCACGCCACGCAATTTCGCGATCTGGTACACCTATGTTAATGAAAAATACCCCGATCTGAAAAAGACACTGGATGTCCTGATCAGCAATAAGCAGATTTTCACGTCGCAAAAAAATGATGAAGTCTACGACAAATTCTTCACAAACTCAGATGAAGGTGTCGCGCTTCAGGAAACGTCACAAAAAATAGAAAACCAGGTCGGGCGTGTTCTGGAGATGATGGGGGATGCCTCTGGCGGCGTAGCGGATTTCGGCAAGACCCTGACCGAAAGTCTGGGTGCTTTGACAGATTCGAAGGGCCTGGCAGGGATTCGCGAAGCGGTACAATCGCTGGCGCTGGAAACCCAGAAAATGCAGAAATCAAACTCTACGCTGCAATCGAAACTGAAAGAGTCATCTCAGGAAATTGCCAGCCTCAGGAAGAACCTGGAGGATGTTCAGCGCGAGGCGATGACGGACGCCCTGACAGGAATTGCAAATCGCAAGATGTTCGACACGACCCTGCGCCAGCGTGCGATGGAGGCGATGGAAGATGGCGAGCCGTTGTGTCTCGCCCTGGCGGATATCGACTTTTTCAAAAAATTCAACGACACATATGGACACCAGACCGGGGATCAGGTTTTGAAACTGGTTGCCAATATTCTGCAAGGCAATGTGAAGGGCAAGGATCTCGCAGCGCGATATGGCGGGGAAGAATTCGCGCTGATCCTGCCCACAACGAAACTGTATGATGCGAAAACCGTCTGCGATCACATCCGAAACGCGGTTTCCACCAAACGCATCCGAAACCGCACCACAGGTGAAGAAATGGGCAATATCACCTTATCCATTGGTGTCGCCCTGTATCACCCCGGAGAATCGCTGACCGATTTTATCAGCCGGTCTGATGAGGGGCTGTATTTCGCAAAGGGTAATGGTCGCAATCAAACCGTTCTGGAAACCCAGTTGGAAGTCATTGACGCCGATTAAGATCCACCGAAGACGCTGCAATCGATTTTCCCGAACATCATTCAGCACCATGCCTTGCCGTGCCCAGCCGATTCTGGTCTTGTCTGAGGCCTAGTATATCAACGCAACAGGGTCGCATCCGGGGATGTGCGCCCAGGCGGGAGGGTCGGCCGTGGCGACGGTCGCGCCAAACAGCAAGATTGAACGGTTTCGACGGCTGATCAGGAACGATCAGATCCGATTGGGGGTGCTGGCGATTTTTATCGGTGCCTTGGGCGGCGGCACCGGGATCGCTTTCCGGGAGGCGATCGGCCTGGTGCAAACGCTATTCTTTGGATTTTCCAGCGACCGTTTCCATTCAAATGCAGCAGGGGTATCTCCCTGGATCATCCTTCTCGCCCCGGCGGTCGGCGGAATTCTGGTCGGTTTGATCGTCTATTACCTGATGCCGGATCGCCGTCCCCAAGGCGTCGCTGATGTCATGGAAGCCTCCGCTTTTCGCCGCAGTAAGATGAGCAAACGCAGCGGCTTTGGCGGCTTTGTCGTTTCCGCCATTACCATTGGATCGGGCGGGTCGGCGGGTCGCGAAGGGCCGGTTGTTCATTTCGCCGCCTTTCTGTCGACCCTGATTTCACAGATCCTGAAACTGGACCCGGAAACCCGTCGCCTGCTGTTAGGGTGCGGTGTGGCGTCTGGTGTGGCGGCCAGCTTTAACGCGCCGATTGCAGGCGTGTTCTTCTCTCTGGAGGTGGTCATTGGGTCCTATGCATTGCGCAGCTTCGCCCCTGTCGTCATCGCATCAGTTGGGGGCACCCTGGTCAGCCGCTCTTATTTTGGTGATTTTCCGGCCTTCACCATCCCGGTACACGAAATCGCCTCGTTCTGGGAATTCCCCGCCTTTGCGATTCTTGGCTGTATCAGCGCTGGTGTTGCAGTCGCGCTGTGTGTTTCCATTGACATCGTCCGGCATACGCATAACCGATTGAACATCCATCCCATTCTGCGCCCAGCGCTGGCAGGCCTGGCCGTTGGTGGGATAGGCCTGTTCCTGCCGCAGGTCATGGGCGTGGGATATGAGGCAACGGACGAAGCCTTAAATGAGATGCTGCCCCTGACCATGCTGATCACCCTGCTTGTATTCAAGACGGCAGCAACGGCGATGACGCTTGGCTCCGGCTTTGGCGGGGGGATCTTTTCGCCATCGCTGTTTCTGGGCGCGATGTTAGGAGGGGCGTTCGGCTTCGTCGCGACAGGTATTTTCCCGTATCTCTCTTCCGGGCATGGGGCCTATACATTGGTCGGTATGGGCGCAGTAGCCGGTGCCACATTGGGTGCCCCGATATCAACGATCTTCATCGTCTATGAACTTACCCGGGATTCCGCGCTGACAATTGCCGTGATGATCGCCACGGTCATCGCGACACAGATTTTTACAGCGACGTATAAGCGCTCTTTCTTTCACTGGCAGTTGGAAGCACGCGGAATCAATCTGATGGGCAGCCGGGAATCCCGAATTATCCGACAAACCAATGTCCGGGAAGTGATGGAACAGGACTATGTTACGGTCCAACCTTCCTCTCTGCTGCCGGAAATCCGCCAGAAACTGACCGCCACCCGCTACAGCGAGGTCTTTGTCGTTGATGAGGAAGGCTGTCTGGTCGGGACCATCATCTTAGGGGATTTGGGGGCGGATGCCTTTGAACATCTCCATGACTCGGACTTGCGCGCCATTGATGTCTGTCGCCGGACACCGCCCCTGGCCACCGTCGATACGGACCTGGAAGACGCGATGAATTTACTGGAAGAGTGTAACGAGGAACATATCGCCGTGGTCAATAATCTGGATGACAAGCGTTTGATGGGGGTTTTGCACGAACATGACGTGATGGCGCGCTATCACCAATGCATCCTGGATACCCGGCGGGAGGAAGCGATATGAGCGGCCCGACGCCCCCCACCATCCCGGCCCCCAATCTGCCGCAGCCCTTGCGTCCAACAACATCTGATCTGCCAACCAAAGGCATTGCCTTTTCGATTATGGGGTCATTTCTGCTGACCCTGAATGATACGATTGCGAAATTCCTGACCGCAGACTGGCCGGTCGGAGAGATCATGGCGCTGCGTGGTACTGTCATTCTGTTCGTGATCATTGGCCTGTTACAACTGAAGGGCCGTATGAGTGCGTTGCGCATTCAGAACAAGACGGCGATGGGCGTTCGGGCGCTGGCGATCACGGCGGCGACCTTCACCTTTCTGACCGCGCTCAGCCTGATGCCGATGGCGGACGCACTTGCAATCGTCTTCATCTCGCCTGTCTTCTCAACCCTGCTGGCAATTGTTATTCTTCAGGAAACCGTCGGGTGGCGACGTTGGATTGCCATGGCCGTTGGATTTGTCGGTGTCTTTATTGCGCTTAATCCCGGTGGACTGTTATCGGACGCGCCTGCAGCCTATGGCTGGCAGGTGGCGATGCTGCCCCTGGTCACGGCTTTACTGACCGCGATACGCGATGTCTCGTCGCGCCGACTGGTCTCAGGCGATGATTCGCTGGCCATTATGTTCTATACAGTGCTGGCGGTTGTGATATCAGGCTATACCACTGTGACAGCCGGTTCGTGGCAGATGCCGGGCCTGTTTGATATCGCCCTGATCCTGGGCGCTGCTGCCTTTATGTTCGGGGCGTATTTCTTTCAGATTGAAAGTTTCCGCTTCGCGCCTGTCAATCTGGTCGCCCCGTTCCGTTATATCAGCCTGATCTTCGCGGCTGGAATGGGGTATGCGATCTGGAACGATATCCCGACTTGGAATATGGCCTTGGGCAGTATCATTATTGTCGCCAGCGGCCTGGTGATCTGGTGGCGGGAACGGCAGGGCGCAGCCAATCCAACTGAAGCGGAGAAAATGGAACCCCGCCCATGAAACCCAGAATCAGCATGATCACGCTGGGCGTGGATGATCTGGAAAAATCAATCGCCTTTTATGAAAAAGGCTTGGGACTGCCGCGCATGGAATCCCCACCCTCCGTCGCCTTTTTCACCTTGAATGGAACCTGGCTAGGCTTATTTGGCCGCGACTCTCTGGCGGAAGACGCCAATGTGCCGTGCGAGAAAGCCAATTTTAACAGCTTCGCCCTGGCCCATAATCTGGGTTCCGAGGCAGAAGTCGATGCCCTGTTCGCAGAGGCCCTTGCGGCCGGGGCGACGGCTGTAAAACCCCCTCAGAAAGTTTTCTGGGGCGGCTATTCCGGGTATTTCAAGGACTTGGACGGCCATTTGTGGGAGATCGCCTATAATCCCTTCATGTGGGTTGGCCCCGAAGACACAGAATGATCCCATATTTTCTGTCCCTCCACCAACGGGTGGGGTTTTCCGCGCGCGCCCGAAGGCTATACTAGACCCTATGTCAGACCCACTGGATTACGATGATATCGACTTCCCCGCTGTGCCCAGCGGCCCGGCCCCCGCCTATCCGGGGCGCAGCAATTCCGCGCCACCGCCCTGGCTGGACACTCTGAATGATGCCCAGCGTCTGGCGGTGGAGGCGATTGACGGACCCGTCCTGGTGCTGGCGGGGGCTGGCACCGGCAAGACCCGCGTGCTGACCACCCGGCTTGCGCAAATTCTGCATCAGGGCAAGGCGAAACCCTATCAGATCCTGTGCGTCACCTTCACCAACAAGGCCGCCAAGGAAATGCGCGAGCGCGTCGCCCATCTGGTTGGCCCGGCGACAGAGGGCATGTGGCTGGGAACCTTCCACGCATTGGGCACCCGCATCCTGCGCAAGCATGCTGAACTGGTCGGCCTGAAATCCAGCTTTACCATTCTGGATACCGACGACCAGATCCGCCTGTTAAAGCAGGTATTGGAAGCCGAAGGCGTGGACGAAAAACGCTGGCCCGCCCGCATGCTGATCCATGTCATCCAGCGCTGGAAGGACAAGGGCCAAGTCCCGGAGCGTGTCAGTGCGTCCGAATCCGGCGACATTGCCAATGGCCGTGCTGTTGAAATCTATCGCCAATATCAACAGCGGCTTAGTACCCTGAATGCCTGTGACTTTGGCGATCTGCTGCTGCATAATCTGACGATCTTCACCAAACACCCCGAGGTGCTGGAGCGGTATCGCCATCTGTTCCAATACATCCTGGTCGATGAGTATCAGGACACCAACGTCTCGCAATATCTGTGGCTGCGCCTGCTGGCCCAGGGCCGCAAGGAAGGCGAAAGCCAGAATATCTGCTGTGTTGGCGATGATGATCAGTCGATCTATGGCTGGCGCGGGGCGGAGGTTGGCAACATCCTGCGTTTTGAGAAGGATTTTCCCGGCGCGAAGGTCGTGCGGCTGGAACGGAATTATCGCTCCACCCCCCATATCCTCGGCGCGGCCTCTGGCCTGATTGAGAAGAACGAGGGACGACTGGGCAAGACCCTGTGGACCGACCGCAATGACGGCGACAAGGTGCGCGTGCGTGGCCTGTGGGATGGCGACGAGGAAGCCCGCCTGATCGCCGATGAGGTCGAAGCGCTGCAATTGAAGAACGAGCCGCTGGACGAAATCGCCATCCTGGTCCGCGCCGGATTTCAGACCCGTGAATTCGAAGAACGCTTCATCACGCTGGGCATCCCCTATCGCGTCGTCGGCGGCCCCCGGTTCTATGAGCGCGAAGAGATCCGCGACGCCATCGCCTATCTGCGGGTAATCCACCAGCCCGCCGATGATCTGGCCTTTGAGCGGATCATCAACAAGCCCGCGCGCGGCATTGGTAAAACCACACTGCAAGCGCTGCACAAGGCCGCCCGGGCGCAAGGCCTGCCGCTGTCCATCACCGCCCAGCGCATGGTGGAAACCGACGAGTTGAAAGCGGCTGCCCGCAGCAAGCTGTTCGCCGCGATGGACATGTTCGACCGTTGGCGCCGTCTGTCCGAAGGCGTTGATCATGTGGAACTGACCGAAACCGTGCTGGAAGAAAGCGGCTATACCGATTTCTGGAAGCAGTCGAAAAAGCCGGAAGCCGCTGGCAAGCTGGAAAACCTCAAGGAAATGCTGTCGGGCATGGAGGAATTCGACGACCTGCCCGCCTTCCTGGAACATATCAGCCTGGTGATGGAGGTCGAATCCAACACGGTCGGGCCCATGGTCTCGGTCATGACGCTGCACGCCGCGAAAGGTCTGGAATTTGAGACCGTCTTCCTGCCGGGATGGGAAGAAGGCCTGTTCCCCCATCAACGCGCCATGGATGAAAGCGGCCTGGCCGGGCTGGAAGAAGAACGCCGCCTGGCCTATGTCGGGATCACCCGGGCCAAGCGCCGCTGTGAAATCAGCTTCGCCGCCAATCGCCGCATTCACGGCTCCTGGAATGCCGCCCTGCCGTCGCGCTTCATCGATGAATTGCCCCAGGACCATACCCTGATCGAGGCCGACCGCGGAGTCTATGGCGGCATTGGTGGCGGCCGCGCCGAAGACCGCGCCGCCTTCACCCAGGTTGGCTATGGCCGCAGCAGCAGCTTCGGGGGCGGCACGACTGGCGGCGGATTTGGTGGTGCGAAAGCCTCAGACTTCGATTCTGGTTCCACTTNCTCGGCCCCCNCCTATTCTTCTCCGGGCGGCGGCCCCGGCTGGCAACGCCTGAAACAGCGCGGCCTCAGCCAAACCCGCGCGCCGGTGATCGATGCCAGCTACAGCAGCAGCACCGACCACGATTTCGGCACCGGCGAGCGCGTCTTCCACCAAAAATTCGGCCCCGGCACCATCACCGCCATAGACGGCGACCGCTTGTCCATCGAATTTGATAAGGCAGGCAAGAAGACGGTAGTGGCGAGCTTTGTGGAGCGGGGGTGAAGGGCTAAGGGTATTTACACAAAGGACTGCATTGAAAGCATCGCTATACTTATTTAAGAGTAAATAAAATCAGCACGTTAGATAAATCTAATCTATTAAAAATTATCAATCTAAGAAAATTAAATACACTTAGTTACCTCCAAAGAGTAACTTCTGTTACTTAAAACAGATTGATAGAACTGCACATCTAAATGTCCAATTTTACAGTATTCTTTTATTTTTTGCTTTTCTTCTCCTGGCATGAGCGCACCAAAAATTACACCCTTTAATAATCGAGCCGGAAATACCTGTATCCCTGGTCCTTTTTCAAAATCTAACAAACGCCACTCTTTTTCATAAGACCAATTTTTTGCTTTAGTTAAAACAGTTTTTTCTAATCTTTCTGTTTCTTTATCTCTTAATGGATTCACTACAGGAAGCTCTTTCCGGTAGATAACTTTTTGGGCGCGAGATACAAAGAAATGTGTGTTATCATCGATAAATTCTAAACAATATCCTTTGTGAGAATCTGAATAATGAGACCACATGAGTATATCATCATTGACCTCTGAAAGACTAAATATACCAATCTTATTCATTGAATTGAAAATACCTCGTTCAACTTTCTCTTTGAAGTAAGGGTCTGTTCGAGCTTTCAATCTCAACTTACTCGCCTCGTTCCGTATCTTTGTTGGGCTCCAATTAATCGCTCGTGCTGCAACTACATTTCTAAAATAAGAATCTTGCTCTGCAGGAGTACCCTCAAACTCAAAACTTGAGCGGCAATCAAAGGGGTCATTAAACTGGTTTCGTGATGCAAAATACAATTCTCTTTTGGCAAAAATGTTTTTTGTCCAATCAATTGGAACATCATTGATTTTACGGTATTTATATAAATGTTGAATTTTGTATTGCTCCAACGATTTTACTCACCGCCAAATGTTCAATTAGAAATTTTGCATTAAAACATATTAAGACCGACAACATCATAGAATATGGCCATCAAATATTTAAGGATGAATTTTGAGCGCTCGTCCTCATGTTAGGGGTAACCTTAACAACAACGGGAGCCCTAAATGGCTGATCCTAAGAAAGTTGCTATCATTGTTACCTCGCATGCCAGTATGGGCGATACGGGGGAGAAGACCGGCGTTTGGCTGGAGGAATTTACGACGCCTTATTACCATCTGCGGGATGCAGGTCTGACGGTGGATGTGTTCTCCGTTGCGGGCGGCGACATTCCAATTGATCCGCGCAGCGTGGAAGGCGATGCCCAAAAAGAGGAAAGCGTCGCGCGCTATCTGAAGGATGAGAGACTGCAAACGACGGTGAAGACAACCCCCTCTGTCGATCAGATTGATCTGGACGGCTATGATGCGGTGTTCTTTCCAGGCGGTCACGGAACCATGTGGGATTACCCACCCAACGGCGCCATTGCGGAAGTTGTATCGCAAGGNCTGGATGCCGGGAAAATCATCGCCACAGTCTGTCATGGTCCCGCCTGTCTGGTGAATGCAAAGACCAAGGCGGGGGCCCCTGTCGTCAAAGGTCGCCGCGTGACCGGTTTTAGCAACAGCGAAGAAAAGGCCGCCGGTTTGACCGATGTCGTGCCGTTCCTGTTGGAAACGAAATTGCGGGAACTGGGGGCGATGTACGAAAGTGTCGACGACTTCCAGCCCTTCGCCATTCGCGATGGGGACCTGATCACCGGTCAGAATCCGGCCTCGGCCAAGAAGGTCGCCGACTCGCTGATTGAGGCTTTGACGCATTCAGCAAAACGCCGCGAAGTCGCGTAACTGCGCATATCGGAGTCTGATCGCGTCTCACCCGCGATTGGACTCCCTTAGCGCCGATACATCAGCAGCATTGTGCATCCGCCCTTGGACCCGGCCTCATGCATTGCGCCGATGGCGCGCTGACAGTAATGACCGGGGCCATAGCTATGCTCTGCGTCATAGAAATCGCCATCCAGGACATAGATTTCTTCCAACTGGTCATGGGCGTGATCCGGGGTATAGGCACCGGGATCGATTTTCATCAGCGCCGTGGACACGCCGGTCTGGCTGTCCTTAAAGATCGGTTTCATCCAGAAGCCGGGCGAGCCGGTTTCCTGCCAATCGTTTAAAGTCGTATCGATGCGGTGAGAGCCAGAGTGCTGGCGGTCAATGGCGGTCATCATGTTGCTCCTCTATTGGCGCTCGAGCATCATGCGTTCGCATGAGCTCACACAGGACACTCTAACCANTTGTTTCTTTAGCAAATGCGTCGTCGCAAACAATTCCGTTTGCTCGGGATTTGCGCTAGTGTAGGAAAAACGGTGGTCTGTGGGAAGAGGTCTGCAGGACACAGGATTTTGTCTTTCTCGGCTCAACATGGATACAGCACGATGACCCATTTCACATTGGTACACGGTGCCTGGCACGGCGCGTGGTGCTGGGATGCCCTGTCCAAGATCCTGATGGCACGGGGCCACACTGTGTCCTGTATTACCCAGACCGGATTGGGGGAGCGCGCGGGGGAGTTGTCGCCGGATATCACCCTGCAAACCTTTGTCGATGATGTGGTGGCGCATATTCAGACCCGGGACATTCGCGACACGGTGCTGGTCGGGCACAGCTTCGGCGGTATTGCCATTACCGGGGCTTCGGCCGCCTTACCGGACCGGATATCGGAACTGGTCTATCTAGATGCGATGGTGCCCCTGTCTGGCGTCGCGCCCCGGGAGACGGTTGCCCCGGATGTCTGGGCCGCCCGCAAGGCCGGTGCGATCATGGTGGGCGAAACCCTGTGCCTGCCCCCACCCAAGGCGATTGCCATGGGCCTGACGGACCCGACTGAGGCGGCCTATATTGAGACCCGCATGACCCCGCATCCGATCCGTACCTATGAAACGGCGATCACATTCAACGGCCTGCCGAACAATGGCGTGCCTGTCCGCTATATCCGCGTCACCGATCCGATCTACCCGCCGCTGGAATCCCATCGCCAGCGCGCTGTGGAGATGGGCTGGCCCATGCAAGACATCGCCAGCGGCCACGACTGCATGGTCAACGCGCCACAGGCCCTGGCGGATTTACTGCAGAAATAAACCCATTTTCAGAGCCCCCTGGCACAAACGCTCCAATCGCACGTGCTGCTCTGGACCCCGGATCAAGTCCGGGGTGACAAAACGGAGTGGTCGTCATACCGCCTGCGCTAATCCTGTGCTGGGGATTTTAGAAGAAGGAAACCGCAAAGGACGCTGAGGACCGCAGAGAGCGCAAAGACGACTACACCGCCGTCTTACCCGCGCAGGCTGGTATCGAGAATCGAACACACCAATTGCACCCGCTGCTCTGGAGCCCGGATCACGTCCGGGACGACCGCAACAAATGTCATGCCCCCAGCGCCCTTTGCGCCTTCTCCGCGCCCTTTGCGGTAAATCTTCAACAAACCCCGTCTCTCCCGCGCAGGCGAGTGTCCAGGGCCACACGCACCAATCGCGCTTGCCGCCCTAGGCACCGGATCAAGGTCCGGGGTGACGATGGTGCAGACAAAAGCACCCTCACCCTGAGGAGCGTAGCGTCTCGAAGGGGGGCCCTGCTGCACGCACCATCCTTACAGCACCGCCTCAGGATGAGATTGGGACGTTTTGTGGACGTGTCAGTTTCACAGGGCTAGGCAAGTCCTGCGGCGTCTTCCAGGAAGGTGACAATTTCCGGCACGCCCTTATTGTCTTTCAGATTGGTGAACAGGAAGGGACGGTCGCCGCGCATCTTTTTCGCGTCCCGATCCATTACCGACAGGTCCGCACCGACCAGCGGGGCCAGATCGATCTTGTTAATCACCAACAAGTCCGACCGAATAATCCCCGGCCCACCCTTACGCGGAATTTTATCACCGGCCGAAACATCTATTACATAAATTGTGATATCAGCAAGATCCGGCGAAAATGTCGCGGCAAGATTATCCCCCCCGGATTCGATCAGCAGCACTTCCAGTTTAGGAAATTTCGCAACCAGATCGTCCACGGCGGCTAGATTGAGGGACGCATCTTCGCGAATGGCGGTATGGGGACAACCACCGGTCTCAACACCAACAATCCGATCCGGCGACAGCGCGCCGCTGCGGGTCAGGAACTCAGCATCTTCCCGTGTGTAGATGTCGTTGGTGATGGCGGCAATGTCATAGCTGTCGCGCATCGCCTTGCACAGCCGATCCATCAGCGCCGTCTTGCCAGAGCCGACCGGACCGCCAATGCCAATGCGGACCGGGCCTGTATGGGAAACGGGTTTCGTCATGATCTAAACAACCTCGTATACTGGGTTTCGTGAAACATTGCGGCCAGATCGACCGCCACACTGGCGCTGGAAATCCTGTCGAATGGTGTTTCCATCGCCTTTTGCGCAAATTTGGTAATACATGGCTTAAGGGCCATCAAAGCCGCCACCCCATCCCGCTGACCCAAGGGAATAAGGCGCTGGCCCGCAGACACCAGATTGGCAACCGCACCATGCATCCAGGATTCAACAGCGGTTTCCAGCGGAATGCCCGCATCTGCACAGGCTGCACCAAAAGCAACGGCATGAGGAATTCCGACATCAGGCATCGTATTTTGCAATGCCGACAAGCGGGGATAGTGTGTCCCTTCCAACTGCAGCGCCTTGATAAAGGCACGGCCCTGGTTGACGGACTCGGCTGCCAGTTCCGACGCCCCCCTTAAACTAACCGCTTCCTCCAACACCAAGGCCAAGTCCATGTCATTGCCGCGATGAGCGGCACAGAGGAAGGCCGCGTCGGCCTGCAGATCACCAAATTCCAAAAGAGCCCGTATGAAGGATTCCAGGCTGGTGCGGTCGGTCACCTGGCCTGTCTCCACCAGCCATTCCAACCCATGGGAATAACTGAACGCCCCCACCGGAAAGGCGGGCGAGGTCCACAGCATAACCGTCTGCAACCAGTCCGGCGCGCGTGTCACGATCCAACCCTTACAGATTGGTGATCATGATTGTGGGGATGGCCGTGTCCGTGGTCGTGCCCGTGATCATGATGATGTCCATGCCCGGTGCTGGCGGCATCATAGGCCCCGGCCTCTGGTGTGAAGGGGGCTTCGTGACGCTTTACCGTTGCCCCAAGCCCTTCCACCATTGCCTCTATCACCGCATCGGCGCGAAAACGGATCGTGCCATCGTCCAGGATTTGTACCGGGAGATGCCGGTTGCCCAAATGCCAGGCCAGACGGGCGGTTGCCGCTGGACTGACCCCCAGAGCATCGGCCACCGGTTCCGACGCCTCCACGATTCGAATCATGCCGCCATCCTGCAGGGTCAGCCCATCGCCCTGTCGCAATGTTACGGCCTTAGGCAGATCCAGTAAGAAGGCTTCCCCCTGATCATCCTGCAGCTTGATGCGCCGCCGGTTGCGTTGATCCAGGTCCAGCGTGGCACTGACAGCATTGCCATCATCCACCCAGCTGCCTGCCATATGTCGTTGCGTTGCGCGCCGCATCACATCCTCAGAACAGGAAATAGCGTTGTGCCAGGGGCAATTCCGCCGCTGGCTCACAGGTCAACAGCTCACCATCGGCCCGAACCTCGTAGGTTTCCGGATCGACCGTGATTTCCGGCAAGGCATCGTTCAGTGCCATATCCGCCTTGGTCACGGTCCGACACCCTTTAACCGCCAAAACCTGTTTGGACAGGTTCAGGGAATGCTTAAGACCTGCATCAACCCCGGCTTGAGACATGAAAGTGACGCCCGTTGCCCCCAAGGCACCGCCCAAACTGCCAAACATCGGGCGATAATGCACCGGCTGTGGTGTTGGGATAGAGGCATTCGGGTCGCCCATAGCCGCAGCGGCAATCATACCAGAGCGCAAAACCAGATCCGGCTTAACGCCAAAAAACATCGGCTTCCAGAGCACCAGATCCGCCAGCTTTCCAACTTCGATAGACCCGACATGCTGGGACAATCCATGGGCTCTGGCGGGGTTTATGGTGTATTTGGCGATATAACGACGGGCGCGCAGGTTATCATTGTCACCCGTTTCCCCGTCCAGACTGCCGCGCTGCATCTTCATCTTATGGGCTGTTTGCCAGGTTCGTGTAATAACTTCGCCAACACGGCCCATTGCCTGACTGTCCGACGCGATGATGGAAAACGCGCCAATGTCATGCAGGATATCTTCAGCCGCGATGGTTTCCTTGCGAATCCGGCTTTCCGCGAAGGCGACATCTTCTGGAATGCGGGGGTCCAGGTGATGACAGACCATCAGCATATCCAAATGCTCATCAACTGTATTGCGAGTATAGGGCCGCGTTGGATTGGTTGAGGAGGGGATCACATTGGCCAGACCACAGACCTTGATGATATCTGGCGCATGACCACCGCCCGCCCCTTCCGTGTGGAAGGCATGGATGGTGCGTCCCTTGAACGCGGCAATCGTGTTCTCGACAAAGCCGCTTTCGTTCAGCGTGTCTGTGTGGATTGCGACCTGAACATCGGTTTCTTCCGCAACACTGAGGCAGCAATCAATCGCCGATGGGGTGGTGCCCCAATCCTCGTGCAGTTTCAATCCGATGGCTCCGGCAGCAACCATTTCGATCAGGGCATCCGGGCGGGACGCATTACCCTTGCCAAACAGTCCGACATTGACCGCCATGCCATCTGCCGCCTCCAGCATTCGGGCCATATGCCAGGGGCCGGGTGTTGCGGTTGTGGCATTGGTGCCCTCCGCCGGTCCAGTGCCGCCGCCCAGCATGGTGGTCACGCCGGACATTAGCGCGTCTTCCGCCTGCTGCGGACAGATCCAGTGAATATGGGCATCAATCCCACCGGCGGTAACAATGCGCCCCTCGCCCGCGATGATTTCTGTTCCAGGGCCGCAGATTATATCGACGGCTGGTTGCACATCGGGATTGCCCGCCTTACCGATGGCGGCGATCTTGCCGCCCTTCAATCCGATATCAGCCTTATAGACGCCGGTGTAATCCAGGATCAGGGCATTGGTGATGACGGTATCCATCGCGCCTTCTGCGCGGGTGGCTTGCGATTGGCCCATGCCGTCACGGATCACCTTTCCACCACCGAATTTGACTTCCTCGCCATAGATCGTGCGGTCACTTTCGACCTCGATGATCAAATTCGTATCGGCCAGGCGCACCTTATCGCCTGTGGTGGGGCCATACATGTCGGCATAGGCCTGTCTGTCGATTGAATATGCCATGACTTATTTCCCCCCATCCAGCGGGCCCTGAACCGCACCATTAAATCCGGTCACGATCCTCTTGCCCGCATAGGCGACCAGAGTGACGTCTCGACTTTGCCCTGGCTCGAAGCGCACGGCAGTTCCGGCTGGAATATCCAACCGAAAGCCCCGCGCTGCCGCCCGGTCGAATTTCAAGGCCGGGTTGGTTTCAGCGAAATGATAATGACTGCCAACCTGAACCGGGCGGTCCCCGCCATTTGCGACAGTCAGCGTCAAGGTTTCACGCCCATCATTCAGGGTGATTTCACCGGCGGCACAAAGGATTTCTCCTGGAATCATGATATCTCTCCTTTGCCTCAGCGGATTGGGGTGTGAACGGTGACCAGCTTGGTCCCATCGGGGAAGGTTGCCTCAACCTGGACCTCATGGATCATCTCTGCGATGCCATCCATGACTTGATCCCGGGTGATGACCGTGGCCCCATCGCGCATCAAATCGGCCACAGCGCGGCCATCGCGGGCGCCCTCAACGACATAGTCACTGATCAGGGCAATCGCCTCTGGATAGTTCAGCTTCACGCCCCGCGCCAATCGCTTGCGTGCCACTTCGGCCGCCATAGCGACCAGCAGCTTGTCTTTCTCTCTGGGTGATAAGTTCATTTGCCCCGTCTCCTCCCATCAACAATGAATCAAGGCTGGCAGCCGTGCGGGGCGGCCAAAAGCCTGGTGCCGCAAGACAGACCATACCTGCATATAGCGCGCCCGCATCGCGGCTGGATCCTTGCCTAGGAACCGCAGCAGCAGAAGCGGCCCCATCACGGTCGCCCCCGCAATCCCCCCTGGCAGGTCCATCAATAAGGGTCGAACCCTATCGCGCAATGTTTCTGGCTGTGGCGCGGCACAGATCAGGGTGGCCATCGCCGTTGCCCCGTTCAAGCCGAAGGGGCTGATCGCAACAGCCGGGTTCAGGACAAAGGCATCACGCCAAATCGTCCTGCCTGCCAATGTCAGCCTCCAGTTTTCCTGAAACTGGCACTGGCGCACGGTTTCACCCATGGCGCCGCGTCCGAAAATCACCATCTCTCCGGCCATGACATGGGCGGTTTCTGTTGCAAGATCGATCCTGGTGGACCGGACCAGACGCGCCCCTTCGAATAGAATCGTCTCCTGCGGCAGATATTCCAGGCAGCCATTCGCACCAGCCTTCAAAGTCAGCGTGACTCTGGCCGGCTCCGCATCCTGGGCTCGATATACCTTCTCTGCAGCCTGGGCCAAGCTCAATACCTGCGCATTTTCTTCGGCATTGATAGAGACGTCGATCTGATCGCCCCCGACAAGGCCGCCAGAGACCGTGGTGATCGCCGCTGTAATCACATCATTCCGTGCGGGCCTTGGAAACAGCACGCGCATGGGATGGCTGTGATACAGATCGCTCAGCCCCGTCTGATCGCGCTTTGCATCATGACGAAAGCCCAAAATGACCGCGCCCCGCGCCCGTTGCGCGGCGGGTTTTGTGGTGAGTGTTAAGGCGATATCTCCATCCATCACAACACGCTACCCCTAGAATATGTCTCAGCGCAATATGTTGCAGCGCAAAACCGTCATCCTGGGGCGTTGGGATCTGCTATAGAAGTTGAAGAGGCGGCAAACGCATGGCACTGTCCCTTCCATCATGAGGACCGTTCTACATCACACACATGCACCCAACGTTTATGCGTCCGGCCCCTTGGATAGGGCGGATCGTCTTCGTGGCGATCAAGAGGCGTTGACGCTTGCCATCAGCAGCGAGACTGCGCGCCTGTTCCCTGTATGGCGCGGTAACAATCTGGTGCAGATGGGGGACACAATACGGGGCTGGACCGTGCAGGCAACGCGCACGGATCTGATGCAGCACGCCAAGTTGTCCGTTTTTCTGGGTTTGGATTCCACCGGCGCCCCCCATTTCGCCATTGATTTGTCTGATTTTGAGGAACCGCCCGAATTTGAACCCGGTACCGCCTTCGAAGACCTTCGGAAAGTTGGTCCGATGCTGGGGGATGATGATGGGGCCATATTGGCTTATGCTCGTGGCCTGGTGCATTGGCACCGCCGTCATCTCTTCTGTGGTGTCTGCGGCCGCCCGACAGACTCCCGCAAGGGGGGGCATGAAAGACGCTGCACAAATCCAGACTGTGGCGCGCCCCATTTTCCCCGCACGGATCCCGCCGTCATCATGCTGGTGCATGATGGCGCTGACCGGATCGTGCTGGGCCGCCAGAAGGACTGGCCACCGGGCCGATGTTCTGTCCTGGCAGGCTTTGTTGAACCGGGTGAAAGCCTGGAAGACGCAGTCGCCCGTGAAGTCATGGAAGAAGTCGGCTTACCAACCACCGATATCCGCTATAATTCCAGCCAGCCCTGGCCCTTCCCATCTTCCATTATGTTGGGCTTTAGCGCCCGCGCGACAGCAGAAGAAATGACCATTGCGACCGATGAAATCGAAGAGGCCCGTTGGGTTTCCCGCGCCGAAATCGCCGCCAGCCCGGAAGACGAAACCTTCGCCCTGCCCCGCCGCGATTCCATCGCCTACCGCCTGATCCAGGACTGGATGGCCCAGGGCAACTAAGCCCCTTTCATCAGATTTCAAATGCCCGCCCTGTTCTGCCAGCCGCCCTGGACCCCGGATCACGTCCGGGATGACAATGTTGCAGACAAACACACTCTCACCCTGAGGAGCGTAGCGTCTCGAAGGGTGACCTTTCTGTAAGCACCGGACTTGCAGCGCATCCTTCGAGACGGCGCTATCGCGCCTCCTCAGGATGAGAATGGAGTAAAGGGTGAGACCGGGCCATTCGCGCAGGCGGGTATCCAGGGCCGACCGCACCAATTGCGCTCGCCGCTCTGGATCCCGAATCAAGGCCGGGATGACGACAGTGGGGAACGCAGAGGGCGCGGAGAAACGCAGAGGGCGCAAAGGCAAATTCAGGCTCGTCTCTCCCGCGAAGGCGGGAGTCCAGGGCCACAAGCACCAATCGCGCCCGCCGCCCTGGATCCCGGATCAAGTCCGGGATGACGTAAAAGTGTATGGGTCGGCCGCTCTGCGTCCTCTGCGCCTTCTCAGCGTCCTTCGCGATAAATCTTCAAAGGTGGCAAAGCTCACACACTCTTCCTCACTCCTCCGCGCGATAATCGGCCTGGCGATAAGTGCCCAGCAGTTTGATCTTGGTGGTGAAGAATTGAAGTTCCTCCATCGCCTGATCGACTGATTTATCTGCAGGATGTCCCTCAATTTCTGCATAGAATCGTGCGCGGCTGTCGTCGCCGACGCTGATATAGCTTTCCAGCTTGATCATATTCACCCCATTGGTGGCAAAGCCGCCCAGGGATTTGTACAGCGAGGCAGGCACGCTGCGCACCGTGAAGACGAAGCTGGTCAGACAGGGACCGGACCTTGGGTCTGGTTCAATGCGGGTCCGCGACATCACAATGAAGCGAGTCACATTGCCGATCCGATCTTCAATCCGGGGACGCAGGATATCCAGCCCGTAGGTTTCCGCTGCTAGAGTGGAAGCAATGGCTGCAATGGAAGGGTCATTCAGCTTCGCCACATCCTGCGCGGCCCCGGCTGTATCGGCGGCGATGACCGGCTTGATTTTGAGTTCCCGCAACGTGTTGCGGCACTGCGCCAAGGCCTGTTCGTGACTGCGCGCTTCTTTCACGGTCTCAAAGCTGCCGCCTTTCGGAACCAGAAGGCAATGATGCACCGGTTGGAAATATTCCCCGATGATGAACAGGTTCGACTCGGGCAACAGATGATGAATGTCCGCCACACGCCCGCCCAGGGAGTTTTCAATCGGGATCATCGCCAGGCCGGCACGCCCTTCCTCGACAGCGGCAAAGGCATCCTGAAATGTTGGACAGGGCAAGGGTTCCATCGCCGGAAATGCCCCGCGTGCCGCAAGATGGGAATAGGCCCCCAACACCCCCTGAAAAGCGATGACAGGATTATCCTGTGCCGGATTGACAATCGCGGTGGGAGAGGGAGTCGACATCGTTCTATGGCCTTCCTGAAAATACGAAACGGAACCCAGGGCCCCGGTAAATGCACCAGTGCCATGCTCTAAATCCAACACTGTCACCCGCAGGGCTGCGGCCAGCTTTGGCATCATGCTGCGCTTTGGCGCGGTCTTACCTGTCTCCCACAAGGCGATGGTCGACTGGGTGACGCCCAGTCGTTTCGCCAGGTCGCTCTGGCTTAACCCCGCCGCAAGACGGGCCCCTTTCACTGCCGAAGACAAGCTCATGGCGAGGCATTAAGCGTCAAAATACCTTAAGTCAATATTTTTATTAATCATAAATATGAGAAATACTAATTTTTATCATAGGCTCGCATGAAACTCATGGCCTGATTCAATAAGGCCATGCGGGCCGTATCACCGGTATCACTGTCTGGATGGTGAATGGTCGCCAACTGGCGGTACCGGGCTTTGATTTCCGCAGCTCCAGGACGGGAATTTGGCGGGAAGCCCAGGACGAAATGGGCTTCATCCTTGGTGCGCACCGCATTGGGCAGACGGTCCCCAGCCAGAACCTGAACCGCCGCGCGCAACCGATGCAGTTCAGCCTTCAATTGGGCGTGCTCGACCTCGCGGGTCGGGTGATGGCTGGGCTCCAGCACCATACGCAGGGCACCGCTGTCCAGCGCCAGGGCCAATCCCAATGCCTTACGCAACAGGACCGGATCATATCCATCCGGCAGTCGGACCTGCAGGNGGGGCTTTCGCCGCCAGGGCTTGCCCTTATCCGGGCCAGACTTCAGGGTCACCGTTTCGCGATCAGAGGCTTTTGGATCACCCGGATCTACCGCCGCCGCAATCATCGATTCAGGCAGCATCAGAATGACCGACCGCGCCAGGTCCGCCGCGTTGACGCCACGCGCTTCTGCAAGGGCAAGGATCTGATTTCGAAACCGTGTGCTGCAGGGAATGGTATAAGAGCGTTTGTGGCCTGAATTTTCATCGGGCGGGACTATATCGGTTTTGGAAACAGTCTCTTGGCTCATCACCCCTTGTCCCTAGCCTGAAACGCGCCAAATTGGCAATGATTTGCAGCGTCTCTCGACAAAGAGGCGGTTTCCTGCATGATGAACCATATCCTGAGGCCTTTTACATCAAGGTCCGAAATTTGAGAGAAGGAGGGCCAAATGGCCGTCGTTGAGATTTACACCCGCCCCATGTGCGGATTCTGCTATCGCGCCAAGAAGCTGCTGGACAGCAAAGGCGTCAGCTATTCCGAATATGACATTTGGGGCGAAGGCAATCACAAGGAAGTCATGGCCAAGCGCGCGCCGGGTGCCCAGACCGTACCCCAGGTTTTTATCGATGACGTTCTAATCGGCGGCTGTGATGATTTGATGGAAGCCGATGCCAACGGTAAACTGGACAAACTGTTAGGCACTGCGGCCTAATCATGCGCTGATGGATCTAAGCAAGGGAGACTGAGATGAAAGAGACATTGACCGTGGGTCTGGTCCAAATGACCTCGACCACATCGATTGACCAGAACATCAAGATTTCCAGTGATTTGATCCGACAGGCGGCGGCGCAAGGGTCAGAACTTGTCGCCCTGCCTGAAGTTGTGAACCTGATGCAGCGGGATCGATCACAATCGTCGAAGGTTGCAGCCCTGGACTCTGAAGATGCCTCTCTGGCGGCCTATAAGGCATTGGCGCAGGAACTTGGCATCTGGATTCATGCTGGGTCGCTGGTCATTCGCCTGGCCGATGATGATCGCTTCGCCAATCGCGGTTTTCTGATCGATCCCACCGGACTGATACAGGCGCAATACGACAAAATCCATATGTTCGATGTCGATCTGGCGAATGGTGAAAGCTATCGGGAAAGCAACGGCTTTCGCCCCGGCACCCATGCGACCCTGGCCCAGACGCCCTGGGGCGGCTATGGCATGGCGGTGTGTTATGATCTGCGCTTTCCCCATCTGTTTCGTGATCTGGCGAAGGCCGGCGCGCGCATTCTGGCGGTGCCCGCTGCCTTCACCCGCACAACAGGACAGGCCCATTGGCATACCCTGTTGCGCGCCCGGGCGATCGAGAATGGCTGTTTCGTCGTGGCACCGGCGCAATGTGGCGACCATGAGGATGGCCGCAAGACCTATGGTCATGCCCTGATCATTGATCCCTGGGGAGAGGTTCTTGCCGATGGCGGGGAAGCACCCGGTGTCGTCACGGCAACACTGAACCTGAACCGCGTTTCCGAGGTTCGGGGAATGGTGCCGTCGCTGAATAATGATCTGCCTTACGATAAACCCCAGGAAGTCGCGCTAAACGCCGCCGCGGAGTAACTATTCGCGGGGCTCTCCACAGAAGCCACGGACGGCATCGCCAATGCGGCGGATGTCAGTGCTGTCACGTGTTGCTGGATCCGCAGGGGCCCCATCTGCAATGCGAAACCCCGTAATGCTATAGGGCATGAAGGATACAACAGACCCACCCCGGCCCTGAGCGGATGGGATATTCTGTATGCAGTCCCCGGCCATTTTGATCGGTGTTCGCCAGAAACCCAACGCATAGCGACCGGCACCGTTTGGATAAGAAACCCCTGTTGGCAGGCCTTTATCTCCCTGTGTATCCAAGGCATCGGTAACCATATCGCGCGACAGGCCTGTCAGGGTTTTGCCCCCCGTACTGTGTCGCAGAACCAGGATCAAGCGCACCAATTCACCCGTCGTAGGGTATAAACCGTTCCCCAAATCGGGAACCCGATGTTCGGCCGTATCCCCAACAGTCATCTGCATTTGCAGCCGCGCAATCCCGATTGCCTTGAACAATCGATCCTGCAATATCCAGCGCAAGGAGGCCCCCGCCCCATCCTTTAACTTGACCAGTCGATCCAGCGCCAAAGACAGGACAAAACTGTCCGATGTCCGAAACCGGAATACTGTGCCCGGTGCCCAGGGGTAATATGGGAATTGCTTCGCCACCGCCAGTTTCTCATCAACCGTTCGTGCCGCGCGGATTGCCTGGGCAGAGGGATCAGAATCCGCCGCAACGAAATTCACTGTCCGTTCCGGAGCAATTTCGCCAAGCCCACTGGCCATATTGATCATATCCAGTATTCGAGTACGCCGCCATTGCGGGTGATTGGCTAATTCAGGCACCAAATCCCCGATCGTCATCACCAGAATATCATGGCCTATACGATGGGCCAGATGGGATACCGCCACAAACGCCAGAAAACTGGGCGTCATGCTGGATATGCCGTGACGCATTTGACGGCAGAAGGGATACAATCCATGCCGCGTATTACAGCCAGACAGATAAACTGTTTCATCCACGATCAATCCGCTGACCGAAACCGCACCTTTCGATCCCAACGGGCCGTTGAAACCGGAAACAGCATCAACCCCAAAGCGTGCCGCCAGATCTGCCCAATCCTTATATTGGGGCGCACTGGACATCCGATCCTCATAGGCGGCGATTCTACTTTGCGCGCCCTCCACTTTGCCTGGGATAAATTCCGTCGACAGGGTCCCCCATATATCCGCTTCACGCTCCGCAGCGGTTTCCTGAGAAAATTGCAGAACCATATTGGAAACAGGCTTTCCATTGCCATACAGAAAACTGGCCAACCCATTGCGCACAGCGCCAAATTTGCTGTCGACAATACTGACTGGCAACAATGCCCTGGACTGACCGCGATCCCCCGGCTCAGTCCATATTCTCCCAACACCAAATAACAGCGTAAACCGCCGCCGCTGATCGATGACAACAGTTTCGGGCGNGGGAACGGGAACGATGCGATCTCCATGGGTGATGAGACCCAGCGTCTTTTCCGGCAGCGTCAGCTGCGACTCTCCCAATGCGCCGATGACATTAATCAGAAGGGCGCTTTGCCGCAGGGTCAACTGACCCTGAAGCGCTTCTCCTTTCCCTATTGATCGACTCCCAGGGAGAAAATTTCTCAAGGTCATAGGGGATTTGAGCGCTTCAGGTAAAAAGAACACGTCCGGTCCCAAGGCGCGACGCGTGTCATCCCAAGAAAATTTTGACAATTTAGCATCAGAATCGAGGTCCCTGGCCGGGGAACCATAATGTTTCTGGATGCCGGTCTCTTCCGCCATGCTGCAGCGCATGAAAAATGGTAAAAAAACCGTGCTAATCAGCAGGGACGACAAAGTCAGTGAGCAAAATTTAAGCATTACAAAAATCCTCTACCACTGTGATTTTCCGCCGCAGCCTGCACATTCGCAACAAAGGATTTTTGATTAAATCGCCAGAAATCGGGAGAAATCAGAGAGAATTTCCGACCAGGCTATTTTTAGGGCGGAAAATTGCCTAATATTTGTGCGTTGCAACACGATAAGAACGCTTGATTTCGAATGTGTTATCTGTCAATTATTGCACTGCAACATGATCCGCCTAATCATGTTGTGACGTGAACACTGCAGTTTGTGCTTTAGCACTGTAAACCTGCGCTGTTACGTCCGTATTGGGCGTTTCCTCCCTAAACTTGGGCCGCGTTTCGACGCGGTCCTTTTTTTTGCAGGCATAACGCATCGCATGAGCAGCAATTTCTGAGGGAGGGGGAGCTATACCGCCCAGACCATCACCCGGTTGTGGCGTAAACCACCCAATGGCCCGCTTCTGTCAGACATGCTGTTTCACGACCGGAAACCGTATTACCGTCGACATTCACCTGTGCATCATATTCGCGACATATACGACCCTGCGCATTCAGGAAGGTACGCATGGGGGTGATGCTGCCATGGGTGCCGGTGGATTTGTTCTGCCACGTCGCCGTTTCCCCGGCGGGAGCCTGTGTCAGGCTTTGNTATGCCGTCTGCTGCATGGAGGTCCTGTCATACCGGGTCAGGTTATCCGACAGCAGTTTCCCGCCATAGGCACCCGCAGCCCCTAATCCCAGTGCCCATAACAGCCGGGTATCATCATTGCCAAAATACTCATACCCGATCAAACCGCCCACAACCGCGCCGGCAACAGCACCGATTGCCAGTTTATCGTCCCGGGATAATTCTTCCTGTCCGGTCGTACACGCGACCTGAGAAAATAGAAGACTGCCAGACAGCACCAAGGCGCACAGCCGTTTCGCTATCGGTCGCTTACTGGGATGTGGCGTTAGAGTGGATGCAAAAGCCGGGACAATTGCCCCGCAGGTCGGATGGTTCTTCATTCCGTTTCTCCTGGCAAAAAGGCGGAAAATCCTTCTGGGCCGCCCCTGTTCACCATCTGACCTACCAGAATTTGCAACGAAATGCCACTGTAATTAAGATTTTAAGACTTCCCGTAGACTGGCTGCTCTACCACGGGGGGCGCAATGGCGGTAGACGTTGGCACCAGAACACGGGAAAGATCGGGTACCAGAATGCGCAACGGACGACTGCCCAGTGCAATTTCCATTGGCGCCTGACCGATCAGATCACCATCAGACTGAATGGGTTCCCCAACCGGGCCATCAATACGCACCCGCCGCGCCCGCAACAGCGTCGCATCCGGCAGTTTAGCGACACGATTGGTCAACAGGGCAAATCCATATCGAACCAACGCCCATCGACTGGTACCCTTCAACAGCACGACACTGATGCTGTCATCACCCAGCCTGGTATCAGGGGATATCACGAATGGCCCCGCATAGTGACTGGCATGGGTCACAATCGCCAGTCCCGCCTGATGGGTGTGGCCGTCAACGGTAACCGTGATCGTGGTTTCGGCGTTACGTACAATTTCCCGAACCGCCGCCATCACATAAGCCATTTTGCCAATAATGCGTTTCAGCTTGCTGTTTACTTCCGCGACCACGCGCGCGTCGGGACCTGCGCTGACCATCAACAGGAAGCCACGCGCGCCCGCCAGAGCTGGATAAATCTCAGCAACGCGCCCCTGTGACGGCATTTCTGCGGCGCGCTTCAACTTCAATCCCAGGCCTAGTTCAAAGGCAAAGACATTTGCAGTTCCCAGAGGAGCAATGGCCATCGGGATCGGGCGCCCGATCAAACCATTGGCGACCTCATTAATTGTGCCATCCCCGCCTGCGGCCACGACAACATCAACTGTGGCAACATCAAGTTCCGCTGCAATATTCGTCGCATGACCGGGCCCTTCGGTACGGCGCAAGACGACATCATGACCGCGCGCGCGCAAATGCTTCAAGAAACCACGAAGACGACCGCGCTGACGAAACCCTGCAACAGGATTATAAATAACCGCCACCCGCCTGCGAATCGGGTCCGCAACTTCCTTTTTATTTACCACTGATAAGGTTCTCCATTACGACGAAACAAGGGAAATAGAGTGTCTTAGATGTAATTTCTATTTCTTTTTTGTTAAACTTAGGTGAAAGAAAATAAGAATTACCATAATTACTTATTTTCTTCACACTACACCCGTATTCCCTGCGGATCGAAAGATTTAAAGGCGGATACGGATATGCACGGGTTTCGCGGCGTCAGTCGTTATCGCACAGTATGGATCTCTGACACCCATTTGGGAACCAGGGGATGCAAGGCGGAATTCCTTCTGGATTTTCTGCAACATACGGAGTGTGAAACACTTTACCTGGTTGGCGACATTATCGATGGATGGCGCCTGAAGAAATCCTGGTATTGGACCGCAACACAAAATGACGTTGTACAAGAAGTTCTGAGGAAAGCCCGCAAGGGCTGTCAGGTAATCTATGTTCCTGGCAATCATGATGAAGTGCTGCGCGACTACACCAACCTGTTTTTTGGGGGCGTGTTGGTCAAGGATGAAGCAATCCACAAAGGTGCCGATGGACGCAGCTATCTGATCATCCATGGGGACAAGTTCGATTCCGTTGTGAAATACGCCAAGTGGTTGGCCTATCTGGGGGATTGGGCCTATACGATCCTGCTGTCGACCAATCATTACTTCAACCAGGTGCGACGTTGGTTAAACCTGCCCTATTGGTCGCTGTCTGCATTCTTGAAGCAAAAGGTCAAGAACGCCGTCGAATTCATCAGTAAATTCGAAGAAGCCGTCGCGCATGAGGCCAAACAACGCGGCGTGGATGGTGTGATCTGTGGTCACATCCATCATGCCGAAATGCGCGAAATCAATGGAATATTGTACTGCAATGATGGCGATTGGGTCGAAAGCTGTACTGCCCTGGTGGAACATGCCAATGGCCGCATGGAAATCATCCAATGGACGGACAACACAGCACATGTCCCGGTCCTGCAGGACCATAGAATGACTGCGAAGGCACCTGTATGAACGCCGTGACATCAAAGAATATCAGCGTGACAACGGCGCAACCCGATATCTCCGCCGTGCCGGGCCAGCGGCTGGTTATTGTCAGCGATGCCTGGTTGCCACAAATCAATGGCGTGGTGCGCACATTGGATCGCACCCGACAGGAAATGGAAAAGCTGGGGCTTGAAGTGCATGTCATCGGCCCGGATCGTTTTCGGACCATCCCATGCCCGACCTATCCAGAAATCCGGCTGGCGATGAATGCCTTATGGGCCCTGCCGAAAATGCTGAAGGACCTGATGCCGGCTGCCATCCACATCGCAACCGAAGGTCCGCTGGGATCTGCGGCAAGACGCTTTTGCAAAAAGCACAAGCATCCCTTTTCCACCAGCTTTCATACCCGCTTTCCAGAATATATTCATGCCCGATGCGGCCTGCCGGTTTCCATCACCTATGCCTGGATGCGGAAATTTCATGGCGACGCATCGGTGACCATGGTCACCACGCCGACCATGCGCACCGACCTGGACAGTCGGAATTTCAAAAACCTGGAAATCTGGTCCCGGGGCGTTGATCTGGAGCTGTTCCGTCCGCGCCCGAAAGACATTCTGGATTTCCCCCGCCCAATTTTCATGAATATCGGCCGGGTTGCGGTGGAGAAGAATATTGGGGCCTTTCTGGAATTGGGTCTGCCCGGCACCAAGGTCGTCGTTGGTGGCGGCCCCCAACTGGAAGAACTGAAGGCCGCGTATCCTGACGTTAAGTTTCTGGGGCCCAAGACGGGCGAAGACCTAGCGCGCCACTATGCCGCCGCCGATGTTTTCGTCTTTCCCAGCCGAACGGATACATTTGGGTTGGTTCTGCTGGAAGCCCTGGCGTCCGGGGTGCCGGTCGCGGCCCTGCCAGTGCCAGGCCCCATCGATGTGATTGGTGACAACAGTTGTGGTGTTCTGGATGAAGACCTGCAACGCGCCGCCATGCGGGCCCTGGAAATTGATCCTGCCCTGTGCCGTCGTCATGCGGAAAAGTTCAGCTGGGAAGCATGCTCCCTGCAATTTTTGCAAAACCTAACGGCAAATCAAAAGCCAAAACCTGACCAATCATCCTAAGCCATTTTGCTTATTTGGTCGCCAGCAACTGAATCCCGGATTTACCAAAAGACCAGGTTCGCTTGTGCATCACATCCGAAAAGCCAACGCGCTTTAAGAAGGGAACAATATTTTCCCGCGTGAAGTACAGTTTATGATCGGGTGCACCCAAAAACCGGGTCACAGCACCATCAGGCGTCAGATATTCTTCCAAATCCGGCGTTGTTAGATACAGTACCCCGCCCTTGCGCAACAATTGAAACAGGCGTGCAGCAAAATCGAACGGGTCGATCGTGTGCTCGATGACTTCAGAACAATAAATTGCATCGAACTCCCCGGGCCCTGAATACGCCTCCAGTGATGTGCAATGGAACGGAATTTCTGGAAACAGTTCAGCGGATTGACGGGCAAGATTCTTGCTGATTTCAATGCCTTCCGGCAGAAGCCCGATTTCTTTCGCCATGGCACAGAACAGACCGACATTGCTGCCGACGTCCAGTACCCGACTTCCACCCGTCATGTGGCGTTTCAACCATTTAGCACGGGATTTGGATCGGCGGGCTTTGCTTTTCCACTTCGGCGTCATAACACGCATATAGTCGCCGCCAATTTCGTCCTGGATGTCATCAATTTCATCCACGGACGGCATATGCTGCAGGCAGACAAANCCGCTGTCGGGGAACCGTATCCAAGTCACTGTGCCCCCATCCGGATCAGATTGGACACAAAACTCCTCGATACGATCCGATCCGGAAATCGGACAGGTAAGCGTCACTGTTTGAGAGGTCATGGGCGATCAACTATGTAGACAAAAAGAATAACGATGGCGCAAATATTCGCGCCGATTATAAAAAGACCATCCAGCGATCCCGCCTTAATCGGCACCCAAAAAACCGCCACCAGGATCGGCAAAAGGCAAACGCTGATCGCCAGGAGTATTTTAGGAATGTTCATTCCGACTTAAGCCTGTTCCAGCATAAAATTCGACCCTATCCATTGGGTAGCACCGCATCCGCAACACCCGGCATAAACCCAGCACCAAAGCATTCCTGATGCATTGCCTTGCGTATACCGCACTATCCCCAGCCTGTCCACGTCCGCCTGATGATTTGCCACCGCTTCATTAGGATGGGTTACCGGCGTGACGCCCCGTGCGACCCATGCTATAGGGCGGATATCGTGAAAACCTTAAACCAGCGAACCGGGATCAACGGTGGCACAGAACGACTCCCAGACACAAAAAACAGGTAGATTTCGGTTTGATCCGGTCACCAAGAAACTGACCTGGCGCCTTTGGCGTGACTATATGTCCGAACATCTGCGCATGATCATCCTGGCGACCTTCTGGATGTTGTTGGTGGCTGTGGCCAGTGCCGCCCTGGCAAAGCTGATTGAACCCGCCTTGAACGAGGCCTTTATCAATCAAAGCGAAGTCTGGATCTGGTATTCTGCGCTTGGCTTTTTTATCGCATCCTTCTTCCGCGGACTGGCAAATTTTATGCAATCCGTGCTGATGCAAATGGTGGGTTTGCGGATCATTGAAAAAATGCAGAACCAGATGTTCCGATCTCTTCTGCATATCGAGATTCGATATCTTGAGCAGGAGGGAACGGCGCGCCAGTTATCGCGCTTCACGTCCGATTGCTATGTTCTGCGCGATGCCGTAACGAAGGTTTTTACCGGTTTTGGACGCGATTCAATGACGCTGGCGGCAATGATCGGGTTGATGGTTTATCAGAACTGGCAATTGTCGTTGTTTGCCCTGTTCTTCTTTCCAATCAGCATTTTCCCCATCGCCCGGATCGGTCGGCGCCTGCGCAAAGTATCCGAAGCCACCCAGGTGGAATTCGGGCAGATGACATCTGTCCTAGACGACAGTTTGAAGAATGCCCGCCAGGTCCGGGCCTATTCCATGCAGGAATACGAAGCCAAACGGGGATCCGGCGCATTCCTGACCACCTATAAGCTGCTCTTAAAGGCGGTGCGCACTCGCTCGCTCAGCTATCCCATCATGGATACGCTGGCGGGATTCACCTTGTTTAGCATCATTGCCCTGGGGGGATATCAGATCCTGGCGGGGGAACAGACCGTCGGGTCATTCATGTCCTTCTTTGTCGCGGTCTTTGTCGCCTATCAACCCTTGCGCAGCCTGGCCAGCCTGAACAATTCCCTTCAGGAAGGTCTGGGGGCGGCAAAGCGCAATTTCGACCTGATTGATCATGTGCCCGCCATTCAGGACGCGCCCGATGCGGTGGAAATGACCCCCGGCCCGGGTCGGGTTACCCTGAAGGATGTGCATTTCGCGTATGATGCGGATGCACCGGTTCTGGATGGCATAACGCTGGACATCACGGCGGGTGAAACGGTCGCATTGGTTGGGCCGTCGGGTGCTGGAAAATCTACGATCCTGAACCTGATCCCACGGTTTTACGATGTGACCGCCGGACACGTCCTGATCGATGGTCAGGACATTCGACAGGCGACCCTGACGTCTGTCATGGGACATATCGCCTTGGTCAGCCAGGAACCGGCATTATTCAACGACACGATCCGCGCCAACATTGCCTATGGCCGTTTTGGTGCCAGTGAAGACGACATCATTCAGGCGGCCAGGGACGCTGCCGCCCATGACTTCATTCTGGACCTGCCAGATGGCTATGACACGATGGTTGGCGAGCAGGGATTGCGCCTGAGTGGGGGCCAACGCCAACGTATCGCAATCGCCCGGGCGATGCTGAAGAACGCCCCGATCCTGCTGCTGGACGAAGCAACATCGGCCCTGGACGCGGAATCCGAACAAAAGGTACAGGAAGCCCTGTCCCGCCTGATGATTGGGCGCACCACGATTGTCATTGCCCACCGCCTGGCTACCATCCGGCGCGCTGATCGCATTTATGTCCTGGATAAAGGAAAAGTTGTCGAAACCGGCAGCCATGCAGAATTGATCTCACAGGACGGCCTGTATGCCCGCCTGTCGAAGATTCAGTTCCAAGACCAACCCAAAGAACAGAGTGAAGACCAGCCATCCGCCCCCAGCGTTGCCGTGGCTCAGGATTAGGGCAACCATGTCACTGATCAAGGCTCTTTCCAAACAGGCATGGGTACACAGATTGATCTGCAGTCTGCTGGCGGCCTATATCCGCTTTGTGCGACTGACGACCCAATGGACCGTGGAAGGAACCGAGGCGCGGGACCGTCTGTTTGCCGAGGGGAAGCCCTATATCATTGCATTATGGCATAATCGTATCTGCATGATGCCCTATGCCTATGCGGAAAAAGCCGATCAGTTATGTGTGGTCACGTCTGGTCATCGCGATGGTCGGCTGGTCCTGGATACGATGGAGCGTTTTGGTTTTGATGGTATTCCCATTGACAGTAAGGACGGTGCCAAAGCCACCCGCGTGATAATCAAGCGATTGAAAGCGGGGGGCCATGTCGGCATTACGCCCGATGGCCCGCGCGGTCCCGCCTTGGAGGTGAAGGAAGGCATTATCTTCATTGCCGCGATGGCGGGCGTTCCAATCGTCCCGGTCAGTTACGCTGTTAAGAAACGCCGCATGCTGAATACATGGGACCGTTTCCAGGTCCCCTTGCCGTTTAATCGGGGAATCTGCCGATGGGGAGAGGCCATCATCTTGCCTGCCAAGCCGGATGCAGAAACCCGGGAACGGTATCGCCAAATGCTTCACACAACCCTGCAGGATCTGACTGCGTCTTGCGACCGGGATATGGGGCATGTGCCATGATCGCCCGCAGCCTGTATCGCATCAGCACAGTCCTGGCGGCCCCATTTATCGCGCGTTACATGAAACAGCGCCTGGCCGAAGGAAAAGAAGACCCCCATCGCTTTTGCGAACGCCAGGGAAAGGCGACGCTGCCCCGCCCTAAAGGACCGTTGATCTGGATTCATGCCGCCAGCAATGGGGAGGCCATGTCAGCCCTGCCCTTAATCGATCTGTTATTGGAACGAGATCCCAACGGGCATGTTCTGTTGACCACCGGCACCGTGACCAGTGCCCGTCTGATGGCCGACAAACTGCCGGCCCGGGCGATGCATCAATTCGTGCCGGTCGATCGATCCGCCTGGGTCGCGTCCTTTCTGAGCCATTGGAAACCTGATGCCGGGATTTGGGTGGAATCCGAATTCTGGCCTGCCCTGATCTGGGAAATGCGGGCCGCTGGCAAGCCTGTCGCCCTGGTCAATGGTCGGGTTTCCAAACGCAGTCTGGCCCGATGGCGACGCATACCTGGCATTGCCGCCGATTTGCTGGCCGGATTTTCCCCCTGCCTGGCACAATCCCCGGCCGATGCGGATCACCTAAAGGATCTGGGCGCATATCAGGCGGAATGTGTTGGAAATCTGAAATTATCCGTTGCGGCACTGCCTGCTGATGCGGATGCCTTATCGGCTGAACAGGCTGTGCTGGATGGTCGACCTGTCTGGCTGGCAGCCAGCACCCATCCCGGGGAGGAAGACATCGTTGCGGAAGCCCACGAGAAACTGCGTGAAACCGTCCCATCCGTGGTCACAATCCTGGTTCCCCGCCATCCAAAACGGGGCGGTGAGATATCTGAGCGCCTGACCCGGCGCGGCCTTAAGGTGGCCCAGCGCAGCATGGGTCAAACGATATCGGGCGAAACCGATATTCTGGTTGCCGACACGCTGGGCGAATTGGGCCTGTTTTTCCGACTGGCGCGGGTTGCCTTTATCGGGGGCAGCCTGCAGGGCAATCATGGGGGTCACAATCCCATCGAGGCCGCCCGGCTGGGCTGTGCGCCCCTATACGGGCCAGACATGGCTAATTTCAGCACGGTTGCCGCAGATCTGGATGCCGCAAAGGGCGCCGTCACCGTAGCGAATGCAAAAGACCTGGCAGATCACGTTGCCCGACTGCTGACCGATGATCAGGCCCGCAATCAACTGGTCATTGCCGCACAACGGGTTGCACAGGAGGGGGAAGGGACCGCCCTTCGTGTGCTGGCCAGACTGGAGCCGGTTTTACCCCCCGTCACACCCCGCCCGAAAGGGGATGGGTGATGCATGCGCCGGATTTCTGGTCTCAATCTGATCCCGGCATTCTGTCACGGCTGCTGTGGCCGACATCCCTGATCTGGAGCGGCGTTAGCGCCCTGCGCCATCGATACATTTCCCCCGTCAGAATGGACATACCCGTCTATTGTATCGGAAATGTGACTCTGGGGGGCGCTGGCAAGACACCCGTTTCCCTGGATCTGGCACAGCGGTTGATCAAGCAGGGCGCGCAACCGCATTTTCTGTCCCGCGGCTATGGCGGCAGTGCTTCAGGCCCGCTGCGGGTGGATCCGGCCCATCACAGCGCTGCACAAGTCGGGGATGAACCACTGTTGCTGGCCCGGATCGCGCCCACCTGGATCGGGGCAGACCGCGTCGCATCCGCACGCATGGCCCAGAAGGCTGGTGCAACGCATTTAATCATGGACGATGGATTCCAGAATCCAGGCCTGCACAAAACGGCATCCCTGCTGGTGGTCGATGGCGCGGTTGGGTTTGGTAATGGCTGTGTCTTTCCAGCCGGCCCCTTGCGTGAACCGGTTGCGTCCGCGCTGGCCCGGACAAACGCAGTGCTTATTCTTGGGGATCAGGCCGCGCCGCATCTGAAAAGGGATCTGAGCGGATTTCCTGGTCCGATCCTGTCGGTTCATGTGGTGGCGGATCGACCTGATGCGCTGCCGATTGGGGCAAAATGCATCGCTTTTGCTGGAATTGGGCGGCCGGAGAAATTCTTTGCAACCCTTCGGGGGCTTGATCTGGACCTGCTTCTGACGCAAGAGTTCCCGGACCATCATGATTTTAGTTCACAGGATATTGAGGCACTTGAGAAACAGGCCCAAACGCTGGGGGGAACCCTGGTGACGACAGAGAAAGACGCAGTACGGCTTCCAGCAGCGTTTCGCAGCCAGGTGGTTTCGGTCCCAATCACTTTGGACTGGCCGCCCAGTGTTGATCCTTTGTCTCTTCTGACACAGGGGCGCGCGCATGCTGTTTAAGCAAGCGCAACAGCGCCGGGGCACCTTTCGCGCCGTCACCTATTACATCGAATACTGTATGGCACGTGCCGTACTGGCGCTTTTGGCGGCGCTGCCAAGAACCGTTGCCTCCGCAATAGGGGGGCGATTGTTTCGTCTGGTCGGCCCCTTTCTGAAAGCAGACAAGATCGCCCGCCGCAATCTGGCGCAGGCTTTTCCAGATTGGGATAAGGCCAAGATTGATGCGACCGTTCGGGATGTTTGGGACAATCTGGGGCGGGGGGCCGGGGAGTTTCCACACGCAAACAATCTGAATGTCCTGGATCCCGACGGCCCTATTGAAACAATTGGTCTGGAACATCTGTGGGAAGCAAAGCGCAAGGGCGCTTTTATGATGGTTTCCGCCCATATGGCGAATTGGGAGTTGGCAACAACCGTTGCAAGCCAGCATGGATGTCCTATGACCGCCATCTATCGCCCGGCGGATAATCCCTGGATGGATCGATACTTTCGCGCTATCCGCAGCGGCTTTACCGGAAAACTGCTGCCAAAAGGGCGCAGTGGCATGCGCGATGCTGTTATGACGCTGAAGGAAGGGCGACCCCTGGCCCTGTTGCTGGATCAAAAGCTGAATGAAGGGATGGCGGTCCCTTTCTTCGGGCGCGAGGCTATGACGGCAAGTGCGCCCATTGAAATGGCCCTGCGTCAGGGCGCGCCAATTCTGCCGGTACGGATTGAACGCATTGAGGATACCCGGTTTCGAGTCACCATTCACCCGCCCCTTGTTGCGCCTGATACAGACGATAGACACGCCAAAGTGCGCGCCATTCTGGTACAATATAATACGCTGCTGGAAGCTTGGATCCGCGAACGGCCCGGTCAATGGTTCTGGCTGCATAAACGCTGGCCAAATTAAGCCCCGCACCGGAGTCCTGGAATGACACAGAGCCCTTTCAAGGATCACTTTTCCAGCACGGCAATAGATTATTCCAAGTTCCGCCCCGACTATCCGCCCGCTTTATTCAATGATTTAGCGGCCCGCGCACCGCAACGTCGGCTGGCCTGGGATTGTGGATGCGGGGGTGGTCAGGCGACCAGACATCTGGCGCGCCTGTTCGACAGGGTTGTCGCAACCGATCCCAGTGCGGCACAGTTGTCGACTGCACCACAATTTCCCAATGTCACGTATGGCACAGCCCCTGCAGAGCATGCGCCCATTCTGCAGGATCACAGCGTCGATTTGATCGTTGCCGCACAAGCCGCGCATTGGTTTGACCTGCCTCGTTTTTACGGGGAAGTCCGCCGTGTCGCAGTCCCTGGTGCGGTGCTGGCGCTGATCACCTATCGTCCGACACAAATTGTCGACCCAGCCGCAAATAGGGCGCTGCAGGATTTTTACACCACAACCGTTGGCCCCTATTGGCCCGCAGACCGCCGACATGTCGAAACCGGCTATCAATCACTTGATTTTCCCTTCCCGGAAGAGCCCGGACCAGAGATGAAAATTGAGGTTCGGTGGGACCTTGAGCAATTGGTTGGCTATGCTGGAACATGGTCAGCGGTAAAAGAATATCGCGGCCAGTGTGGCGAAGACCCGCTGCCGTTCTTGCGGCAAAGCCTCGCTTCGGTATGGGGCGCGCCGGGTGACAAGAAGACGATCTTCTGGCCGCTTTCCTATCGCATCACCCGCCTGCCCTGAGATGCGCTAGAAATCTTTCGGCATCGGCCCCACGAACAGGGTTGCGTCCAGCCGATTATCAAACCAATTGATACGCCAATCCAAATGCGGCCCGGTGGCGCGGCCCGTCGCGCCGACAGTGCCTATTTCATCACCCTTTTTGACCTGTTGCCCAAGCGCGACTGAAATGCTTTTCAAATGCAGGAAGGTGGACGCCAGCCCCCGCCCATGGTCAATCATCAGTGTCCCGCCTGAGAAATACAGATCCGGTTCCACCAGGGTCACAACCCCATCCGCAGGCGCGACAACGGGACTGCCCTCCGGGGCTGCGACATCAACGCCATAATGCGGCTGTCTTGGTTCACCATTCAGTATTCTTTGGCTGCCATACACACCGGTAATTGGTCCCCGCGCCGGCCAGATCCAGCCACTGTCATACCAGGTTTCCTGGCTGTTCTGCGCCCGTGCAGCCCGAACTTTTGCCGCTTCAGCAGCGATCCGGTCCAGCACGTCCTGGGGGGGTGTTACTTTCTCTTCCGGCAATCCATCCAACCGCTGAACATCATACTCACGGGACTGGATATTCATTGGATAACGCTGTTCGGTGCCATCGGGCAGGACCACGGTCAAGACGGTATCGGCGGGTTCATCACGGTGAAAACCAATCAGAAAACGACCATCCGGCCCGACGATCACATCATGATCGTCATAGCGCACCTGACTGCCCGGCGGGACTGTCCCTTTGGCAAAGCCACCCTGGATCAGGGTACCATCCAGCGAAAGTGTTTGTTGCGCATATCCCGTTATTGGCAGGAAGAGAGCGAAAACAAAAAGAATCCGGCGAGCGAATGGAGATATCATTTAAACAACTCCGGTTGGACAGAGGTCGGGATCGGCGTTTTTGCCGGTTTCCTGGATTTTTCACCCTTGCCAGCAGGGGCGACACTTGCCCCGTCTGTGACCAGGGCAGAGACACGCGTATCTTCCTGAAACTCAATCTCAACAGCCATGCCGCTGCGCACCGCATCCCCTTTGGTGATCAATCCGCCATCAGCGCCCCGCACAATGGCATAGCCTCGTGCCAGCGTGCCCTTATAGCTGAGTGCCTCAACAGCCGATCCCGCGCGCGCCACACGGTCCTGCCAGCCAGTAAACCGACGATCCATCGCTGCCTGTATTCTGTCGCCTGCACGCATTTCCAGCGCCTTACGATCCGCCCTGGCGAAAATCGCCTGTGTCGTGCCGTAAAGACGCTGTCCCTGGTCAGAAACCTGTGCCATCGCACGGGACACCAGTTCTGCAGGGGACCGCAACCGCGCAACGCGGGTCTGCAACCGCTCTTCTGCCGCCCGCACCAAACGAGGGGTGGATTGATCCAGCCGTTCTGTCAGATCATCCAGTCGCTGCATGGCCGGTTCCATCAATCGACGGGGCTGGGGCAATCCCCGCGCCAAGCTTTCCACAAACCGAGTCCGGTTTTCGATATTCCGGGTACCGGATTGAATCATCCGATGCGTGAACCCTGCTAGATCCGCCATTAATTCCGACCGAACCGGCACAGCGATTTCCGCAGCGGCGGTTGGCGTTGGTGCACGTTTGTCGCTGGCATAATCGATTAATGTTGTATCCGTCTCATGCCCGACAGCGGAAATCAGCGGGATGTCACTGGCAGCGGCCGCGCGCACAACTATTTCCTCATTGAAGCTCCACAAATCCTCCAAAGAGCCGCCGCCCCGCGCAACGATCAGGACATCCGGGCGGGGGATTGCACCGCCAGGGGTAATGGCATTGAACCCTTCGATCGCAGCCGCCACCTGCGCTGCTGCACCGTCCCCCTGAACCAATACCGGCCACAACAAGACATGGCGCGGAAACCGGTCGGCCAACCGGTGCAGTATATCGCGGATCACCGCCCCGGTCGGCGATGTGATCACACCAATCACCTCGGGCAGGAACGGCAAGGCCCGTTTGCGGCTTGCATCGAACAGTCCTTCTTCGGCCAGGCGACGCTTGCGTTCTTCTAATAATTTCAGCAGCGCGCCCTCGCCCGCCAGNTCNATNTGATCAATGACGATCTGATATTTCGACCGCCCGGGATAGGTCGTCAGGCGGCCCGTCGCGATGACTTCCATGCCGTCTTCCGGTCGAATATCCAGCTTGCCCGCACTGCCCCGCCAACAGACAGCATCGATCACTGCGTCCTGATCCTTCAGCGCCATATACAAATGGCCGGAGGCCGCCCGTTTGAAGCCCGAAATCTCCCCCCGAACCCGGACATGAGAATAGGCGTCTTCCACCGTGCGCTTAAGCGCCTGGGACAGTTCGGACACAGAAAGTTCTTGGACATTGCGCATCATAGCGCCCTTAGAATGACATGCACCGCGCCAAGATTAAATCACTTGTTTGGTGGAAATTTATGCACGCTTAAATGGTCTTTCTTTTGTGTGTTAAATTTTAACATCAATTATACAACTTTTACGTGCTTATATTATTCAATTCTCTTGCATGATATTTCAACATTTTCTAGTAGATACTTATCTTTGCAATCTAAAGGGAGAGGGTAAAATGACACTTCGCGCACAAAAGAGTGGCCTGAAAAAACTAGTTTCAAATAATGGAATTTCGATTTGGAGCTATCATTGTACCAATCATATACTTGATGTGATGATAAAACCGCGATTTTTTGCAAGGCTTTCTGATCCCTTTGAACCAGGCGATATCATCTTGGTCGACTGTCCTGGATACTATGAAATACTGCGGTTCCTGGGATACCCACCGCGTCCGGTTCATCGCCCCGGGGGCGGGGTACTACAGGTTGAAACCAAGCAGGAATCCGGCTTGATGACGTTACGAATTGTCGGGCGCGGGTTAAGACGGTTTGTCAATGCCGGGGAAAATGCTATTCCGGGATTCTTCGGGCCTGATTCCGCCAGCATGTCCCCGCAGGTGCCGGAACCAGACATACCGGCTGAAACGGATCACAGCGGTGCAATGATCGCATGATCCAAGGTCCGAAGACGGCGGTGCCAGATCGGCCCGCCGTCATCGTGTTCCATGCTGGGTCGGCGCGCCTGATCAACGTCGACGTCCAACCGCATTTAGATTGGGAGAAACCATATGCGTTGTCTTGTCATCGGCTCTGGAGGGCGTGAGCACGCATTATGTTGGGCCCTTGCGGCATCGCCTCTGTGTGACGCATTGTTCTGTGCGCCGGGCAATGCAGGTATCGCCCAGGATGCCCAATGCCGCCCGGTCGCCGTCGATGATTTTGACGGAATTGAGGCCCTGATTGCGCAAGAGGCGATTGATTTTGTCGTCGTCGGTCCCGAAGGGCCCTTAGTGGATGGTCTGGCAGATCGCCTGCGCGCGAAAGATATTGCCGTCTTCGGGCCCAGTGCCGCCGCCGCCGCACTGGAAGGATCCAAGGGGTTTAGCAAAGACATCTGTGCAAAATACAACATTCCAACCGCCGCCTATGGTCGGTTTACCGATGCGCAGGCTGCCAAGGACTATATCCGTTCCCAGGGTGCCCCGATTGTTGTAAAGGCCGATGGCCTGGCCGCCGGAAAGGGCGTCACCGTCGCAATGACCGTCCAGGAGGCATTGGATGCGGTGGATGCTGCCATGGTGAACGGCATCTTTGGTACCGCTGGGACGGAAGTGGTCGTCGAGGAATTCATGGAAGGGGAAGAACTGTCCTTCTTTGCGCTGGCGGATGGTGCAACGGCACTGCCCTTGGCATCTGCCCAGGATCATAAGCGTGTAGGCGACGGTGATACCGGGCCCAATACCGGCGGCATGGGTGCCTATTCCCCGGCACCTGTTTGTACGCCAGAGATGGAAGCCCGAATCATCCGGGAGATTCTGACCCCGACAATCGATGCAATGCGAGCAGAAGGCGCCCCCTTCCAGGGCGTGCTTTTCATCGGCTTGATGATCACAAAAACCGGTCCCCGGGTGATTGAGTATAATGTCCGGTTCGGAGATCCGGAATGCCAGGTCCTGATGATGCGCCTGCAATCAGATTTGCTGCCTGCCCTGCTGGCAACGACCAATGGCACATTGCGCAATTTTGATCTGCGTTGGCACGCGCAGTCTGCCATGACCGTTGTGCTGGCCAGTCAGGGTTATCCCGGCACCTATCAAAAAGGCACCGTGATCCGCAATATAGAGGGCGCAGCGGCCGCACCCGACGTCGTCGTGTTTCATGCCGGAACCGCGCGCAATGACGCCGGGGAGCTGATCGCAACCGGGGGCCGTGTGCTGACCGTGACGACGATGGCACCGACAATTACCGAGGCAAGAAACCGCGCCTATGCCGCAGTTGACCTGATTGAATGGCCGGAAGGGTTCTGTCGCCGCGACATCGGTCATCGCGCGCTTAATCGTGAATAAGGGATACAGGCGATGCCGGACGCCATTGCACGCAGCCTGGATAAAGTTTCAATTCTGCTGGGCCTGCCTGTCTGGATAATTCTTCTGACACTGGTCTTTTTGATCGTCATGACGATTGGAATACGACTGTTGGCGCGCAACAGTGATGATTCGGAATCCAAACTGGACTGGCGCCGGGACCCGGACGAAATGGCGGACATCTCCCCCAATCTGCGCCGGGCGCGGATGCAAATGATCGGTGCGGGCCTGGGAATGGTGGCACTGCTTTTCATTGCCCTGCTTAGCCTGCTACAAGACTGACACGCTGATCCACCCAAGTGCACAGCCCAGAAAATAGAAAGACATACCATGACCGTTGAGACCGATCCGCTTGTCCTGATTCAAGACCTTGTTGAGCGCGCCCTGAAAGCAGGCGCCGATTCAGCGGATGCGGTCGCCGGACTGTCGACCAGCATCAGCCACGCTCAGCGGCTTGGTAAAACAGAAAAACTGGAACGTCAGGAATCCCAGGACCTTGGCTTGCGGGTGCTGATTGGTAAACGCCAGGCGATAGTTTCTTCCAATGACTGGAAACCGGACGGATTGGCGCTGTTGGTGGAGCGTGCCATCGCCATGGCTAAAACCGTCCCGGAAGACAGCTTTTGTGGCATCGCAGATCCCGATCAGATCGTTGGCGACAATTATCCGAAGCTGGAAATGTTTGATCCACAGGAACCCAGCGCCGAGACCCTGATCGCCCGGGCGACGGAAACAGAAGATGCGGCCCTGGCCGTCGCCGGGATCACCAATTCTGAAGGGGCAGAGGCCTCCTGGGGCCAATCCCGCATCGCATTGGCCGCCAGCAATGGTTTTGCCGGGCGCTATCAAGGCAGCAATCACAGCATTGCCGTGTCCGTTCTGGCAGGAACCGGTACTGCCATGGAATCAGATTATGACTATTCCAGCGCAATATTCGGATCTGACCTGACCGATCCGGTAGAAATTGGCCGCAGCGCAGCAGACCGCGCCTTAAAGAAACTTGGCGCGCGCAAGCCCCCTTCGGCAAAGGTGCCGGTCGTGTTCGACCCCCGCGTTTCCGGAGGGTTGGTGCGCCACCTGACCAGTGCAATCAACGGGGCTGCGATTGCCAGGGGCACCTCCTTCCTGAAAGACAAAATGGGTCAGGCAGTCATGTCATCGGGAATTACCATTGTCGATGATCCCCACCGTGCGCGCGGCCTGGCGTCCAAACCCTTTGATGCGGAAGGTCTGGCAAACAAGCGCCGCAATCTGGTTGAAAATGGCATTCTGCAAACCTGGATTCTGGATTTGCGCGCGGCCCGGCAATTGGGGTTAACATCGACGGGGCACGCCAGTCGCGGCACCAGCAGTCCCCCATCACCATCGACCACCAATCTGCATCTGGAGACTAGCACCGTTTCCCCAACAGACTTAATATCCGATATCAAAAGCGGGTTCTATATCACCTCAGTGATGGGTATGGGCGTGAATATGGTGACCGGTGACTATAGCCGCGGGGCTTCCGGCTTCTGGATCGAAAACGGACAGATCGCCTATCCGGTGAACGAAGTCACCATTGCTGGCAATCTAATGGACATGTTCCTGGCAATGACGCCAGCGGATGATCTGGATTTCAAATACGCCACCAACGCGCCGACCATTCGCATAGACGGCATGATGGTCGCAGGAACTTGATTGATTACAGTGAGCGCCGTTCCAGATCCGTCCCCTGAACGGAGGCGATGTCATTCAGTCGTGCTGGAACCTTAAGATCAGGTTCGACCTGTATCTTGGATTCCGCTTCCGACGCCCTTTTTAACCATCGATGCGCCGCCGTCAGATCACCATGTTCAGCCTCTTCAAGCCGCGCCCATAGCCGACACAGAACTGGCGGAACAGGATCCCCCAGGATATCCGTCGCCTTCGCCAAATGGGTGCGGGCCTCCCCCCACAGGGAGGCATCCAGGGCCGCATCGGCTAAAGCGATATGACTTTCCGCCGCATCCGGTGACAGCGACAGCAAAGTCTCAAACCGTTTCACCTTTGCAATCGGGGTGGCATCACTTGCCGCCAAATTGCGGTATGCCTGTGCCAGAACCGGCGTGGGCTGTTGTTTCCAGGCGGACTCGATCAGTTTTTCCGCCTTTCGGGTATCGTTGCCCTGCTGCATCAAATCGGCAGCCAAAGCAACGGCAGCGTCATTGGACGGGTCTGCCTTCATCGCCTTTTTGACAATTTTCAGCGCGTCCCCATTCTGACCGGACTCCTTAAGGCGCGCGGCCTGACGCAGGGACAAGCGTGCCCGCAATGGTTTTGCTTCCTCGGTAGATAATGCCCCGGTTTTTTCCGCATCTTCCAGCGTCGCCAGAGCGCGATTCCAGAAACCGGCTTCCATTTGCAGGTCCAACAATTCCAACAGCACCCATTTCGCCGATGGCCGCAGCTTGCGCGCATCTTCCGCCAAAGCCAGCGCGCGTTCGGAATCTCCGTCGCGCAAGGCCTGTGTCATCAATCCCCGAATGCCCAGGAAGGACACTTCCGGATTGCCACGCATATCTTCGAAATACTTTGTCGCTGCCTGATTATCGCCGTTCAACTGGGCGGATTGGGCCTGCAACAATTTCGTCAGCGGCGCCTGGGTCAATAGATCCGTGGACCGTCGGGATTGACGCTTTGCCTCAACAGCGTCGCCGGCTGCAACAGCAACCATGCCCAGCGTCAGGGCGCGATACCCTTTCATTTCCCGAATGGCTTTGCGATGGGCGCGCCATCGACCGGGGAAGCGAAACACAGTCTGGCGAATCCGCTCTGCATAGACCAACAGCAAAACAAACAACAGCACGATCAGGGCGAAAACCCCGACTGGCATATCAACCGCCCAGCCCTGCCAGTCAAAGGATACACGTCCTGGATTCGTCGCAAAGAACACCGCCAAGGCACCAAGGACACCAATCTTGATCAGAAAGAAAAATACGCGCCACGTCATGACGGATCTCCCGATTTGGCAGGTTCGGGTTCAGGTGATGTCGCAGGGGCCGGGGCAGGGGCAGGGGCAATCGCCAGTCCCGCAGCAACGGCATCGCGCAAATCCGTCAATGCAGCCTCAGCCGCCAATCGCGCCTCAGCCTCATTCAGCCAGGCCGCGATGGTTTCAGACGTTTCCCGTCCCTGGGACAGGGCGGCGACAGCGCTGGCCAGATCCCCCCTGTTCAATGCGGCTTCTGCGCGGCTGACTGGCGGGGCATCTGCAGCTTCCCCTTTCTTCCGGATGGAAACCAGGGACCGCGCCCCCTCCATCAAAACATCCAGGACATCGCCATCGGTGCGGTTGACCTCGGACTGCATCGCGGGTGCATTCTGCTGAAAAGCAGACATCAACGCCGCACGGGTTACCACACCCCGGGTGGCATAGGGCTGCAATTCGGCAACGGCACTCTTGATAGCCGCATCACCCCTGGCCAAACCAGTCAACCGATCCAGGGCATGAGTAAACGGACGGCCCGCAGATAAAGCGGATTCTACATCGCCAACGGCCAAAGCAAGACCGGCCTGGGCTGCGCCTTCCAGAGCGGGGCGGGCTTTCAGAGCTGCGATATCTTCTGCATTCTGTGCCGCTTTCGCATCCACGCCGGCCAGACCAGCCGTGGCACGCTCTGCCTCTTTGCTGACCTGTTCCAGCATGCTTTCAATAACGCCCATACGCTCCAACAGGCGGGCGCGGGTTGTCTCATCCCGTTCGACCGATGCGGCAAGGGCATTGCGCGTTTCCGTCAGGGCATTAGCCGTTTCTTCACGGATCGCCTGCAAGGATTCTGCCGCATCACTTAATGCCTCAACATCATTTTCCAGACTGTCCAATCGGCTGGAAATGTCCCCTGGGACGACCGCGCCATCCCCCGTCGCGACCGGGCGTGACTCTACCTGTGACAATCGATCAGAAATCGAGGAGAGCGTCGCCTCTATATCAGAGGGGATATCCCCGGAAACTGCCACCGCGGGCGGCTCCACATACTGCGCCAGATGTGTATCGACATAGGGGCCCCAGACGGGCCGTGCAACAACCGCGACGAGCGCCACACCGGCGACCAACAAAGCGAGCTTTCCTGAACTGTTGGGGCCAGACTCACCTGCGCCAGAGGCGGCCGTCGGTGTTGATTGCGATGGAGCATCTGATTGTTGTTCAGCATCGGGACGATCTTCATCATCCAGTGCTTCATCAGGCGTCGCCTCTGCAGCCTGCCCCCCCGCGTCTTCAGTCCAGGGAGACATCACTGGTTCAGACACCGCCGGTTCAGACGCCTCCGGATCAGATGCGGTTGGGCGCTTTTCCGCAGGCATGGCGACACTGAGGTCAATCTGATGGGCCGAGGCGGCGGTTATGATATCGCGCCACCGGTTTTCCGGGATATGGCCCCGGTTCTTCCATCCCTGTACCGTACTGACCGCGACATCCAGCTTGTTTGCCATGGGGCGAATACCCCCAAAAGCATCAATTACGGCATCGGTATCAAAATCACTGACCGCTTCTGCGACGTCAATAGATGCATCATCCTCATTCGAATCGGTTTCAGGGGTACTGATTTCGGGGGCATTCTTTTCATCAACACCCTCGTCGCTTTTCTTGTCGTCAGCCATTGTCATCATCCTACCCAGTTGATTTCCGACCCCAAACAAGGCCTTGATCTCTGCGATCAGGGCGGGCGTATCGGGTGTTGCCGCACGCTTGATCCCCAACCATTCTATTCGCGCCGCAGCCTGCGCAACAGCGTCACTTAAGCAAACCGCCGAAACCGTACGCGCACAGGGTGCACGTCCTTCGCCTTGAAGTACAGTAACAAACGACTCCGCCGTTCGGGGAGAAAAAAATGTCACCGCAGCAATGCGCCCCGTATCCAATGCCGAGCGACAGGCTTCGCTGAACGCCTGTGTTTTTACGGATCGATATAGGGCAACACGCTTGACCGTGTAGCCCAGCGATTCCAAATCACCCTTTAAATCACCCGCCGTAACAGAGCCCGCCGCATGAAACAGGGCGCCGCCTTGAACCGGAAAGCGCGCGCGCACGGTCTCTATCAAGGCCTCCACATCGCCGCCGGATGCCTCAATATCCTCAAACCCTGCCTCGGTTGCGGCCTGGGCACTGCTGGCACCAACCGTCACGACTGGTAGGTTGCGCACCGAACTGATCCTGGCGAAGGCCCGAACGCCATTCGCGGATGTAAACAGAATCACGCGGCAATCCGTCAGATCAACCACGACATCGGAGACAGGCTCAATCCGCAGCATCGGTTCGACCAGCGCATCAAATCCCTCTGCCCGCAAGGCATCGACCAATCCAGTCGCATCCTCTACCGGTCTGGTAATCAGGATCAGGGGGCGGTCCACCTGCGCGACATCCAGATCAGTCGAAGAAACCATCACCCATCTCTTTCAACAGGGCATGCCCGGCGTCCTGCGCCAGGGTGACAGCCTGATCCACGGGCCCTGACCGTTCCACCGTCAACAGGCGCGCGCCATCTTCCCGGGCAACCAGGCCCCGAAACCGAACCGTCGACCCACTGATTTCAGCAAGACCGGCAATGGGCGTGTGGCAACTGCCATCCAGGACATCCAGAAAGGCCCGTTCCGCATGAACCCGAAGCTGGCTTTCACCATGATTCAACGGGGCGAACAATTGGGCCAAATCAGATCGCGCGCTGGCAATCGTGACCCCCACCGCACCCTGGGCACAGGCTGGCAACAGGGTTTCGACCGCCAGCGGGGCCGTTGCCAGATGCGCCATGCTCAAACGATTCAGCCCTGCCATTGCCAGCAAAGTCGCATCGGCGACGCCTTCTTCCAGCTTGCGCAGACGGGTTTGCACATTGCCCCGGAACAAGACGACTTCTAAATCCGGGCGCTTTGCCAGAATCTGAGCTTTCCGACGCAGAGAGGATGTTCCAACTTTGGATCCGGGCGGCAAGGCCTCCAGACTATCGGCCTTATGGCTTAAAAAGGCATCGCGGACATCCTCCCGCTTCAAAACACATGTCAGCGATATTCCCTCGGACAGCCAGGTTTCAACATCCTTCATCGAATGGACCGCCGCATCACACCGGCCATCCATAATGGCGCGATCCAGTTCTTTGGTGAACAACCCCTTACCCCCAACCTCCGCCAAGGCCCGATCTTGAATCTGGTCGCCAACCACCGTGATTTCAGCGATTTCGACCGTCAAACCGGGATTTGCCGCAATCAATCGATCGCGAACATCATAGGTCTGCAACAACGCCAGGGGTGAGCCCCGCGTGCCAAGGGTGACGGAAGTCGGTACAGTCTTGCTCATAAAACAAACCTCACACAGTAAACCAGGACATGGATTATCATGCCCAAATGAGACAAATGCCAAGAGAACCTGTAGCGCATCCGGACGTCATAGGCTACATCCTGACGGTGATGAAATCAGTTGCGTTCGAATTATCTGTGTGAGGAACCAAGAATGTCAGGCCATGTCGCAATTTTAGGGGGCGGTGCCTGGGGCTCTGCCCTGGCCTGTGTTGCACGCCGGGCGGGTCATCCGGTCCATGTCTGGGTCCGCGACGCCGAAACAGCGGCTTGTATTCAAGACGGGTCAAACCCCATCCGCCTGCCAGGTATCCCCCTGGCGCGCGGCATTACCGCCGGAACAGACTTGGCCTTTGCCGTGTCGGGTGCAGACTGTATCCTAATCGCGGTCCCCGCCCAGGCCCTGCGATCCGTCGCCCGGGCAGTCGCCGCCCATGTGCCTTCAGGCATGCCCATTGCGATTTGTGCAAAAGGTGTGGAACGCAAAAGCCTGAAGCGTATGTCGGAAGTCCTGGCGGAAGAAATTCCTGCTGCGCGGGCCTGTATTTTCTCTGGACCGACCTTCGCCGGAGAGGTCGCAAAGGGATTGCCCACGGCGATAACACTGGCGGCACAGGATCTTAAAGCCGCTGAAATTATCCAGACCGCCGTTGGATCCGGCAGCCTGCGCGCCTATCTGTCGGACGACCCGATAGGCGCGGAAATCGGTGGTGCCGTGAAGAACGTCGTCGCCGTTGCAGCGGGGATCGCGACCGGGCGCGGCCTGGGGGAAAATGCCCGCGCTGCCCTGGTCAGTCGGGGCCTGGCGGAAATGATGCGCCTGGCCGTGGCCGAAGGAGGACGGGCGGAAACCGTCATGGGCCTGTCCGGCGCCGGGGACTTAATCTTAACCGCGATGAGTGCAACATCCCGGAACACTTCTTTTGGCATCGCGCTGGGGGAAGGCCGGTCCGCGCAATCAACCCTGTCCCAGCGCAGCGCCGTGACCGAAGGATACTGGACAGCCCAGGCCGTTGTTGCCCTGGCAGCGCGTGCGGGCATTGAAATGCCCATCGCCCAGGCCGTCAATTCAATCCTTGGGGGCGATGTCGACATTGACGAAGCGATTGGAAAATTACTGGAACGCCCCGTCACTGTTGAATTCTGATGTTACAGCATCATGCACTCGTATGAGTTCACACATAATGGTTCTACCAAAAGCCCTATTCAGCCGGGACGCCAGGTTTATCCCCAGATACCACGTCTTCCCTGTTTTCAGGTGTTTGGGTGCGTTTGGACCGGCGGCTTAAATTGTCGCGCATTTGCAGCCAGCAGGGTGTGACAACCAGGGTCAACAATGTCGCAAAGGCGAGACCAAATACAATCGCCGTAGACAATTGCACCCACCACTGTGTTGACGGTGCCCCATGCGACACATGACGGGTTACAAAGTCAATATTGACCTGCATTGTCATAGGCAACAGTCCCAGGATCGTCGTCACCGTTGTCAGCATCACTGGCCTTAGGCGCTGTGCCCCGGTCCGCAGTATCGCATCCCGCACCGTGGCGGACGATTTCTTCAATTGATCAAATGTATCAATCAACACGATGTTGTTATTCACGACAATCCCAGCCAGGGCGATGACGCCAATTCCACTCATAACGATGCCAAAGGGCTGGGAAATAACCATCAGGCCGATCAGAACCCCAGCAGTCGACATGATGACTGCAAACAGGATCAGGAAGGCTGAAAAGAAGCTGTTGAACTGGGTCACAAGAATGATCGCCATCAGGAACAGCGCGACGGCAAAGGCCTTGACCAGGAAGTCCTGAGCCTCCTGCTGTTCTTTGTCCTCACCCTTGAATTCCACAAAGACCCCATCTTTCAGGGGGCGTGATTCAAACCACTCCCGCAAATCCTTCACAATTGTATCGGGCAACAGTCCTTCCGCCACATCTGCACGGACGAACCCAATGCGGGATCCATCAACACGGCGCAGAATACCGGTATTGGGCTGGGCCGTGCGCGTAACAAAATTCCCAGCAGGAATGCGCCCGGACTCCGTCGTCACACGCAACCGGTCCAACTGATCTATGGACCGGAACTGCTCCGGGAACCGGGCGACAATATCGACCTCTTCATCGCTGTCATCAGGGCGATAATCAGAAATCTTCAGGCCATTTGTCACCAGTTCAATAAAGCTTCCCAGAACACCGATACTGGCGCCAAACTTCGATGCCTGCGCCCGATCAACCTTGTATTCCCATTGGATACCCGGAATGGGCCTTGAATCTTCGATATCGGTCAGCCCGTCGATACTGTCCAGTTTTTCGCGAACCTGTATGACAGCTTCATCCAACAGGTCAATATTCCGGGCCGTTAATTGAATCTGGATTGGTTTCCCGACCGGAGGACCGGATTCCTCTTCACGGACCTCAACAATAATTCCAGCCAGATCGGCGGTGCGCTCGCGAATATCTGCCTTGATATCCGCCGCCGGGCGCCGCAACTCCCAGTCCTTAAATTCAATCGATATCTTACCGATGACGTCTTCTGCTTCGTCATCCCGAACCGGAAAATTGCCGCTGGATACATAAACAGATTTAAACTCGCCCGTTTCGGCTCCCAAGNCCAGAACCCGATTCTCAACCTGGCGGGTCAAGGCATCTTTCTCGTCAACAGCAAGATTGCCCCGGGCATGTACATTCACAATCATCAGTTTCGGTTCAATTTCCGGGAAGAACTCAACGCCATGGCCTTTGACCTGATAGAGTGCAACCGTCCCCACCAGCGTGCCTGCCGCTAACAACAGCACCAGCCAGGGTGCCCGCAGACAGAGGGACAGGACAGAAACGTAAACTCCCGTCAAACCGCCGACCTTGCTGGGATCCATGGTCTGGTCAACATCGCTGTCGTCAAAATTTGAAGGGCCGGCCAGCGCCTGAGCCTTTTCCGGGTCCCCTTCGACACGTTCCAGCAGTCGCCCGACAACACCGCCTAACCAATACCCCAGAACAACCCCCAGCACAGCACCAACCAAACCCAGAACGGGCGCGATTGGGGTATTTGGTCCCATTATTTCAATGGCTATGTCAGAGACGATCCCAAATCCCACCACAGCCAGCGCGAGGGTCATCACCACACGCACCACCACGGCCAGATTGGCCCCAAGGACGGGTACGAAAATTAATGCCATCGCCAGCGACGCCGTTAATGTTGCAATCAACGTAATGGGCAGGAACTTCATGAACTCGCCGACTACACCGGGCCAGAACAACAGGGGAAGAAAGGCCGCCAAGGTAGTCGCCGTGGACGAGATAATGGGCCAGGCCATCCGTTTTGCCGCCATGCCGTAAGCGGTCTGCTTGGGGACGCCTTCCGTTAGTTTCCGATCCGCAAATTCTGTGACCACAATCGCGCCATCAACCAGCATCCCGACGGCGAGGATCAGCGCGAACAATACGACCACATTGACCGTCAGCCCCATAATGGAAAGGGCCATGACCCCGGCCAGAAATGATCCCGGAATAGCCAATCCAACCAACAGGCCACCACGCACACCCAGCGCGCCGACAACCACAATCATCACCAGCAAGATCGCAGATAAAACATTGTTCTGCAGATCCGTCAGCATGGTTCGGATGTCTTCGGATTTGTCATTGGAATAGCCAACGGTCAGACCGTGCGGCCAATACGGGCGTTCCTGCTCAACAATTTCCTGCACGGCGGCAATCGTCTCAATGATGTTTTCCCCCGTGCGCTTCACGACTTCCAGGCCCAGGGCCGGATTGCCATTGACCCGCGCAAAGGTGGTGGGATCCTTGAAACTGCGGCGAACCTGCGCAACATCGCGGACCCGAACGATGGCGTCCCCACTGTTCACGATAGGCAGGTCCAGAATGTCATCGGCAGATTCAAACAGACCCGGCACCTTAATGGCAAAGCGCCCGCTGCCGGTATCCAGCGCACCCGCGGCAACCAGACGATTTGACGCCCCGACCCGGGCCAAAAGATCTTCAGGTTCCAGGCCATAGCTTTCCACCAGTACAGGGTCTATCAGAACCTCGACAACCTCTTCACGCTCTCCCGTGATGTTGACTTCCAGAACGGTTTCCAGGCCTTCAAGCCGATCCTGCATGTCCCGTGCAATCCGCAACAACATGCGTTCCGGCAAATCACCCGATAAGGTGACGACCAGCACGGGAAACAGACTTAAGTTAACTTCATTGACGGTGGGATCATCTGTATCTTCCGGCAGATCGGGACGCACCAGATCCACCTTATCGCGCACATCGCTAAGCGCCGTATCAGAATCAAATCCTGCTTCGAATTCCAAAAGAACGTTGGCCCCACCTTCATATGCGGTGGAGCGCATTTCCTTTGATCCCTCAATCCCGCGCAATTCCTGTTCCATGGGGCGCACCAGCAGGCGTTCTGCATCTTCCGGCGAAATCCCCTCGTGATGCATGGAGACATAGATGATCGGGATATTGACGTCTGGATCAGATTCTTTCGGGATGGTGATATAGGATATTGCGCCGGCAACCAGAATGAATGCCAGAAGCCCCAGAACGGTCCGGGAATGTGACAGGGCGGCGCCGATAATGCTCACGAACGATCTCCCGTCGTGTCGCCGACACTGACCGCCGGGGCGGGATTGGCCGGTGAGCTGGGATCTGTTGAAAGATCATCCGCCTCTACCGCCTTCACCTTAACACCGGGCGCGACAAATGCCTGTCCAACAGTGATCAGTGTCACCTGTTGCGGCAGTCCATCGATCCACATGCCATCGGCCGTATCCTCAACAATGTCGATTGGATAGAAAATGACCCGGCTTTCCGCATCAATGGCCTTAACGCCTACCGTACCCTGATCATCCAATGTCAGCAGCGCTGGGGAGATCAGATGTGCCATAACCTGCTGCGCGGGTAACCTGACTTTTGCCGTCACACCGTCCCGCAGGACAGCATTTTCATTCTCAACTTCCAATTCCACTTCGAATGTCCGGGTAGCATTATCCGCCGTTGTCGCGATCCGGCTGACGATTCCGGTCAGGCTTTCATGTGACACCAGGTCAATCGGCGCAACGACCCCCATTTCAATGCGACTGATTTCTCGCTCGGACACCTGAATGGTTACAACGATGGGGTCAAAATCAACAATCCGCGCGATTTCATCGCCCCGCTGAACATAGTCCCCAACCTCAACTGCCCGGGATTCAATGATCCCATCGAACGGGGCTTCCAGCGTGGTGCGCGCCAAGTCCACCCGGATTTCCTCCAGTGCTGCCTTCGCAGAAGACAAGTTGGCCTCAGCTTCCGACCGGGCCGATTCTGTTTGGAACCCTTTGCCTGCCAATTTCTTTGCCGCGTCATATTCAATCGTGCGCTGGCGCACCAGGGCCTCTGCCTTGTTCAACTGGGCATACCGATCACTGGGCGCCAGTTTCACCACCAAAGCACCCTTATCCAGGCGGCTGCTGACTTCCGCCCCAATTTCTATGACACGGCCTTCTGTTTCCGCACGCAATACAGCGCGCCGATCCACTTCAGTCCGACCGGTATAGGTCAGGATCGCCCGATGCGGCACAGCTGATGAATCCTTGATACGAACCGACGGCAGCTCCTTTGGAGCAGAGTCTGCCGGAGCGTCCGCCGCGGCATTCTGCGCCTCGGTCGTGCCCTGGGCGCTGGCGAATGGGTCATTTTCCATCTGCCCTGAATAAATCCAAGCCACCGACAGGACCGCCAAAGCCACTGCTATGATCAAAGAGGGTTTCAATCGCACCTTCATCGGTCTTCCTTTGTCAGGTCCAGGAACCACAGCCAAACGCTATGGTTCCCAATTCAGGGTCACTGTTATTCCGCCGCAGATGACAGGGGAGATTTTGCGTATCCCGCCACTGCTATGAACGCCTCTCTATTGGCAACCAGATAGTCCAAGGAAGCCTGATATACGGCCATCCCAAATCCCAACACCAGACTGCGCCCCATCGTCTTTTCAAACTGCGTGCCACATTCCGCCATATGATCCAGTTTTTCCCGGTAATAGGCGATGCGGGCATCAATCACGCGGGCAATCCAGTCTGGGCTCTGCCAGTCTGCAAAAAACAATACGAAAAGCAGGTCAGATTTGATCTTATCCTCGCTGGGAATCTTTTCGCGCATCGCCGCTTCCAAATGGGACCACCCGGCATCCGTGATGTGATACACCTTCTTGGCCGGTCGCTTTTCCTGCTGATGGGCCGTGCAGGTCACAAGGCCTTCCTTGGTTAATTTCGTCAACGCGGGATAGATCGAGCCGAAACCCCCTTCTGCAAAGTGACTGAAGGGTCCCTCTTCAAAAGATTTCCGGATTTCATATCCGCTGGCATCCCCCAACATCAGGACGCCTAGACAGGTGGTTTTAATATCCATCATTCCCCGTGTGCTGAGCGCACGATTCTTTCCCAAACGCAGTATCGCCTTCGGGCAGAAGGGAAATATCCCATCTCAATTTCTATATCAAGTAAAAATATATCAAATTGATATATAGCGGATTAGGGTGTGCCTTCAGTTCTCTTTGGCTTCTTCAATCCAGGGAATTGCTGCTATGGGCACGCCCTCCTCAACCAGCTCTTGGGCTTCTTCACCGGTCGTTTCGCCATAGATCCCGCGTTGTTCGGTTTCGCCATAGTGAATTTTCCGGGCTTCTTCGGCAAAGCGGGTCCCCACATTTTCGTGGGTGCTTTCAATTTTTTCCCGGAATTCGCGTAACGTTTCCCGGGTTTTGCGCATGACTTCCGCCTGAGCCGACGATTGCGTTTTGCCTGAAGAAATATTCGGGCGGCTCAACGCCTTTTCAATCTTATGGCTGCCACAGACCGGGCATTCGATATCCTTGGCGGCATTCTGTGACTCGAAAGCGCCAGAATCCTTGAACCAGCCTTCAAATTCATGATCTTTCTGACACCGTAGCGTAAAACAAATCATCGTTTCGACCATTTCTCTATCAACGCCTCTTTGGGCAACGCCTCTTTGGGCATAAGATATGATTTGGCCCCGAACGCCACCGCTTGCAAGAAAAATTCCAACTATGGGAGCCCCCATGTCAGACCATTTAGTAACGAAACATGCCGGATTTCAGGACCCAAGCCCCTGGATTATGCGCTGGGCGGATTTGGCCCCGACGGGCATGTCCGTTCTTGACCTGGCCTGTGGGGGCGGACGTCATGGCAGGCTGTTCTTGGACCGTGGATTTCCTGTGACCTTTCTGGATCGAGATATCAGTGCGGTTTCCGATCTAACCGATCAGGCCGGGGCGACATGCCTTCAGGTTGACCTGGAAACAGGCGCGCCCTTCCCCTTAAGGGCACACAGTTTCGGGACCGTGGTTGTGACCTGCTATCTGCATCGCCCTATTCTGCCCGATATCTTAGACACGGTCGCAGCCGGTGGCATTTTGTTGTACGAAACTTTCGCCCAGGGCAACCAGGCCTATGGCCACCCGGCGCGCGAATCCTATTTGCTAGCGGAGGGTGAATTGCTGGATGCCGTGCGACAGAAATTCACGGTGCGCGCCTACGAACATGGTTATGACGCCATACCAAAGCCTGGCATTCGCCAACGCATCTGTGCAATCCGGAAATCTTAAGGTTTCAGCTTGTATCCGGTGGCCAGCAGGCGGGCCGCGATTGAATAGAGAACCAGGAACAGCCCGGCCGTCACTGCGGCGCTGAGCCAGGGATCTGATTCCAAGCGTCCGGTTGCGGACCAGCGAAAGCCATCCACCAGATAGTAAATCGGATTAATCTGAAAAACGGATCGCCAGGGTCCTTCCGGCACAGCGCTGAGCGGGAAGAACGTGCCGCTGAGAAAAATCAACGGCAGAACGACGAAGGTTTCCTTGCCAGAGAATGAATCCCATTTCTTGGAGAAGACAGCGCCAATCAGGCCCAGCATGGAAAAAATACCGCCTGCGATGCACAGAAAATACACCGCTGCCAATGGATGGACAGGCAGGCGCAGCCCGAACAAGGACATAACCAGCCAAATGAAAAGGCCTATGGAGACCGAAACCGCAATTGCTGTCGCCAGATAGGCGGTCAAAATCTCCATCGGTGTCAGGGGGGCCCCCAGGATATCCTGCAGCCCGCCGCTTTCCAATTTGTCGAACATGATGGAATAGCCTGTGGTTTCCAGCGCCCGCTGCATAACGGCAGAAATCACCAATCCGGCCCCCAGAAATTCCAGGAAATTCCATCCATCCACCGCCATACCCTGTTCCCCGGCGGCCAGGGAAAAGACCGTAGCGAACAATGCGGCCTGAATAGCGGGCCCCACCAGTGCCATACCAAACCAGCGCAATTCGCGAATTGCCTCGCGTCGCATCAGGCCAAGCAAGCCCACCCAATTGACCCGCCCGAAATGACGCGGCCGGGGAATGGCCCCAAAAATGGACGCAACACGCGCCACTGGGTCGGATGAAGGTGCAGACATGCCCGCGTTGCTTTCGTTAATTTTTCAGCTTGTAGCCGGTTGCAACCATCCGCCAGGCAATCAGCGCCAGGACCAAATTTATGCTGAACATAACCAGCATGCCCAACCATGTCGGTGCATCCGCCACGCCAATCATGCCGCTGCGAAACCCGTCGATCATATAGAAGAACGGATTGAAATACGCGATGGTGTGAAATGGCTCGGGCAGTCGCTCAATCGAATAAAAGGTGCCGCTTAAGAATGCGAATGGGGTGATGACGAAATTGGTGATCGCCGCCATATGATCGAACTTATCCGCCCAAATCCCACCGATGATCCCGATCAGGCTGAGCATCAGGGACGCGGAAACCGCGTGATAGGCGACCAGTCCCCAATTGGCGACATGAAAGGGCACGAAAATCCACATGAACAACCCGGTCGTCATCCCAACAAGCAGGCCCCGGGAAACCCCGGCCAGCGCATAGGCTGACACCATCTCTATGGAATTGATCGGCGGCATCAAGACATCGACAATGTTCCCTTGAACCTTGGATATGACCAAAGAGGAAGATGTATTGGCGAAAGAATTCTGAACCATCGCCATGACAATCAGACCGGGTGCCAGAAACACGGGGAACAGGACGCCCCGAACCATCTCAACAGCATGCCCCAGCGCCAGGGAGAAAATTGCCAGAAACAGCAATGTTGTCACAACTGGGGCTGCAATCGTCTGGGTCGCGACATTCAGAAAACGCCGCACTTCCTTCATATACAGACTTTGCCAGCCAATCCAATTGACGCGCCCAAAGCTGCGGGGTCCCAGATGTCGGCCAGCCTTTGATGTACCGCCCTGGGATACGCCAGACTGTTCCGGCGTATTCGACGCAGCATTCGGGGTTATCTCGCGAGTCAAACTCATGGACAGGCCATCCTGTATCGGTTTCTAGGAAGTGTGCTAGAACCTAATACCCCACCCCTGAAACACAAGCCCCCTGTTGGCACAACCCCCTGAAGAGCGGGATCTAAACCGCTACAACGCCGCTTTCGTCGGCCAACAGATCGAAGGATGCGGCCATCAGGGCCTTGGTATAGGCGTCCTTGGGCTGATCAAAGATTTGTGCGGATGGGCCGGATTCTACGACCTTTCCATCGCGCATCACAATGACCGTATCGGCCATCGCACGCACGACTTTCAAATCATGGCTGATGAACAGATAGGCCAGCTTGTGTTTGCGTTGAAGGTCACGCAACAGATCGACGATCTGTGCCTGAACCGACATATCCAGGGCCGATGTCGGTTCGTCCAGAACCATGAAACGGGGCCGCAGAATCAAGGCCCGGGCGATGGCGATGCGCTGGCGCTGGCCACCGGAAAATTCATGGGGATAGCGATGGCGGCTTTCAGGGTCCAACCCGACCTCTTTCAGCACATCAACGACCATCGCATCGCGGTTTTGGGCATTTTCACCGATTTTATGAACTTCCAACCCTTCGGCGATGATTTCACCCACCGACATGCGGGGGCTTAGACTGCCATAGGGATCCTGGAACACCACCTGCATGCGGCGGCGCAGGCCCCGCAGGGCGCGGCCATCCACAGCCTCAATAGGCACCCCCTCAAAGGCAATCCCGCCTTGAGACGAAATCAGGCGCAACAGCGCCATTGCCAGGGTTGTCTTGCCCGACCCGCTTTCCCCCACAACGCCAACCGTTTGACCTTCATGGACTGTGACATCGATGCCATCTACGGCCTTGATATGGGACACGGTGCGCCGCATCAGCCCTTTCTTGATCGGGAACCAGACCTTGACCCCATCGCCTTTCAGGATCAGCGGCGCGCCTGGCGCAACGGGTTCTTTCTTCCCCGTTGGTTGGGCTGCCAACAGCGCCTGTGTGTAAGCATGCTGCGGGGACTGGAACAGGGCGGTGGTATTGCCGGTCTCCACAATCTCCCCCTGTTGCATGACGCAAACCCGGTCGGCGATGCTTCGCACGATCCCCAGATCGTGGGTGATGAACAGCATCGCCATGCCGGTTTCCTGTTGCAGGTCCTTCAACAGTTTCAGGATCTGCGCCTGGATTGTGACATCCAGCGCGGTCGTCGGTTCATCGGCGATTAACAGGTCTGGCTCATTCGCAAGCGCCATGGCGATCATCACCCGCTGGCGCTGCCCGCCTGATAATTCATGAGGATAGGCACTCAGCCGGCTTTCAGCATCGCGTATCCCAACCTTTTCCAGCAGTTCAAGCACCCGCGGGCGAGCCTTCGCCCGGTTATAGCCCTTGTGAATGATCAGTGCTTCGGAAACTTGCTTTTCCACGGTATGCAACGGATTCAGGCTGGTCATCGGTTCTTGGAAGATCATTGCGATGGCATTGCCCCGGACCTCGCGCAATTCGGGTTCCGCCGCGCCCAGCAGGTCCTTGCCCTTAAACAGAATGCGACCATTGGGATGGCTGGCGGCTGGATAGGACAGCAATTGCAGGATCGACAGCGCGGTTACAGATTTCCCGGACCCGCTTTCCCCCACCAAAGCCAGCGTTTCCCCCTTGTGAATGGAAAACCCAACATGACGCACAGCCTCTATCGTGCCACCTGGGACCTGAAACGCGACAGAAAGGTCTTCGACTGTCAAAAGCGGCTGAGCCTGAGTGTCGTCGGTAGGGGTCATGGCTGTGCCTGTTTCTATTTAGCTGTTTTAGTATCAGTTTTCCGGGGATCGAAGGCGTCGCGCACACCCTCCCCGATGAATACCAGCAAGGTCAACATGATCCCGATGGTAAAGAAGCCCGTCAAGGCCAACCAGGGCGCCTGCAGGTTTTCCTTACCCTGCTTCATAAGCTCCCCCAGGGATGCCGATCCCGGCGGCAGGCCAAATCCCAGAAAATCCAAGGCCGTCAGGGTCGTCACCGACCCCGTCGTGATGAAGGGCAAGAAGGTGATGGTCGCCACCATGGCATTGGGCAAAATATGGCGCAGCATGATGGTTCGATTGCCAACGCCCAACGCCTTTGACGCACGCACATAGTCAAGATTGCGCGCTCGCAGCGTTTCCGCCCGCACCAAGCCGACCAGCGCCGGCCAGGAAAACAGCATCATCAGCAATAACAGCCACCAGAAATTCGGCTCCACAATAGAGGCCAGGATGATCAACAGATACAGGGTCGGCAGGCTGCTCCAAATCTCAATCCCGCGCTGGCCCAACAGATCAATCAATCCACCGAAATAGCCCTGGATCAGGCCTATCGCGATCCCGATCACGGAACTGACCGCCGTCAAGGCCAGACCAAACAGAACTGAAATGCGAAAACCATAGATCAGGCGAGCAACAACATCGCGGGCTTCGTCATCGGTACCCAGCCAATGATTGGAATCCGGTGCCGTCGGCGCAGGGCCGGTCAGATCATAGGCCGGCGTATTGTTGCCATAGGGAATCAAGGGCATCAGATACCATCCCTTTTCCCGGATCAGGTCCTGCACTGCGGGATCGGTATAGACCGCCTCGGACTCAAAAAAACCGCCATAGGTGGTCTCTGGCACCTGCTGCACAATGGGGACGTAAAAGCTGCCATCATAATAGACCAGAATGGGTTTATTGTTGGCGATCACATCCGCAAATAATGAAAAGACAAAAAGCACGAGAAACAGGATCATCGACCAAAAGGCCCGCCTGTTATTCTTGAAATGATCGATACGCCTGCGGGTGATGGGCGACACCCGCATACCCAGAAAACTATAGCGGGGGATGGTGTCTGCTTGCGGGGAACCAGTGGCCTGTGACACAGATCAACCCTCCCGCTTTTCAAAGTCTATGCGGGGGTCCACCGCGACATACATCAAGTCACCGACCAGCCCCATGATCAGGCCCAGCAGGGTAAACATATACAATGTGGCGAACATGACCGGATAATCCCGGTTGATCGCCGCTTCAAAACCAAGGGCCCCCAACCCATCCAGGGAGAAAATAACCTCAATCAGCAAAGAGGAGGTAAACAGGATGGAAATGAAGGCTGCGGGAAATCCCGCAATAACGATCAGCATCGCGTTGCGGAAGACATGACCGTACAGAATGCGTCCTTCGTCCAGACCCTTCTGGCGCGCGGTGATGACATATTGCTTGTTTATTTCTTCCAGAAAAGAATTCTTGGTCAGCATTGCCAGCGTGGTGAAGGCCCCGACAATCATGGCCGTCAATGGCAGGGCCAGATGCCAGAAATAATCAACAATTTTGCCCCACAGAGTCAGGTCGTCAAAATTCTCTGAAACAAGACCCCGCAGCGGGAACCAATCAAAATACTGCCCCCCCGCGAACAGGATGATCAACAAGACGGCGAACAGGAAATTGGGGATGGCATATCCAGCGAACAGAACCGCGGATGTCCATGCATCAAACTGGCTGCCTTCCCGGATGGCCTTGCGGATCCCTAACGGAATCGCAACCAGATAGGTGATGATCGTGGTCCACAGCCCCAATGAAATTGAAACCGGCATTTTGTCCAGAATCAGATCGATCACCGTGCGATCGGTAAAGTAACTGGTGCCGAAATCAAACTGCAGATAATTCACAATCATCGTGAAAAAGCGCTCGTACCAGGGCTTGTCAAAGCCGAACTGAGCCTCCAATTGCGCCAGGAATTCCGGCGGCAAGCCCCTGGATGCGCGGGTTTGATTGTCCCCGCTGGTGGCTGCACTGTTTTCAGATCCGCCTGCCAGATCCCCAGCCCCACCAGAGACACGCTGTAGGGCACCGGGAGCATTCCCCTTCAGTTGAGAGATGATCTGATCGATCGGGCCGCCGGGTGCTGCCTGAATAACGGCAAAATTCAACAGCATGATCACGAACAGGGTCGGGATGACCAAAAGCAATCGGCGCAGGATGTACGCGTACATATGGGTTAATCCCTAATCAACGTGATCACGACCAAGCAGATCATCGCGGTTCACTTACGCCCGTTGCGTTCAAGGGCCGCATCCAGGTCCGCATCAACCCACCAGAAATTAGGGGATGTTCCCTGCATTGGCGTTTTCTCCGGAAAGCCGAACCGGTTCCAATAGGCAATTCGGTCGACCTTGCTGTGAAACATGGGAATAACATAAAAATTCCACAACAAAACACGATCCAACGCATGCGTCCGCGCCACCAGCACATCCCGGCTGGGGGATGCGATCAGCTCTTCAATCAAGGTGTCAATTGCGGGGTTCTTGATCCCGGCTGTGTTGCGACTGCCTTGTCGATCCGCCGCTGCGCTGCTCCAGAATTCACGCTGTTCATTGCCGGGTGAATGAGACTGCCCCCAGCTGCCGATGATCATATCAAAATCGAAACTATCCACCCGCGACTGATACTGGGCTGCATCGACGACACGAATGGAAACCTTGCCGCCCAGTCGTTCGACACCGCGTACCAATGACTGGGTATGGGGGGTGAACAGGTCCTGATTCAACAGTACTTCGAATTCAAATGGCGCGCCTGTAGACGTTTGCGTCAGGACACCATCCTTGATGTCCCATCCTGCTTCTTTCAGCAGTTCAAGGGCTGTGCGCAATTGCTGGCGGCTGTTCCCGGACCCATCAGTGACGGGCGGCTGATAATCTTCCGTAAACACACGTGGCGGCAACTGATCGCGCAACGGCTCCAGGACCTTCAATTCTTCCGGTCCAGGCAATCCCGTCGCTTCCAGATCAGAATTCTCAAAATAGCTGTCGGTACGGGTATACGCGCCATACATGATGGTCTTATTGACCCATTCGAAATCCCACAGATAGGTCAGTGCCTCACGTACTTTGACATCAGAGAAAATAGACTTGCGGGTATTCATGACAAAGCCCTGCATGCCGGTCCCGCGTTCATGGGTAAATTCACGCTTGATCAGGCGACCATCTTTTACCGCAGGCACATCATAGGCAGTCGCCCAGAACTTCGATGAATTCTCTGACCGCCAATCTATAGTGCCTGACTTCAGCGCCTCCAGCATAACCGTTCGGTCGCGAAAATACTCGTATCGGATGGTATCAAAATTGTTCTGCCCAACATTCACCGGCAGATCCTTGCCCCAATAATCCGGCACACGCTCTATCGCAATGGATTGACCGGGGCGCACCGCGCTAATTTTATACGGACCGGACCCCAAAGGCGGCTCCAAGGTGGTTTTATCAAACTCTCTATCTTTCCAGTAATGTTCGGGCAGAACAGGCAACTGGCCCAGGATCACCGGCATTTCCACATTCTCGCCAGGCACCATGTGAAACTGTACAGTCAAGTCATCCAGGGCTGTGACTTCTTCAACATTGGCATAGTAATAGCGATACAGCGGGCTGCCCTTCTCCCGCAGTGTATTGAATGTCCATATTACATCGCTGGCGCGAACCGGAACCCCATCATGGAACCGCGCGGCATCGCGCAATTTGAACCGGACATCGGTGATCACACCTTGTGCATCACTCTCCACCTCAATCCACTCTGCCAGCAGGCCATATTCACTGTTGGGTTCGTCCATGCTGGTCGTCATCAGGGTATCGTATATGGCGGAACTGCCCGCCCCAGGATTGCCCTTAATGATGAAGGGGTTCAGGGAATCAAATGTGTCTGGCACACCAAACACCACCGTCCCGCCCTTGGCCGCATCCGGATTTACATAGTCAAAATGCTTAAAATCTCCGGGATACTTAATCTGGCTGTGAATTGCCCAACCATGGGAACGGACGACCTCTTGTGCATGTCCGACCGACGGTCCAAAAGCATATCCAATTAGAAAAAAGGCGAAACAAGCATGTTTCAGGGTACACAGCATATATCCAAAGTCTCCCGGTGCTGCCGTTATTCAATCCGACTTAGGACATTAATGTGGCGCAGATCATCAAAAGCGCAAGCGTTGCGGCGCGAATACCTTAGAATTGCCTTGCAGTGGACACTATCAGGGCAAAAACGCCCGCAAGGCCGCGTCCCGCAACTGTGTGCCAGATGCCGCGATGACGCTGCCGTCTGAATCAATGGTTAGTGGCTGTCCGTTCCAATCTGTCATCGTCCCCCCCGCGCCGACAATCACCGGCACAAGGGCGCAGTAATCATAGGGTTTCAACCCGGTTTCAATGACCAGATCTATCGATCCAGACGCGATCAGCGCGAACGCATAGCAATCAGCACTGAATCGGGTCAAAGCCACCGCATCTTTCACTGCCAAGAAACCGTCCTCATTAGGGCCGTTCAGAAAGAAGTCGGCATCTGTCGTATAGAATATGGCCTTATCAAGATCAGATTTCTTGGATGTTTGAACAGCCGCGCCATTATAGGTCGTGGGATAGCCCAGGGCCCCGATCCAGCGTTCTTCCTGAATTGGCTGATCAATAACGCCCAATATAGGCACACCATCGACGCAACAGGCGATCAGAGTGCCAAACAACGGCATGCCGGAAATGAAGGCTTTGGTACCATCAATTGGATCCAGAACCCACACGGCAGGCCCATCCAACCGGGTGGAGCCATATTCCTCCCCCAGAATTCCGTGGTCTGGAAAGGTTCTTTCGATTTCTGCGCGCATCGCCGCTTCAATTGAGCGATCCGCGATCGTGACGGGACTGTCATCCGCCTTGGAAACAATATCCAATGGCGTGCGAAAATACTGCTGTGCAATCGGCCGGGCGATATCTGCCAATCGATGTGCAAGGGCAATCCATTCTTCAGGGCAGCGTTCCATGTTTTCGATACCAGTCACGGTTTTCCCTCATCAAAGCCGATAGCAGTCGGGTAAAAAAACGNGCGGCGAAGGATGCCTCGCCGCCCGTATGATTCTCAGCAACACCGACCGCTTACGGCAGGGGGGCTGGATTTGTACTCAAAGTCCGCAGATAGGCGATCAGATTTGCGCGATCTTCGTCTTTCCGAACACCACGGAAGCTCATCTTCGTGCCCGGCGCATAATCCGTCGGGGCATAAAGGAAATGGTTCAGCGCATCATAATCCCACTCCCCATCGAGTGCCTGGAAAGCAGCGGAGTAACTAAAATCGACGCTGGCTTTCTTGCGCATCACAACATCATAAAGATCCGGGCCGACCTTGCTGCCGGCGCCTTCTTCAAAATTGTGACAGGCGACGCATTTCTTTGCGACTTTTTCACCATCAGCAATATCGGCAGATGCCAACATTGGCAAAATGTCGCCAGGTCCTGCAGGCTCAGCCGGTTCTGCGGCCGCCGCCACCTCCGTGCCCGTTGTCGGCTCCGCGATCACAAAGGCCTGGCCTTCGACGCCTTCCGGCAATTCCACATGATACAATGACTCCGCTAAAATCCCGGAAACCATGGCCAACAGGCCAGCCGTCAGGACTGCTGCGGAAATCTTGTTGATGAAAAGCGCATCTTGTTTCATTGATGATCCCCGATAATTGCCGACATTCGCCGACCTGTATCTGCGTTTATCGTCTAACCCCACACACTTTAACCACAGTGCCCGTACAGTCTAGCCCAAACCAGTCTCGTGATGAGATTGCCAAGTCTGGGGAGCGATATATCCTGTCCGAACCCGATAATCAACGGTACCAATAAGCGGCGCGTCGTCGCAGTATTCAAATCACCCAGTTTTTGTGTTCCAGGAACCTGATTCCATGTCAAATAATCCAATTGTTCTGATCCCCGCGCGCCTGGCGTCGACCCGTCTGCCAAACAAGCCCTTGGCCGATATCGGCGGAAAGCCAATGATTGTGCAGTGCATAGAACGTGCGCTGGAAGCTGATTTGGGGCCAGTCGCCGTCGCTGCGGGTGACCCGGAAATATATGATGCGGTACAGGCGGCCGGCTATACCGCCATCCTGACCGATCCCGCCCATCCTTCAGGGTCTGACCGGATATATGAGGCGGTTTGCCGCCTTGATCCGGATGGGCAGCATGATGTTATCATAAATGTACAGGGTGACCTGCCAACATTGGATCCGGTATCGATTCGCGCCGCAATGGCTCCGATTCAGCAATCGGATGGGGTGGATATCGCGACCATCGCAGCCGTCATCGACCGGGAGGAAGAGCGATCCAATCCTAATGTTGTGAAAGTCATTGCCGGTTTCCCAGAGGTTTCAGATCTGGATTTTACAATCGCCCGGGCACTGAGCTTCACCCGTGCGACGGCCCCGTGGGGGGATGGTCCGCTGTATCACCATATTGGCTTATACGCATTTCGCCGCCCGGCCCTGGCCAGATTCGTGGGATTACCACCCGGTATTCTGGAGCAACGGGAGCGTTTGGAGCAATTGCGTGCCCTGGAGGCCGGGATGCGAATTGATGTCGCCCTGGTGAGGACGGTGCCTCTGGGCGTGGACACACCAGAGGATCTGGAACGCGCGCGGGCCATTCTGATGAAAAACAACCTGGCCCCCTGACAAAACACGTTGCTGTAACTGCCCGAATCACGGTCCTGTTGCGTCAGTTATTCCAACAAACAGATACTATGAGTTCACTGAACCGGCGGAGAGTGATGAAAAAGACGGATAAGTCACAATCCATGTTGTCTCGTAGCAGAATACCGCTAAGGGTCGCATTCGCAGGTGTCTGCCTTTCCGGGCTAGTGGGATGCGTCGGCGGGAATATGGGTATTTCCAGCGACCGGGGGCCAACCGCGGGTGTCCAAGCGGTATCGCCCAGCGACCGTACCGCCGTGGCACCAGAGGGGGAGTTGCCCCCCAACGTGTTGACAATCCCCGATCTTCCGGTCCCGCCCGGCTCTCAAGTTGTACTGACGGATACGGTTATTGTTGGCGATGATCTGTCCTGGACTGGGCAGGTTGTTTTGGTCGGCGATGCCAGCCAACCAGTCCAGATTGTCGAGTTCATGCGCCAGAACATGCCGCAATACGGCTGGGTCGAAACTGCGATCGTACGATCACGCCGCACTTCGATCACCTATGTTAAGGGGGATCGATTCGCCACTGTTCGCATTTTGCCGCTGACCAGTGGGGTTGAAGTGGATGTGGTCGTGGCCCCGGCTGGACGCACCGCGGAAAAAACAACGACCGGATCACAGGGCTTTATCTCCCAGCCCCAACCACCATCACCACAACAGCGCACAACACCCGGCCCGGTTATCCTGACCCAATAGCCACCATCGCATTGCCGCAATACAGGTTGCGCCACTGGCCCGGAGACAGGCCGTTGGTAGCGCGGAATTGTCTGGTAAAATGGCTTTGATCGGCGAATCCCGCAGCCGCAGCGACATGCGCCAATGGCAGAGCATCCCGCATCAGGTCCTTGGCAACCTCCAGGCGGCGCTGAATGAGGAACCGATACGGACTGGTGCCAAAGCGCCGCTTAAACATCCGCGCCAGGGTGAAACGGTCTAAACCACTGTCTCTTTCGACCTGTGCCATGCGGTGGGACTGTGTCGGCGCGTCACTCAGCCGGTCATGCAGCCGCTGAACAATCACCGCTTCTATTTGTGATGACTTGGAAGCACGAAACCGCCGCATATTATCGCTGTTTTGAAATAAGGCGCCCGCCAGCGCCACCATGGCATCCACCGCCGCGAAATCCTTCGCCGCCCGATCCGGAGTATCGGCAAGGGCTAACATCTCCAGCACCGCCAACCGTAGAGCGGGATCTTGCGTCACAGCCTGTTTGTTGAATGGTAACCAGTCTACACCATGCGCTGCGGCGATATCCTGAGGGGACACGACAAATGACCGGTACCCGAACGCCGTATTGTCGCCGGAACGTCCGTCATGCAATTCATCTGGATGTATGACGAAGATATCCCCTGGCATCGCGTGCCACGTTTCACGACGGTATTCGAAACTCTGGACACCAATTTCCGTGCATCCAATCGTATACGTATCATGGCGATGCGGGGAGAATGCAACGTCCTGGAAATAGGCATGCGTCCATTGTAGGCTGCCATATGCAAATCCCGTCTTAATCCAACTTTTCTCCGCTCGCGCCACGTCGCACCCGCTGCACAATTGTTCAAGACGCCCTTTCCGAAATAGGCCATGAATACTGTGCACTGCAATGGGAAATGACAAATGTTATCAGATCTGATCAGCCTGTGGCTGGCCGCCATACCGTTAATGCTCAGTCCGGGACCGGCTGTTTTGGGGGTGTCTGCCATGGCATCGGCTTATGGATTGCGGGCGGCAGTCCCCTATTGGGTGGGTATTGTTATTGGCACAGTGTCGGTTCTTCTGATCGTCGTGCTGGGCATCACCAGCGTTTTCTTCGCCATACCAGGCGTCAAACCAGCTTTGGTAGGGCTTGCCGCGATTTACATTCTCTACCTGGCCTATCGGATTGCCACAGCACCGGTTGCCAGTCTGAAACGTGACACAGAAAGTCGCCCCAAATTCACAGCCGGATTTATCATCGCTGTCGCCAACCCCAAAGCCTTCGCCGTGTTTGGGGCGTTATGCGCCAGTCACACCATCGTGCCGACACAGCCGGTACTGGATGGGGGGCTGAAATTTATCGCCTTATTGATCATGGCGGCAATCGCCAGTGGTTCCTGGCTGTTATTCGGATCCCTGCTGGCAAGATATCTGCAAAATCCAACCCTCAGCCGGGTCGTAAATATTTTCTTTGCCCTGTTATTGGTCCTGTCTGTGCTGAAAGCATTAAGCAGTTTTATCTGACTGCCCACGATGGGCGCGCCGTAGCCCCAGGCCTGCGGCAACGGCCAGGATGGCAGAGGTGGCAAAGAAATACAGGCCCGGCGCGACTTCGACTTCTGCCACCCAACTGGATTTCAGTGTCACAACGACGACAGCCAGGACCAGCACATCCAACATCGTCCATTTCCCAATCGCATCCAGAAACGCGATGCCCCGGCGTGCGGCAATGCCGGATCCTTCGGTGAACCGCCACAGGCCATAACCGATGATCAGTTTTGCCGGGGGCAGGACCAGCGTGAAAATCAAGACCAGAACGCCAATTGCCGTTTCATCCTGCTGAAACAACCCGCTGACGATCCCGATCAGGGACACATCATTCTGGAACATGAACAATTCCGTGACATGCAGGACGGGCAGCGTCACTCCAGCACCCCATAATCCCAGCGCCAGAATGAACCCAAGCCCCGTCAACCGATCCATACCTGATGCATGTTTATGTAATGGCACCGCCGTCTCCCAGCCTCATTTCGCAATTCGAAATGGAGTTCTGTTTACGGTTAGAATGCGCCTGCGACAAGAAGGGGTTTGTGAGCCTGCGGCGAGTGCGATAGAAGCGCGACATTCAAGTCGTGATTTATGAAGGATATGCCGCTATGTCGATACTGGAACCATTGCCTTTGGACATCGCCGAATCGAAAATCCTGCTGCTGGAGGGTATTTCCGAACGCGCAGTTGATCATTTCACTGGCTTTGGGTTTCGCAAGGTTGAACGGTTGACCAAGGCATTGACCGGCGATGCGCTGTCAGAGGCGCTGGCCGATGATGTACGGATTCTGGGTATTCGGTCCCGCAGTCAGGTGACGGAAGAAATCCTCAGCAAGGCGGAAAAGCTTCGGGTTGTCGGCTGTTTTTCTGTCGGGACCAATCAAATTGACCTGGATGCGGCGCAGCGGCGCGGCATCCCGGTATTCAACGCGCCGTTTTCAAACACCCGCAGCGTGGCTGAACTGACCCTGGCGGAAAGCGTCATGCTGTTGCGCCGGACCTTTCCACGCTCCACCGCCGCTCACGCCGGAACCTGGGATAAGTCCGCGACGGGCAGTATGGAATTGCGCGGCAAGACATTGGGCATCGTCGGATATGGCAATATCGGGACACAGTTGGCGGTTCTGGCCGAAGCCATGGCGATGCAGGTGATCTATTACGATCACACCGACAAGTTAAGTCACGGTAACGCCCATCCGATGGAAAGCCTGGATGCCCTGTTGGAAAAGGCCGATATCGTTTCATTGCATGTCCCGGAAACGCCCCAGACCAAGGATATGATCGGGGCGGCGCAGTTTGCGAAGATGAAGCCAGGCAGTTATTTCATCAACAATGCGCGCGGCACGGTCGTGGATCTGAATGCCCTGGCCGACGCCCTGAAATCCGGCCATCTGGCAGGCGCAGCGGTTGACGTATTTCCGGTCGAACCCCCTTCCAATGCAGAACCCTTCACCTCCCCCCTGCAGGGCCTGGATAATGTTATCCTGACCCCGCATGTTGGCGGGTCCACACTGGAAGCGCAGGAGCGGATCGGAGAGGAAGTTTCCCGGAAACTGTCAGAATATGCGAATAATGGCTCAACCGTCGGGGCGGTTAACTTCCCACAGGTTCAATTGCCGCCGCGCAAGGACGTTACCCGCTTCATTCAGGTTCAGCGCAATCTGCCGGGTGAACTGCGCCGTCTGAACGATGTTTTCGCCAATCGGAATGTGAACATCGCCGCCCAGCATTATCAGACCGAAGGGGAAATCGGTTATGTCGTGCTGGATGCGGAAGGACGGGTCGCCGATGCAATGGACATTGTTGCGGAAATCAAAACCCTGCCAGGAACCTTGCGCGCACGGGTGCTGCGGTAAAGCGCCTGCTATCCAAGTTTTTTAGAGCCGGGAAAGCTTTGCGTGAACAACCATGCCCGGAATTCGTCCGCCGGCATCGGCTTTGCGATCGCATAGCCCTGGACAAAATCGCAACCAAGGTCGCGCAGAAGCGTGACGACCTTTTCGTCTTCCGCCCCTTCTGCCACCGTCTGGATGTTGCGCGACCGACACATGGCAATTGAGGCCGATACGATTCCCTGGGATTCCTCTGATTCCAATAGATCCGTGATAAAGCACTGATCGATCTTGATCGTATTGACGTCGATCCGCTTGAACTGTTGCAGCGACGAATATCCCGTTCCAAAATCATCAATCGCTATTTTATAGCCAATTGCTCTGAGATCTTCCAGGGCACGGCTTGTCGCCTCGAAATCCTTGACCAAACCTGTTTCCGTCAGCTCAAGTTCCAACCCGTTGAACGCGCTGCCAAGGCGCTTTGGCAATGAATGGAGAATATCCAGGATCTCTTCATCCACCAGATCATCGGCGGCAAGGTTCACCGACATATCAATCGGTATCCCCACCTTTCGCCAGTGCTCCAGTTCCTGAACGGTCTGACTGAGCACCCATTTGGTGACGCCACTGATCAGGCCTGACTTTTCAGCCAAAGGAATGAACCGGTCCGGCGGCACATAGCCATGCTTGGGACTGTTCCAGCGGATCAGCGCCTCGGCGCTGTAGATCATGTTATCCTGAAGGGACTGTTTAGGCTGATAATGCATCGACAGGCATCCACCCTGATCAAGATCCTTATACAGATCATCCATCAGGGAAAGATTACTTTGGCGTTGTAATAAATCAGCCGCATCAAACGTGGCAACCCCATGAATTTCAGTTGCCGCCTTTTCACAGGCAAAAAGCGCCTTATCAAAAGGGGCCTGTTGATTCAGGTCATTGCTCTCAACCTCTGCTACCCCGATTGCCGGACGCACCGGAAGCCGCACATTGTTGATCCGGATATAGCGCGGAATGGCCTTGGCAAGAGCCGACAAGAAATCAGCGCCTTCCAGCAATGATCCGGGACGAACAACGCCAATCGCCGTGGAACTGATATGTAAGACCGTTGCCGTATCATCGAGCAATCGTTCCTGAAAATTTGTAAATACCTGAATCGCCGACGCCTTGGCCGTCATAAACCCAAAGACTGCCTGGATGTCAGAGTAATTGCGGATGCTGATGACACAGACAATATATTTTTCAGGCACTTTTTTGTAAGGTGCCGCATGGATACTGAATTTGCTGGCATATTGCAGGCCGGTCGACTCATCAATCTCTGCCAGGCCTTTGACGCGTTTGTTCTCGGCGTTCAATAGCGCCGCTACGATGCCAACAAATGTGCCAATCGAAACATAGAAGGCGCACCGTATGATCCAATTCTCGGTCGTTTGCGGCAGGCCCCGTGCCACATCCAATGGCATATACGGCCCCAGAAGTAGAGCCGCAATCAATCCCACCAGAATACCGCCTGGCATATTGAAAATCATACCCGCCAGGGCAATTGGCATCATCATCAGATAGGGCCACACAAATTGCGTTCCCCCACCGATGAAAACGACATGGGTGGAAATCCCCAAAGCCAATATGATGGATAGAATTGCGATAATCTGTCCACCAGGCCCGACATTCGGATGCATTTGAAGTCTAGCCATTGTGGAAAATGACCGTGGATGTC
>NZSA01000080.1 GCA_002696645.1 Rhodospirillales bacterium | reverse complement strand
CAACACGGCTTCTTCCATGCCCAATTGCGCGCCGCGCTTGAAAATCTGCTCCATCATCGGAACCAGGCTTTCCGCGCCATCCAGGCCAAATCGCTTGGTGCCGCGATATTTTGTGTCCAGATAGGTTTCAAACATATCCGCATGGGTCATGCGTTCCAGGATCGTGCGGCGTCCCAGATCGGTGAAATCCTTGCGGTTCCGGCTGCTTTCAATCTTTTCCTGAATCCAGGATTTCTCTTCGGCGTCCTGGATGTGCAGAAATTCAACGCCAATATTGCCGCAATAGGTTTGGCGGCAGATCTTGATGATTTCACGCAGGGTCGCAGATTCAAGACCCAGATAATAATTGATGAAGATGGGGCGATCATAGTCCCGCTCTTCAAAGTCATAACTGGCCGGGTCCAGTTCCGGATGGTCGCCCCGTTTTTCCAGACCCAACGGGTCCAGATTAGCGGCCATATGGCCCCGCATGCGATAGGCGCGGATCAGCATCAGGGCACGAATTGAATCCAGGGTCGCCTGACGAATCTGGTCGCTGCCGCTTGCGGCGACGCCGCCACCCTTGATAGCGGCCAGCAATTGATGCAGGGCATCCTGTTTCAGATCAGGATCGCTGAGATAGTCAGAAAGGCTTGCCCCTTGGCCGGAGGTTGCCTGGCCCATGACGGCGGTCTTGCGCTTGGTCCAACTTGGCCCCTTATGGTCATCTTGCAGATCCACATCCCCTGGTTCCAGGGTTTCAAAGAAATCTGCCCAACCGGGATCAACCGAATTGGGATCGATGGCCCATTTTGAATAGAGTTCGGCGATATAGGTCTCATTCGCGCCGAAAAGTTGGGAAGATTCGCCGATATACGTCATGCCCTGACTGCTCCCACTCTAAAAGAAATATGCAATTTCGGTGCAACGGGGGCGAAGCCATTGCCCGCCCCCGCCATCGAAATCAGCCACCCATTACTTTCAACATGCTGGACCCCAGCGCAGACGGGCTTTCGGCAACAGTAATTCCAGCGCTGCGCATGGCTTCCTGTTTCGATTCCGCCGTGCCCTGCCCGCCGGAAATGATGGCGCCCGCATGGCCCATGCGCTTTCCGGGAGGGGCTGTCACACCCGCAATGAAGCCAACCATCGGCTTCTTCACCTTCGAGCGTTTGATGAATTCGGCTGCTTCCTCTTCCGCGGTGCCGCCGATTTCCCCGATCATGATAATGCCCTGGGTCTCATCATCCGCCAGGAACATTTCCAGACAGTCGATGAAGTTTGTTCCATTCACGGGGTCGCCGCCGATCCCGATACAGGTTGTCTGACCCAGGCCAGTGGCTGTGGTTTGCGCCACGGCTTCATAGGTCAGGGTGCCCGACCGGGACACAACACCGATCTTGCCGCGCTTGTGAATGTGACCGGGCATGATGCCGATCTTGCATTCGTCAGGGGTGATCACGCCAGGGCAGTTCGGCCCGACAAGGCGGGTGCTGGAATTGACCAGCGCGCGTTTCACGCGGACCATGTCCAGCACAGGAATGCCTTCGGTGATGCAAACCGCCAGGGCGATTTTGGCATCAATGGCTTCCAGGATCGCATCCGCTGCAAAGGGAGGCGGCACATAGATTACGGTCGCATTCGCGCCGGTCGTATGAACAGCTTCTTCCACTGTGTTGAAGACGGGCAGATCCAGATGGGATGTGCCACCCTTACCCGGCGTTACGCCGCCAACCATCTTCGTGCCATAAGCAATGGCCTGTTCAGAGTGAAAGGTTCCCTGTGCACCGGTAAAGCCCTGGCAGATTACCTTTGTGTTTTTGTCGATAAGAACGGCCATCAGTTCGCCTCCTTCACGGCAGCGACGATTTTAATCGCAGCCTGTTCCAAATTGTCGGCGGAGATAATCGGCAGGCCTGATTCAGCCATAAGCTTTTTACCCAATTCCACGTTGGTTCCTTCCAGCCGCACCACCAGGGGCACATGCAAGTTCACCTCGCGGCTGGCTGCGATCACGCCTTCGGCGATAACGTCACAGCGCATAATGCCGCCAAAAATATTGACCAGAATGCCTTCGACATTCGGATCGCTGAGAATGATTTTAAAGGCCTTGGTCACACGCTCGCGCGTTGCGCCCCCGCCAACATCCAGGAAGTTGGCCGGGTCCCCGCCTTTGATCTTGATGATGTCCATGGTCGCCATTGCCAGGCCCGCGCCATTGACCATACAGCCAATCGTGCCATCCAGCTTGATATAGTTCAATTCGTGCTTGGCGGCTTCCAGTTCGGACGGGTCTTCTTCATCTTCATCGCGCATATCGGCAATGTCGGAATGACGGAACAGCGCGTTGTCGTCGAAATTCATCTTGGCGTCCAATGCCATGACGTCGCCCGATCCGGTCACGACCAGCGGGTTGATTTCAACAATGCTGGCATCCAGTTCCATAAAGGCGCGATACATCGCCATCAGGAATTTGGTCGCACTCTTGATCTGCTTGCCTTCCAGACCCAGGAAAAAGGCGATCTTGCGGCAATGGAAGCCAGAGATGCCCGAGGCTGGATCGATGGAGACCTTCAGCAGGGCGTCCGGATTGTGTTCAACAACCTCTTCAATCTCCATCCCGCCTTCTGCGGATGCCATGATCGTGACCTGGCTGGTCGCACGGTCGATCAGCAACGACAGATACAGTTCCCGTGCAATGTCACAGCCGTCTTCAATATACAGACGCTTAACCTGTTTGCCTGATGGGCCGGTCTGTTTGGTGACCAAAGTGTGACCCAACATGCTTTTGGCATTCTCGCGGACCTCATCAATGGATTTGGAAACGCGGACACCACCCTTGCCGTCTGGGTCGTCGGCGAACCGGCCTGCGCCGCGTCCTCCTGCGTGAATTTGTGATTTCACGACCCAGATTGGGCCACCCAGATCGTTTGCAGCCTGGACGGCCTCATCGATCGTGTAGGCGACCTTGCCATCCGGCACGGCAACGCCGAATCGGCGCAGCAGTTCTTTGCCTTGATATTCATGAATATTCATTGTGAAGCGGTATCCCTTAAAAGCGGGTTAGATGAAAGAGGCCTTGTGGTCGGTTGGGCGCAAAACATCACGGCGAGGCGAAAAGCATCGCCTTTTAGCCGGTGTGATCGCCGGTGTGATCTCTGTGCCGTTCTCTGAGCGCAAGCGCCGGTCATACAGGTCCCCCCAAAGCGCCGCGATTTCTCATTAGCACAAAGGTGCGCGGCATTTGGATGCGCGTACAATATCAGGCAATCATGACCATTCAACCGTGTTGCACCAGTTTTGCCGCATGAAATCGCGCTATTTTTGCGCTCATTTCCTCTCGGTGGCCATTTTTCCAACTATTTGCGGGTTTTAATTGACTTACCGGCGACAACGTCTTATGTGCAGTGCACAAATGGCGTGGCAGATGTTTGCTAATCGCCGCTGACCTCTCAACGATCGCGCAGCGGTGTCCAATCTCGACACCCGGAACCCGTGAGCAGGTCTCAACCTTCTCCCATAGGCGTTGCGCGCACCTAGGGCGCAAAAAAGAACGTCCCGTCTCGTACGCGACCGAGCATTTGCTCTGTGTCTGCGTTGCGCGGTCGGACGATAGGAATGCTTTATACATGACGACGATTAATGCAGCTGTTGCGATTTCTGATGAAGATACCGTTTCAGCAAAACCAAACACCCCGGTTGCCGCAAATGATGCGGTGACTTTTGAAAACCTGAACCTGATCGACCCAATCCTGGGTGCATTGAGCAGCCAGGGCTTCAAAATTCCGACGCCCATTCAGGCACAGGCGATCCCTCCAATGCTGGAAGGCCGTGACGTTTTGGGCATTGCTCAGACCGGGACCGGCAAGACAGCGGCTTTTGCGCTGCCGATCCTTCAGCATTTGGCAAAACAGCAGGGCAAGCCCGCCCCCCGAACCACCCGCGTGCTGATTCTGTCCCCAACCCGTGAATTGGCCGGTCAGATCAATGACAGCATCACCGCTTTTGCAAGCCGCATGCGCCTGTCTCAGGCCTGTGTCTTTGGCGGCGTTGGCAAGGGGCCTCAGGCCCGCATCGTTTCCCGTGGCGTCGATATTCTGGTGGCGACACCCGGGCGTCTGCGCGATCTGATGGAAGACAATGCGATCAGCCTGAAAGATGTGCAGATCCTGGTTCTGGACGAAGCCGACCGGATGCTGGATATGGGCTTTGCCCCGGAAGTGCGCCGTTTTGCTAAAACGATGCCGACAAATCGCCAGACCGTATTGTTCTCTGCCACCATGCCAGCCGATATCCGCGTGTTGGCCAATGAGCTGATGCGCGATCCGGTTCGCGTTGAAGTCACCCCACAGTCCACCACAGTGGACCGCATTGCCCAGAAGGTTCTGTTCGTGGACCGGTCCCGCAAGGCACCGCTGCTGCGTCAGATTCTGCAAGGCGATAATGTTGGCCGTGTGATTGTCTTCACCCGCACCAAACGGGGCGCAGACAAGGTCAGTCAGGGGCTGAAAGCCGATGGGATCGGTGCAGCCGTGATCCATGGCGACAAGACCCAGGGCGCGCGCAAGCAGGCTTTGGCGGATTTCACCAAGGGGCGCGTTTCTGTCATGGTCGCGACTGATCTTGCGGCCCGTGGTATCGATGTTGAAGGCGTCACCCATGTGATCAACTTTGATCTGCCCGTGGATGCAGAAAGCTACGTTCACCGCATCGGTCGTACGGCACGCGCCGGGGCCAGCGGCATTGCCCTGTCTTTCTGTGCAGCAGATGAAGCGGAATCACTGCAGGCGATCGAAAAGCTGACGAAAACCAGCATTCCAGTGGATGACAGTCATACCTATCATTCTCAGGAAGCAGCGCAGGCAGCGCTCAGCCGCAACCCGCCCAGCAATAAGGGTCGCAGCAAGCCGTCCCGTGGTCGTGGCGGGAATGGCCCAAAGCCGTTCACATCCGGCCCAACATCGAATGCGGGTCCAAAGCGCAATAACAAGCCGTTTCGCGGTAAGTCAGCGCGTCCGGGTGGAAAGCCCGCTCAGAAAAGCGGCGAAAAATCCGCCTGGGTCCGCAATCTGAACGAACGCGGCTAAAGGTTACATTTAGAATTGCGTAAAAAGCCCGCCGCAGAATGAATGCGGCGGGCTTTTTGTGTTTGAGCCCCTTAATCTGCTCCCTCTCCCTTGAGGGGGGAGGACGGGTCTTTCTTCTCCCTCCCCCTTGAGGGGGGAGGGTTGGGGTGGGGGTGACAAGGCCGCAAGGCCTTCGCCTAAATCAGCATGGATTGCGGAGGAGAGATCACCCCCTCTCAACCTCCCCCCCCTCAAGGGGGGAGGGGCAAAAGAAGAGGCCCCCTGTAAGGAGGGGAAGGGTATCGAAGGTGGGTTCCTGGACCATGCAGCGACGGATGAAGGTGCGGCTATTCCACTGAAATTAGGGCATGCAGACTCGGCACCCCGGTCTAATACAGGACCCCGACCGGTTGCAGAACGCCGGGATATTGGGAATCGTCAAACGTCGACGTTGACGACTTGCCCTGTGCCGCTGCTGTTTAAGGGTTGCGCGCCGGTACCGGCGGCTTCGGTGACCATATTGATCACATCTTTTTGCGTGTCGAAGTTTTGCTTCGTCAGCGCAATGGCAAGATTTTGCTGAAATTGAGCCTGGTTAAGCGCCAGGACGCCTGCGATATCAGCCATTGGGTTCTCCCAATTATGGAACACTAAAACGGTCTTCGGACCGGCTTTGTAAGGACATTCTGCCCTCAACTGGTTCTGTTATACACAGAAAGCCGGTCCGAATGCAATCCTTTGGGCGTTATGATCTGATTACGATCACTTCGCGTCTGCGGCGATACGGACTTTCAGCATCGCATCAGGATCATTTACTTTACCGCTTTGCCCTGCGCCGCGTTTGATCTTGTCAACCACGTCCATGCCTTCGACCACTTTGCCCCAGACCGTGTACTGGCCGTTCAGGAAAGAGCAATCGTCAAAGCAGATGAACCACTGGCTGTTGGCGGTGTTCGGGTCGCTGGTGCGCGCCATGCCAACCGTGCCGCGAACAAACGGGGTCTGGGTGAATTCGGCATCCAGATCAGGATAGGTGGACCCGCCCATGCCGGTCCCCGTCGGGTCGCCGGTCTGGGCCATGAACCCTTCGATCACACGATGGAAGACAACACCGTCGTAAAAGCCTTCGCGTGTCAGTTCCTTGATTCGGGCAACATGGTTCGGTGCCAGATCGGGGCGCATTTCAATGACGATCTGGCCATCATCCATATCGATCAACAGCGTGTTTTCAGGATCCGGGGCCGCGCTGGCACCGGCTGAGGCGCTGAGCGACAGGCCAACGGCCAGGGCGAGAGAGCGAAGCGCGCGAATTTTACGGGTGGTCATAAACAATTTTCCTTCCGGCATTAGATTAAGAAGTCTCAAGCGCAGACATAGACTGCCTATGCCCATCGGTAAACCCTGGCCCTATGGACCTGAGGCCATTGCTTTGACCTCGATGAATTACGCTATATAGGGGCTTTTGCCATCTTTCCCAGCGGGCAGGGCCTTGATACACTTCCGTCCATGCGGATACAGGGTCGATGTTTTTTTGGTCTGATTGCTATGCTGGCTGGGGTTTTTGGCCTGCTTTTCTGCAATGCCGGTTTGGCTGTGGCGCAGGGTCAGCAGATTCTGGTGCCGGTGGATGGTAAGGATCCCGTTGATAACAGCCATCTGATCGGCGTGCGTCTGGCTGCAGAAGATGGCAAAGCATTCCTGTTTTTCCTGTGCGACAGCGATAACACCAATCCGCGTGTGATTTTCGGTCATGGTGCGGAAATCAATAAACCGACGAAGCCGATGGCATTTGATGTCACCATCGATGGGGGCGAGACGCGCCGCCATTACTTCGCCGTGCTGCCCAATATGCGATCCGCGCTGTTTTTTGCCCGTACCGCGCAAATGTATGAAGACCGGTTTGGCAAATCGCCTGAGGTTTTTAACGAACGGACTCGGGCGGTTAATCCGGACTATATCGATTGGACCGACAATATCTATAACCAGTTGATTGCAGATTTTTTCTTTGGAAAGCATGCGATTGTTCAGTTCAAGGACGTTTCCGGCCAATCCCATCTGTATAAGTTCCAACTGGCCCTGTTGGCGGAGAATATCGGGCGATTACAAACCTGTTACGAGGCTCCGCGGGTCTACTGAATTTTATCTTGGGCGACAGAATGTCTTCATTTTGTCGCAGGCGTGTAATTTCCCCGAAAACCGGCGTTGATTCAGGACAGTCGCGTCGTTATTGTGCGCCGCACCGCGAACCGGCGGCATCGACAGGACCAGACTTAATCGAACCTCATTCACGAGTCCCGGCGGATCTATGAGCCAATCACAGCGCACCGGCGCCAGTTTTCAAGATATCATTCTGACACTGCACCAGTATTGGTCCAAGCAGGGCTGCGTGATTTTGCAACCCTATGATATGGAGGTTGGTGCAGGCACATTCCATTGGGCGACCACCTTGCGCTCCTTGGGGTCCAAGCCCTGGAAGGCCGCCTATGTGCAGCCGTCGCGCCGCCCGACCGATGGGCGCTATGGTGAGAATCCAAACCGGCTGCAGCATTACTATCAGTATCAGGTGATCATGAAACCGTCCCCGGCGAACAGTCAGGATTTGTATCTCGGCTCCCTGAAGGCGATTGGCATTGATCCGCTGGAACATGACATTCGCTTTGTCGAAGACGACTGGGAAAGCCCAACTTTGGGGGCCTGGGGCCTGGGTTGGGAAGTCTGGTGCGACGGGATGGAAGTCAGCCAGTTTACCTATTTCCAACAGGTCGGCGGGTTTGACTGTAACCCGGTTTCCACCGAATTGACCTATGGGCTGGAACGGTTGGCGATGTATGTCCAGGGTGTGGAAAACATCTATGACCTGCGCTTCAACGATACGATGACCTATCGCGATGTCTATCATCAGGCGGAAGTCGAATATTCGAAGCATAATTTTGAATTGGCCGATACCGACATGATCCTGCGCCATTTTCAGGATGCAGAAGATGAATGTGGCCGTCTGATCGCGGGCGGTGTCGCGCTGCCTGCCTATGATCAATGCCTGAAGGCGAGCCACCTGTTCAACCTGCTGGATGCGCGCGGCGTGATTTCGGTCACCGAACGCCAGGCCTATATCGGCCGCGTCCGCGCCCTGGCAAAGGCCTGTGCCGAAGCCTGGCTGAAAAGCCAAGGGGAGTTACCCGCATGAGCAATGACATGAAAAACAAGACAGCTGTCACCCATCCTTTGAGGGAGGAAGCCCCATCTTTTACCCCTCCCCCCTTGAGGGGGGGAGCCCCATATTTTACCCCTCCCCCCTTGAGGGGGGGAGGTTGGGAGGGGGGTGCTCTCTCC
>NZSA01000079.1 GCA_002696645.1 Rhodospirillales bacterium | reverse complement strand
GACGTTTTTTCTGCCGGCAATCATTTCGCCAATGAGAGAGACCGTTGACTGAACCGCAGCATCATCAAGGATCTGTTTCAGTTCTGGATCCGCATTTATATATCCCTGTTCGGTCATCGCCATACTGATGTGTTTGAAATGCTCCTGAAGCACCGGGAGCATGCGGCTGTCGCTTCGGATGACATATTGGGCGAAGGATTTGCGCCATTGATGAGAAGTAACAGTCCAATCCTTTACACCGCTTCTGACAAAGAACCTTCTCTGGCAGCGATTGACCCAACTTAAAGTATGGGCTTTCACATCTTTGGTCAGGCTTTTTGTTCGGCTAAAACCGACAATCAGTTCGTTGATGTTTCTTCGAGTGCGCCAGGGGGCGTACAACCTTTCGATGACAGATATTGCCTTGACCGGAACAGGAAGGTGATCACTCCCGACCGGGCGCAGTCCGGTGACCCAGGTGGCCGGGCGAGGCGTTTTCGTCGTCTTGTAGATATGACCGGAAAGATAAAATATCTCATGAAGACCGCTGGCCGACGGTTCAATTTTTATGCAATCGGGCAAGGCATTTTGTGCCAGTGGCGTATCAGAGGCTTGCAGTCCCAGCANTTCACTCACTCTGATACCCGACAATCCCTGGATGAGGATCAGGCACGCGTCAGTCAGAGAGTTCATGCGATCGCGTAAATGCTTCCTGTCTGGTGCATGTTTTTCGGCAACCTGCAGGTCTTTGGTGTCCGCGAAATGCCGAGCCTGTAAAATAATATCCTCTGCCGCGTCAAGCATGCACAAGGCGCTGGTCATTATGTGCAAAAATATGGGGTCGGGGACTGGCGGGACGTATCCCTGTTCCCTGCCTGCCANCTGTTTCGCGACCTCGAACGCTGTCATGCCATGCCAGGGGGCGCTGCCCGGTACAGGAATTCCCGCCTTTGCCAGAACAGGGGCCTGATATCCCAGAGAAACAGGCAATGCGAGATGTTCCATAAGATACACGGCGTTGAGATTGGCTTTATTCTGCTTGTCGATGAGCAGGTTGTCGAGATACTGGTCAAAAGCACAGGTATCAAGCGCGCCGAAATGAGCGTAGCCGGATTTGCCCATCCAGCGAGCAAGATAAAGAACCCGTNGGGAGAGTTTGCCCATTGAGCCCGGCTTGTATCTATGCCGCTGTCTTGGGTCGACAATCAGTGACCAGACCAGTCGACGATGTGCGTCGAGCAATATCGCCCATTTCGGGTCTACGAATTTACTGCCGTCCGGCATGATGAAATCCCAGCGTATGGTGCTGGCTGCAGCGTCGTGACCTGGCGTCAGATTATCGAAGAACCATCTGTCATCATACCAGCGGGAATGGCGGTTGATCCTCGTTTCCCGCAGATCTTCCGCTGCCATGAGATGATATGCTGTAGCGGTTTGTATAGGGTTCATGTCATTCGATCAGAATGGCGTGGGTTCTTTGAATGTTTTTGGCCTCATGCCAAACACTCCTGGCCGGGAACTTGCTGAGCCAATTGTCCAGGCCCTTTTGTACCGTTGACCAATATAGCCAGCGACCTGGCGGTAAATCGTGACGTGCTTTCTCAATGGCATTGTGGAGATGAAGCAGTTGTGCCAAAGCGTGTGAATTGTCGGGGATCACGGCGGCGCGAGGACATAGCGGACACTCTCCCCAGGCGGTGCAGAGTTGTCCTGTGGNCTGGGATGCGAGAGGAGAATCATAGGGGTCGGTGCATTCAAACCCCGGCGTTGCGGCGCGACCTGTATTGTNTGGAAGATTGATACGGTCATCGGACTTTCCAGATGTCCGGATATATCGTTCCCGTCGGTTCAAAAGATTGCCCAATGTTTCCCGTCTGCGGTGCCGGGCCGCTTCCGACACATAATGCGTTTCCGTTGTCTCTGTGNGCCAATGATTGAGAATTGCCTGNTGTGCCTTGATATCCCCGTTACTNAGTTGATTGACAATCTCCGAGATGGTGGGGCGAATGTTCGACAAGCTGAAATCAGGGAGTTGATTNTCTTTTCTGAAAGCAGAAAGTGCGTTAGGGAAGGTGCAGGTTGCATTGAGATAATGATGAGCCCTTCCGTAATTTCTGCCCTGAAATATGAAGAGCATATCATGGTCGGGATCGTGCTCGGCATTTGGNAGNCGNCGGGNCAGCTTTNNGACATTGTTGAAAATGGAAATCGGGCTATCAATCTCNGTGCTNTCNTGAGGATAGGTTCGNACCTGNTCNCCTCNCGCNCGTTTCTTCCCNCCGACCACCCGATATCTCGGNGCCAGTTCGNCACTTCCTTTAAGTAACGANCTCNCCCGAAGGGCGGATTTTCGTAAAGCCAGTATGGTTTCCGGATTGAAGGCNGTCCTGATTGCCATCATCACGACAAACGGGACCAGAGAGCGCTTNGTTGCATACAGCCACGGNGCAATACCCTTNATNCCTCCGAANAACTCGATTTGNCGTCNCCGGCCNTNGCNGTCAGCAAAGAATTGTNTGCTGTTCGTCACATAGCCACCATAGCGGTCTTCAATGATTGCCAGCAATGTTTCAAGTCTATGCTCGGTGGGTGAAGCACCCGCCTGCAGGCGTTCTCTACCTGATTTAATAAAGTCGTTTCCTTCTTCCCATTTGCGCATCCATGTCTGCATTTCTTTGATGCAGGCGCGCTCAATCGTTACAAGATCGGTGATAGCCAAAATTGGTCGATGAGCAATTTGCTCGTTTATTCCAGGCCAGGGATTTGGCTGGATATAAGCATCCCCAGGGACTTCGCTTGTATATTGTGGATTTTGTTTAAGATAGTGCAATACAACACGGAGTGGGGAGATTAACCCGGCTTTCGTTTTGCTTGTAAGCTGTTGGGTGTCGAGCCAGAAAATGTACTCATTAAAAAGAGTTGTGGTCAGATCCGACAGTTTAAAATGTGCTTTTCCCTGTTCGCACATAAAAGCAAAGAAGCGATTGAGAGCTTGAACCTTGTTGACCTGGGTAGAGGGACCAAACTTGCGAATATGCGAGAAAATGGCCGTAGCAAACGGAACAGACAGATGTTCGGCTTTCAGCCAATCGTCGCTGACATTGATCTGGGCACTGCCGCGGTTGGATTTTGCGGTACGGGGACAGTTTAGCGTGAGTTGACACAGTTTTCCGTCAGGTGACAGCTTTTGGATAACCCCGTATTCTCTCTCTTCCTTTTCCGGACGGGCCAGGTTGTTCCTGTCGAAGGCAGGTGCCGCACCCGGGCGATACGTGAGAAAAGATCTGTCCATGCGCTTTCTAGCCATCGCGTAGGGCCTTGAGATACGTATTCAGGGTATCTGTCATGAGTGCTTCCCGAATTTGTACACTCCGCAAATATGTATTGATTGTTGTCGTTATGTGACTATGGCCAAGCAATGTTCGCAGGCTGAGCCAGGGTTCTGCTTTGCCCGCGCGAACCAGTTCAAAATACATGGTAACCGCAAAGGTATGACGGAGGTGATGAAAGCTGTGCAGGGCTTCAGGTCTGTCTAAGGGGCTGGTTGTGCCGTTTTTATGGGAAGGGCATACAAGACCGGCTTTCAGAACCGCGCGCTGAAAGTGGCGCCAGATGGAATGAGCTGTCATTGCTTCACCCGGATTTCTTTTGGCATGGGCGTGATTGACAAAAAGAGCCTCGACAGATGTTTTCGCGCGTCGAACCGCACGGGCCCGTTCTGTTTTTACGTAATGTCGCAGATCATCATGGATTATGCCCGGTACGACAACTGTGCGCGGCTTCAGGCCTTTGGTTTTGTAAAGAGGCAATGCGACGTTGCTGTAGCTACCATCTTTCTTGAGATTCTTGTATTGCGACAGAGTGAGGTTGGCGCATTCGTCAAGTCGCATTCCTGTGGCGACAGCAAGGCTGGCAATGAGCCGGTCTCTGCATGGACGACGATCAGCTTTGTCTCCGGGGATCGAACCAAGTTCGGCGAGCACTCGTTGAAGAGCTTCGGGAGAAAATGCCTCAGCCGTTTCACTGTTATAGGTTCTCGGAAGCAGTTTACTCGTTTTGACCGTATTGTCGCCGGATTGAACATGCGCCATCCGGGTAATTGCATAATTTCGGGGTTTGATACGTTCTTCGTAAAACTCTTTCGCATCAAATTCAATCAAGCCTTGTCTGGACGCCCATTCATAGAAGTCAACGATGGTGCCAAGCCTGCGGCGTACTGTTGCAACAGCATATCGTTTACCGGTTTTAGGTGATTTGCTGCATAAAAGCTTGTCGCGATATAGTTCGATGTCATCGAAACAAGCAGCGTCCCAATCCCTATGAATCAAGCCTAGATATGTGAACCACTCATACAGGTCATAGGTTAAAGCTGTTTGTGTGTTTCCTACCGAGGGAATTCTCGAGGACCGGACGCATTTGTCATGGAGATAGAATAAGACCGGCTCAACAATTCTGCATCCGTCATAGACAAGATAGTGGAAACCGGTAGGGAGACTGTGGCTCTTCACTTGATCCCACTCGGTATCGCGGATGATCGTTGCAGGTCGAACGACATCCGCTGTTTTGGCAACCGTGTAGTAGGGAACTGTCAGCATGCTTCCCTCATTCCAAATGTCGGGCACCGGGTTTTGTTTGTCATCTTGAGGCTGTGATATCAGACCTTACCTGCACCGCCAGCATGCTGGCGGTGCAGGTAAGGTCTGTAGGCACAGTGGCAGCTAAACAGCCATGTTAGCAAGGAAGTTTGTGTATGTGAACAATGTTAGTAATGTCATATAACGTCATTTGATAGGAGATTAAGTTTGACGCGCTGCAACAGTGTCAACAGCGCGTCGTGTTCATTCTCTGGGATTCCATTCAGTGCGGCTTTTTGTGTTTCAGCGGCATGTTCCCATAAACGTTCCAGAACAGGCTCCGCCGCAGGGGTTAGATAAAGCTGAATAGCCCTACGATCTGTGGGATCTGGTCGTCGTTCGATTAATCCGTTTTCCTGTAGGTAATCCAATTGGCGACCCAATGATATGGGCTGTATTTCCAGGTATTCTGCCAGCGTCACCTGCCGTATCCCTTCATGATGGGACAAATACGCCAAGGCGCGCCATTGCGCCTGAGAAAGCCCTAAATTGACGGCGCGCTGATTGAAATCGCGCCGCAGCAACCGGGCTACTTCATGCACAATGAAACCAAAGCTCTTTTTGGGATGGCGCATAAACAAACTTTCTGAGGATTTAGTAAACATTATATATTATATAAGAAGCTGACAAACAAGACTGTCAGCAAATTTCGCAAAAACATCACAATTCTGTCCCCGAAATGGGCCATCTTAGCGCCAGAAGCGACGAGCCGGATATTGACAACAAATGATATATCCATTATTCATGAATTATGGATATAAACAAAGCACTCGCGGCGTTTTTCGCCCTCAGTCAGCAAACCCGCCTGGATGTGTTTCGGCTTTTGGTAAAGGCGGGATCAGACGGGCTGAACGCCGGGGAAATCGCGTCTCTGCTGGACGTGAAACAAAACACCATGTCTGCCAATCTGACCGTGCTGCTGAATGCCGGGATGGTGCGCAATGAACGACACGGCCGCACAATCCGCTATTTCGCCGATTTTGATGCCATGCGCGCTCTGTTGAGTTTTCTGATGGAAGACTGCTGCGGCGGCCGCCCTGAACTTTGCCAACCTGTTATCGACGAAATTGCCTGCGCTTGCTGAGCTCGGGCTTGCTGGGGAGGAAACCATGAGTGAACATGTCTACAATGTGTTGTTTCTGTGCACAGGAAATTCTGCGCGGTCCATTATGGCCGAAGCCCTTATGAACCGTCTTGGCCAGGGCCGGTTCAAGGCATTTTCAGCAGGATCAAACCCCAAAGGGGTGGTTCATCCACAAACCATCGACCTGTTAAAGCGAATGAATTTCGATACAAGTTTTGCGCGGTCAAAAGACTGGGCGGAATTTGCAGAGCCTGGCGCCCCGGAAATGGATTTTGTCTTCACCGTCTGCGACAATGCCGCTGCGGAAGTGTGCCCAGTCTGGCCTGGCCAACCAATGTCTGCACATTGGGGTGTTCCTGACCCCGCAGAAGCGGAAGGGACTGAGCCGGAGAAAGCCCTGGCCTTCTCTGACACCTATCGCATGTTGAATTCCAGGATATCAGTCTTCACCTCTTTGCCGATAAACAGCATCGATAAGCTTTCACTGCAGAAGAGGCTAAATGATATCGGAACGAAAGAGTGACCACGCTGTTTCGTAAGCTGGCGGCGGAGTTTGTTGGCACTGCTTTTCTGCTGGCTACAGTCGTCGGCTCAGGGATTATGGCGGAAACGCTAGCCGGTGGGAATGTGGCGGTAGCCCTTCTGGGCAACACCATCCCCACCGGTGCCATCCTGATCATTCTGATCACGCAATTCGGACCTGTCTCCGGGGCGCATTTTAACCCGGCCGTAACCCTGGTTTTCGCCTTAAAGCGAGAAATTTCCGTCCAACAGGGCCTTGGCTATGTCGGCATTCAGGTTCTGGGAGCCTTGGTCGGCGTTTGGGCTGCGCATTTGATGTTTGGCGAAGAGGTTTTGCAATTTTCCCAGAAAATACGCAGTGGCGGGGCGCAATGCTTTGCAGAAGCTGTGGCAACATTTGGATTGGTGATGACGATCCTAGGAACAATCCGGGTTAAGAAAGAAGCAGTTGCCATGGCTGTTGGTTTATACATCACGGCCGCTTATTGGTTTACTGCGTCAACATCCTTTGCGAATCCGGCCGTCACCATTGCGCGCGCCTTTTCCGATACCTTTGCGGGGATCCGTCCCGAAGATGTGCCCTGGTTTATTGCCGCCCAATTGGTGGCCGCCGTGTTGGCCTTGGCGTATTGCAACTGGCAATTCAATACTCCTAAAAGTGAGGCGAATGACGCATGAGTATTGTTATCCATCACAATCCAGACTGTGGCACATCCCGCAATGTGCTGGCGATTATCCGCGCCTTTGCGGGAGAGCCGACTGTCATTGAATACCTGAAAACCGGCTGGACCCGGGAGCAATTACTGGGATTGTTCGCGGCAGCAGGCCTGACGCCACGCGATGCGTTGAGAGTTTCAAAGTCACCGGCTGAGGAAATGGGGCTGACCGATCCAACTGTGTCTGACGAGATGATCCTGAATGCGATGGTGCAACACCCCATTCTGGTCAACAGACCCATCGTCTGCACGAAAACGGGTGTTCGATTGTGCCGCCCGTCAGAGGCTGTGTTTCCCCTGCTGCAGGTTCCGCCCGGCACACGCTTTACAAAAGAAGATGGCGACATAATTATCGCTCCATGAACGACACGCTTCCCAACATCCAGAAACCCCAGCTGCACCCCATTGATATCGGTCGTTTGGCGCATGCGGGTGAGCCGACCCACCCACCCCGCATACTTATGCTGTATGGATCACTGCGGGACCGATCCTATTCGCGTTTATTGACGCAAGAAGCGGCGATGGTTTTGCGCGAATTGGGGGCAGAGGTAAAAATCTTCAATCCATCCGGCCTGCCATTGGTCGATGATGCGCCCGATACCCATGAAAAGGTCCAGGAATTGCGCACATTGTCGTTGTGGTCTGAAGCACATGTCTGGTGTTCTCCGGAACGTCACGGGGCGATGACGGGCGTGATGAAGACACAGATCGACTGGTTGCCACTGGCCCCAATTGGCGGCTTTCGTCCGACCCAGGGGCGAACCCTGGCCTTGATGCAGGTTTCCGGTGGGTCACAGAGTTTCAATACGGTCAATCAAATGCGCATTTTGGGGCGCTGGATGCGCATGATAACCATCCCCAACCAATCCTCCGTCGCCAAGGCCTTTCTGGAATTCGACGAAGACGGGCGCATGACCCCATCGCCCTATTACAATCGCATGGTCGATGTGATGGAGGAATTGATGAAATTCACCATCCTGACCCGGGGACGTTCCGACTATCTGGTGGATCGATATTCCGAACGGGTTGAAAGCGCCCAGGACCTGTCCAAACGCGTGAACCAGAAGTCTATTTAGCCGCCGTGTCTGTTGGCCCGGTCATGGCCAGTGGGTCGACCCAGTCGTCATATTGTTCGCCCGTCACCAGCCCTGAATTAAGCGCTTCGTCGCGCAGCGTCGTACCATTCTTATGGGCTGTCTTTGCGATCTTCGACGCATTGTCATAGCCGATATGCGGGGCCAACGCGGTCACCAGCATCAAGGATTGCGCCATCAGCGACGATATCCGCTGCCGATCCGGTTGAAGGCCCTCGATACAGTTTTCCCCAAAGGAACGACTGGCATCGGTCAGCAAGCGGATGGACTGCAGGACATTAAAAATCAGCACAGGCTTAAACACGTTCAATTCAAAATTACCCTGACTGCCCGCGATGGTGACGGTCATGTGATTGCCCATCACCTGAGCACAGACCATGGTCATAGCCTCACACTGTGTCGGGTTAACCTTGCCCGGCATGATCGAAGACCCCGGCTCGTTCTCCGGCAGGATCAGTTCCCCAAGGCCGGACCGCGGCCCCGATCCCAGGAAGCGAATGTCCTGGGCAATCTTAAACAGACCCGCCGCGATTGTGTTCAGCACACCAGAGACTTCTACCATCGCATCATGGGCCGCGATGGCTTCAAATTTATTCTCCGCGCTGACAAACGGCAGGTCTGTTAATTCCGAGACATGCACGGCAAAACGATCCGCAAAGCCCTGTGCAGAATTCAGCCCGGTCCCCACCGCCGTTGCCCCCTGCGCCAGGGGATACAAGCGCGGCAGGCAGGACTCCAACCGGTGTAATCCCAATTCAACCTGGCGGGCATAGCCGGAAAACTCCTGCCCCAGGGTCAAGGGTGTCGCATCCTGCAAATGGGTGCGGCCCAGCTTGACAATCTCCTGCCAGGCGGTCGCCTTTTCCGCCAAAAGGCGATGCAGATACGTCAGGGCAGGCACCAGTTCTGAGTGCAGCTGGCGCACCGCCGCAATATGCATCGCGGTGGGAAAGGTATCGTTGGACGATTGTGACTGATTGACATGATCATTGGGATGCACGGGGTCTTTGGACCCCAAAACCCCGCCCAATTCCTCAATAGCGCGATTAGCGATGACTTCATTGGCGTTCATATTGGTTTGTGTGCCAGACCCGGTCTGCCAGACCTTTAAGGGGAAATGCGCATCCAACGCACCATCGGCGACCTCTTTCGCGGCATTCACAATAGCCATTCCCAGACGCTTATCCAGCAAACCCTGTTCCATATTCGTCAGGGCAGCAGCCTGCTTAACAATGCCCAGCGCATGAATCAGCGGCAACGGCATGGTTTCCGTCCCGATCCGGAAATTCTGCAGGCTGCGTTGTGTCTGGGCACCCCAATATTTCGCGGTTGGCACATCAATACTGCCAAAGGCATCTGATTCCTGGCGCATCGTGTCGGTCATTGCTGCAGTCTCCCATCCGTCTGGTTTAGGCATTCAACCTGTCGCCTATTACATGGGGGTGCCCCTGTTCAAATCCACAGCGCTGTGCCATCTTCTGACAAAATCACACACGATTGATCCGCGCCAGCAGGCTGGATATCAGGGGATGTTATGCGTGTTATTGTTTTAGGGGCTGGGGTCATTGGCGTCACAACGGCCTATTATCTGGCCCGGCAAGGGNCGGAAGTCGTGGTCATCGACCGCCAGCGCGGCCCCGGTATGGAAACCAGCTTCGCCAATGCCGGGGAGTTGTCTTATGGCATGAGCAGCCCCTGGGCAGCGCCCGGCATTCCCCTGAAGGCACTGAAATGGCTGTTCATGCGCCATCGCCCCCTGTTCATCTGGCCGCTGATCAGTCCGACCATGTGGAAATGGTGCCTGCAATTATTGATGAATTGTAACGAGGCATCCTATGCCCTGAACAAAAGCCGCATGGTGCGGGTTTCAAACTATAGCCGCGATGCCCTGACCGAATTGATGGACGAGGTCACCATCGACTTTGATCAACGAGACCAAGGCACGCTGCAATTGTTCCGCACCGAAAAGCAGGTCAAGGCAGCGAAGGCGGATCAGGCCGTGCTGGATCAATTCAATTCGCCCTATGAAGTACTGGACCGGGATGGCTGTATCGCGGCAGAGCCGGGCCTGCGCCATGTCGCCGATAAATTTGTCGGGGGCCTGCGCCTGATGGCGGACCGCACCGGCGATTGCCGTGCCTTTACCCAGGCTTTGTCGGAAAAAGCCGCAGAGCTGGGTGTGGAATTTCATTACAATGTCGTGATCGATCGGTTCGTTTCCGAAAAGGGTAAGATCATCGGGGTGGAGACGGAACAGNGTCTGGAAACCNCCGACCGCTATGTCTGTGCGTTGGGTCCCTATGCACCGATCCTGTTAAAGACGATTGGTATTCGCCTGCCGATTTATCCGATAAAGGGTTATTCCATCACCCTGCCCGTCACGGATTCCGACGCAGCCCCGCAATCGACCATCATGGACGAAACGCATAAGGTCGCGATTACCCGACTGGGCGATCGCATCCGCGTTGCCGGGCAGGCGGAAATCATTGGCTATAACAAGCGATTGGGCGGGCATGCGACCGACAGTGTGCGCCATGTCGTCAGTGACCTGTTCCCCAAAGGCGGAGATGTCAGCAAGGCGGAAGGCTGGACCGGTCTGCGTCCCATGACGCCCGATGGCACGCCGGTGATCGGTCCGACACGGTATGACAATCTGTTCCTGAATACCGGTCATGGCACATTGGGATGGACCATGTCCTGTGGTTCTGCCCGTGCTGTTGCGGATCTGGTCATGGATAAAAAGCCGGAAATCGATATGGACGGCCTGACAGCTGCGCGTTTTGGGCAATAACGACCCGTCCTGAGATGTCCTATAAATAGGTGCGCTGCTCAATCGGCGTGATATTGATCTGTTCCAGTAAGGACTCCAGCAAGGCGCTTTCCGCCCTATTCATCTTGGCCTTTGGATTCCACAAGACATGAACGTCTATCGCCGGGGGATCCTCATAGGGGGGAATGCGCCACAGCAACCCGTCTTCGATATCCCGCCGCACAACATGAATTGGCAAGGGACCCACCCCCAGGCCTGCGACGATCATGCGTCGCACCTCTTCCAAATGGGCAGACGTCCCCACAACCCGCTCGTCCAATTGGGCAGCCGCCCGCATCAAGGTGACAGGGCGCAAGGCATCCCCCATCTGATCGGTCACGAAACTGACCGATGAATGGCCGACCAGATCCTGCTTTGTCAGATTAAGCCGCCCGAACAGCGGATGTGTGGGGCCGCAGAACAGTCCGAAATACTCACGATACAGCCGCCGATATTCAAGTTTCGGATTTGGATCTTTCACCAGACATACAGCCATGGATGCCCGGCGGGCCAGCACGGCGGCTGTCGCCTCCCGACTGGCAGAGACGTCAATTTGCAGCGTCGCAAGCGGATGATTGGTGTGAAATGCTGTCAGCGCATCATTAAACAGGGGGGAGATCACATGGCTGGCCATGGCAATGCGAACATGACCGCGCACTTGATCCGTGACATCGCGCATGACAGTTCCCAGGCGCAGGATCATGCCATGAATGTCGATTACTTCCCGCTGTAGCAACCGCCCCGCTTCCGTCAGTTCAAACCGCCCGGGGGAGCGCTCTATCAGTTTTTTCCCTATGCGATCTTCCAACCGTTTCAAAGCATTAGAAACGGTGGGTTGTTTCAGGCTGAGCCGTTCCGCCGCATCCGTGACACTGTTGGATTCCGCCAGGATCAGAAATGTCCGCAGTAGATTCCAATCAAGATCGCGGGCAAGCCGTTCCGGGCTGGGATACAGGGCCATATTACCATTCCTCAAATCTATAGTCATCATTCTAACTATCTATTTGCTGAATAGTAAACCGCATGCAACCTTTTCTGTAATAAGAAATGGAGGCTCAGGGATGTCGGTAGAAGCGCGCGAAGCGCGTCAGCCTTGGATTCTACTCTCGCCAGCGCTCACCGCTGTGGCGTTGCTGCTATTCGTACCTTTGCTGTTCATCGTGGTCTATTCCTTCTGGCTGAGAACCGCCACAGGCGCAGATCAGGTTGGCTTTTTCCTGGACAATTGGCGTGAGGCACTGTCGGACGCTTTTTATCGCGACATCTTGCTCTATACGCTGAAGATCGGGGTGATCACGACCGTTGTCTGTGCCCTGATGGGCTATCCGGCCGCCTATTTCATCGCCCGTTCCAAAGGTAACAAGGCGATCCTGTTGCTGTTGCTGATGCTGCCATTCTGGATCAGTTACATTATCCGCACGATGAGCTGGATTAACATTCTGGGCGTATCTGGCGCGTTGAATTCAGCGCTTCTTGCGATTGGCCTGATCGATGAACCGATCCAGATGCTGTATAATCAGGCAACGGTCGTTCTGGGCCTGGTTCACTTCCTGCTGCCCTTTATGGTGCTGAATGTCTATGTCAGCTTGGAAGGGATTGATGCGTCGCTGGAAGACGCCGCGTGTTCCCTGGGCGCGACACGCTGGAACAGCTTCGTGGAAGTTACCCTTCCCCTGTCGCTGCCTGGACTGGCGGCGGGCGGGTTGCTGTGCTTCGTGCTTGGATGTGGAACCTATATCACGCCCCTGGTGCTGGGCGGGCCGACCGATGCCATGTTCGCCAATCTGGTCTACGAGGCGATAATCACCCAATTGGACTGGCCGCTGGGTTCTGCGCTGTCGCTGATGCTGTTGGCCGTACTGGGCGCGCTGGTGCTGATCTATAACAAGTATCTGGGCATGGCGCAGTTGATGAAGGGGCTGGGCTGATGGGATGGTCATTGATCCGCCTATGGACCATTCTGGTCTATCTGTTCATGTTCCTGCCGGTCGCGGTGGTGGTGCTGTTAAGCTTCAACGCCAGCCAGTTCGGCAGCTTCCCGATGACAGGCCTGTCCTTCCGCTGGTTTATCGAACTGGCCAATAACGACGCGATCTTGCGGGCGTTTCAAACATCCCTTGTGTTGGGTGCACTGACGGCTGTGATATCGACGACATTGGGTGTTTTAGCCAGTCTTGCGCTGGTGCGCTACACGGTGCCGGGCAGCAACCTGATTTCCACATGCCTGATCGCGCCGATCCTGGTGCCAGAGGTCGTGCTGGCGGTTGCCCTGTTGCTGTTCCTGAATTTCCTGTCGATCAACAAGAGCTTCTTCCTGCTGTTGATGGGGCATGTGATCTTCACCCTGCCCTTCGTCATTCTGGTGGTTCAGGCCCGGCTGGTGGGCATTCGCCGCGATATGGAAGAAGCCGCCTTAAGCCTGGGGGCAAGCCCGATCCAGACTTTCTTTCAGATCACGCTGCCTTTGCTGGCGCCTGCGGTCTTCGCGGGCATGCTGTTTGCCTTCACGATCAGCTTTGACGACATCACGGGAACACTGTTCTGGAAGCCCGGTGGCGTAGAAACCGTTCCCACTCAGATTTTCGCGATGCTGCGCAATTCGATCTCTCCTGAGATCAATGCGCTGGGCAGCGTGATGATCGCCCTTACCGTTGGTCTGCCGCTGCTGGGTGCAGCGATTGCCCGACGCATGGCCATGAAACGCGGCGGCTAGAACCGCGTAAAGCTTAATGAACCCAACCTTGAACAGGAGAATGAGCATGGATAACACAACACGGTATGAACGCCTTCGCGAACGCTATTTAAACGGCGATTTGGATCGGCGCAGTTTCCTGGGTCTGATCGGTGCAGCCGGTCTGGCCTATGGTGTGCAAACCCCCTTCAACAAAGGGGCCCTGGCAGCAGTCAGCCAGGTGCGTTTCGATGGCTGGGGCGGTGTCGTCTCTGAAGCCTTCCGGGAATATGCGTTTGGTCCCTATACCAAGGCAACGGGCATTGAGGTTGTCGATGGCACCTTCGGCGGGGGCGATGAATATCTGTCCCGCGTGAAAGCCAGCCAGCCCGGCGAATATAACATCGCCCATCTGTCCGGCGTGTTTGACTATGCCCGGTACCACAATCTGGGCCTCAGCTCCGAACTGAATGAAGACAATATTCCCAACCTGCAATACGTCATTCCCAAATTATCTGACGTGTTCCGCAAGGTGTCGGACGGCAAGCTGTCCTGCGTGCCTTATGACTATGGCACGACCGGCCTGGCCTATAACCGCAAGCATATCTCTGATGAAGAGATGAAGGAAAAGGGTGCCAAAATCCTGATCGACGAAAAGCTGAAAGGCAAAATCGGCGGTTGGAGCGATTGGCGTACGCGCATCTGGATGGGGGCCCTGCAAACCGGTCAGGACCCGAATGACATCAAGGATATGGATGCCGTCTGGGATGCGGTGCGCAAACATCGCGACCTAGCCCTGAAATACTGGACTTCCGGCGCTGAACTGATGAGCCTGCTGGCAGAGGAAGAAATCTATGTCACCGAAGGCTGGTCTGGCCGCATTTATGCCTTGCAGGAGCAGGGTCATGACATCGGCTATATGGATCCGCCCAACGGCTTTGGCTGGCAGGAATGTCTGTTCGTTCTGAAAGGCTCCCCCATGGAAGCCTGTGAAGAACTGCTGAACTTCATGCTGGATCCGGCAACCTCCATCGCCGTCGCGGAAGGACAGAACTATCCGCCAGCGCTGGACCCGCAGAAGGTTGATCTGGGCAAGAAAATCCCAACTCTGCCCGCCTTTGACCCGACCGGCACCTTGTCCGGCCTGACCTTTGCCGATCCAGATTACTGGAACGGGAACGAGCAGGACTGGTCCAAGACCTTTGGTCGCGTCCAAAAAGGCTATTAAGCCTGAAACAGGTCCGGGGGTGGGTTACGATCCACCCCCGGCACCTTGGAATTCCTAAGTGAACCCGTAGATCGGAGACAGCCCGTGAGCGCCGTCACCCTAACAGATATCGTAAAACGCTTCGGCAGCTTTACTGCCCTGCATCAAACGTCGCTGGAGATTCCGGAAGGGAATTTCGTGACCTTGCTGGGGCCGTCTGGTTGCGGCAAGACAACGACCCTGCGCATGATCGCCGGATTGCTGGACCCCACCGAAGGGGAAATCAAGATCAAGGGCAAGCGCATGAATGATGTGCCGATCCACAAGCGCAATCTGGGTCTGGTGTTTCAGAATTATGCGCTTTTCCCCCACAAAACTGTCGCAGAAAACATCGCCTTCGGGCTGAAATATCGCAACATCTCGAAAGCGGATGCAGAAGAGAAAGTAAAAACGGCCCTGGATCTGGTGCAGTTGCCCCATGTTGGTGACCGCTATCCCAAGGCCTTGTCCGGCGGGCAACAGCAGCGTATCGCGCTGGCCCGCGCGATTGTCATCGAACCAGACGTCCTGTTGCTGGATGAACCCCTGTCCGCGCTGGACGCCAATCTGCGCGAAGATATGCGCGTGGAACTGAAACGCATTCAACACCGCATCGGTGTCACCACAGTCTTTGTGACCCACGACCAGTCCGAAGCCCTGGCGCTGAGTGATCATGTGGTCGTGATGTCCAATGGTCGGGTCGAACAGATCGGCGCGCCAGAAGAGGTTTACAACACGCCAGCCAGCGAATTCGTCGCCAGCTTTCTGGGCACATCCAACATCCTGTCGGCCCAGTGTCTGGACCTGGATGGCACGGAGGTTTCATTGGACGTGCCGGATCTGGGCCGGTTGAGCATTCCCAAATCCCGCGCCCCGAAGCTGGACAGGAAAGGTCCTGTCAAATTTGTCGTTCGGGCAGAAAAGGTAACCCTGTCGTCAGATGGTTCTGCTCCGCAGGACGGAATCACCGCGAAAGGCACCATTGAAGCGGTTGACTATCAGGGTCAGGCGGCGCGCTATTTCGTCCGTGTCGGCGCACATCAGATGCAGGTCATCAACATGATCGATCAGCATCCATTCGCCGAAGGAGACACAGTATCCGTTCATCTGCGCGGTCGCGATTGCACCGCCTTACCAGGAAACCAGGAATGAGCACACCGCCTAAGAGTCACCTGTTTTATCAAACCCGTCGCCGCCGCCCGGTTCTGGATCGGGCGCGGGGCGTTTATATGTGGGATGTTGATGGAAAGCGCTATCTGGATGGGTCATCCGGCGCGATGGTCTGCAATATCGGTCATTCCAATCCCCGCGTTCTGGAAGCGATGCGCGCCCAGATGGAGAAATCCAGCTTCGGCTATCGCCTGCATTTTGAAACGGAACCGGCTGAGCGCCTGGCGGCCAAGACTGCGGCCCTGGCCCCACCCGGCCTGGAGCGGGTATTCTTTGTCTCCGGCGGGTCCGAGGCGGTTGAAAGCGCCACCAAGCTGGCCCGGCAATACACTTTGGCGATTGGTCAGGCCCAGCGCTACAAGGTGATTTCCCGCATGCCCAGCTATCATGGCTGCACCCTTGGTGCGCTGGCGCTGACCGGCTATGCCCCGATGACCGCCCCTTTCGACCCGATGATGAAATCCATGCCAAAGATCCCGGCCCCTCGCGCCTATCTGGATGGATTGAACGCCGATGATCCAGCGACTGGGCTGTATTACGCCAATATGCTGGAGGCAAAAATCCTGGAGGAAGGGCCGGAAACCGTGCTGGCCTTCATCGTGGAGCCCGTGGGCGGCGCGTCGACCGGTGCGCTGGTGCCTCCGGCTGGCTATGCCCAGCGCATTCGTGAAATCTGTGACAAATATGGCGTGCTGCTGATCCATGACGAGGTCATGACCGGCGGCGGACGTACCGGGAAATTCTTTGCGGCCGAGCATTGGGACGTCGCCCCCGATATCTTGGTCGTATCCAAAGGGTTTGCAGCAGGCTATTCCCCCTTGGGCGCGATGGTTGCGCATGAGCGCCTGGTGGAACCTGTGCTGGACAAGGGCGGCTTTATCCATGGCTTCACCTATGCAGGAAACCCGCTGGCCTGCGCGGCAGGACTTGCGGTGATCGAAGAAATTGAAAGTCAGAACCTGATGGTCAATGCGACCGCCATGGGTGACCTGCTGAAGGCGGGCCTGACAAAGCTGATGGATCGGTTCCCCTTCATTGGTGATGTGCGGGGGAAGGGGTTGCTGCTGGCCTTTGAATTGGTGTCGGACCGCAGAACAATGCTCCCATTGCCAAAGCAATTGGCGGCGTTTGATCGGCTGGTTGAGATTGCCTATGACAAGGGACTGATCATCTATTCCCGGCGCACGCGCGGCGGATATGAAGGCGATCATTTCCTGGTCTGCCCCCCGATGACCATTACCGAAGAACAGGTCGGGGAAGTTCTGACAACCCTGACTGAAGCGCTGGGCGATTTTGCGAAAGAGGTGGATCTGCCCGTCTCTGCCGCAGCGTAAGTGAGGCCCCTTTATGAGTAAGATTATCATCACCTGCGCGGTTACGGGGTCCATACACACGCCCTCCATGACCCCCTACCTGCCCATTACAGGGGAACAGATCGCGGAGAATTCAATTGATGCCGCAAAAGCTGGCGCATCGATTTTGCATCTGCATGCCAGGGACCCGGCGGATGGTCGGCCTTCCGCCAGTGCCCAGCATTTCATGGCCTTCCTGCCGATCATCAAGCAACGCAGCGATGCTGTGATCAACCTGACCACCGGCGGCAGCGCGACCATGACCCTGGACCAGCGGCTGGAAGCCCCGTTGCAGGTGGAACCGGAAATGTGTTCCCTGAATATGGGCAGCATGAATTTCGCCCTGTATCCGGCTGTTGATCGGATCACCGACTGGAAATACGACTGGGAAAAACCATTTCTGGAAAACAGCGATGATCTGGTGTTCAAAAACACCCCCCGCGACATCGCTCATATCCTGACAGAAATGGGACAGAACCGTGGCGCACGGTTTGAATTTGAATGCTATGATGTGGGCCATTTGTACATGCTGCGCCACTTCGCCGATCGCGGTCTGGTCCAGGCACCTTTCTTCATTCAGTTCGTGTTTGGCGTGCTGGGTGGTATTGGGGCAGACCCGTCCCATCTGATGCATATGAAGCAAACCGCCGATGCCCTGTTTGGCACCGACTATCAGTTTTCGGTCCTGGCCGCGGGGCGTCACCAGATTCCCCTGACGACCATCGCCGCAGCCATGGGCGGGCATGTGCGGGTCGGGCTGGAAGACAGCATTTATCTGTCCAAAGGCGTCCTGGCGAAATCCAATGCAGAACAGGTTGCCAGAATTCGGGAAATCGTGGAGCGTCTGGGCAGAGATGTCGCCAACCCCACAGAGGCCCGCGCGATCCTGGGCCTGAAGGGCGCAGACCGCACTAGTTTTTAAGTTCACGCAAAGGCCACCCGGCCGGTGAGGAGCGTTATGAAAGCCATCTTCGACGAAACCCAACGCCAGCATGATCCCAAGCATTTCATGGCCAATGGGGTCGTTCTGCCCAGTCCGGAACAGCCCGCCCGCATTGATGCGCTGATGACCGGGGCAGAGAATGCCGGTTGCGCCTTCACCGCTGCGGAAGATCATGGCATGGGGCCGTTGTCGATTGTGCACAGTGTTGAATATCTGTCCTTTCTGGAAACCATCCACACACGCTGGTCCCGGATTGAGGGGGCGTCGGATGAGGTTATTCCAAACATCCATCCTGACCGTCGTTTTGCCAGCTACCCGAAATCTGCTGTCGGTCAGGCGGGATATCACCAGGCAGACACGGCCTGCCCAATCGCGGCAGGCACCTGGCAGGCGGCATATTGGTCGGCGCAATCTGCCCTGACTGCCGCTGATCTGGTGATCGATGGAGACCGCGCCGCCTATGCCCTGTGTCGCCCACCGGGCCATCATGCCTTTGCCGATATGGCAGGCGGCTTCTGCTTCCTGAACAATGCTGCGATTGCAGCGGAACAATGCGTGCGTGCGGGCATGCGCCCGGTCATTCTGGATGTCGATGTTCATCACGGCAATGGCACCCAGGGGATTTTCTATCACCGCAGCGATGTCTTCACCGTGTCGGTTCATGCCGACCCGATCCGCTTTTACCCTTTCTTCTGGGGCCATGCGCATGAGCGCGGTGATGGCCCTGGCCTGGGCTATAATCTGAACATCCCCCTGACGCGCGGCACCTCCGATTCCGATTATATGGAAGCCTTGGAACCTGGCCTGAATGCGATCCGCAGTTTTGGGCCAGATGTCGTAATCGTGGCCCTGGGCCTGGATGCCTATGAAGAAGACCCGCTGAAAGGTCTGGCGATCACGACGGAAGGCTTCGGTCGCATCGGAGCGGCGATTGGGGGATTGGCCCTGCCCACTCTGTTGATTCAGGAAGGGGGCTATCTGTCCGATGCCCTGGGTGCGAATCTGACCAGCGTGCTGAAAGGCTTTGAAAGCGTATGAGCAAGACCGCCGATATCATCGTCATCGGAGGAGGCATTGCCGGGATCGGCGCAGCGGCCATGATGGCATCGGATGCAAAAGTCATCGTGCTGGAAACCGAAGATGTTATCGGCAGCCATTCCACGGGACGATCCGCAGCGATCTATATCCGCAACTATGGCAATGCGACACTGCGCGCACTGAATGCCGCATCAGAGCCGCTGTTACAAAACCCAGAAAAGATTGGGGAAACGTCCGTCCTGTCCCCAAGAGGGGAAATGCTGGTTGCCCGGGAAGAAGAGATTCCAGAGCTTGAAGCCTATCTGAATGGGGCGGAAGGGATTGAACGCCTGTCCCCGGCCGAAGCCATCAATCTGTTCCCCCTGTTGCGGGAAGAGGCTGTTGCCGCCGCAGCGATTGAACGATCCGCCCAGGATATCGATGTGGACAGGCTGTTTCAGGCCTTTGCCCGCACCCTGCGCCATGCCGGTGGGGAGATTATCACCAAGGCCCCGGTTACCGCCCTGACACGCGCGGGGTCTGTCTGGCATATCAAGACACCACAGGGCACTTTTGAAGCCCCCATTGTTGTCAATGCAGCAGGGGGCTGGGCCGATACTATTGCCAGGATGGCGGGACTGAAGCCCCTTGGCCTGACCCCCATGCGGCGATCCGCAGCGCTGCTGCCCGCCCCGGATGGTTATGACATCACCCATTGGCCGCTGGTCGCCAGCGCGTCTGAGACCTGGTATGCCAAGCCGGAGGCCGGGCTGCTGATGGTTTCCCCTGCGGATGAAGACCCGGTTGAGGCGCATGACGCCTGGGCCGATGACATGGTGCTGGCCGAAGGGCTGGACCGATTTGAACAATCGATGAAAATGACTGTAACCCGGGTGGAACGCAGTTGGGCGGGCTTGCGAACCTTCGCCCCAGACCGCACGCCGGTCGTTGGATTCTCCCCACAGACAGAGGGATTCTTCTGGCTGGCAGGACAGGGCGGGTACGGCATTCAAACCTCCCCCGCCCTGTCCCAACTGGCCGCAGATTTGTGCCTTGGCCGTGATAGTACCCTTGGGGCCACAGTCCTGGAAGCCCTGTCCCCGGCCAGACTATCTTGATCTGACCGGGGGTTGAAACGCTAGTGTGCGCTTACCGGCCCTTGCGATAGTATTCCTGGGCAGCAGCAACACCAGATCCCAGTTGGATAGAATAGCCCAGATCCTTCATTGCCATTTCGATTGTCGCCAACCCAGACAGCATCAAAGTATCCGTCAGCATGCCCAAATGACCGATCCGGAAGACCTTGCCAGCCACCTTCCCCAAACCGACACCATAGGAAACGCCATAAGTCTTATAGGCGTGATTGACCAATTCATTGCTGTCAAAGCCATCTGGCACGTATATCGCGCTGACTGAATCAGAATTGAATTCAGGTTTCGTCGCACACAGGCGCAGGCCCCAGGCCTGTACTGCCAAACGCACACCTTCGGCCAGACGATGGTGCCGGGCAAAGACCTGATCCAGTCCTTCTTCCAGCAGCATAGCGACGCTTTCGCGCAATCCCATGATCAAGGGCACGGGCGGGGTATAGGGAAAATTCCCCTTCGCATTTGCGGTGGCCATATCACGAATATCGAAGAAACAGCGGGGGCATTTCGCGATCTCAGCGGCCGCGAATGCCTTTGGACTGACGCCAACAATCGCCATGCCGGTCGCCAGCATGAACCCCTTTTGCGAGCCACTAACCGCCAGGTCAACACCCCAATCATCCATACGGAAATCAATCGATCCCAAGGAGCTGACCGCATCGACATACAGCAGTGCTGGATGCTGTGCTGTGTCCATCGCTTTGCGTACCGCCGCAACATCACTGGTAACACCGGTTGCGGTTTCATTATGGGTCACCAGGACCGCTTTGATCTTGTGGTTGGTATCAGCGGCCAGGCGTTTGCCATATTCATCCGCCGGGGCACCTTCACCCCAGGCGCAATCAATCACATCCACGTCCAGGCCAAGATGCTGGCACATCTCAATCCAACGATGGGAGAACATGCCAAAGCGCGCGATCAGAACCCTGTCACCGGGCGATAGCGTATTGGTCAGGGCCGCTTCCCACCCACCGGTGCCACTTGCCGGGAAGGTGATTACTGTCCCTGCTTCGGTTTTGAATATCTTCTTCAAATCCGCCAGCAACGGTTCCAGTATCTTAACGAAATCAGGGGCACGATGATCCATGGTAGGGACATTCATCGCATGGCGCAGACGTTCCGGAATGTTTGTCGGGCCGGGAATAAAGACAGGATTTTGTGTGGACATGGACGTTCCTCGGAAAAAGGTTTTTATGGTTTTGAGCTTTTTAGGCAGACAATAAACTCAACACAATTATTCTACACACAGGTCTTGACTATCGACGGCAATACAGTCGACAGCCAAATACATCGATAAAAATAAAAATCCACCCCCTGCGCTAACCACAGTGATCAGACGTTAAAATTTATCGGGAATGGGGTCTTTGCAAATCTCTCTTATGCAGGAGCGCAGCCAACGATGCACCGGATCTGCATCCATTCGGGGGTGCCAGAACAAGGATATGGAAAAACCAGGCATCGGAAACGGTAAGGGAAAGCTGAACAGACCTGTCCGCAAGTGCTCCGTAAAACGCTCCGGCACCGTCGCGATCAGATCAGATTTCTGAACCAGAGCCAAAGCGGTCGTGAATTCTTCCACCACGATTGCGATATCCCGACCTTGCGTCATGGCTTTCAACATCTCATCCGGGCGCGATGCGTCGGGACTGCGCCGTGCAACCAATATATGCCGCCCCTTAGAAAATCGATCCACTGTCACGTCGCCTTGGCTCAAGAAATGACCGTGTCGCACAACACAGATAAATCGGTCTTCGTACAGGGACTGCATGCGCACTTCAGGGCCGGTCAATATGTCCAGAACCCCGGTTTCCAGATCAACGGACCCATCACGCAGTGCCTCCGAATCCTTGTTGGATTTATGCACGAACCGAAGACAAATTCCCGGTGCTTCCTGCTGAATTCGCTCCAACAGCCTGAGGGCGTAACTTTCAACAAATCCACCCCGTGTGCGGATTGTGAAAGTTCTGGTCACGGTCTTTAGATCCGGCACTTCTGTTGGGCTGAGGACCCGTGCGGCCTCCTGCACCAATGTTGATACGGAATCGCGCATTTCTAAGGCGCGCGCGGTTGGGACAAGCCCCCTGCCCGCCCGAACCAGCAAGGGATCACCCGTTGCCTCCCGCAGTCGGGACAACGCCCGGCTCATCGCGGAAGCACTCAGATTCAAACGCTTCGCCGCCCGCGTGACACTGCCTTCCGACAGCAGCACGTCCAGCGTAATCAGCAAATTCATATCGGGCCGTATCATCGCAGAAGGATAACACAGTTCGATCCATTTGGTATGGCGTTAAACGCAATAATAAAATGTAAATGATGCACCTTCCGCAATACCAGGAAGCGGGTTAAATTTCACCAATAGCAAACACAATTCGTTCAAGGTCGGAGTCTTCTGTGAGTTTCAATTCACCATCCCCTACCACACCCACACCGCCACGCAGCACGTCCCCCTGGGCGCTTGTCGCATTGGCGGTCTCTATGTTGCTTGCATCGCTGGGTGTCAGCATCGCAAATGTCGCCCTGCCCGCAATTGCGGAAGCCTTCGATGCGCCCTTCCATACGGTTCAATGGGTGGTGCTGGCCTATCTGCTGGCGATAACAATCATGATCGTCACGGCGGGTCGCTTAGGGGATATTCTGGGTCATAAACGTGTCCTGACCGGTGGCTTGATTCTATTCACCCTGGCTTCCCTTCTGTGCGGGGCCTCTCCAACGCTGCCCATTTTGATTGCCGCCCGCGCGTTACAGGGTGTTGGGGCTGCCGTCCTTATGGCATTAAGCTTGGCCCTGATCCGCGACACGGTGCCGCCTGAAAAAATCGGCACGGCAATGGGGCTGATGGGAACAATGTCCGCTATTGGCACCGCATTGGGCCCCTCTCTGGGCGGATTGTTGCTGGCAGGCCCAGGATGGCATGCGATATTCCTGATCGTCGTGCCCTTGGGCCTTGTGAACACAGTGTTGGTTCTGCGCACGATCCCGGCACATGACGCACGGGTCAAAGATACGCGATCCAGACTTGATGGATGGGGAACGCTTTTCCTGGCAGGGGCCCTGGGCACCTATGCATTGGCCGTAACAATTGGCAACGGAACGCTGGAATGGCTTAACATTGGATTGATTATAGCGTGTGCCATCGCGATTGGATTGTTTATCCGGGTCGAAAAGGCTGCATCGGCCCCTTTAATCGAATTATCCGCACTGCGCGATTTAAGTCTAACCACCGGCCTGATTACCAATTTCTGCGTCGCGACCGTTATGATGGCGACCCTGGTCGTGTTCCCGTTCTATCTTTCGCTTGCCTTGGGCCTGAACGCGGCGCTGGTCGGATTGATCCTGACGGTTGGCCCGGTCCTGTCCGTAATCTGCGGCGTCCCATCAGGATGGCTGGTTGATCAATTGGGCGTATCCAGGATCATGTTCCTGGGGTTGTTTGCGATGGTTCTGGGTTGCCTGGCCCTGGCCCTTATGCCCACAGAGTTTGGCATCATCGGCTACATCGCCGCCATCGCAGTATTGTCGCCAGGCTATCAATTATTCCAATCAGCAAATAACACAGCGATCATGTCTCCCGTCCCGACCGATCAGCGCGGCGTTATTTCCGGTATGCTGAATTTGTCCCGTAATCTGGGGCTGATCACAGGGGCCGCTGTGATGGGGACGATTTTTACCTATGGCGTTGGCAGGTCCGATATTGTCAAAGCGGCCCCGACGGCCGTTGCAACGGGAATGCACACAACCTTTGCTGTGGCGACCATTATAATTGCCTTTGCCCTGTGCCTGGCGATCATAACCTACAAACGCGCATCGGGTAGGGTCCCGTTAGAGACCCCGCAACACTAAGCAGCCCCGTCATACTCATAGGTTTCACGCGCTTGTTCAATGGTCAGAAAGCCATCTTCAATATCCTGGCGCACGGCGTCCTGGGGTCGGTCTTTTGGGGATCCATAGCCCCCGCCGCCTGCTTGTTTCAAGGTAAGAACGCTGTTGGGGGGCAGCCGGAACGATCCCTGCCCGCTGGTTTCGCGCCCGTCGATCAGATGCGCCCTGGGCGCGCCATTGCCACCCCCGAACAATCCTTTCGCGGGGAAGCGGGTGCGGTTGGACATGGCATGTACGGTTACATCCTGACCAGTCATATTGCGCATGGATACGACCTGACCAACGCCGCCGCGATACTGTCCCACACCACCGGAATCGGGACGCAGGATCTTTTCTTCAACGCGCAGACCACTCAGCGATTCAAACACTTCAATCGGGGTTGTGCCCATATTGGACGATCCAGGCGTTGTCTGTCGCCCATCCAACCCCTGCAACGCGCCAAAGCCCCCAGCAGCGCAATACGTCACCGACATGCCCGACCCGTCCGGCAAATGCCCTTGCAAGGTCAGGAAATCAATCAGGCCACTATCTGCCGCAACCTGATCGGGCAGAATCTTCGACACCGTGTCAAAGACCAGCGGCACCACGAAATGCCCGATTGCATGACGCCCTGCCGATGGGGCGGGCGGTACCGCATTCAGGATACAGCCGACCGGGGCTGAAACCTCAATCAGGGCAGAGGAGCCCTCATTATTGGGAATCATGGGTGTTGTCAGGCACTTTGCAGCATATAGCGCCATGGAGCGCGTATAGCAGATCGGCACGTTCGAGCCGAACCGAACACAGCCTTCCGTGCCGGTAAAATCAATAGACAAACGGTCGCCAAGCTTTTTCACGGTACAGACCAGACGCCTGGTTTCCTCCCCCGCTTCCACCAGCACTTCGCCGGTATGCTGTCCGTCCGGCCAGGCCAGCAAGGCCTGACGCAAGGCGTCTTCCGATTGTTGCAGGATCGCATTGGCCAGCGGCTCCAGAGAAGAGCAGCCGTAGGTTTCCATGAAATCCACCACCTGTCTGGTCACGACGGAGGTGCAACTGATATTGGCGTGAATATCGCCGATCACCTGATCGGGCACCCGCACATTCAGGCGGATCAGGTTCATGAAATCCTGATTGACCACACCGGCTTTCACCAGTTTTACGACGGGAAGCCGCAGCCCCTCGTGATAAATCTCCGTCGCGGAGGCGGAAAAGCCCATCCCCCCGATATCGGGCAAATGGCTGATGCTCATAGCATAGCCGACCAGATCACCCTTCAGATAAATCGGGCGCATCACCGCGATATCATACATATGACCGGTGCCAAATACCGGATCATTGGACACAACAACATCCCCTGCTTCCAGGCTTTCCGGTGGGATTTTGTCCAGCATATGGCGCAGGGTAGTTGATGCCGTTCCGATAAAGACCGGAATACATTTTGCGGATTGTGCGATGATCCGCCCCCGCAAATCAAAAATCAGAACGGACAGATCAAACCCTTCCCGAACCAACGTGGAAAAGGATGTACGCACCAGGGCCGCAGCCCCTTCATCTGTGATGGAGATAAGCCGATCCCACATGATGGAAAGATCGATAGCGTCGAAAGACTGAGGGGCAGACATTCCACCAAACTCCTAAAATAATACGTTAAGCCTGACCGATTTCGGCCATCAAATGACCACTGGGATGAACCGAAGCCGTATCCCCCGCATCCAACAACACCGTGGATTCGTTTTCCTCGACCAGGCAAGGACCTTCCACGACATCCCCTGCGCGCAATAAATATCGATCATAGACCGGACAATCGATCATTCCACCGGCCAGTCCGAAATAGGCCTGGCGATGCCCCTTCAAGGCATCTTTCGATACGGTGCGGGAGGTTACTTCTCCCCCAATCAGGGGAAAATCAGGATCGGGGCCACGGGCCTCCACCTTCCAACTGACAATTTCCAGGGGCAGGTCCAGCAAGGTTTCGAAGACGTCACGATAGGCCGCCTCAAACAAGGGGCGCAGTTGGGACACCAGATCGACTGATGAAACCCCATCGGGCAGGCGGATTTCAATATCATAACCCTGACCGCAATATCGCATGTCCAAACGCCGATCCAGCGTAATCTGGGACCGGGACAGATTGTTTTCCAACAGATAGGACATCGCCGACGTTTCAACCGGGGCCATGGCCGCATCGAAACTGTCGGCATCCAGGTCATCGATCTTCATGCGATTTGATCGAACGGTTTCAAAAGCCATGGCACCGACCAGCATGCCAAAGGCGGACATGACACCAGCACCGGCTGGAAAGATCACTTTCGGCACCATCAGCTTCCGGGCGATCCGCGCGGCATGCAACGGTCCCCCGCCTCCGGATGCCGTCATCACGGCCCGACGATAGTCAAATCCCCGCTCTGTCGCATGAACGCGAAAAGCGCGGCTGATATCTTCATTGGCGACATCATGGGCCCCCCAGGCGGCGCGAATGACATCCAGATTCAAAGGATCTGCATATCGGGAAATGGCACCCTGTGCCGCCCCTGCATCCAGCGTCATGCGGCCGCCCAGGAAGCCTTTTGGATCCAGATATCCCAGCGTCAAATTGGCATCAGTCAGTGTTGCATCCTGCCCCCCGCGCCCATAGCAGGCGGGACCGGGTTCAGAACTGGCACTGCGCGGCCCAACCCGAAGCCTGTTCAGGCTGTCAATTGACACGATGCTGCCACCGCCCGACCCGATTTCACACATATCGATGACAGGAATACGCAACTGCAAACCACTGCCGCTTTTATGCTTATAGGTTCGCGCTGCCTCAAATTCATAGGTCTTATAGGGCAGGCCCTTCTTGACCAGGGCTCCCTTGGCGGTTGTGCCCCCCAGATCAAACGACAACAGATTATCAATACCAAGATCCCGCCCAAGACGAGCAGACATCAAAACCCCTGCCGCAGGCCCTGATTCCAACAGGCGGACCGGGAATCGTCGCGCTGTGTCCGGCGTCGTCAATCCACCACTGGAACCGATAATGACCAACTGACCGTGATATCCTAACTCCTCCAATCCCTNTTCAAGCCGCTTTAAATAGGCATCCACCAAGGGCTGCGAATAGGCGTTCGCACAGGTCGTCGTCCATCGTTCGAATTCACNGGCATAGGGGAAAACGTCTGAAGATGTGCAGGCGAACAGATTCGGAAACCGCCGGGCGACGATCTGACGGCTTTGTTCTTCGTGATCGGGATTGGCATAGGAATGCATATAGCAAATCGCAATCGCCTCCACGCCCTGCTGTTCCACCAAATCCGCGACCTTCTGTTCGACCTCTGCCGGATCCAGGGGGGTCAGGACGCTGCCATCATACCAAATCCTTTCGCCAATCTCCGCCCTCAGCGCCCGTGGCACCAGCGGCTCGGCAAATTGCAGGCGCAGGTCATACAGGTCATAGCGTTGTTCTTGACCAATATCGAATGTGTCGCGAAAGCCCTGGGTAACCAGCATGCCGACACGCGCGCCCCGCCGTTCGATCAGCGCATTTGTGACCAGCGTCGTGCCGTGTACGATTTCGGTGATGTCATTGATGGAGAGATCATTTTCCTGAACGATGGCCGCAACCCCTTCCAATACGGCGCGGGCCGGATCTCGCGGTGTCGTCAGCCGCTTGTGAACTGCGGTCGCACCATCAGGTCGGATGAGGGCAAAATCTGTAAAAGTTCCACCAATATCAATGCCCAAGCGTGCCATAATGCCCCTTTTTATACTGTCAAAAAAGCGTGCCCTTCTGCCATTTCCCGAACCAGCAGATGCAGCGACCGTTATGGTCTATCCGGGGGCGGCAGAATGCTCCCTCTATACCATCGATCTGGCAACGTCCATGGTGAAGACGGAAGAACACTTTCAACTAAATGAGGGACCTTGCCGGAGCGCTAGAATCCTACACCAGTGTTTCTAAAACGACAGAATACAGGGTCAGGCGACCCCGGCAAGGGAACGGGCTTGATCCCAGATTGCATCGCTTAGATCGACGGGATCACTCTCTTCCTTGCCCTGTCCAGGCATCCGGGTGCCCTCGTCCAGGGCCACACCTTCCTGAACCTGGCGCAAGCGATCAAAAAATGCGCCTGAGACATCGGGATCCATTAACAGATAGTACTGCCCCAGATCATGCGGGGGACCATCGGGGGCCTTCAGCGGTTTGACATCCCGACTAACCACGCCGCCGGTCAGCCCGGCTGCCAGCAATTCAGCCATCAAGCCAAATCCCCAGCCTTTATATCCCCCTAGACTGACCAGTGAGCCGGCAATCGCCGCTTCCGGATCTGTGGTCGGTTGTCCGTCGGCATCCACGGCCCAGCCTTCGGGTATCCTCTGACCCGCAGCCTTGGCCATTGTGATCTTGCCCAATGCAACGGTGCTGGTGGACTGGTCAAACTGCATCGCCAGCCCCCCTTTTCCATCCGGCACGGAAAACGCGATCGGATTGGTACCAATCACCCTAGTTTTACCCCCAGGCGCTGCCACGATAGGAGAGGCATTGGTAAATCCCATTCCAATCAAGCCTTTACGCGCTATTTGTTCGGTGAAGTATCCCAGTGATGTGCAGGTGTGGGCGTGACCAATTGCCAGGCTTGCGACGCCACAATCACGGGCTGCTGCAACCGCGACCGGAAGGCCGCGCGAAAAAGCCGGTTGCGCAAATCCAAAACAGGCATCCACGCTGACAGCGCCCGGACGTGGATGGGTGACGATTGGATCGACCGTGCCTTTCACGCGACCACTGGTGAGTTGCAGGCAATAGCTTTCCAGATAGTAGAGACCACAAATACGGTTTCCAACGGCCTCTGCCTTTCGAACCGCCCGCGCGACATCACCGGCTATCCAGGGCAAAGCACCATGCTTTTCCAGCGCTTTCCTGGTTACTGATTCTATATCAGCCAGCGATACCAATGCCATTGTTTACCAACCCTTTTTCTGAAATTCCAAACCGATCCGCTGCCAGTCTTGTGTCCGCTTTGCCCTATTTACGCGCTGCGGCCGCCTCTTCGCGCCATAAATCCCAGGGGCGCTTCACCTGTGCCTCGATTGTGTCGGAACAGGTCTGGCATTCGCCCGGGGTCAGATAACGAACCGTTCCCATTTGCGTGGCTTGCATCTGATAGCGGGCATTCAATTCGGCATAGACCGCGCGATAGACCGCCTGTTGGATCGATCCGCCGACCACGGTTGAACCATGGCCCCGCATCAAGACGATATCTGAATTGGCAAAGCAATCCGCCAGGGCGCGCCCCTTATCGCGATCACTGATCAAAAGGCTGGTGGCATCGCCAAACTCTTCCCGAATTTCAAATATCGGGGCCGCCTGGCCAATAAATCCAGCCATATGAAACATGGCGCGCAGCGGTGTGGATTCCACCACCGTCAATGGGACAATGGCATGGGAATGACTGTGAACAATGGACTGAACATCGGGCCGCTGGCGATAGATTTCACCATGAATGAAGCGTTCCAGATAGACCCGGCGCGCTTCTGATCCGACAGGGTCTCCGTCCAGGGTGAATTCAACAATATCATCCTCTGTCACCTGACCCGGTGCCATGTTCCGCGCCAGCAGAAAATGGTCTGGATTGTTTTCATGCCGGACACTGATATGACCGAATGCATCGACCACGCCCTGATCATAAAGAATATGATTTGCCGCGACCAAATCCTCCAGAATGGCATTGGATATGCCGGAAGCATGTCGTGGTGATGTCTGTGTCATTGCAATTGCCTCTTTTTGATTGTTCCCACCCATTTAACCGCCACACAAGGGGATGACATCCCATCCGCCAATCATGTGCAAAAACGTGACCCTGTTCTAATGCATTAAAATCAGGAAGTCCAAATGCGATCATCATCCACCGATTATCAGAGATCGCCTGCCTTATGACAGAAAAGGGCCGCAGTCGACTGTGACTGCGGCCCCGGTTAATCGAATGCTTTCAATCGATCAGTAACCACCCTTTTGCGCGGGTTTAACCAACACCAGGGTTAGAACCCAGAACACCAGCCCCCCGATAACTGCGGAAGGCAAGGATGCTGTCAGCACTTCATAGGGTGTTTTGCTGACATAGGTCAGCGGGTCCAGCAGATAGACATAGGTCACGAAGCCAGCCGCCATGGCCAGCAAGGCCGCTGGATTGAACCCGCCCCAATAATAGTAAGGCGCTGTGCTGGATCCATCATACAGGCCCCGAACACTGAGACGCTGTTTACGCAGGATCAGATAATCAACAATCTGGATCCCACATAACGGCGCAAAGAATACCCCGATGAAGGCCAGGAAGGTTCCAAAATTGTTGAAGAACAGATCCGGCACCACCACCCCGATCAAAGCAACCGGCACCAATGCCAACAACAAGGTGACTTTCCAGGACAGTTTCCCAATGCCAGGTACGCTTTTCAGACCAACAGCGGTCGCATAAACTCCGATAATTGCCGTTCCCAGATTGGCCGCGATCACAAAGACAAGAGCGATGGCGCCATAGAATGTACCACCCAATTGGACCATCCAGGCGGAGGGGTCTGAGGTTTCCAACGCCAGGATCGCCGNAAGACCGATCAGGCTTAACAACGGAACGGGCAATCCCATACCCAACATGGCTGGCATGCTGGCCGTGCTGGCATTTGGCGCAACACGCACCATCGCACCGATATAGGGCCACCAGGACAACAGACTGACGATCCCGATTTCAATACCGGTCACATAGTCCCATTGGATATCGCCTGATGCATAGGCTGGCTTGGCCTCTGCCACCGCAGCGCCGTTTTGTGTCAGCAGCAGATAAACCATCCACAGGCCAACGCCGACAATGAAGAAGAACAGAATATTGGATGCCCGTTCGATGCCGCTCTTGCCGGTCAACAGAACACCATAGACAACGGCACAGGCCACCAAAGTGGCAACCGGAAGGATCACATCTGTGGCCCCTTCCCCGACAAGACCGGTTGTCAGCAACAATTGAACAACAGACTTACCAAAGAAGATCAACAACAGAGAGTTCCATCCAATGATGGACGCATACTGAAGGAAGACCGTGATGATCCACCCACGCGACCCGAATTGGGGGCGCGCTGCCACGATGGAATCAATGCCATAGCGTGTTGCCGCAGGGACCACCGCTAGGGTCACCAACAACATGCCGATCATGGCACCGGCTGTCATGGTGGCAAAACCCTGTTTCAGGTTCAGATAGTATCCAACATATTCCCCAATGATATAGCACCAGGTAGCAGAAGCCGCGACCAGCAAGACAATGCCCAGTTCAATGCGGCCCCAGGTACGTTCGGACTTTACCAGCGGCCAATTGCTTTCATCAGCCGAATCTTTTGACGTATCGGTCATCTTACCACCCCCACAGCAATAACAGCACCGGGCCAATGATGCCGGTCAACGCCAGCAACAGCCAATCCACACCTGTGAACCCAGCCCCTTGATTTTCCGGTTGTTCCAATTCCTGAATCCGGCGCTCCAATTCCGCCGGTAACGGTTCATCTGACATCCCCACTCTCCCTCTTTATGCGGAAATCACATCCGCGTGTTGTGGCTATTTCCCCGGATATGATTCCGCATCCGCATAGGGGAACCACCAAAAATCCTGAGCCTCACAGCTAGGATCGATCATCACCATCTTGGTTTTGCGGAAGGTTTCGATACCCTCTGGACCCAATTGACGGCCAACACCGCTCATCTTGGTGCCGCCAAAAGGCCCGGCATCATTATCCAGCAAGGGCGCGTTCACCCAGACCATCCCCGCTTCGAAATCTTCCGCAGCGCGGATGCCTTCCTTCAGGTCGGTCGTATAGATATTCGCCCCCAACCCGTATTTGGAAGCATTGGCCAGGGCCATACCTTCCTCATAACTGGACACCCGACAGATCGGGGCCACGGGACCAAAACTTTCATTGTGGAACAAAGACATGTCTGGTGTGCAATCGACCAGCACGGTCGGTTCGACAAACCAACCGCGATTAAAATCGCTGGGGCGCCCGCCGCCGATTGCTGGCTTGGCCCCCTGAGCATAAGCGTTCTTCATCAGGGCTTCATAGCGGTCCCGCTCTTTCATCGACACCATGGGACCCATATCGACCTTGTCTAAACCATTGCCCAGACGGATCTTCTTCGTTTCTTCCACCAGCTTTTCGACAAAGGCATCATGGATTGCCTCATGCACATAAAAGCGTTCCGCCGAAACGCAGATCTGTCCGCAATTCATATAGGCGGAAAATGCGGCCGCCCGCGCCGTCAAATCCAGCGGGGCAGATGGCATCACCAGGAACGGGTCATTACCCGACGTCTCAATCAGACACGGCTTCATTAATTCGCCACAGGTCCGTGACACGATTTTTCCAACCGGAACGCTGCCAGTAAAGGCAACGACATGGGTATGATCATGTTCAATCAGATGCTTGCCGACATTTGCACCGCCACACACGATTTGGAACAGTCCTTTGGGCAGGGCCGAAAAAGCCTCAGAGAACAGCAGCGTCGTAATGGACGTGTATTCCGACGGCTTCACCACGACCGCATTGCCCGCCGCCAGGGCTGCCCCGGCTTCCCAGGCCAACAGCACCATTGGGTAGTTAAACGGCATGATCATCGCCGCCACACCCAGGGGCTGCTTCAGCGTATAGTGAAACTGTCCCGCCGTGGCCGGGCCCATCACGCGACCCATGTCATTNCGCCCAATCTCTGCACTATAGCGGAGGGAATGGACACACCAGTCCACTTCATCCAGAGATTCTTTATAGGGTTTGCCCATTTCGCGGGTCAGTGATTCTGCAAGAATGGGGCGCATTTTGTGGATTGCATCCGCTACTTCATGCATTGCATGGGCGCGATCCACGCCAGACCCGGCCCACCATTTCTTCTGTGCCGCATTGGCAACAGCGATAGCGTCGTCCAGTTCAGCCGCAGGGGTTTCCGGGATTTCTGCAATAACCTGCTCTGTCGCCGGGTCGATAACAGGGATCTGCGTCGTGGCTTTGCTGGCCTGGAAGGCGCTGTCGACGTAATTATGCCCGGAAAGCTTCTTCATCCGTGCCAGTACATCCGTCATAATCTTTCTCCAATCTTCACAGTCGAATACGGTCGTTTTTGGGGTCATAGAAGGGTTTGAACTGAACCTCCGCGCGGAACCGCTCGCAGGCGACTTCCACTTCAAAATCCCCACTGTTCAGGAAATCCAGAGTGACGCCATCTGCAGAACTGACATAGCCCATACCCAATGAGGCCTCGATCCGATGGCCATAGCCGCCGGATGTGATGGAACCAACGATCTGGCCATTTCGAAGAATGGGCTCTTCGTGATACAGCAGGGGTGCATTGCCACCCCCCGCCAGTCGAACCTGAACCAGACGACGGTTCGGCACGCCCTTTTCCTTGGCCCGCAGCACTGCATCACGGCCGATAAAATCTATTGGCTTGTCATAGGCTACGGCAAATCCAAGGCCCGCCTGAATTGGGGTATCCTCTTCGCCGATGTCATGGCCCCAATGACGATAACCCTTTTCCATCCGCATGCTGTTGATGGCAAAGAAGCCCCCGTGTTTCAGGCCAAATGGCGAACCGTTTTTCACCAGCGTGTCAAAAACATGCAGAGCGAATTCTGTGGGCATGTATAGCTCGTATCCCAGCTCGCCAACAAAGGTCAGGCGATTGATCCGCACCCGCCCATACCCGATTTCGATTTCGCGGCTGTGGCCAAAGGGTACCACCTCATTCCCCAGATCTTCCCCGGATACAGCCTCCAGCAGGGCGCGGGATTTCGGGCCCATCAGCGCCAACATCGGCATGGCGGATGTCACATCAAACAGAATGGCGTGGGCGTCATCCGGGATATGCCGGTGCAGCCATGAAAAATCCCTGGTCTGGGAGGTCGCAATCGTCACAATCAGGAAGGAGGTTTCCCCCAGGCGGGTGATCGTCACATCAGCTTCGATGCCCCCCCGCTCGTTCAGCCACTGGGTATAGACAACTTTCCCGACAGCAACATCGACATTTCCGGCTGATACCCGGTTCAAAACGGCACAGGCATCACGTCCTTCCAGTCGAAATTTCACGAAACAGCTTTGATCGAACAAGGTCACATTTTCTGCGGTGTTCAAAGATTCCTGCTTTGCCGCCCCGAACCAGTTCTGCGGCCCATAGGAATACTCAATATGTGATGAAATCTGATCGGTTGAAAAATACCCCGGACGCTCAAACCCGGCGGCCTCCGTCATACTGGCCCCGATGGTCAGCAAACGGTCATGGAAGGGAGACCGGCGCACATCGCGGGCCGTGGCATATTGCCGATAAGGCCAATGCATCTGAAACAACAGGCCCAGTGTTTCCGTGGTTCTGTCATACAGATAGGTTTTGTTGGACTGGAATGGCTGCATGCGGCGGACATCCACATCGGCCAGTTCAAATGGCGCATGCCCGTCATGGATCCATTGTGCCAGGGCCTTGCCAACCCCACCGGATGACAGGATCCCAACCGAATTGAAACCACAGGCACAAAACAGATTCCGGACCTCTGGCGTTTCGCCTAACAGATATCGGTCATCTGGGGTAAAGCTTTCCGGCCCGTTGAAGAACAGTTGAATGCCGGTATTTTCCAGCGCCGGCATACGCTTGATCGCCATTTCAAGAATTGGTTCGAAATGATCAAAGTCTTCCGGCAGCGAATCGAAACAGAAATCTTCGGAGATACCATTATGGCCCCAGGGTTTCGCCTCTGGTTCAAAACATCCCAATAGCAGCTTTCCGGCGTCTTCTTTGTAATAGGAGCATTCATCCCCCAGAAACAGCACCGGCAGGTTGGGTTGCAATCCCTCCATCGGTTCCGTGACGATGTAGAAATGCTCTGCGGCATGCAGGGGCAGATTGACACCGATATCGGCCGCCAAATCCCGTGACCACATACCACCTGCGATCACAACCTTATCAGCCCTTAACAGACCACCATCAATTTCGACCCCGATCACGCGGCCGTTTTCCGTGACAATGCGCTGAACCTTTGTATTTTCCAGGATTCGCACACCCTTGTTCCGCGCGCCTTTCGCCATGGCCATGGTGACGTCTGCGGGATTGACCTGGCCGTCCTTGGGCATCCAGATGCCGCCGACAATGTCATCCACCGTGATCAGAGGATAGCGTTCCTTGATTTCGCCGGGCGTCATCACATCGGCTGCCAGCCCGAAATTACGGGCCATCGACACACCGCGCTTCAATTCCTCAAACCGCGCCGGAGTCTTTGCCAGACGAAAAGATCCATTCTGTTTGAAGCCCGTTGCCTGACCGGTTTCGGCTTCAAGGCTGGAAAACAGCTCCCCAGTATATTTCGCCAATTCGGTCATATTACGCGTGGCGCGCAATTGTGTGACCAGCCCAGCGGCATGCCAGGTCGTGCCACTGGTCAGCTGCTTGCGTTCGCACAGAACGACATCGGTTATGCCTAATTTCGCCAGATGATAGGCGATTGAACAACCAGCGACTCCACCGCCGATAACAACCACATCTGCCCGTTCCAGAATGCTCATCAACCCCTCCAACTGACTCAATTGAGATATTTATATATCACGATAGTGAATTTTTATAGTAAAAATATCACTGCACTGCAGCATGACATCAGAATATTCACGGTCTTTGACATATCGAGACATGCTGCACTATTTATGGGATTATGGTTTGGTCCCAAACAGGAGTTTCTCTGCGTGAAAAAATTGCCGAAGCTTGTGCGTCCCTCAAACCAGATGGGTTTGGCCTCTTCCGCCGAAGACACGACTGTGGACCTGTCGGAGTTTTTAGATCTGGATGAGAGGGTCGGGAAAGAGATCCGGCAACTACGCAAGGCGCGGGACACGACAATCTCTGAACTCAGTGACGCCACCAATTTGTCGCCAGGCTATCTCAGTCAGATAGAACGCGGCATTTCCAGCCCCTCGGTGAAGGCCCTACATTCAATCAGTCGGGCCCTGGGCGTAACCATAAGCTGGTTCTTTTCACCGGCGGCAGACGATGATGATGGATTGCGCGACGTTGTGGTGCGCGCCAATCGCCGTCGACGCCTGACATTTTCCAGCGGTATCTCCGACGAGTTACTATCCCCAAATCTAGGGCGGGAGCTTGAGCTTTTGCGCTGCACCTTTGGGCCGGGGTCAGAAAGCGGGGCAGAGCCCTATCAACATCGGGGCGAGGAATCTGGAATCGTCATCTCTGGCACCCTGCATCTGTGGATCGGCGATAAGCATGTGATCCTGAATGAAGGCGACAGCTTCGCCTTTTCCAGTGACACGCCCCATCGCTATGCCAACCCGACGGACAACGAGACAATCGTCATCTGGGCGATCACGCCCCCGTCTTACTGACAGGTGCCCGTGGCTGGTCGCTTATCAGCACACCGAAGATAGGGTTAACCGACGCTTTGCAGAAATTCTTTCGTTCGCGCCATTTTGGGGGCAGAGAGAACCTGTTCTGGATTCCCTTGTTCGACAACGACACCGCCATCCATGAATACCACCGTGTCCGCCACTTCACGGGCAAAAGCCATTTCATGCGTGACGACAACCATTGTCATGCCGCCTTTGGCAAGATCGCGCATGACTTGCAGAACTTCCCCCACCAATTCCGGGTCCAGCGCAGATGTAGGCTCGTCAAACAGGATCAGTTTTGGTTCCATCGCCAGGGCCCTGGCGATTGCGACCCGCTGTTGCTGGCCGCCGGACAGTCGGTTCGGGAAAACATCCGCCTTATCTTTCAGCCCCACCCTGTCCAGGAGCTCCATCGCCAGATCGCGCGCAGCGTCCTTCTTCATCCGCCGCACGGCAACAGGCCCTTCCATAACATTCTTCAGGGCCGTCTTATGGGCGAAGAGATTAAAATGCTGAAACACCATGCCGATATGGGCGCGACGCGCGGCAGCCTCTTTCTCTCGCAATTCAATCAGGTAATCGCCTTCACGATTATAGCCGACCAGTTCCCCATCCACCGACAGCCAGCCACCATCAATTTTTTCAAGATTGTTGATACAGCGCAGAAAAGTGGATTTGCCGGATCCGGACGGGCCGATCAGGCAAACCACCTGACCGCGATCCACCACAAGGTCAATGCCTTTCAGGACCTGAAGGGCGCCAAAAGATTTGATCACGCCTTCGGCCCAGACCATGGGTTCATTACTTGTCATGTCAGTACTCATAAACGTGTCGGGTCTCCACCCTTTGATTGTCGCTCAATTGGTGCTGCGGAAGCCGCGCCCCAGCTTGTGCTCAAGGAAATATTGCCCAACCGAAAGAAGCGAGCAGATCGAGAGGTACCAAAGGCTGGCAACGATCAGCAGCGGAATAACCTCAAAGGTGCGGGCATAGATTGTCTGGGCAGAATACAACAATTCCGGAAGGGCGATAACGCTGACCAGAGATGTTGTTTTCAGCATCAGGATCACCTGGTTCCCGGTTGCCGGCACGATAACGCGCAGCGCCTGCGGCAGGGTAATGCGCCAAAAGACTTGAAGACGACGCATGCCGATTGCTGTTGCCGCTTCGCTTTGCCCCTGACCAACGGCAAGGATCCCACCGCGAATAATCTCCGCCATATAGGCGCTTTCATGCAGGGCCAACCCCAGAAGCGCGGCCATAAAGGGTGTAATGGCATTCCCCGAAAGCGTGAAGAACGTCTCACCACCGGGCAGGCCAATCTCAACCTCTGGATATAGGGCGGAAATATTGAACCAGAAGATCAACTGGACTAGCAGTGGTGTTCCCCGGAACAACCATTTATACGCAGCGACAAAGCTGCGCAGCCAACGATCCTCTGACAGCATCATAAGCGCCAGGAACACGCCAATAATCGTTCCCAGCACCATAGAAATGACCGTTAATTCGATCGTTGTCCAAAGTCCTTTGAGAATGATTGCGCTGGTGAGATATTTAAAGACCACATCCCATTGGAAATTTGGATTTGTTGCACTCATCCAAATCAGCCCAAAGACGAATAATGCCAAGGCTGCATCGGCCGCCAGACGCCCATAGGACGTCCGCCGAACGATCTTCAATGCGTCTCTCTCCGAACGCTTCCCGGCCCCTTGTGAGGAGGGCCGGGTCGCTTCTTTATTGGCCGTAGTCATTTATTCTCCGTTAATCAGCGGCGCATCCAGGGCCAATTCACCGATATGCCAATCGTCCAGAATCTTCTGATAGGTTCCGTCCGCAATCAGGGCTTCAGCGGCGGCCTTAAAGACCTGCGCCATCGGGTCCCCCTTGCGGAATGCAAAGCCTGACACACCCGACAGGTCTGCCGTCGGTGCCTTTTCAAACAGATCATCATTCAGGCGCACCATATACCCCGCATAGGGTGCTCCATCCAGCCAGCCATCGATACGACCGGTCTTAACCGCCAGGCTGCCTTCATTTGGACCGGCAAAATTCAGCACCTCAAACGCCTCTTTGCCATTTGCAGAACACTCTTCCTGAAGGCGCGGAACCAGTTCAAGCCCTTGTTTCGATCCTGTGGCTACCCCGATTTTGTGCCCACACAGATCATGCAGGTCCAGACCGCTTGGATTTCCCTTTTTCACCATGACCGCAGTGCCGGTTTGCTGAAAATCAACAATATCCATCTTTTCGCGGCGTTCCGGGGAATCATGAAAGTAAGACATGTCATAGCGTTCGCTCAGAATGCCCGCAATGATACCCGCGAATTTCGATGATTCCGACGTAACCGGAATCCCGAGCTTTACGGCGATAGCCTTTTGAAAATCCAGGACATAGCCAACCATTTCACCCTTATCGTCGATGAAATAGCTGGGGGGATATTGTGGGTCATAAACCGCCACGATCCCGTCCTTGTATGCCTCTGGCACTTGTGCATGCAGGGCCGCATCAGCGCCCGCCGGCAGATCCTGGGCAAATGTCGCCTGTGAGGACAGCATCAGGCCCGCAGCAATCGCGACCATCTTCGGGAACCAATAGAATTGTGATGGGTGTGTGTGCATCATTTTACCTCACTTCTGTTCTGAATGATTATGTTTATGGGAGTGTTCTCTGGTCAGAGAATACGGTCCACCAACCTGGCCCAGCCGTTTTCTTCCGTGGCATGCCAGTCCGACGTGGTGAAGGTCGCCGAAACGATCTCTTTGATTTCCAGGTCCGCAAGACCGCAATAATCCAGCTCATGCTGTGGCCATTTATTGAATTTAACGCTGCCCTTGCCGATCTTCTTTTCCAGCAGGGTCACATCCGAAGATGTGTCGCGGTTCAGGACTTCCGCAAATCCCATCCCTTCCCGGGATGCGTCGGGCAGCAATCGCAGCAGGTAATGCGGCGTCAGGTTAAGCGGCTCTGCTTCGGTCACGGTGGCATCTGGAGTCCATTCCAGTTCAACCACCGGCGTCGATCCCAGTTTCACAACGGATCGAATGCCGCCATTTTCAAGCCTGTCGAACGAGATATCGCTGACAAGCTTTGGATACCCCCATTTCTCACGCCCCCCCATCACCAAGCGATTTAAGTTTTCAAACTCAACAATCGGATGTCCGCCTCGCTTCCCCTTATACTCCATCGGCACGATAACGATGATATCCTTGAAGGGAACGACGGCATTGTTGCTGTAATCCGATGCAGAAATGAAAATCCTGTCGCCAACGGGGGTGAACGGCGTGTTGGCGAGGTTCTGTTCAATCCAATCTGGATCGACACGAAGATCAAAGCTGATCGCGGGAAGGTTCGGACAATGACTGGGAACCGTCGTTCCATAGGGCAATCGTTTGTATAGTTGAGAGGACGTAAAACCTTCACGCATACCAGGTCTCCATAACGGATTGATTCAGGGGGATCGTTGACAAAAACTGTTGTGTACGGCATCCCTATAAAGTGTTCATTAAGATGAACGTTCATTTAAATGAACACCCGTGTCAAAAATGAGTCAAGAGCAATTTTACCCGTATTTTGTACGTTTCTTCCCTGGGCAGTGATGGGCGGCACGAATACTATTATGGATACCCTCACCCCTTTTCGAAGGTTGCCGCATATGCGCATTCATGAGTTCTGCTTTCATATCAGGCCCTGCTTTCCTCAGTTTCAGCTTGGGAAATAGCCGTATGAGCAAAGATGCAAAATCCACCGCGCAAGACAGCTTCGCCCGGCATGTGGGCCAGCGCATTCGGTATTTTCGGGGGCTTCAGGATATTTCACTCTCTGAGCTATCGCGTCGCTCCGGGATTGCGAAGGGCACGCTATCGAAGCTTGAATCCGGCAGCGGCAATCCGACAATCGTTACACTGGGCGCGCTGGCCGGAATCCTGAACATTACGCCCGGCGATTTTATGGAGCCGCGCAACGGGGCGCCGCGAGATCAAAGCGGATGGAAAAAACTGGCCGGTCCGGGCATCACCATGCTGTTTCTGCATAAGATCGTGGCGGCAAAAAGTTGGGATATATATGAAACCAACATCCCACAGACCGACGCCCCTATCTATTCCGCCACGCATGGGGGAATAGAGCATTTGATCATGATAGAAGGTGTTGCAGATGTCGGCCCCGTCGATGCACCAACCCGCCTTAACCCCGGCGAACGCGTCGCATTCCCCGGAGACAAACCCCACCTATATTTTGCAATCGGGGGGCCCTGCACGGCCCTGCTGATGATGGAGCACCCAGCCAAACGGGCATAAACACCCGTGTTTTCGTGTATCCAGACCTGATACAGCCAGCGTGACTATAATTCAAAAAATTACCTTATATCTTCTCGTAGTTTTCCATAAATCAAAGAATCTATTCTATTACCTTCGAACAATATCTGCTTGCGTCTTGTTCCCTCTATAGCAAATCCATTATTCTCCAATACTTTCGATGACGCCACATTATTACTGTAAGAACCGGCTGTAACCTTCATTAACCCCACTTCATTGAATGCTATCCCCACCACAGCATCGATAATCAGGGTTGCAATGCCTTTTCCCCAGTATTCCTTATCACCGATGAAATAACTGATATCGGAAACAAGGTGATGAAAATTAATCGGTCCCAGCTTGATGTTACCAATATGCTTGGAATTGTAAAAAATGCCAAAAAGCACATCCGTTTCAGAATTAAGCTTGCTCAGAACAAATCCTTTAACGTCATCCATCGTATGCGTTAGGAACTTTTGCTCGGTAAATCTGGTGATATCATAGTCGTTCATCCAGCTTACATAGTCATGCGTAACCTGCTGCGGCTCCAGCGCCTTTAATGAAACGTTTTCATCCGACAGAACATACACTTTGCGCTTAATCGCTGATAATTTGATTACTTCAGCCATCGCTGCAAACCCCAAACAGAATTAAACAGAACACTATCGCGCTACAGGGCACTAATCAGCACCGGACCTCGCCTGATCCAAATAGGTCTGTGATTCTGCCTCAGCCAGATTGTGATAGGTTCCCACAGAGGGGCCCTTCTGAATTACAAGAAAATACTCGTAGAATCTCTCAGGGGGTTCCTCAACATATGTGAAACTTGCGAAATCGCCCCGTCTTGGAAAATAATAACTGGCCAGAATCTCATGCCCATTATCCGCCAATTGCGCCCTTAGCTTCGACACATCTGTGAAATAGTTTGGATGCCCCTTCCGTCGGGCGCCAATTTCCGCATCCAGGGCTGGCTTATCATCCTTGTGATAAAAGTGCCCCTTACCTGTTAAGTATAGATGCCCTCCCGGCTTTAGAACCCGCAACAACTCCCCCAAAGCTTCATTCTGATAGGTCGCATCAAATACGGCCAGGATCGCGACATTATCGAAAAAAGCATCCTCAAACGGCAGAGATTCCGCCTCACTGACCTGTATACTTTTAACATCCGGGTCGTCGGACCAGGCACGCATCGCTTCTGCAATCATGCTTTCAGAGATATCAACGCCACACACATCGAGCCCCATTGCTTTATAGAGCGGGAACATACGCCCCCAGGCACAGCCCACATCCAGAAGGGAACCTGCTCTTGTTGGGGTCTTGGCGAACACGCGTTCATAGACGGAATCATCTTCCGTCTTAGGGTCGCCCTGGATCACACTGCTGGTGCCCCCCTCGCTTGCCTCTTCGACGCGCTTCTTCCAGTAAGCCGTATATTGGGCATCCCAATAGCGCTTCCTGCTGCTTCTATCTCCGGTCATGATGTCCTCTTTACCTATGCTGTAACATGCGTTCTGGAACTCTCTCTGGCATCACCAATCCCGCGGGTCCCGAAGATCTGCCGGAAAGGTGGTCATTGTTTCTCTTAGGGTTTCAATCGCGGTCTTGTCCATTTCATGTGCCGCGAGAAACGCCGTCTTAATTTCTTCCAACTGACTTGGGCGATTAACACCAATAACCATCGATGCAATACCCGGTACTGTATCCACAGCAAACAGTGCGGCAGACAATTTTGATATGCCCAGATCAGCACAACACTGACCAAATTTGCTCAAGCACGGCAAAGCAGGCTCAAACAATGCTGGCAAAGCTGCCGGTTCTCTGAGCAAGACGCCTTGCAGGAACACACTGCGTGCAAAAACCACGACGCCCTGAGCAGCCGCGGCGGCAATGATACCGGCGTCAACAAACCGTTGGTCTGCAAGGCTTATCGGTATTTGCAACGCCCCTAAATCTGGTACGGACAAAGCATCTTCTGCTTCTGATAGTGTATAGACAGATGCGCCGAAACAATCAATTTGTCCTGCAGATTGCAGGGCGCGCAGCGTATCTTGTATTTCCGGTCTCATAATATCGGGTGCATGATGGGCAAGGTAATATCGGAACGGGGCCCCGCCCAATGCAGCCTGACTCTCAGCATAGTATTGCCGCAGCGCCTGTGCCCCGGAAACCGCATCCGCAGGAAGCTCTGGAAACTTGGTCGCGATGGCCAGCGGAAGAGTCGTTTTGCCCAGCCAACGGCCGATACGCTCTTCTGAAAGTCCGTAAGTACGGGCCGTATCCACCGCGTTGATGCCCGCTTCCCATGCAGCCGAAAGCAGGTCTTGGGTTTCCACCTCATTGGGCATTGGTGACGTTGGAACCGCACCATAGGGCAACCCCAATTGAACAGCCCCAAGGGTGATCCGGGATACGTCAAATGTGTCGGTCATTGGGCATAACCCTGTGACAGGTCGGACAGTATCGTTTCCACGACAACACTGGACGGATCGCGATCAGGAACCGTCAAAGCACGCGCCCTTTCCCAGCACATCCGGCGTTCCGTTAAGGATGCCGCTGTCTGCAAAGCGACAGATAATTGAGAGACCTCATACACCCCTTGCCCAAAGCCATGTTGTACGCTCCAGGGCCCTTTTGTTAAACCGCCAACAGCACAGAGGCGCACCATATCAGCCTCAAACAACAGATGCACCGCTCCGCCCAGCGGATCCTTTGCGACACGATTTAGATAAATCAAATCCGTGCTGATGGTGGAATAGCAACTGATTACCAAATCACATCCACATAATGGGCCTTCAACCGCCAGCGCCAACGGATCTTCGTGCACGATGGTCCCTGCAGCGTCATTCAGGGCCGCAAGGGTGTTTGCCCGGTCCACCTTGTTCTCTTTCGGGTGCGCACGATAGACAACATGATCGATTACAGGGTCCGCAAGATCGCGAAGCGCAGATACTGCAGCACACAAACTGTTGCGATACCCCGGTTCCTGATTAAGGGGTTGACCAAACAGCACTGCGGTCGTGCCGTGACAGCCCATGGCCTGACGCCATTGTTGCGCCAGCTGTTCAGGGTGAAGGGCGCGATACCGCTCAACCTGGGGCGGCCCAATATCTATGCAGCGTGCCGTCTCTTCACTTTCCAGGAAATCAATGCCGGCGACGAATTGCGTGCGCGCGCGACTATCGAATCCGGGAACAATATAGCCTGGCGGATCCTGAATGCTGTAGCTTGGAATATCACCGGCATGCGCCAACAGCGCCTCGTCTATTCCAATACCTGGCGAGGATAGGCCTGCCAGCAACACATCCGGCTGCACCTTATCCAGAATCTCTCGCGCCTCTGCCAGCAATTCGGCAGCCCCCCCATCATCCCTGTGATTGAGGGGAGCAGATTGTACCTGCACGACATTCAACGACTCTTTTTGAAAAATCTCATAGGCCGGGTTTTGCGCAACAACATGTACGGTAACAGTCGACAATCCAGCCAAGTGCCTGACGACGGGCACCAGGGCGAGAGCAGCACTTGGATCACGGGCAGAAACCAGAATTACCCCTGACTTGGCCAAGCCAGCTACCACGCGCTTAATCCCCCGTCGATGGCAAGACATTGGCCCGTGACATAACTGGCCGCATCAGAGGCGAGATAGAGCACGCCGCCCACGATTTCATGACGATTCGCCATTCGACCCATAGGCACACGAGCGCCATAGCGTTGGGCAAAAATGTCATTCTCGCCGGTGAACACGCCGCCGGGGGCAATGCTGTTTACCCGGATATTGTGCTTACTAAGATTGGCGGCCATCCAGCGTGTCATACCAATCACCCCAGCCTTTGCAGCCGAGTAACTAACGGGATTATTGATATTATTGCCGCGATACATAGCGCCTTCATAAATACGTTCATCCGAAGAAAGCAGGCCATAAATCGACGAAATCTGTATGATGGAACCGCCGCTTCCTTGTGCAATCATCTGGCGCACAGTCTCTCGCGCCATCAGGAACATGCCATCCAGGGTTACGCCCATTTGCCGCCGCCATTCCTCAAGACTGAATGACTCAAAAGGCGCAAAGAACTCTGCCGGATCGGCGACGGGAGCTGCCGCATTATTAATCAGAATATCCACCTTGCCAAAGTGAGAAACAGCCTTCTCCACCACAGCCCGTGCATCCTTCTCAACAGCTACATCAGCACGCTGGAACACAGCCTGGCCTTTGCGGCGCTGGTCAAGGGCCGCAATCAGCTCCTCGCCCCGTGCAACGTCGATATCCGCGATTACAACACGCGCGCCATTCGAAACAAGACCATGCGCGAAACCTTCCCCAAGCGCACCAGCGCCGCCTGTAATGATCGCGACGCGGTCGGTAAGATCAAACAGACGTGCGCTCTCAAATTCTGACCAGCTTGGCTCATTACTCATTTGTCCGTCTCCAATCGCGTCGCCAGAAAAGTTGCAATCATCCAATCCAGCTCTGAATCAATATCCAGAGAACGCTCCTCAGGCATCACAAACACCCGGGTATCGTCTGTGAAAACCGGTGCATCTGGAAAAAATACATCCCGCCTCCATACATAGATAGACGCGTTCATATCATATGTTTTCGGCGCATCCTGCCGCCTCAACACCGCCTCTTTCAAGGGCTTGATCAAGTGGGCTGGACCGTCACCGATCGTTTCAACCATATTGAAATAAGGCGACCGGCGAGACGGGGTGACAGAGAATACATTTTTTGCACCGGTCCTGTTCAAAAGCGCGATGGCCCCCGCGATATCGTCGCTGGTCCTGAACGGAGCCGTGACATCCAGGTCCGTGAAGGTGTCAAAGCGTATGCCCATCTGTTCCTCTGCCTGACGCGCGCAATGGACGATCGCCGGGCTCTTATCAGCCTGATCCGTGGCCAGCTCTGCTGGACGGTCAACCGCCAAATCCGCCCNGGCATCCATCGCCGCCTGCAATATCCCTTGGGAGTCACTGCTGACGGCAATGCCGGTGAACAAGCCGCTGGCACGCGCTTGCCGGACAGTGCGCTCAATCAAGGATATGCCATTCAGGGGCCGAAGGTTTTTGTTGGGCACTCCTTTAGAGCCGCCCCGGGCACATATCGTACAAAGATGTTTGGTCAAACTGTTATCCACTTTTCATGACACCGGTTTTCGGGCAACCCAACCCCAAAAAATCCACTTCCCGCTCTGTCGGGCGGCGATAGATATCCAAAGCCATAGCCCGCCCCGAACAGCAATCAATCATTGCGTGGAGCAGATCAAGATCCAAGGCGCTGGACATTGAAGACTCTGCCCGTGCAATTGCCAGCAGCATCCGCGCGAAGACTAGCTGACCGCCGTGATATCCATCCAGAAATTCACAATCTTCTGCATCAAGCAGCGCAGGGTTCAGAAAATCAAAGTGATGCTGGTTGAGCTTTGTCATAAACTCCTGGAAGGCCCACACAGTAGCAAACCGTTCAGGCGCGTCGCGCATCGCCTTATAGACTGTTGGCGCGACAGGCGGCATCACGGTTATGACGGTGGTCCCGGCCTCCTCTAACCGCCGGATGGACTCGTATATGCGCTTAAGGCGCTCCAGATCAACCTGCTCTCCATCCCAATCCTCAAATGCTTCTGAAAGACTGATGGCGAAACCCACATCCCGGGCGGGAGACCTGCCATAGACCGTTTCTTGATCACTGCGAGAGCCGTCTGGCGCAAATCCGGTCCCTCGGGTGAGGCCGCGGATCCCAAGCACAGGAACATTTCCGTAAAGGGGAGGATCATCGGCCACCAATGTCCTCACGACCTCAGTCAGGGTTAACTTGCCTTCTACCAACCATTTCAATGGTGCCAGTAACGCTTCTGGACTTAAGCGTTGCGGCGGGGCGATATCGGTCGGAGAGACAGCTTCGTATGTCTCTGCATTGAGCCACCAGAAATCCAACATCATGACGACAATTTTCGGCGCGCCTGAAGCCAGAATGTCGTCAACGGCAATCTCTAAATGACGGGTCGAATTGGCCATGCGTCCCAAATTGGTGAAGGGGACACGAAACATTTGCTGCACGGCAGGCAGTGCACGCGACGAGCCAAGCATGACTAATTCAGCAGGACGGTTCAACAAAAGCACCTGCTTATAGGGGTGATCATCACTGTAAATGGCGGTGCCATACAGGGCATTTTGTTCTTCCTGTATCCCGACAATACTTTCAAGGGACCGCAACTCTCCCGAGCGCCACAGAAACAGGGCACTGACCAGTACCGCGAAGAAAAGCAGGACCAAAGGCAGAGCCCAGAACATCAAATAGCGCTTTGCAGCACTGTTTGGCAAAAGGTCAGAATGCATAATACAAAAACTCTCCTGCACTGTTCATATAGTAAAGTGCCAGGATAAAGGTGGCACTGATTCCCAATGCCCAGAGCGGCAAAGGACGCCACCCCGGCAGTGTCGGCCTGTCAGTGCACGGTCCGCCTTCGAACGTGTATCCGATGAATTTTACGCTGTTGGGCAACAACCATACAACAGCCAGTAAACCAGCGAAAACCATGAGCTGGTTTACGCCATGGAACAGGTGCGTATCGACAAATTGTATGTCCAGCCCCGCGACAAGAGGCAACAATGCCCCGAACCTGTCGGCGTAATTCTCTGGTAAGGCGATGCCGTTCAGACCAACCATGCCACGCCAAATCTCCACTGCAGATTCCATGTTTCCGGCGCGGAATGGCACCCAGGCAAAGATCACGAACACAAAAGTCAATAAAATGCTAAATTGGGCGGGAAGCCTGAACCGCGTCAAGCGAGTCCAGGCGCGATTGAGCANAAGTGCGACANCATGAAGTCCCCCCCAAACAACGAAGCTCCACCCAGCCCCGTGCCATAGGCCGCCCAGGAGCATCACAATCATTAGATTCACATATTGTCTTGGCCGACCCTTCTTATTGCCACCAAGGGGGATGTACAGATAGTCCCGAAGAAAAGAAGAAAGCGTGATATGCCAGCGACGCCAAAAATCAGTGATGCTGACAGCTTTATAGGGTGACAAAAAATTGATCGGCAATCTTAAACCAAAAATCAGTCCCAAGCCGATGGCCATGTCAGAATATCCCGAAAAATCGAAATAGATCTGGAACGTGTAAGAGATTGCCCCCGTCCAACTCTCAAGCAAAGGCAGATCAATCCCCTGTGATGCGGCATCAAAGACTGGCGTAGACCACTTGGCGATCTGGTCTGCAAACAAAACTTTCTTCGCAAGACCTAAGGTGAAGATCGTAACGCCCGCCGCAACCAAGGGCGCCTTGTATAAACCTGCAAGGCCGTGTCGCACCTGCTGCATGAAACCACGATGGTGGACGATGGGGCCCGCGATCAGCTGAGGAAAGAAGCTGATAAACAGCAAATACATGGGGAAGGATGACTCTGCCTCGGTCCCGTCATGCACATCAATCAAATATGCGATTTGCTGAAAAGTGAAAAAGGATATGCCGATAGGCAACAGCACATTAAGCAGCGGAAATTCCGTCGCCAGAAGGGAGTTCACACTGGCGAGCAAGAAATCCACATATTTAAAGTAACCAAGCAGACCTAAATTGAAAACAATGCCACCAACCAATAATGACTTCTGACCTGGATCTTTTCGGATGGCGCGATGTTCAAGGGCTCTGGCAATATGGAAGTTAACAATCGCCGAGATCAGGATCAGCGCCAGATATCGCCAATCGTACCAGGCGTAGAATCCAAGAGATGCGATCACGAGAACATAGCATCTGGAAAGTGAACCTGCCCTTTGAAGGGCAGCCAAAACCACCAATAAAACCGGCAAAAAAATCAGAAGAAAGGGATAGCTGGAGAAAATCATGTGTTAAAACATTGCGCGTACATTCTGCCCCACAATCCAATAACTCAATCGCAGCAAATCCTGGAATTTTGTCAGGATACTCCCCGCTTATTCTGGCGTGTATACATAAATGGTGTGGCCTTCGCAAGGCGCTTCAATTAAGGCGCTTCAATTGATGTTGTGACCTGATACGCAGGGGCACTCACGTCCTTCAGGCCACTCGCCTTATGGAGAAACCAGTCGATGGCATAGGTGAAAAACCTTATAAGCAACGCGATGGCGAAAGCTGGGAAGATTGAAATTTCTTAGTCATCATGGCGGATAAACTGACGGTGGAAAGGACCGGCACCTATGGCGAGCCTGGCAATCTTCGAAGGGCGGCAGCCGGAAGACCTATCGACGAGCAGGCTAATCGCCATGACCGACCTGCCGCTCGACTGGGTCGAGCAGCGCCAAGTTCTCGGCTTTGCTTGAGCCAGCAACTTCCCTGCATCATCTCTGCATCACAAAACCGTAAAGACGCACTGACCCTTAGGGCCGCAGAGACGGTTTCAGTAATTCATGTCAAATCTAGCGAGCAAAACGTCTCTTGAGACTCGTGTCGACACGCTCCACTGACACAAGGGTTTGAAAAGACGCTGAAATTCGGCCACCGTCTCCATGATACTCGTACTGCATTGAAATAAAATGGGAAGCTGGCGGAGGGAGGGTCCGCATTGTATCATTGAAAAATATAGATAATTTATAAAAAATAGAATTTACCCATATTCTTACCCATCTTGTTGCCCTTGTATGAAAATTTGTAAATTTCCTCAGAATACGTTTTTACCTTTCAATCCCTGTTCCTTCAAACTGATAACAATCATGGGAGCCTGATCAGAAGGGAAAGGCCATTTATTGAGGGCTTTTGTTTTGTAGAGTTGGGTAGAAGGTAGAAACCCAGTCACGTTTCAGTTGGGCAAACGCAAGGCGGCAAGACAATCCAGCATTCCAATCAGTAGGAACGAAGAGGACTAAAACCTCACCAAATTGGACAGCGAGGCGACCCATTTCAGAGATTCCAGCAAAGAGAGTTGTCGACTCCATAAATGGGCCAATAACCGCATCACCATCCTTTTGCGGCCGCATCATCAAAGTCGAGTTCATGTTAGGATGGCCAGCAAGTTCGGAGAATAACTCGTATAAACTGGCTCGCTTCTTAGAGGTAAAGCCGTCACGGGTATCTAGCTGCTGGCGGACCTTTACTGGCGAGAAATATTTCATCCGAGCCTTCCTATCGGCGAAACGCCAACGCTCAATTTGAGACCGGTCGCCAGCAAACATGTCTAGCAAGAAGATGGTTTCCAGCACATCTCGGAGGATCAAAGCACTATTTTGGTGATATCCAGAAAGCGCCAACTTAAGACTCGCACCGAATGCATTAAACGTCCGCATACCAAGAAATTGGGCCACTTTAAGATCTTCGTCGGCAGTTTCAAACTGTCGAAACAAATCTGCAAGATTCATTACTGCTTCTATAAGGGCGAGGTGAAGCCGTAGCCGCTCATCACCTGAAATGATGCCAAGCGCTTTGGTGCGTAATTGTTGCTCGCCATTGTGCAACAGTTCTAGGTTCGCTGGGATGATATCTCGGCGTTTGACCATCGACGGAAACAGCCTTATTTCCAATGGGCTTTGTTTCGGTTCTCTATAACCATAAACGCGCCGAACGCTGGCCGTGCCTTGAAGCTGCTAACGTTCGGGTGCTGACCACAAAGAGCCTCCGAAAGCTCGTTCCGGGTTATTCTCGACTCGCTACCGACAATCACCTCCACAAGTTTGAGGGTCACCGAAAACGGCTCAAAGTAAAGGCCATTCCGTTGGTTTCCCTCATCAAGGTGACAAAAGTATCGAAATTCAGATTCGTATTGCCAGGCATCAAACTTCGTTAACAAAAGGCTTTTCGTGTCCGCGCAATCTAGTTCACTGCCTGTTAGGAAGGGCCGTCGGTTTGGCACGTATATTACTTGTTTCCAACTACCATCATCAGGGACGTCAAAGCCAAGCGCCATTCCTCGATGCTTGTCAGCGTAGTGACCCCAAAGAAGCGGACTGGACCACTTGTTGCTGAAGCACAGAATACCGATCTCAGAATGCCGATTCTTTTTCCATAGGCGCAACTTGGCACGCAACTTGGGATCCTGGACATTACATCCAATAAATTCAAAGGGATCATTCAATTCATTGATTCGTGCAATTTTGAGTCGACAATTCTTGATTGCGAGCAGTCCATACTCTTTAGATGTAAAATAATAGAGACGCATAGCCGAAAGATGTAAACTCGTTAGAGGATAAATTTTAAGCCTAAAGACCTGCCTTTTCATGTCAATATAGTTCATGCTGCAATGGGAAAAGAATAACTCGATCGGAAATTCCCATAATCGACTGACTGCTTTCCGGCCATTTGGTGATGTTTCAAATATCATTTCGTCAAAAGTGGTTCTTTGGGTATTGGCTCGTTTATCTGTCCTGGACCCGGCGATCGCCTAGCGTATTGCTGTCATGTTAGGCCAATAAAAAAAACTTTGTTAGTAATGAGGGCAAGCCCGACCAATTCCGTTTGCCTTCGTTACCCGAAACCATAACGTTTAAGACGACTTAAGATGACGCCTCTGCCGCAATTCTTTATCCGAAAGGCACCGCGTTTCCGTATGAGAGTCTATCTAATTCCAGAACAAAAATCTGAACCACCTTTTTTATTTTACAACCCTTGGCTTCCCCCTATTTCTGCCGCATTGTAGCTACAGTTAAGCCGTGCGGCTTCATGATAATTGGACATTGTCGCTTCAAAAAGGCAGCCGTTGACAGCTACAATGATGATCAAACAAAAAGTATTGGGAGTGATCAAGTGGCGTTAGGGGATGGTTTAGAAATGGGCACTAAGGAAATAATTGATCATATCTTCAAGGATCCCAGCACCACCTACGAACTCACAGAGTTTGAAGGTTTAGGGAAACCAATTCACGAAATCATCTCCATTTATCCCAAAACCAGTTCCACAGGCCGTGATGCTGGCAAGGTGAAGTATTTTTTAAAAAGCTTCATCCCTTTTTCATCTGGTAATCAAGAAGTTCAGGTCTTCGTTGAGGGTGGAAAATCAGCTCCTGAAGAAATAGTCCGTCAATTGTGGGTTTATAAACTTATAAATCAGTACGGATACAAAGAGGATGAAATCGACCTAGAGGCCAGTGTCCAGTTTGGCGTGGAGGTCGGGACAAAAGCGGCAGACATTATCGTCTACACCGATAACGCCAAGGAAACGCCAAAGATTATCGTCGAGTGCAAGAAGCCAAAGCGCAAGGACGGTATCGAGCAGCTCAAGAGCTATATGAATGCCAAGGGGGCTCCGGTCGCCGTGTGGTCTAACGGCAGCGATAGCATCATCCTCTAAAGTCTGTGCCCGCCGGATGAATAAACCCAAATCCATTGATCCGCAGCTCCAGCGGCGTCGGCGGCGCGATCAGGACCGCGAACATTGAGGCGAAAACTATCAGAGGGCCACAACTTAGAGCTTAACAAATGTGTATCCATTGGTTACACTGTGCGACCATGAAAGACGTTGGTCTGAGAATCCGCGTTCAACGCGAATTGCGCGAGCAATTTCTGGATGCCTGTAAGGCGCAGGATAAGCCCGCCGCGCAGGTGTTGCGGGAGTTTATGTGGGAGTACGTGGCAAGCAACCCTGTTGCCGACGTGGATTTGGAAGCACCGATAAGGAAGAACGATTAAGTGAACGCTGTTGAGATCGAAGAAGCTATTTCCCAGTTGGCGGGTCAGCCGTTTGATCCGGAGGGCTTCCCTTATGCTTTTTTGGAGGCGTTCGGCAACAAGGAAACGACGATCAAACGGCTACGTTCCGGCACGTCCAATAAGTCGGACGTTGGCGGCGTGCTCCAGACCAGCAACATCCACATCAAGGTGGCTGCGGAGGGCGGGGTTTCTGCCGCCCTCGCGTCCCTGAAAGCCAGCCCGGCGACATCCAAGGCCCGCGCGAAATTCATCCTTGCGACTGATGGAAAAGACTTTCAGGCCGAAGACCTTAATACCGGCGAAGTTGTCGTTTGCGACTACCCGGACTTCCCTGACCATTTCGGCTTCTTCCTGCCACTTGCGGGCATCAGCACGGTTCAGCAAATCCGTGAGAGCGCCTTTGACATCAAGGCGACCGGTCGCCTGAACCGCCTCTATGTAGAGCTCCTGAAAGACAATCCCGAATGGGGCACGGCAGAACGTCGCCACGACATGAACCACTTTATGGCGCGGCTGATCTTCTGTTTCTTTGCGGAAGACACGGATATTTTCAGGGAGGCGGACCAATTTACGGCGACGATTGATCGTATGAGCGAAAAGGACAGCTCTAACACCCACGAGATTATCAGCGAGCTCTTCCGGTCGATGAACACGAAAATCGAAGATCGTGAAAAGGCCGGAATTGCCCGTTGGGCCAACAACTTCCCTTACGTGAACGGCGGTCTGTTTTCGGAGAGCGTGGATGTCCCTCGCTTCAGCCGGATCGCACGTTCATACCTGCTTCACATCGGCAATCTGGATTGGACAAAGATCAATCCCGATATCTTCGGGTCGATGATTCAGGCTGTTGCCGACGATGAAGAGCGCGGCGCACTCGGAATGCACTACACCAGTGTTCCGAACATTTTGAAGGTGCTGAACCCTTTGTTTCTTGATGACTTGCGCGAGAAGCTTGAAGAAGCGGGAGACAATGCTCGTAAGCTGCTTAATCTCCGCAATCGCATGGCCAAGATCAGGGTTTTTGATCCTGCCTGTGGTTCGGGAAATTTCCTTGTTATCGCCTACAAAGAGATGCGCGCGATTGAGGCAGAGATCAACAAGCGACGAGATGAAATGGATTGGCGGACGGAAATTCCGCTAACAAACTTCCGAGGAATCGAACTTCGAGACTTTCCTGCTGAAATTGCAAGGCTTGCTCTCATCATTGCTGAGTATCAGTGCGACGTTTTATATCGCGGACAACGTGAGGCGTTGCGTGACTTTCTGCCACTTGATGCGATGAACTGGATTACCTGTGGCAATGCGCTTCAAATGGACTGGTTGAGTATCTGTCCGCCAACAGGTGCGGGCGTAAAGGTGCGGGGTGACGACTTATTTAATACGCCTCTGGACCAGGCAGAGATCGATTTTGAGAACGATGGCGGCGAGACCTACATTTGCGGGAACCCACCATACATATGGGCGAATAATCAGACTCCAGAACAAAAAATGGAAGTTTTGTCTCTTCAAGAAAGATTCGGAACAAATTTTCGTGGGTTAGATTATGTATCCGGCTGGTTCTATAAATATGCTTTGCTTTCGAGAAGCACAGAAAGCGACTCAGCTTTTGTTGCAACCAATTCCATTACTCAGGGAGAGCAGGTTGACCCTTTATGGGGCGCGCTGAGGCGCGAAGGCTGCGTGATCTCTTTCGCCCATCGATCATTCAAGTGGCAAAACCTTGCAAAGAGCAACGCAGGAGTTTCGGTAGTCGTAATTGGTCTTACACGTGCGCCCCATCGGAAGCGGCAAATCTTTCAGAATGATGAGCGAATCGACACAGATAATATCTCGCCATATTTGCTTCCGATGGACGACGTATGGGTCCGCCCAGCTTCTCGGCCTGTAAACGGCCTTCTTCCTATGATGAAAGGAAGCCAACCGACTTGTGGCGGAGGACTAATATTATCGAGTGCCGAGGCCGAAAAAATTAAACATCTTGATCGACGGTCAGAAAAATTTGTTCGATTCTTTGTCGGCTCAGATGAAATTTCTACTGGCAAAATTCGTTATTGTATTTGGATTGACGACGCAGACATTGAAGAAGCGACGAGCATTGAAGCTATTGCAGATCGCCTTCAAATCGTGAGGGAAAGCCGTCAGAAAAGCAAAAAGAAACAGACAAGAGAATTCGCTGAATATCCGCACCGTTTTACAGAACGGCGGCGCACTGATGATCGATATATTGGGTTGCCGTGTGTTTCTTCTGAGGCGCGAGAGTATCTTACACCAATGTTTCTATCGAAGGAGTATGTTGTCTCGAATAGGTGCTTCGGAGCATATGGTGTGCCCGTTTGGTATCTATCTCTCGTTTCTTCTCGACTACATTATTTGTGGTGTGAGACGACGAGTGGCAAACTTGAAACACGGCTTAATTATTCTAATACTTTGACTTGGAATACGTTTGCGATTCCCAAACTCACAGAAAAAAATAAAAGCGATCTTACTCGCTGTGCTGAGGAAATCCTCCTGGCACGAGAAGCACATTTCCCAGCAACCATTGCGGAACTATACGATCCGGAGAACATGCCGGATGATCTACGAGCAGCGCATGATCGCAATGATGAGGTGCTTGAGCGCATCTATATCGGGCGGCGTTTCAAGAATGATACCGAGCGGCTGGAGAAGTTATTCGAGCTTTATACCAAAATGACGACGAAAGTCGGGGCTGCGTAACATGTTTGAAAAAGTCCCATATTCCGAACTGAATTCACGGCAAAAGGAAAATTACAACTTCCATCAGGTTGCCGCCCGGCTCGCTGATTACGGCTTTAACTGCTTGCGTCTAACAGATGACTGGCAGGGCGCTGACTTCATTGCCTGCCATATCAATGGTGACACGTTTTTGAAGGTGCAGCTCAAAGGGCGTCTCGTTATCGAGCGCAAGTATCAGGGCAAGGATATCCATATCGCCTTCATTCATGGCGACACGATGTATCTTTATGACCATGACCGGCTTGTTAGTCATCTGGAGGCGAACGGGCTCATCGGTGACGACAGTGTCACCTGGCACGAGCAGGGATTCCGGAGTTGGCCGAGCCCTCCCGTATGGGCAATCAATTTTCTAGAAGAGTTCAGGATATAACCATGACAAAGAATGTTCCCTCCGTTTCCGTAACCTACGCCCAGAACGGCAATTCGACGAAGTCGAATGAGCTGGGTATGCGCCCGATGCAGGAGCGCGCTTACGAGAAACGGGGCGAGCAATTTCTCCTGATCAAATCTCCCCCGGCATCAGGTAAGAGCCGCGCGCTAATGTTTGTAGCCCTCGACAAGCTTCACAACCAAGGCCTTCGCAAAGCGATCATCACGGTTCCCGAGAAATCCATCGGTTCTAGCTTTGCGGATGAGCCGCTTTCCAAGTTCGGTTTCTGGACCGATTGGCATGTCGAGCCGAAATGGAATCTGTGTAACGCGCCGGGTGCGGATGGAGGAAAAGCCGATTCCGTTGGCGTGTTCCTCAAGGGTGAGAACCAAGTGCTTGTTTGTCCCCACGCCACATTCCGAAATGCGGTTGTGAAATTCGGTGTAGAGGCTTTCGACGATTGCCTGATCGCGGTGGACGAATTCCACCACGTTTCCGCCAATCCGGAGAACAAGCTTGGAGCGCAGCTCGCCGAATTGATTGCGCGCGACAAGGTCCATGTTGTGGCGATGACCGGGTCGTATTTCCGGGGTGATGCCGAGCCCGTTCTGCTACCGCATGACGAGGCGAAATTCGATACCGTTACCTACACCTACTATGAACAGCTTAACGGATATAAGCATCTCAAGAAGCTCGACATTGGCTACTTCTTCTACTCCGGAGCCTATGCGGACGACATCTTGGAAGTTCTCGATCCGAACGAGAAAACGATCATCCATATCCCGAGTGTCAATTCGCGGGAGAGTACCAAGGACAAGCACCGCGAAGTCGAGCATATCATTGATGAGCTTGGCGATTGGCAGGGAACCGATCCAAAGACCGGCTTCCAGCTCGTGAAAACTTCCGATGGTCGCGTTCTGCGAATTGCCGATCTGGTCGATGATGAAGCCGCCAAGCGGGACAAGGTCTCGGCAGCGCTAAAAAACCCGGCAGAGAAGAACAACCGGGATCACGTCGATATCATCATTGCCCTTGGCATGGCCAAGGAGGGCTTCGATTGGGTTTGGTGCGAGCACGCGCTGACCGTTGGCTACCGCGCCAGTTTGACCGAGATTGTCCAGATCATTGGTCGGGCAACACGCGATGCGCCAGGAAAGACCCGTGCCCGTTTCACAAACCTCATTGCGGAGCCGGATGCCTCTGAGGAATTAGTCACCGAAGCCGTCAATGATACGCTGAAGGCGATCGCGGCTAGCTTGCTAATGGAGCAGGTGCTCGCACCGCGTTTCAACTTTACGCCGAAGAGGCCTGATAGTGGACCCGTTGAGGGTTTTGACTATGGCGAAGGTGGCTACGATCCCGACAAGTGCAACATCGGCTTTAGCGATGTTAGCGGCCAGTTCCAGATCGAGATCAAGGGGCTGACCGAACCGAAGAGTAAGGAAGCAGAGCGTATCTGTCAGGAAGATTTGAATGAAGTCATTGCGGCCTTCGTGCAGGACAAGCCGACCGTCGAACGGGGCATGTTTGATGAAGAGCTTGTGCCCGAAGAACTGACTCAGGTTCGCATGGGCAAGATCATCAAGGACAAGTATCCCGAACTTGATGACGAAGATCAGAAAGCCGTGCGCCAGCACGCCATTGCAGCCCTCAACCTGACGCAGAAGGCGAAAGAGGCGGCGCTTCAGATCGACGAGGAAGAGAAGACCGCCAACACCGCGCTGATCGATGGCGTGCGGAAATTCGCGATGGATGTTCGCGACCTCGATATCGATCTGATTGACCGGATCAATCCGTTCAGTGAAGCCTATGCGATCCTTGCGAAGACGATGAGTGAAGAGAGCCTGAAGCAGGTCGCGGCGATCATTTCGGCCAAGAAGGTCCAGCTTACGCCCGAAGAGGCTCGTGATCTCGCCAAGCGCGCACTGAAGTTCAAGCAGGAGCGAGGCAGGTTACCGGACATTACGTCAGCAGACGCCTGGGAGAGGCGTATGGCCGAGGGCGTTGCCTATCTCGCCCGAATGAAGGCGGAGGCTGCCGATGGCTAAACAGTTTACAGAGGATGATGACGCCCTTCTTGCCGAGCTCGGAGTCGAAGTCGAGGCTAATAAGGTTGCCGCGAGGACGCCACAGGAAGAGCGGGTTATAGCAGGCTTCGAGGAAATCCAGCGCTTCGTTGAGGAACATGGCCATCTGCCGCAGCACGGCGAAGACAAAGACATCTTTGAGCGGCTTTACGCGGTTCGTCTTGATCGCCTGAGAGAGCTTGCTGAGTTTAAGCCGCTACTGGAACCGATTGATCAGGACGGGCTACTTGAAGGGGGTGTCGCTGTCGCAGCAGCAGTCGATGATGATATTGACGATGATGCTCTTCTTGCCGAGCTCGGTGTCGAAGCCCAGTCATCAGAGATCGCCGAACTCCGCCATGTCCGGTCTAGCGCGGAAAAGAAAGCTGCCGAAGAAATCGCCAATCGGCAGAAGTGTGAGGACTTTGATAAGTTTAAGCCACTTTTCGATACCGTGCAAAAGCAGCTCGATTCCGGTTCGCGAGAAACCAAAAAATTTCGCAAAGACGCTGGCTTTGTGAAAACCGATATTAAGAAAGGGCAATTCTTCATACTTGGCGGGCAGACGGCTTATGTGGCGGAGGTCGGCGAATTTTTCCCCGCCCCGAACGGATCAACGGATGCTCGACTACGCGTCATCTATGCCAATGGCACGGAGAGCGATCTGCTTTTGCGTTCAATGCAACGCGCTCTCTACAAGGACGAAACAAGCAGGATCATTTCCAATCCGGGGGCTGGCCCATTATTCTCTGGAACCGTCGAAGACGAAGATGCGTCTAGCGGAACGATCTACGTTCTCCGTAGCAAGTCGGACCTTCCGGTTGTGAAAGATAATCGTGACGTGCTTCACAAGATCGGAGTCACCAGCGGCAAGGTCGAGCGGCGGATCGCCAACGCCAAAATCGATGCTACTTTTTTGCTTGCGGATGTCGATGTAGTCGCGACCTACGAACTCTTCAACATCAATCGCACCAAGCTTGAGAACCTAATCCATCGCATTTTCGATTCTGCCCGTCTGGACATTGAGATCAAGGATCGGTTCGGGAATCCCGTTGTCCCGCGCGAGTGGTTTCTTGTCCCGTTTGCGGCGATAGACGAAGCGGTCGAACGCATCAAGGACGGGACCATAAAGACTTATACCTATGACCCGCAGCAAGCCCAACTCGTAGAAAGGAAGGCGGGATGAGCAGGTTTCTAACGAATAATGCCGGATTTGCCGCGCACGTAATTTCCATACTGTTACCGCAATACGGCAGTGCCAATAGGGTGGGGAGTTTCGATTGAAGCATATCGAGTTAATCAATCAATTCCGTGAGGAGATAGCCAAGCTAGCGCACGAGGTCCAGTCCTCGGTTGCGATGGGACATTTCGACATCAATAAAATTTGTGAGGATGTCGTATGTGGATTGTTTAAGGAACTTTATGGATATGAACAGCTTCGTAATCTGAATGAAGACGAGAAGAAAAATTTTCCTGGCATCGACCTTGCCGACGACGATGCGCGTGTTGCGATACAAGTTACGTCCGATAAGTCTCTGGATAAAGTTAAGGACACTCTGCAAAAGGTTATTGATCACGGTCTTTACGAAAAATATGACCGCATCATCATCTACAATCTTTTAACGAAACAAGGTACATACTCAAAAAGTGCTGTTGCAAGAATTTGTGGGGATCATCTAAGCTTTGATGTCCGGTCGGACATTCTTGATTCAAGTGACTTGTCTGCCAAGGCCGCTAACGCCCAGCCCCAGAAGCTAAAGGCGGCCCTCGACGTAATGCTCGCCTATATGCGGGGCGTTCATGCCGGTCTGCCTGATGATCTTGCATCTAGTCAATCCGACGTGTTCTCACACCGGTACTTTCCAATCGTCCTCGTCGATCAAAAAGTCAAAGAGGAAGTCGAGGTTCTTCGAAAGACACGCTTCTTCGGCGAAGTCGACACAGCCAATAATGCCCTGGTACTTGGTCGGCGAATTACAGAGGGTGAACTGAGTGGCGGTACAGATATCGAGCGTAGTCGTGCACTGGCATGGTGTGCAAGATTGTTGGCGCGTAGCGAAGCAGTAGCCACAGCCGAAGATTATCTTAAGCTTGCAAAGAAATTAGCGGTCTGCGCTGAAGTCGACATTGCGGAGGCCTTCATCGTTTCGCAGAAGGGCGACAAAGAAGCCGCACTCAAGGTTCTTGCCCCAATTAACTCACCCTCATCTCGGTCAGCGGCGTTCATGGTGGTAGCACATCATGAGGGCGTAGAAGACGCCATCGCCTGGCTTGGAAAAGCCGGATTCGATTCTGATGCGATCGACCCAGATGGAAAGTTTTTTCTTTTGAGCCAGCAGCTTGAAGCTGGCCTTTGGGAAACCGCTGAAGAGACCTTTAATGCTCTAACCGATCAGGATTTGGCTGAAGCGCCGGCACTTCATCACATCGCCGCGATTACATGTTTGCTCAAGGCGGTACCTACAGAATTTCGCTCTCTGGTCGTTAAGCAGTTGCCACTGGATGCAGAGAGCTTTCCCTTGGCCTCTGACGCCTCTGCAATGGATGCCCGTGGAACCGCCCAGCGCCGTTTCTCTGAATCCGCAGAGGCGGCACGTCAACTAAACTGTCCCCGTATCGCAACGCTTGATGATGAATACGCGCTTTGGCTTGAATTGCGGAACCCGGTGACTGCCGACTCAGGGCGTAAGCGGCTTCAGGACAGGCTTCGTGATCCGAAATCGGCGCTTCAATTAGTGCCACTCGGTCTCCACTTCGGAATCAATTTCGACCTTACGGCAGTTGAAAAAGCGATAGAGCAAAACATAGTTTTGCATGGAGGGATTACGCCCGAAGCTGCAATTGCTCGTTTTGCACTGGCATTCACGCAGAAGTCACCGAAGGATGTTGCGAGTTACATTGAGCGCCACTACGACGATCTGTCAAAAGTTCTCGAAGCTAGGTCGATAGGCGCATTACAGATTGAAGCGTATTCACGCGCAGGAATGCCAGATAAGGCCGAACAGCGTCTTTCGCTTCTTCTGGAAGGAGCACTTTCTGAAGAGGATGAAGCGCGTCTGAGAAGAATAATCGCAGAATCCTCTGGAGCAGACCCGGTTGAACTTCGAAAGGAACAGTTCAAACAGACTGACGCCTTAAATGATCTTGTAGCGTTGGTCGGTGAGTTGCAGGCTCAACAAAGTTGGCTTGAACTGTGCGAATTTGGCTATGAGTTATTCCAAAGGACAGGAGCCGTTTCGGATGCGGAGCGATTAGCTATCGCTTTGACAAACACACAGGCAAATCAAGCTCTTGTAGAATTTCTGAATGTTCGTTCCGATCTGCGCCAGCAATCCAAGAACCTTCAAATGTCCTACTGCTGGGCGCTCTATAGCGAGGGATCTCTCTTAGAAGCGCGATCAGAACTGACAAGCCTAAGCGACGAGCCCGATGACCGGAATTACCGCGCACTCGCTGTTAATCTTGGGATTGCTTTAGGCGATTGGCCTTCCCTGTCTGCGTATGTCGCGGCCGAATATCTGGCGCGGGATAATCGTAGCGCCTTGGAGTTAATACAAACCGCTCAGCTTGCACATCATCTTGGGTCTCCTCGCGCGAAAGACCTTACCTTTGCAGCGGCTGCTAAAGGCGACGATGATCCGGGTGTTCTCGCAGCTGCCTATAATTTAGCAGCGACGGCCGGGTGGGAGGATGATGCGACAGTTGCCCAATGGATTCAAAAAGCCGCTGAGCTTTCAGGAGAGCACGGCCCCATCCAAAGAATGACTTTGAAAGATTTGGTCGACCGGAAACCTGAATGGGATCGTCGTGAATCCGAAACGTGGCAGATGCTGGGTCGGGGAGACACCCCCATGTTCCTTGCAGGTGAGGCGCTAAACAGAACGCTTGTCAATTTCATGATGTTTCCGGCGCTCGCCAATATATCGGAGCACGATCCGAGGCGCAGAGGCGCTATCCCGGCTTATAGCGGTAAGCGCCGTCCGTTGGCGCTCGATACCGGGAGCACGACAGTAGGTATAGATGCAACCGCACTGCTTACCTTAAGTTTCCTAGATTTTTTGGATGAGGCACTCGACGCCTTCGAGACGGTTTATGTCCCGCATTCCACGTTGAATTGGTTATTCGAGGAGAAGCAAACGGCCGCTTTCCATCAGCCCAGTCGGATTAGAGACGCACATCAGGTGCGCCATTTGTTGGCAACAGGTGCATTGGAGAAGTTTGTTTCTTCTACTGTCCCGGACAGCGACTTATCTGCTGAGGTTGGCGATGATCTCGCGATGTTGATAGGCGAGGCTGGGAAAGTCAGCGGTGAAATTGAAAGCCAGCGTGTCGTGGTTCGTCCTTCTCCAGTCCATCGGCTCGGTTCCCTCATGGAAGAGGAAGCTGATCTGGCAGAGCACGCTGATGTGATATCTAGCTGTTTGGCCATCGTGGAGAAGCTGAGACAAAAGGGGCAGATCACCGCCGCTGAAGAACAGAACGCGCAAGCCTATTTGCAGCTTCATGAGAAGCCATGGCCGAACCAACCCGATATCGCCGATAGCGCGGTGTTGTACCTTGATGATCTAGCGATCAACCATTTTCTACATCTTGGCCTGATGGATAGGTTGCGAGCGGCTGGTTTTACACCGGTTGCCTCACTGAGTGAAGTTTCTGAAACCGACGCTCTAATTTCCTATGAAGCCAATGCGGACAAGGTGATTGAGTCAATAGAACGCATCCGAAGCGCCCTTAGCTCACGGATCGAGTCTGGAAAAATTAAGGTAGGCAGACAGCGCCAATTAGATCACTCGGATGATCACTCTATAGCCTATCACCTGACTGTTGGTGTGCTCGCACTCGCTAATGTTTGCGATGCCATCATTGTTGATGACAGGTTCATTAATCAGCACGCAAATATTGATGAAGCGGGCGGGGCGGCAACCGTATTTTCGACCTTGGACCTCCTCGATGGCCTTGTATCCGCCGGTAAAATTACTCTCGATCAGAGTCTGGAGTACCGAACGCTTCTTCGTCGTGCTGGGTACTTCTTCGTTCCTGTTCGGAATGATGAGCTTACTAAACACCTAAATGATTGCTCGGTTACGGGCGGAAAAGTTATCGAAACTGCCGAGCTAAAAGCCGTTCGTGAAAATCTCCTCCGTGTTCGCATGAGCGATTGGCTTCAACTGCCGAAAGAAGCGCCTTGGCTCGATTCGACCATCAAGGTCTTCATCGCTGTACTGAGGGGCCTCTGGAGGTCTGGTTCTGACCTTGCCAAGGTTCGAGCCATTTCAGATTGGCTTGTCGACCAAATAGACGTCCGGGGTTGGGCGCATCGCCTCAATGCTGATGTTGCAGACGATATAATTAAGACAGGTCGCGGGTTGCATATCCTATTGCTGCTTACTCCTCCTCTCGATGCTCCTGAGAATGTTAAAGAGGCCTACTGGGAATGGGTGGAGGGCCGCGTGCTTGTTCAGATTCAAGAGCAGTTCCCGGAATTGTATGATTGGATTGTTGAGCGTCAAAAACAACAAGTGTCTGAGTTGGCGGACATGGATTTGGGTCAGGAGGACACGACATGACAAATAGTCTCTATGTCCGTTCCTCAGTGGCGCAAGCAGCGCTAGAGCACATGCCACCGGTAATCAGACAAACTCTCATAGAGCAGCGTGACTTCTGCGAGGAGTATGGGTTAAAGGCTGACGCCGTTATCGCATTTGGTAATACCGGCATATCGGTTCAACGTTCTGAGCTTTTTGAAGCTATTCGTGCCGTATTGGCGGATCGGTCTGAGGTCGCCGTAACCGACACTGACGGCCGGGATTGGAAGGTCTTTTCGGAAGGGGGGGAGGGAGAGCAGCCGAGGCTTCTGATTTCAAGTAATGACCAGCGGCTTAATCTGCCCGATTTCACTGCGCTCTCACCGGACAGTGCTACGCGGTTGCGTTCACTTGAAGAAGCGGCGTCCGACGTGAATTTGCCAACGAACGCGACAGCAGCCTGGCGCGCTATCCTCTCGAAACGCAGCCTGGAAGATGATGAGGTCGATCAATTTCACAGTGAATTTCGCGATACGCCGGTCCATATAGCGCGATCAATACGCGCTGAAATTCAGAAAGGCGAGAGTAGCGCGTCGTCTCTGGTTCCTTCTTCTCGCCGTTATTTTACGCGGCTTGTTGGCGAATACGACGGGAGTTCGTCTATTCGGGACTACGCAGTCGGGGCCGGACAGAACTTCATGGAGGGGGTGGCGTCATGGCGGCCCTATGACGGTTTCCTGTCTAGCTTGTTCCTATCAACCCATTCTGCGCTGACTGCCGAGGTTGGCGTCGAGCGTTTGGATGACAAGGACATTGTTCGCGCTTTTGAATTTCTCGTAGAGCGCGGAGACAGGCTCTCGCAATTAGGAGCTGTTGAAGTTGGATTGCGAATCCTTCCAGAGAGGCCTGAAATAGAGGCCTCGCTTGTTCGTCTCGTTGAGCAGATTCGAGATGACGATGTTGATGGCTCCATGAGCGGGTTCAAGCTTTTCTCAGCTCTGTTCATTCTTGTGGATGGCGAGTTATCCAGGACCCGGCTTTTTGCTGATTGCCCACCGTTCTATAGGAGGTTGGCATCTTTAGCTCAGGCAGCTCTCATTCAACGTGAGACTGTGGCCGCTCCAATTGAGATCGATTCATTCTGTGAGTGGGCCTTGAACGTTCGTGGCGAGCAGTTCTACTTACAATCGCTCGCCGATATGCGTCTAGAACCGCGCTGGAAGCCGGATTTCTCGGAAGCCTCCCAGATGAAAGCTGACTTTCTTGGTCGCTTGATGATCGCGGGCAAGAATTACGAGAAAAATATTGGCAGTAGTGAGCTACAGGCGCTTCTGGTTGGTTCTGAAATTGGAAGCCTTCATTCCCAAATTGAGTTCCCTCGACCATACTTTCCTGGACCTTTGGAAGGTCAAGAAACTAGCCCGAATCCGCTGCCCGATGAATTAATGGAGGCAGTTGAGGCTCAACTCAAAGCTAATGAGGTTGGCCCCTCATCGTTTATTGCCTTGGTAAATTCCGCGCTGATTTTTCGCGTGGATCAAAGTCAGGTGGAAATGGCTGCGGAGGCATTGAAGATAGGGAGGCACCGGCTCGCAAACATAGAAGATCGGTCTCAACTGTTAGCTATTCTGAACGGGCTGGCAACTGTTTCAGCCGTGTCGAGAGGAAAGGCCCTTGCTGATGAACTTCGGTTACTTGTGCGCCGGTACAGGCGAGATACACAATATGCTTTGTCTCTCGACGAAGCTTTCAGGATATGCCTCGTTGCATCTGCGAGCCGCTCTGACCTCAAGGATTGGCGAGAGAGCGTCGGGGATTGGCTGACAGAGCTGGCATTTGAGGATTTTCAAGGCAAAGAAGGTGAGGCTCTCTATTCGCACCTACAATGTCTTTGTCATGTGGTTCCTGAACTTTGGGTTTCTTGCGGTAGAGCCGATGCAGCCTTGGCAGCTTATAATTCTCGTTGAATCTAGTATCCCGGAAATACGGAGAATCCGCAGCCAATAATGCCCCATGTAACGGAAAGTCAATGGTTTGTCTAACGTCAGCGCCTATGGAACAGATTAGTGGAATTGCATAGGAGAGGATTTCTGGTTCATCGTAATGACCCGAAGGGGAATGAAGATGAGACAGAAATCGCAGACACGACAGACAGGT
>NZSA01000078.1 GCA_002696645.1 Rhodospirillales bacterium | reverse complement strand
GACCGGCGGTGTAGGTTAGGTCGGCCGCCGCCGATGAAGTTGGAGCGTTGTGTATGTCTAACCATTTGTATGATGCCCTGTTTCTGCCCCATCGTGACAGGGACGCGCCTTTCCTGCCCCTGGCGGATGGTCGGCTTGAGACGTTTCGGGATTTCCTGGACCGGTCGGCGCGCATTGCCCATGTCATCACTCAATTGGGCGTTGCGCCGGGCGATCGTCTGGCCGTACAGGTGGCCAAGTCGCCAGAAGCCCTGTCTGTCTATGTTGCCTGTGTTCAGGCAGGGGTGATTTTTCTGCCCCTGAATACCGCCTATACCGCCAGTGAGGTCGACTATTTCGTCGGGGATGCGACGCCGAAGATCCTGGTGTGTGATCAGAAGGCCCAACCCGCCCTGGAACCGGTTGCCAAGGCCCATGGTGCCCGGCTGATGACCCTGAATGCCGATGGCAGCGGCAGCTTGATGGAAGCGGCGGACAAGGCACCTGCAAATTTTCAGACATGTGCCCGGGGCAGGGATGATCTGGCAGCCTTCCTGTATACATCAGGCACGACCGGGCGCTCCAAAGGCGCGATGCTGACCCAGGACAATCTATTGTCCAATGCTCGGGCCCTGACCGATTACTGGCAGTTCACAGGGGCGGATGTGCTGTTGCATGCCTTGCCGATCTTTCACACCCATGGGCTGTTCGTGGCGTCCAACATTTGCTTCCTGGCCGGGGCATCGATGATCTTCCTACCCAGTTTCAAGGCCGATCAGATGATTGCGTTTCTGCCGCACGCCACCACGATGATGGGGGTGCCGACTTTCTATACCAGATTGTTGGACGAGGCCGCCTTCACCAAGGATCTGGTGTCCCATATGCGCCTGTTCGTTTCGGGCAGCGCGCCTCTGTTGGAGGAAACCCATATCGCGTTTGAGGCACGGACGGGTCATCGCATACTGGAACGTTATGGCATGACCGAAACCAATATGAATACCTCCAACCCCTATGATGGGGAGCGCCGGGCCGGCACTGTGGGCTTCCCGCTGCCCGGTGTGGATTTGCGCGTCGCGGATGCGGAAACCGGAAAGGTCCTGCCCCAGGGGGAAATCGGCGTGATCGAAGTGCGTGGCCCCAATGTCTTCAAGGGCTATTGGAATATGGCGGAAAAGACAGCGGAAGAATTCCGCGCCGATGGATATTTCATCACCGGCGATGTCGGGCAGGTGGATGATCGCGGCTATGTGCGCATTGTCGGGCGGGCCAAGGATCTGATCATCTCCGGCGGGTATAATATCTATCCCAAGGAAATAGAGCTGCTGTTGGATGAAGAGGACGGCGTGCTGGAATCAGCCGTCATTGGCGTGCCCCACCCGGATTTCGGGGAAGGGGTTGTTGGCGTCCTGGTGCCGCAAAAGGGGGTGACATTGGATCCCGATGCGATCCTGTCATCCATTGCGCCCAAGATCGCGCGCTTCAAACAACCAAAGGCCCTGTTCATCCATGACGAACTGCCCCGCAATACCATGGGCAAGGTTCAGAAAAACGTCCTGCGAGAGACATACAAGGACCAGTTCAAAATCTGAAGTCCGGCCCTGAAATCGCCCCGGAATGCTGTCTAGGCATGCTGGACAAAGCATGGTATGACCGATCCAACAGTGGAAATTCCCGTATCAGATAGGGGAGAGAAGAGTGGAAGTTCGCATTTACAAACCGACCAAAACCGCCATGCAATCCGGTCGTGCCGGGACGAAAGATTGGATTCTGGAATTCGAACCCACCACGGCCAGCCGCCCGGATGCGCTGATGGGCTGGGTCGGATCAGCCGATACCCGCAAGCAGGTGCGCCTGCAATTCGACACGGCGGACGAGGCGATTACCTATGCGGAAAAGAACGGCTATTCTTATACGGTGGAAAAGCCCAAGGATCGCCGCATAAAGCCGAAATCCTATTCCGACAATTTCTCCAACAACAGACGACGCCCCTGGACCCATTGATCGTTCGGGCAAGCTGTGTGAGGGCTTAAAATCTCTTGCAGCATACCTTTCAAAAGGCTACCGAACGCCCCTTGGATCGTTTGGTGGCCTTTGTCTTTTGATGGCAATGACCGCTATTCTATCACCCCAACGGCTCCGTAGCTCAACTGGATAGAGCACCCGCCTTCTAAGCGGATGGTTACAGGTTCGAACCCTGTCGGGGCCGCCATATTCCTTCTCGATTGCCCCCCTAAGCGTGTGGATTCCCTGAAGTCGTTTTCGCGCATCACACCAGTGATAAAATCTTAGGGCGTTTTTATAGTATGACTATTAATCAGCATCAGAAAAAATCCCCAGGATCGTCACAGATCTGAAATCATATCTTTGATGATATTTGCCAGCGCATCCTTGGTTTGGCCGGATGGCTATGGAAACCAACATATTGATATCACAAATAAAATCCACAAAGACGAGAGTCATATAAATTTGAAACGCCAATCTATTTATTACTTAATAATAGTAATGGTGTTCTTGACATATGAATTCATCGTTTATACGCTCAAAATCAAATAATAGAGTTTTCAAGGACAGAATGCGCAATCATATAGGATAATATTGCAGTCAGATTGTACCTTTGAAAACCTTAGGAAAATTTCATGGCAGGGTAACTTATTTAGGAGCCATCGATAATGTATTTTAAGAGTACAATTGTTTCATTCATTTCTCTCCTTTTATTGATGCTGCCAATATCAGCCAATGCCATCGATATTCAACGTGAGGCCATGGTTCAAAGACTTATCACCTCACTTGAAACCGAAAATTATCAGAAGGCTTATGAGATACTGCAGGGGCTGAAGGAAACTGGGGAAATAACCGGTGAACTTCTCTATTATGAAGCCCTGGCGGCGCTATCAACCAAAAGAGATTTTGAAGCGCTTGAGCAGATAACGAAATATATTGAAAAGAACGGCAAAGGTGCGAAGCACTACAGCAGAGCTATTGAGATTTATTCAGCTGCATCCGAAAACGTTGATCGGAAACTTGCTATCAATTCAATAGAAAATTGGTATGCCTCATCAGCTGAGCTTTACATTGAAAATCGCATGACGTCACTTTGGCGAGATTTTTATAAGTTGAGAGTCGAAGAGCATAAATCCTTCAGTTCACGATACATCGATAATAAAGACGGTACGGTATCTGTCTACAGACTGGTAAAATCTGGCTCAAACTCAGCGAATTTGTATAAATTCGAGGCATATGCCTGCCCCATTGGCTCAAAATACAAAGAAGGTGCTTGCGTCGGAAAACCCGATAAATTTCAAAGTCTCAGTGAAAGTAAGATTAGAGAAATATTTGAAGGTTTATCTCTAGCAGGGCACCGTGATTGGCGAATTCCCAGACGACTTTTTGTTTCGTGGGGCGGAGATTACTTTTCTGTCAGTGATTTCTTTACCATTTCACCCGATATAACATATTTTGACGGTCAAAACTACGCCGAGACCCATGTCGGCGTTTCGACGAATCAAATTCTCCCTCAGGCATATCTGTTCAACGACCATGGCCTTAACAAATTCGCATATACCCAGCAAAATACTAGGGTAACAGGTCAAGAAAAATATCAAATCCCACAATTTGGCTTTGCTTTTTTGGACGAAGTTTACTCTGACAATAGTAAACAGTATTGCGTTGTAAGCCGTGCAAACACATTAAGGTGCGATGTGGCGACTTCTTATATGGTTATCCCAGTGCGTGGCCCCGAGTTGGTTGGGAAAGACCTTCCAGTAACACAATGTGAAGCACAAAGCCTTAATTGCCTGAAGCTCAATCATGATGGCAATGTTATTCGGTTCGACGCATCGAAATATCATCATGCTAAAGAGCACGAATACTTTCTCGAACTCGCCAATGGTTGATTGATAATGAAAATTACAGCTTTGCTAAGTACGTTAATCGCATTGAGCCTCACCTTTCTGACGTCACCCCTGCTGGCCGATATTGAATCTGATATTCTGAATAGCTTGGGAAACCAGCCTTCGTCTGAACATGAAATTCGGTATGTTGCTCGGGAAACAGTCGTGCGCGTGCGTCCGGATTCAGCCAGTGAATTTTTAGCTAATCTTAAACTCAACAAGCGTGTATTTCTACTTAGTATGAACGGCTCTTGGGCTAAGGTACAACTCGTTTCAGATGAGGATGTCTCGGGCTTTGTGCCATTATCATCGTTGAAAAGTTCCCCCCATGAGAGAGCGCCATCAACTGCTGAGAAGAGTGCAGTCGAGATTGATCTTAGCGGTGTAACCTTAAAGGACCCTGAGGATATCGCTTTGGCCCAGGAGCAAAGAATTGAAGATGAAAACCGACAAAAAGCTGAGGCTGATGAAGCATATCGCCGTCATTTAAAAGAGAAACGTCGCCGAAAAGCAGAATTAGAAGAACAACAAAGGCGTCAGGAAGCTCAAGAACAAAGGGCATATGAGCGAGAGATGGAGGACGTGTTCGCTGAGTTGGACTCTAACGAGACCCAGTTGGCGAAGCAGTGGGAGAACTTGACGGAAATGCCCCGTAATATCACACGGCTTCAGTCGCCCTATGCGATTGAGAGAGCAAGGCGTCAAGCAATGCGGATGAAAAAGCGGCAGGCGCGTCAGGAAAAATTTACAGCTCAGTCCCAAGCCATGCCTTCTACAAAGGGATTTGGTTCCAGTCCTTATAACGGTTCAGAAGCTGGCTCGGCTTTAATGAATATCGATGAGTCCAACGACCAGTCCAACAGTTCATCAAATTCATCATCACCCCAGAAAGATCAGTATGCAGATGTGAGAGGCGATACCGCATCGGTTCGCCAAAAACAAAATGCTCCCCAAAAAGTCTATGAACCAATGCCTCAGGTGGTAACCGGTAAAAATTTATCGACATTTAGCGTCCGCGCCAAAGCCATTGCTTACGCACGGCTAAAGGCTACCAACAAGATTAGCGAACAGTGCTATGGTAAAGGAGCGCGTTACGATTCAACAAGATTTTCCGAAATTGAGAAAGGGAACGCTTCCGAGCGAACAACCTTTGCGAATGCAGACTGTAAGCAGATGAAAAGTGGGGCATGGAAATGCACAGCGGAAGTGCGTGGTCATTGCTATCACATGCAATGAATAAGCTGGACACCCGTATTGACCTTTCTTGATTGTTAAGTGGCAGCGCCCATAAGATAGACAAGAACGACGAAGGTGACCCAATGACCCAACCTACGGCTCAGTACTCAACTGGATAGAGCACCCACCATCCATATAACGCCCGGTTTTGGTATATGTCCTGCGCTGGCTGTGATATCGTGATGCGGATGGGGGCGTAAGGATAAGTGGGTTTGGGTATGCAATGCACCCCTGGCGATTTGAAGGACCATCTGATTGCCTGTGCGCAGGGGGATCGGGTTGCCTTTGCTGCCCTGTATCAGGCCACCTCCTTGAAACTTTTTGGCATTGTCCTTCGTATCTTGAAGGATCAGGCGCTCAGCGAGGACGTGCTGCAAGAGGTCTATGTGACCATCTGGCGGCAGGCGGCGCGATATGACCCGGACCGTGCATCGCCGATCACCTGGATGGGAACCATCGCCCGCAATCGCGCCATTGATGTATTGCGCCGCCAAAAGGGCCAGGGGATGACTGTGGAAATTGAGATTGATACGATTGTTGATCCCTCCCGATCCGCATCGGATGAATTGGAGCGCAGTCAGGCGTATCAGGCTTTGTCCGTCTGTTTGGAGGCCTTGGATCCCAACCGGGCCAAAATGGTGCGGCTGGCCTATCTGGAAGGGGCCTCTCGCCAGGATCTGGCAGATTTGTTTGGTCAGCCGGTAAATACGATTAAGACGTGGCTGCATCGCAGTTTGAAGCAATTGAAGGAATGCCTGGGGTCATGACAAACCGGGAAGAAATAGACCAATTGGCCGGGGAATATGTGCTGGGCACCTTAAATGCTGAGGAGCGCCTGGCGGTGGAGACGCGCCGTCTTCAGGATGCGGCGCTGGAGGCGGCCATTCATGACTGGACACAGCGTATGGCACCGCTGCAGGAAGAAGTCAGCAGCGCGGAACCTGATCCGCACCTGTTTGATCGCATCCAGGCGCGCCTTGACCAATTGGAGGGGCAGGGCGGCACCGGGGGTGAGGGGAATGGCGGCACCGTCCTTTCACTGCAAAAGCATGTATCGCGTTGGCGCAGTGCAACATTTGTGACCGGGGCAATCGCGGCATCGCTGCTTGCCTATATCCTGGTCAATGCCCCCCTTGTTCAAGGGCCCCAGCAAGAGACTTTCGTTGCGGTTTTTCAATCTGATGATCAACAGCCCGCATTCCTGTTATCGATTGATTTGAAAACGCGCGCCTTGACCATTCAGCCGGTTGCGGCGGAACGACAGCAACAGGCCTCTTATCAGCTGTGGATCGTCGGGGATGGAATTGCCGAAGAACCGCAATCCCTGGGCCTGCTGTCAGAGGATGGGGCGCTGACACAAAAAAGTCTGGCGGCCTATCCTTCTGAAGTACTGCAGCAAGCCACATTTGGTATCAGTGTGGAACCGCCAGGGGGCTCGCCCACGGGTAAACCCACAGGCCCGGCAATTCATGGCTATCTGATCCCCGTTCAGCCCTGATCGTCATTTTTTTCGTCTGTTTTGAAACTTTCTCAAAAACCGTCCGTAGCTGTAGGTAGGCCATCAGAAGGGTGGCTTGTCAGGGGCTGACCCCTGGCAATGTGGTCTTGCGTTCAAACACAGCGTTTGTCCGCATAACAGACAATACACAGGAGGTTTCTATGGTTCGCCATTTTATTGTAACGGCTCTCGTTGCTCTGGTTTTTGCAGCCGGCACTGTCATCAGCATCACGGCTTCCGCCGGGTCTAATTCCGGCGATATGAAACTGGGCGTGATGGCATCGGATCAGGATGTGACAACTGGCACCGTCACGGCTGATAAGATTGTCGCACACGCCAACGGCTGGATGGTGGTTCACCGCACCGGTGCTGATATGAAGCCCGGCCCGGTTATTGGCTATGCACCGTTGAAAATCGGTGAAAACGCCGATGTCAGCGCTATTCTGACCGAACCGGTCAAAAGCGGTGAAATGCTGATGTTGATGCTGCATGGTGAAGACGGCGGCATGAAAACCGGCGGCTTTGAATATACGCTGGGTGCCAAGGAAGACGGCCCGGTCCGTGTTGACGGGAAACTGGTCATGACGGTGATTACCGCCAAATAATGGCTTGATTACAGACGGTATGCCCTCCCACCCCGGCCACTGGCAGGGGTGGGATTTTTTTTCGCGATCAGAGAGTTGGATATTTCATAAAATGTCTATTTTTTGATCAAAAATTTTAGATAGTTTAAAATATATGCAATTATTTAAAGATTAAGAGTACCCCAGAATTGGGACCGATGTCAGATTTATGAAATAATATACGTTATATCAATAGATTAGTTAGCGTACTGTCGTGCTCCAGAAAGTACCGAAAAATTGGTACGCTTGTTGCAGTGCACAATTATTGGAGTAACTATAAAAACTGTAGACAGAGAGGCTAAACATGAAAAATCGTATTCGTTCCTTAATGGGGGCTGCGGCGATATCAGGCATGATGCTTGTTGGCACAGTGGCCCAGGCTGCTGAAGAGACGATCAAGGTCGGCATTCTTCATTCCCTTTCCGGCACCATGGCGATCAGCGAAACCACGCTGAAAGACGCGATGCTGATGCTGATTGACGAACAGAACAAAAAGGGCGGCGTCTTGGGCAAAAAACTTGAGGCCGTTGTGGTTGATCCGGCGTCTGACTGGCCCTTGTTTGCTGAAAAAGCGCGCGAGTTGATTTCCGTCAACAAGGTCGATGTGGTGTTTGGCTGCTGGACCTCTGTATCGCGCAAATCGGTCCTGCCGGTCTTTGAAGAACTAAACAGCATCCTGTTCTATCCGGTTCAGTATGAAGGCGAAGAAAGCCAGCGCAATGTATTCTATACCGGCGCGGCCCCGAACCAGCAGGCCATTCCGGCGGTGGATTATCTTGCGGATGCGGAAGGCGTAGAGCGTTGGGTCTTAGCGGGTACGGACTATGTCTATCCCCGCACCACGAACAAAATCCTGGAGACCTATCTGCTGGATAAAGGCGTGGCCCCTGAAGACATTATGATCAACTATACCCCGTTTGGTCATTCTGACTGGCAGACCATCGTGTCTGACATCAAAACCTTCGGATCGGCTGGTAAGAAGACTGCTGTGGTCTCCACCATCAACGGTGATGCCAATGTGCCTTTCTATAAGGAACTGGCGAACCAGGGCATCAAGGCCGAAGACATTCCTGTCGTCGCTTTCTCCGTTGGGGAAGAAGAACTGGCAGGTCTGGATACCGGTCCTCTGGTCGGTCACCTGGCGGCCTGGAATTACTTCATGGCCATCGACACCCCGGAAAACGCTGATTTCATTGCAAAATGGAAAGCCTTTATCGGGGATGACAAGCGCGTCACCAATGACCCGATGGAAGCCCACTACATTGGCTTCAACATGTGGATCAAGGCTGTGGAAGCGGCGGGCAGCACCTCTGCCGATACCGTTATCGACAATCTGGTTGGCGTTTCCGTTCCGAACCTGACGGGCGGCTATTCCGCGATGATGCCGAACCACCACATCACCAAGCCGGTCCTGATCGGTGAGATTCAGTCGGATGGTCAGTTCGACACCGTTTGGCGGACGCCAGGCCTGGTCCCTGGGGATGCCTGGTCTGACTTCCTGCCGGGGTCGAAAGATCTGATCTCTGATTGGCGCAAGCCCATGTCCTGCGGCAATTTCAATACCGCTGAAGGCAAGTGCGGCGGCGCATAAGGCGCAGGGTTTCGCAGTGTCGGGGGTGGCACATATCGCCATCCCCGATACCCGAAACAGAGTGTGACCGATCTATTTTGGCGCTCCAGCAGAGGTGATACTCTCCATGAAGGCCTTTATTCGTTTCTCTATATCAGCCCTATCCCTGTTCCTCATTCTAGGAACAGCCCAAGTGATGGCCGCGCAAGACCCCGCCTTACAAGACAAGATTTCTGCTTTGGCTGACGGTAGCTATTCGGACCGCGCCAAGGCAATCCAGGCCATTGCCGCAACGGGTGATGCCCGCGCCGTCCCAGCCTTGGAAGCATTGGGGGAGGGGCTGCTGTTCGTCACGAAATCAGACAAGGCCATTGTGATTGGCCTGGATGAGGGCGCGACGGTCGAGACATTCGATCCGATATCGGGCGATGCATTGGGGTCGGTTCCCAGTGGTGCCGTCGAGAAGATCAAGGTCAATAACCGGTTGCGTCGGGAAATACGATCCGCGCTGGGCGCCCTGACCTTGTTGTCGGATGATCCAAAGGTACGGCTTGCTGCGGCTGGGGCGATATTCAAGTCCAAAGATGCTGATGCGATTGACCTTTTGGATACTGCGATTGCAAAAGAAACGGTCGAAGCCGTGAAACTTGCCCTGCAGGAAGCCCGCGCGGCGGCGGTCCTGAATTCCCCCCGCGATATGGCGGAAAAGCAGGCGGCCGTTGCCTTGATGGCGGATCGGGGAAACCAGTCGGCGTTGGCGGTTCTATTGAATGCCAGAGGCAGCGCAGAAGGCCCGCTATTAGCCGATATCGACACAGCCATCGCAGCCATTCAAAAATCCCTGGCGGTCTGGGATCTGGCACAGAATGCGTGGTACGGGGTGTCGCTGGGGTCGGTGCTGCTGTTGGCGGCGATTGGACTGGCGATCACCTTTGGCGTGATGGGCGTTATCAATATGGCCCACGGGGAAATGGTGATGTTGGGGGCCTATACGACCTTCATCGTGCAGGACATCATTCGCACCTCGATGCCGGGCCTGTTTGACTATTCGCTGCTGATCGCTCTGCCGCTGGCCTTTCTGGTTGCCGGCTCGGTTGGCGTCGTCATTGAACGCGGCGTGATCCGATGGCTGTATGGACGCCCGCTGGAAACATTGCTGGCGACCTGGGGCATTGCGCTGCTGTTGCAACAGACAGTGCGCAGCATCTTTGGTCCCACAAACCGGGAAGTCGGGACCCCGGATTTCCTGGCAGGGGCTTTCCAATTGGGCCAATTGACGATCACCTATAATCGGTTGGCGATTGTGATCTTTTCTTTGGTCGTGCTGGCGGTCCTGATGCTGGTATTGCGCAAAACATCATTCGGGCTGCGCATGCGGGCTGTGACGCAAAACCGCAGAATGGCCAATTCCATGGGGATCAAGACCAATTGGGTCGATGCGATGACCTTTGGACTGGGATCGGGCATTGCCGGGATTGCAGGCGTCGCGTTGAGCCAGATTGACAATGTCAGCCCCAATCTGGGCCAGTCCTATATCATCGACAGCTTCCTGGTTGTCGTGTTCGGCGGCGTTGGCAATCTGTGGGGGACATTGGTGGGGGCCATGACTCTGGGCATCGCCAATAAATTCCTGGAGCCCTTCGCCGGTGCGGTATTGGGCAAGATCATCCTTTTGGTCTGTATCATCCTGTTCATTCAAAAGCGTCCCAGGGGCATGTTCGCCCTGAAGGGCCGGGCGGTTGAGTCATGATTTCCAGCTTTATTCTGCGGGGCTTGGATGGGCGGTTAATGGCCTTTCTGATTGCGACCCTGTTATGTGTAATCTTAATCGCAATTGGCAATCTGATGGTGCCACCGGGCAATTTCCTGCATGTGCCGACCTATGCGGTCTCCCTGATGGGCAAGTATCTGTGTTATGCCCTGCTGGCGCTGTCTGTGGATCTGGTCTGGGGGTTTGCGGGCGTGCTGTCGCTGGGCCATGGCGCATTCTTTGCGCTGGGCGGCTATGCGATGGGCATGTATCTGATGCGCCAGATTGGAAGCCGTGGCGTTTATGCCGACCCGATCCTGCCGGATTTCATGGTGTTCCTGAATTACAAGGAATTGCCGTGGTTCTGGTATGGCTTTGACATGTTCTGGTTTGCCGCGATCATGGTGGTGCTGGCCCCGGCCACGTTGGCTTTTGTCTTTGGCTGGCTGGCCTTTCGGTCGCGCGTGACGGGGGTTTACCTGTCCATTATTACCCAGGCGATGACCTTTGCGCTGCTGCTGGCCTTCTTCCGCAATGATATGGGATTTGGCGGTAATAACGGACTGACCGATTTCAAGGATATTCTGGGATTCGATATCCAAAGCGACGGGACCCGCATGGGATTGTTTGCAGCGTCTGCCTGCGCGCTGTGTCTTGGACTGGTGATCTGTAAGGCTGTTGTTGCCTCAAAATTGGGAAAGGTTCTGGTGGCGGTGCGCGATGCGGAAAGCCGCACACGGTTCCTGGGCTATCGGGTGGAGCATTATAAGCTGTTTGTCTGGACACTGTCGGCGGCGCTGGCTGGCATTGCAGGCGCGCTGTATGTGCCGCAGGTTGGGATCATCAATCCCGGCGAATTCGCCCCGGCGAACTCAATTGAAATGGTGATCTGGGTCGCCGTTGGCGGGCGCGGAACCCTGTATGGCCCGATCCTGGGAGCGATCCTGGTGAATGGGGCGAAAACATTCTTTACAGGGGCCATTCCTGAAGTCTGGCTTTTCGCTCTGGGGGCCTTGTTCGTCGGGGTAACGCTGTTCCTGCCAAAGGGAGTTCTGGGGCTGTATGGCATGCTGCACCAACGCTTTGAGAAAACCCGCGCGCCCCGGGAAACAAAGCGATCGCCAGACCCTGCATCTCAACCGTCGGAGGCTGAGTGAATGACGGCCCATGGCTCCATCCTGTATCTTGACAGCGTCAGTGTCAGCTTTGACGGGTTCAAGGCGCTGAACAATCTGTCGCTGATCCTGCAACCCGGCGAAATGCGTGCGATCATCGGACCCAATGGCGCGGGTAAGACCACCATGATGGATGTGATCACCGGCAAGACCCGGCCTGATACCGGCGATGTGATCTTTGATTCCAGCCACGATCTGATCCAGATGGATGAGGCCGCTATTGCACAGCTTGGCATCGGTCGCAAATTTCAGAAGCCCACGGTGTTTGAACATCACACGGTCGAGGATAATCTGTATCTGTCCCTGAAAGGCGGGCGGGGTGTTTTTTTTGCCTTGTTTGCCGAAAAGACGAATGAGATTTCCCAGCGGATTGAAGGGCTATTCGATATCATCCGACTGGGTGCTGTGCGCGATGAACTGGCGGGCAACCTGTCCCATGGTCAGAAGCAATGGCTGGAAATTGGCATGTTGTTGGCGCAAGACCCAAAGCTTCTGCTGGTGGACGAGCCGGTGGCCGGCATGACCGATGCGGAAACGGTGGAAACTGCAAATCTTCTGCGGGAAATCAACAAGACCCATTCGGTTGTCGTTGTGGAACACGATATGACCTTCGTGCGGGATTTGGATGTGAAGGTGACCGTGCTGCATGAAGGATCGGTCCTGGCCGATGGTCCATTGGATCAGGTCAGCGCAGATGACCGTGTTATCGAAGTTTATTTGGGGCGCTAGGAACATGCTGGAAGTCACAGATATCAGCCTGCAATATGGCGCATCCCAAGCCCTGAAAGCTGTGTCGGTTTCTGCACAGGTCGGTAAGGTCACCTGCATTCTGGGTCGCAATGGCGTTGGCAAGACCAGCCTGTTGCGGGCTGTGGTCGGGCAGCATCCCATCACGTCAGGGGCCATTTCCTGGCAGGGTGAAACATTGGGGTCGATGCCACCCCATCAGCGGGCCCAACGTGGCATCGCCTATGTCCCACAGGGGCGAGAGATATTCCCACTGTTGACGGTGAAGGAAAATCTGCAAACCGGCTATGCACCATTGGCCCGCAAGGATCATTCTATTCCGGATGATGTGTTCGAACTGTTCCCGGTTCTAAAATCCATGTTGGGCCGTCGGGGAGGGGACCTGTCCGGGGGCCAACAGCAGCAATTGGCTATCGGGCGGGCGCTGACCATGCGCCCCAGCTTATTGGTGCTGGATGAACCGACCGAGGGTATTCAACCCTCCATCATCAAGGATATCGGGCGCGCGATTGCCTATCTGCGGGATCGTGGCGATATGGCGATCCTGCTGGTTGAGCAATATTTCGAATTCGCCCGGGATCTGGCGGATGCTTATACCGTCATGGACCGCGGCGAAGTCGTTGTCGCAGGCGCCATCGGCGATATGGATGAAGCAGAAGTGCGCAAACACCTGATGGTTTAGTCGTCATTCCTGTTTATAGGCTTCGAAATAGGAATTGGTCAGTTTGGCAATGGTCCCATCATTGCGCAATTCTTCCCGGGCCTCATTAAAGCGGGCAATCCAGCGATCCGCACCGGGCATGGATTTCGGCACGATCAGGTGGTTCGGGCTGGCATCGATGGCAAGCCGCCGGGCCTTGAACCAGGCAGAATTACTGATGCTGCGGGCCGCAATCGTTCCCAGAAAACGATCAATTGAAATGGCATCGACCTTGCCGTCGGATAACAGTTTGAAACATCCGGCAACGCCGGTCTTATTATAAACGCGCATCTGGCCGGATTTGGCATAATCATTGAGATAGGAATCCACTTCCCACCCTTTGGGAACGCACAGGGTCTTCCCAATCATATCGCTGGCTTGGGTCACGCCAATGGCGCGCTCAAAATTTGTGAAAAGATAGGGGCGCACAGTAAACAATTCGTCTGAATACAGAAAATCAGCCTCGCGCTCCGGGGTTTTGATATAGGGAAAAGTCGCCACATAGCGCCCGGACAGGGTTTGCTGATAGCCCTCATCCCAAGGCAGAAAGGCGACCGTTACGGGCACCCCCATTTTTTCAATGATTGCCTTAACCAACAGGGTCCCTAATCCGCCATCCGGCAGGCGCTCATCGCTGTAGGGAAAGTAGTTGTTACCGGTAACGACATCAATCGCATGCGCTTTGACCGGATTGGTCAAGACTGCGATCAGACAAACAATCATAATGGCAATACAACGCTTCATAGTCGCCCCCTCCAGAACTGAGTTGAAGTTTATATCGTATTTATGGCATGTGAAGTGGAAATCGGCAGCCATTTGATAATTTTAATGTTTGCCTGGGGGCATTAAGAGTTTGGTTCTCTGATCAACAGGTCAATCGAGATGGGGCAGTGATCGGACAGTTTCCTTTGCAGCGTTTTCGGATCGGTATAGACGATCTGTCGAAAGCTATCGGGCCTCAGCCATTTCGCACTTCTTACATCCAGTATTATGTGATCGATATAGGCTGGATACTGGCCCGCCCAGCAGGTTGAGTGCCTGTTTTGGGTAACCCTCAGCAATTTTTGTTCTGGGGGATTTTCATCGCTTAAAATCGGCCACATCCATTTTCCATTAGGGGCGGTCCCTTCTTCATCAAATCTGCGATTGAAGTCACCCAGAACGATCAGGGGATCCTGGGCGCGCACGCGGGCATCAATCCAGGATTCCAAGGGGGTGACCTGCTGATTTAAGCGTGCGCAATGATGTGTTCTGCTGGTCAGCGGTTTGTCATGGCAAAAAGATTTCAAATGAACGTTCAACAGGCGCAGCCTTTGTCCGTCCAGGTTAAGGGTCAAATCCAACCCATAGCGCAGGGCTGCCCGGTTCAGTCCCAATGGTGTGTAATCTGTAGCTACGCTGTGTGGAACCAGGGCTTTGCGGATGGCGAAACCAACCCTTTGTGCATTGTTTCGGTTCGAGAAGATAAAATCATACCCATCCCCGAAAACGCGCCGCGCGACCGCCTCGTTTTCAACCTCCTGCAGGGCGATGATATCGGCATCCAGGTGATCCGCATATTTTTTCAGCCGCGCGAAATCTTCATCCGTTCGCGCATAGGCCCGGTATCGGTCGGGATAGCTATCATACAGATGCGCGATGTTCCATGTCGCGATCCGCAGCGATGTTTCCGCCCTGCAGGGGATGCTCAAACCAAACAGCAGCACCAGCAGAGTGAGGCTTAATCGTGCCATTGGAACCTCTATGCACTTTTTAAGGGTGCATTAGAATGACAGCACTTAATTGGGGAATAAAGATAAATTGTATTTACTATGTTCTACTTTAAGGGGCCATTCCTTTGGAACAAAAGCCACCTATTCAAAAATTGGGATGCTCAGTCAGGCTTCTAAACGGGATTTTTGGAAAGGCGTTTGGTCACATACCAGTTCAATTTGGCTTGGTTCGCCCGGGCGCCGTTCGATCAATCGCGACGGATTTTATCAGCGCCCAAACGGGCTTGCCCGGTGACAGGCTAAGGGTGGATGCCGATAACTTCGTAATGCGGGACCAAACTGGAACACCGACATCGATCAAGACTTCCGCCATTGGGCCGTCGGTATCGGGTCGGATATCAATCACGGTTCCTGGTAGGCGGTTCAGGATGCTGATATCCTGGGGCTCCTGTAATGCGATACTGACATCGCGTGCCCTGATCCGAAGCTTCATTTCGGTTCCCAACGGGCGATCAGCCATTGGTACCATCAGCTTTGCACCGCCATTCAGGGTCAGGCGCATCAATCCATCAGCGGTATTCTTTTCCGTGATACGGGCAGACAGGAATGCCCCTGCCTCGTATCGGCCGGTCAGCGGGTGCAGGTCCAACCGCGCTGTCAGATGTTCAACCGTATCCACCGCAATGACCCGTCCGGCTTCCATCAGGGCGACCTGGTCGGCGAATTGGGCAATCTCTTCCATGGCATGGCTGACATACAGGATGGGCACGCCAACCTCGTCCCGCAACCGCGCGATGAAGGGCAGGATTTCCCCCTTGCGATGGGAATCCAGTGACGCCAGGGGCTCATCCATCAGCAACAGACGGGGATTGGCCAGTAAGGCCCGACCGATGGCGACCCTCTGTCTCTCACCCCCGGATAAGGCATAGGGTTTACGCCCCAACAGGGGCTCCAGATCCAATAAATCGACGGCTTGGGACAGGCGGATGGATCCTTCGCCATTGCGCTTTTGACCATAGGTCAAATTGCCGTGCACGCTGAGATGGGGAAACAGTCTGCCTTCCTGAAAGACATAACCAATACGTCGTTCATGGGCGGGCATTTCAATTCCAGCCTGACTGTCCAACAGCACGTCCTGCCCAATGACGATCCGCCCATGATCCGGTCGCAACAGACCCGCGACGGTATTGACCAGCGATGTCTTCCCACACCCGGATCTGCCAAACAGGGCAAGCGTGCGATTATCATCGCCCGTTTCGATCTGGGCATCCAAAGTAAATGCCCCCAATCTTGTCTTAACATCGATGGAGATCACGGCGCATGCTCCCCCTGCAGACCGATGGCGCGTCGGGTCTTTCGGGCGATCACTTCAGATGCGATCAACGCCACTAACGCAACGATAACGCTTAACAGCGCCAGACGCCCCGCCTGAGCTTCGGCACCCGGTGTTTGCGCCAATGTGTACAGGGCCAGTGGCATGGTGCGGGTTTCGCCTGGGATATTTGCGACAAAAGTGATCGTCGCGCCAAATTCACCCAATGCGCGGGCGAATCCCAGGATCACGGAAACGACGATCCCTGGCGCGATCATCGGCAGGGTGATGGTAAAGAACACATCCAACCGACTGGCCCCCAATGTGGTGGCCGCCTGTTCCAGACGCATATCGACCTGTTCCAGGGACAGGCGGATTGCGCGCACCATCAGGGGAAAGGCCATGACACCGGCTGCCACGGCGGCACCCTGCCAGGTGAAGGCAATGCTGATCCCGAACCAGTCTTTCAGCGGCGCACCAATCGGCCCGCGCGGACCAAGGCCGATCAACAACAGATAGCCAATCACCACGGGCGGCACCACCAGCGGCGCATGGACAATTCCATCCAGCAGCCATTTCAAGGGAAAGCGCCCCCGTGCCAGAAGATACGAGATCAGTATGGCGGGGATCAGTGCGCCCAGCGTGGCGATGCCGCCAACTTTCAGGCTGAGCAGTAGTGCTTCGGTTTCAAAGGGGGTCAGCATGATCAGGCTTAAGGGAGCGTCTGAAAGCCGAAGCGTTTCAGGACATCTGCGCTGTCAGCATCTTTCAAATGTGCCAGGATGGCTTTTGCTTCCGGCCTGTCAGACAGCAGGGTGATGGTGTAGAGGATCGGCTGGTGCAGATCTTCAGGAATGGTTGCCACCACGGTGACCTTATCGCTGGCCGACGCATCCGACGCATATACGATGCCGTATCCAACGGCCCCTTGCTCAACAAAGGCCAGGGCGGCGCGGACATTGGCGGCACGCACAGCAACGGTTTCCAGATCGGACCACAGGCCGATTGCCTGCAAGGCCTGTTTGGCATAACGGCCAGCAGGCACATGGTCCGGGTCGCCAATCGCCAGTCGATCCTGCAGGAAGGCAGCACCGGCTGCCGTGTCAAAAATCAAAGGGATGGCTGAGTCCTTTGGGGATACCACAACCAACCGATTGCGCAGAAAGTCAGCACTCTGTTCCAGGCGGGCGATGCCTTTTTCAATCAGGTAATCCGACCATTTCGGGTTGGCGCTGATAAAAATATCCGCCGGGGCACCCCCTTCGATCTGTCGCGCCAATGTCCCGCTGGAGGCAAAAACACCATCAACTCCATTCTGCTGAGCAAACAACAGGGTCAAAGGTTCCGTCAGGCTTGCTGCGGCGAAAACCCGAACAGGTTCTTGCGCGGAAACCACGGGGGATATCAGCAATGCAGCAAGAACAGCAACCAGACCTGCCGCCGCACGGGTGATCATGTCAACAAACCCTTCCAATCCGCTTCAATGACCCGCAAGACGCTCAAATCCCGCTTCCAGATCGGCAATCAGGTCGTCTGGTGATTCCAAACCAATATGCAGGCGCACAACCTGACCGGTTTCTTCCCAGGTGGTCGCGGTGCGCGCACGTTTGGGATAGGAGGTAACAGCCAGGCTTTCAAATCCACCCCAGCTGGCCCCGATCCCGAACAGGTCATAGCCTTCGATCATCGCAGCCAGACGGTCCCGGTCCGGGGCGTCGACAAGGATGCTGAACAGGCCACAGGCCCCGGTGAAGTCCCGTTTCCAGATGGCGTGCCCCGGATGGCTTTCCAGGCCGGGATGCATAACGCGCGACACTTCCGGGCGTTGTTCCAGCCATTGGGCAATTTTAAGGCCGCTTTCGAAATGACGGTGCAGGCGCGTTGGCATGGTGCGCAAGCCGCGCTGAACCAGATAGCAATCATCCGGTGACACGCTGTTTCCATAGGCCCGGCTGGCGACCTGAATTTTTGCGAACAAGGCATCGGTTGCGCAGGAAATACTGCCCATCATCGTATCTGAATGACCACAGGGATATTTCGTCAGCGCATGGGCGGACAAATCGATCCCCATTTGCAGCGGCTTCAGGAAGTACCCGGCCCCCCATGTATTGTCGATCCCGACAATCACATCCTTTTCCTTCGCCGCTTTTACAATGGCCGGCAGGTCCTGCATTTCAAAGGTCAGGGAGCCTGGGGCTTCTGTCCAGATCAGTTTTGTTTCAGGACGGATCAGATCGGCAATCCCACTGCCAATAGCGGGATCATAGAATTCTGAGACACAGCCCAATTGAGTCAAATGCCCAAGTGCCATCTTGCGCACCGGTTCATAGACATTGTCGGGGATCAGGAAATGCGCGCCGGGTTCGGCAAAGGCCAGAAAACACAGGCCACAGGCAGCCATGCCACTGGGCAGCAATTCCGTGTCAGCGGCCCCTTCCAGGGCGGTCAGGGCATCGCGCAGGGCAAATTGCGTCGGTGTGCCGTGCCGGCCATAGGTGATTGAATGGCGACCTGATTTATGGCTGCCGCCGACCTTGCGCCCTTCCCAGGAGTCCAAGGTTGGGTGCAGGATTGTCGAGGCATGATAGACGGGTGGATTGACCACGCCAAAATTGTCTTGCGGATGCCGTCCTGCATGAACGGCAAGAGTGTCATCGCTGAATTTCTTATGATTGGCCACGGAACATTCCACCTTGACTGTTATCTGTATTTGGGACGTTTTCTGTAAGATAGCTCAGCCTATGCGTCTTTAGGGAATTTGCAAATCTTACCGAGTGTTCAGGTGCGATGGAACGGATTGAAACAGTGGTGATCGGGGCCGGCGTGATCGGTCTGGCCTGTGCCAAGATCTTGGCCGAATCCAGAAGGGAGGTCATCGTCCTGGAGGCCGCTGACAGCATTGGCAGCGAAACAAGTTCGCGCAATAGTGAAGTCATTCATGCAGGCATATACTATCCAAAGGACAGCCTTAAAGCGCGCTTTTGCGTGGCTGGAAAAGCTGCACTGTATGACTATTGCGACACCCATGGCATTCCTTATCGGCGCTGCGGCAAATTGATTGTCGCCACGACCCCCCAGGAAGAAAGCGCATTGAGTGAGATTGTGCAGAAGGCAAAAAACAATGGTGTGATGGATCTTAAATATCTGACCGCGGAACAGGCGATGGCACTGGAACCGGCCTTGTTCTGCACCAATGCCCTGCTATCGCCGTCTACCGGTATCATCGACAGCCATGCCTTGATGCAGGCCTATCAGGGCGATGCGGAATCCTGTGGTGCTATGATTGTTTGCAACAGCCCGGTTCTGGGCGGTCGTCGGGACGGGCAGGGGATTATTCTATCAATTGGTGGTGCTGACCCGATGGAACTGTGCGCGAACGAGGTGATCATTGCAGCAGGCCTGCACAGCCAAACAGTGGCCCGCGCGATTGATGGAATCCCGACCTCAACCATTCCGGGCCAGTATTTCTGTAAGGGGAACTATTTTATCACCGCAGCGCGTTCTCCATTTCAGCGCTTGATCTACCCTGTACCGGCGCAGGCGGGATTGGGGGTTCATGTGACCATTGATATGGCGGGGGGCCTGCGGTTCGGGCCTGATACGGAATGGATTGACGGGCTGGCGGACCCCAACCTATATGACGTGGACCCAGATCGGGCGCAAGCATTCTATGCCGCGGTACGGCGCTATTATCCAGCGCTGCCAGATGGCGTGTTAAGTCCTGGATATTCCGGGATCAGGCCAAAGCTCAGCCCCCCGGGAAGTACCGCAGATGATTTTCAGATCGATGGCTCTCAGACCCATACTGTACCAGGGTTGATATGCCTGTATGGTATGGAAAGTCCGGGGCTTACGGCCTCGCTGGCCATCGCACGCCATGTGCAGGGATTATTAGCACAGCCTCAATAAACGGAGGCACGCTCCGGCGTGAAGGTTGCGATGCGCCTTTCGCTTTGTGCCAGTTCTTCATCGGTCATGTCTGCCTGCAATTTATCGGCAATCTCGGCAGCGGATTTTTCGCCTTGTTGTGCCGCAAGGCGCAGCCATTTCAGGGCTTCAACAAGGTCCTTTTCAAGCCCATCGCCTTTCATAAAGCGTGTTCCAACCCGGCTTTGGGCTTTGGAATATCCCTGACGGGCGGCAGCCAGAAACCACCGAGCGGACATTTCTTTGTTTTTTTCAACGCCTTGCCCATCGCGATAGCGCTTGCCCATATTGTATTGTGCGCGGTCAAACCCGGCGATGGCCGCCCGTTCGATCCACAAGGCGGCGCGGATCTGGTTTTCACCCACGCCCAGGCCGTATTCATACATTTTTCCAAGCGAATACTGCGACCGGACCAGCCCGTGATAGGCCGCGCGTTCCAGCCAGCCATAGGCGCGGTCATAATTTTGCTTAATCCCGCGCCCTTCTATATAGGCCAGGGCCAGATTATGCATGGCCAGAGAATTTCCGGATTCGGCAGATTGGGTCCACCATTTGATGGCGGTTTTGGTGTCCTGGGGGACACCGCGCCCCTCATCATACAAGACACCCAGATTGAACATTGCCTTGGCGCTGCCAGCCTCTGCCAGGGTAGTCCAAACTTTCCGTGCTTCGGTGAAATCACCCCGCTGATAGGCGTTCCAGCCATCTTGAAAATCAGCAGAATAGGAGGGTGTTGCGCCCCAAATGGTCGCAATCAATGCCAGACAGCACAGCGTCAATTTCTTACACCAAAGCCCTGTCATTTCATACAATCCCCCAGACTCATATTATGCGATCAAGCAGGGCCTTGGGCAAGGGCCCATAAATACTTATCTATACTGCGCTGCACAACCGATCCTGCTAAGATTGCGCTGAATATTTGGACACCTTCAACCGCAGCAGGTTCAGCAAACCACTCATCTTTTCACGGGCGATAATATTTGTGAACTCCTTGCGTTGAGCCAATGCCAGGCTTTTACCGTCAACGATAACGTCCAGAATGCGCATACCTTTGCTGCTGTCGCTGTCGCCATCGCGAACCAGCCACTTTACATCAATATTGTCAGACCCTTCCTGCACGATTGTCGTTTCGACAACGGCGTCGCGATCCTTATAGGCACTGCTGGCGTCAATCTGAAGCGTTTGACCGGTATACCCCCCCAGGCGCTGGGTATAAATCTGCAGAAGATAGACGGAGAAAAGCTCCATATATTCTTCTTTTTCCTCATCAGAGGCCCGGTCCCATGACTTCCCTACTGCAAATTCTCCAATGGTTTTGATATCCAGGCTTTCTGCAACAATGCCGCGCAGCCGTTCTTCGCGGGATTCCAGAGATGTTGATTGATCCTGCAAAACGTCTACGGCCTTATCACCCAGTTTCGAGATAAACCGGGCGGCTGCGTCTGGATCCGTTTGGGCGCTCGCGACCGAGGGAAATAGGAAAAGGACAAATAATGCGGTACTGAGGCGGATCATCTCGGTCTCTCCTGGTCATCGCGCATCAAAGATACGTTTTAAAGGACAGGTCTTAGTATTATCACACTCCGGGCGCAAGACACAGTGTTGTGCTGTGCAATATAATTCAATTCTTTGAGGTGTGACCCTGCTGAATTCTCAGCGCTGTTTTAAGCCCCCTTAGTGGCAAAACAGTGGCAAGGCCCAGCGTGATCAGCAGCAGGCCTGAAAACTCAACCAATCCAAAAGCTTCACCCACCAGAATAAAGCTCATGGCCTGGCTCATCATCGGGACGCACAGGACGGCGATGGAGGCAAAGGCGACATCGGTCAGTTTCAATATCGTCGACCAACACCAAAACCCGAAGGCCTGGCTGAGAACGGCAATAGCCAGGGTCGCCAGAAGCGCCTGGTTCGAGGCTGTGAAGACCCACTCGGTTGGATCCAGAAGCAAAGCCAGGATAGAAAGGGGAACGCCCCCGATGATCAACATCCACCCAAGCGTCACGGTAACGGGTGTTTGAAAGTTAAACTGCTTTTGCAGGGTTGATCCAATGCTCCAGATCAAAGCCGCAGCCAGGATCGCAAGAATGCCAACGGGGATGCCCTGCGACGCGATGGATTGTAAATCGTTCCACGCCAATAGCAGCACAGCGGAAAGACAACATATCACCCCAATCAACCGCTTTGACGTGATTTTCTCATGCAGGAAAATTACCCCGATGACCAGAGAGAAGAATGGCATCGTATACGCCAGAAGGGCGGCCCGGCCTGCCGGCAGCAAGCTGACGGCAAGCGCGGAGAAATAGAACCAAGCGAAGACCAGGAATATCGAACAAAGTGCTATTTTCTTCCATTCATTCGCAATGGGCAGCAGGCCTTTGCGGGTCACAACGGCTGACCCAAGTAGAACAATCGCCGCGATCAGGGCGGACAGGCCGCGCAAGGACAGCACCGGAACTTCCGCTGTCGCGATCTTGATCAGGGGCCACATTGCGCCCCAACAAAACATCAGGGCCAACAGCAGGATCCAGGCCTGTGTTGGTATCTTTCGGGTGGGGGCGGGGGGAACCTGGACGCCCTGTGGCAGGGTCGAGGTAATCGAGTCTACCGTCAGTCCCGCAGATTTTCGTCCCGCTGTTTCTGCATCCTTACTCACATGAAGGCCTGGATCCCGGTCTGCGCGCGCCCAAGGATCAGGGCATGCACGTCATGGGTGCCTTCATAGGTGTTCACGGCTTCCAGGTTCATGACGTGGCGAATGACGTGGTATTCGTCTGAAACCCCATTGCCGCCATGCATGTCGCGTGCGACACGGGCGATGTCCAGCGCCTTGCCACAGCTGTTGCGCTTGATCAGGGAAATCAGTTCCACGGGGCAGCGGTCCTCGTCTTTCAGACGACCCGCCTGCAGGCAGCCTTGAAGGCCCAGAGAGATTTCGGTCTGCATGTCAGCTAGCTTTTTCTGAATCAACTGATTGGCGGCCAGGGGGCGACCAAACTGCTTACGGTCCATGACATAGCTGTGGGCCTGCATCCAGCAGAATTCTGCAGCACCCAGGGCACCCCAGGCAATGCCGTAGCGGGCATTGTTCAAGCAACCGAACGGGCCACCAAGGCCGCTGATATTGGGCAGCAGGTTTTCTTCCGGTACGACGCATTCATCCAGCATGATCATCCCGGTGACAGAGGCACGCAGGCTGAATTTGCCTTCAATCTTTGGCGTTTCGAAGCCCTTCATGCCGCGTTCAACGATAAAACCGCGGATCACGTCATCTTCGGTTTTCGCCCAGACCACGGCAATGTCGGCAATGGGGGAATTGGTGATCCAGTTCTTGGATCCAGACAGGCTGTATCCGCCCGCTACCTTTTTTGCGCGCGTCACCATAGAGCCCGGATCGGAGCCATGATCCGGCTCGGTCAGGCCGAAACACCCGACCCATTCGCCACTGGCCAGCTTGGGAAGATATTTGCGGCGCTGTTCTTCCGAGCCATAAGCGTTGATTGGATGCATGACCAGGGAGCTTTGCACCGACATGGCGGAACGATACCCGCTGTCGACCCGTTCAACCTCGCGCGCAACCAGCCCATAAGAGGTGTAGTTGACCCCGGCGCCACCATATTCAGGATCTACCGTCATGCCCAGCAGACCAAGTTCACCCATTTCGGTGAAGATTTCCCGGTCGAACTTTTCATGACGGTTTGCCATTAGAACGCGCGGCATCAATTGTTCCTGGCAATAGTCTTTTGCCGTGTCGCGGATCATCCGTTCTTCTTCGGTCAATTGGCCTTCCAACAGAAAAGGGTCTTGCCAATCGAATGGGGCGCGGACTTTGCGATCGCTCATGATGGGGTTCCTTTGATCTCAATGAAGTGTGCTGGCGATAATCTATGGTCAAGTGCTAGCCGCGTCCATACCAAGAGTAAAGTTTTATTTTAAGCTTAAAATAATAACGCATGCAGCAAATGCTTGGCGGTTTCGCAAAGCAGCAGTAAATTGGCGCATGAGCCGCAAAATGATGCCTGGAAACAGTACTGTCCTGCCGCAGGGTGCACTGATAGAATTCGTGCCCCAAGGCCGCTATGTGAAAGTTTGTGCGGTTGATCCTGTTACCTATATCGAAGTATCGATCGTTGGGGACATTACCGCAGGGGAGCACATCCTGTCCGTCCAGGCGCTGCGCAAGCTGGAGCGCATGGTCTATNAGAGCAAGTTTGACAAGAATGTGCGAGAGAAAGATCAGGATCGCGTCATACTGCGTGCCAGACGCGCAGAAACGCCCAGCGGTTGGGACCTATAAGGGTCTTTCAAGCTTAACGCCCGCCACGCCCCGTGGTTTTCCCCAAGCCGATTTTTTTCGCAAAATCAGATCGTTGCGCAGCATAGTTCGGGGCAACCATTGGGTATTCTGGCGGCAGGCCCCATTTCGCGCGATACTGTTCCGGCGTCAGATTATAGGCGGTGCGCAAATGCCGCTTCAGCATCTTCAGTCGCTTACCGTCTTCAAGACAAATCAGGTAATCGGGGGTGATAGAATTTTTGGGCGCGACAGAAGCCTTTGGGCGCAGCGGACGGGAAGGGGTTCGCGGCGGTGTATTGCTGAGGGATGCAAATTTCGTGAATACTTCACCAATCACATTGCTGATATCGGCTTTTTCCACCGGATTGTTGCCGACATAGGCGGAAACGACGCCGGCTGTCATTTGCAACAAGTCGCCCCGCGTCGCAGAACTTCCTGCGTCCGCTGATTTCGTTGCAGTGTCAGATTTCAGTGTTGGCATAATCTACTTCCCCCTGGTGCAAACCCGTAAACAGACCGGCACGTGATGGTATCGCGTTCCTAAAACCGCAGCCCCGACGTCCCAACACTCTACGATAATGCAGTCATCAACTGCAATTACTGTATAGTTTTTGGGCGTTCCAAACGAAACTAAAGCAAAGAAAGGCATGTAAATCAATATAGATTCAGTAAATCTTGTTAGGTATCTAAAAAGCAATGTTAGTTAAATTTTTTACTTCTCAATTTGTAGTGGATGAATTTTATTTCTGCACAATATGCAGTGTTTTTCTGTCCAGAGATTTTTATCGTCATCGGGGCTGATCTACGATCGTGCAGTTCACTTTATGGTGCGCTGAATAAACTCACAGATACGGTGGCTGACCCTAATTGTGGGGGTTTTTCTGGCAATGCCATCGACATTGTGTTACATCCCGGCCTCTTCCGCTGAGGCGAGGGTATGGTGTGACAGATAAGAATGACACTAAGACGGTGGCGCTGGCTTGCGATCACGCGGGTTTGCCAATGAAACTGGCCCTGTTGCCGGTTCTGGAACAATTGGGTCTGAATCCGTTGGATCTGGGAACCCATTCCGGCGACAGTGTGGATTATCCGGATTTCGCGGAGTTGATGGCGCAGGCCTTGGCAGATGGCCGCGCATCGCGGGGCATTTTGGTCTGTGGCACCGGGATCGGCATTTCAATTGCGGCGAACCGTCATAGTCATATTCGCGCAGCCCTGTGCCATAACAGCACCGATGCGCGTCTGTCGCGCCAGCATAATGACGCGAATGTTATCGCTTTGGGCGCACGCACGATGGGGATCGAAGTCGCTTTGGAGTCCCTTACTGTATTCCTGCAGACTGATTTTGAGGGCGGGCGACATGCCAGGCGGGTTGAGAAAATGACCCCGACCGTCAGAATGCCGGACGTAATGTGATACGATTGATTTTACCCTGTGCAAGGGTATCGCGTAACCCTGGGGCGTGGTCTGTTTTTAGTTTAAGCCAGCCCTAACATGCAAAAGGACCTTAAGGAATGAGCACAGCAGAAAAGCAGGATTTATATGGCTATACCGGTTTTTTTCAAAATGACCTGAAAGACAGCGATCCCGCTGTTTATGCCGCCCTTGAGGATGAATTGCATCGCCAGAATGACGGGATCGAACTAATCGCGTCTGAAAACATTGTCAGCCGCGCCGTTATGCAGGCTGTCGGCTCTGTAAACACCAATAAATACGCTGAAGGCTATGCCGGGCGTCGCTATTATGGTGGATGCGAATATGTTGATGTTGTCGAAGAACTGGCGATTGAGCGGGTCTGCAAGCTGTTTGACTGTAAATTTGCCAATGTGCAGCCACATTCCGGCGCCCAGGCAAATCAGGCAGTGTTCTTTGCGCTGTTACAGCCCGGCGACACCTATATGGGTCTGTCGCTGGCATCCGGTGGGCATCTGACCCATGGTGCGGCCCCGAACCAATCGGGCAAATGGTTCAATGCGGTTCAATACGATGTGCGTAAAGAAGACAATCTGATCGATTTCGATCAGGTGGAGCGCCTGGCGCAGGAACATAAGCCCAAACTGATCATCGCGGGGGGCTCAGCCTATCCGCGCCTGATTGATTTCAAACGCTTCCGGGAAATTGCCGACAGCGTGGGGGCGTATTTCATGGTCGATATGGCCCATTTCGCGGGGTTGGTGGCTGGTGGACAGCATCCAAACCCGCTGGATTATGCTCATGTCGCGACCTCGACGACCCACAAGACGCTGCGCTGCACGCGTGGTGGCATCATCCTGACCAATGACGAAGCCTTGGCGAAGAAATTCAATTCCGCTGTTTTCCCTGGCTTACAGGGCGGGCCTTTGATGCATGTTATCGCAGGCAAGGCGGTTGGGTTTGGTGAAGCTTTGCGCCCCGAATACAAGGCCTATACGGCGGCCATCGTGCGCAATGCCAAAATGTTGGCGGCAACGCTGGTTGAAGGGGGGCTGGACATTGTGTCCGGTGGCACCGATACGCATTTGATGCTGGTCGATTTGCGCCCGAAGGGCCTGACCGGCAATATTGCCGAAAAGAGCCTGGAGCGCGCCGGGATCACCTGTAACAAGAATGGCATTCCGTTCGATCCGGAAAAGCCGATGGTTACCAGTGGTATTCGTCTGGGGACGCCTGCTGCCACAACGCGGGGCTTTGGCGAGGCTGAATTCCGCGAAGTGGGACAGCTGATCGTAGAAGTGCTGGACGGATTGGCTGCGAATCGGGAAGACAATACTGCGGTTGAAGAGTCTGTGCATGCGCGTGTGAAAACGCTGTGTGCGCGTTTCCCATTGTATGATGCGCCTTATTGATCGCCCAGGCGATCCAGGCGCATAAGGCGACATCCAGGGCGGGACTGGCCCGTCCTGGACATCTGTGAGGGGGCTTTAGAGCAATGAAATGTCCGTTCTGCGGTAATGATGACACCCAGGTTAAGGACTCCAGGCCAACTGAGGATAACTCAGCCATTCGCCGTCGGAGAATGTGCCTGAATTGCGGGGCCCGCTTCACGACCTTTGAGCGCGTTCAATTGCGCGAATTGACCGTGGTGAAGAAAAACGGTCAGCGCGAGCCCTTTGATCGCGACAAGCTGATCCGCTCCATGCAGATCGCCTGTCGCAAGCGTAATGTGGAATTGGACCGGATAGAGCGGATCGTCAATTCCATCGTGCGTCGGCTGGAAAGCTCCGGTGAAAGCGAAGTACCGGTTTCAACGGTTGGCGAAATGGTGATGGAAGCCCTGCTGCAATTGGATCAGGTCGCCTATGTCCGGTTCGCGTCGGTTTATCGGAACTTCCGCGAGGCCAAGGATTTCACGGATTTCGTGCAACGTGACGTCTCCAAACTTGAAGATGATCTCTAACTGAAGACTGACCCATGACCGCAAGCCCCGAAACGGCCCAGGATCGCCGCTGGATGCGCGTCGCCCTGGCTCTGGGGCAGCGCGGTCTGGGGCGGGTCGCACCCAATCCCGCGGTGGGCTGTGTGCTGGTTAAGGATGGTCAGGTCGTCGGGCGCGGCTGGACCCAGCCCGGTGGTCGTCCCCATGCGGAAACGGAGGCCCTGCGCCGCGCCGGATCTGCGGCAAAGGGGGCACCCGCCTATGTCAGCCTGGAACCCTGCAGCCATACCGGAAAGACCGGCCCGTGCTCAACAGCCTTGATCGAGGCCGGGGTGGCACGCGTCGTGATCGCGATGATCGATCCGGACAACCGCGTTGCCGGGGGCGGCGTCGCAGCCTTAGAAGCTGCCGGAATACCAGTCACATTGGGTGTACTTGAACGCGAGGCCTTGCTTTTGAACCAGGGGTTCGTTCTGTCGCGCACCCGGAACCGTCCCATGGTGACGCTAAAGCTGGCGACCAGCCTGGATGGCAAGATCGCAACGGCATCTGGTGAAAGTCGCTGGATTACGGGGCCGGAAGCACGTCAGGACGCGCAACTGCTGCGCATGACCCATGATGCCATTCTGGTTGGAATTGGCACCGCCCTGGCCGACGATCCCGCACTGACCTGCCGTCTGCAGGGAATTCTGGTCCAGCCAGTGCGGGTTGTGCTGGACGGACAGGGGCGGCTTCCAGAGACCGCGAAACTATGCGACGGCACTGTCCCGACCCTGCAATTCGTCGCGCAGGGCTGTGATACAGCGGTACCGAAAGGCGTGACCCGGCTGGCCGTGCCCCAAAGTCAAAGCGGCTTATCCGTGCCGGATGTGCTGTCAGCCTTGGCAGGGCGTGGCATTACGCGCCTGATGGTGGAGGGGGGTGGGCAGGTCGCTGCATCCTTCCTGCGGGCGGAGTGTGTTGATCGGGTGGCCTGGTATCGGTCCGGTCTTGTTCTGGGTGCAGACGCGCGTTCAGGAATTTCAGACCTCGCCATCACCGCCCTTTCTGATGCCACACGGTTTGAATTGATTTCATCCCGTGCGGTCGGATCAAGTCTGGTCGATACATTTATTAAAAATCATTAAAATCAAAACTTTAAATGAGTTTCCTTATACCCCATGTCAGGAGTGAGGAGGTACTGTCTGGTCTGTCCTTCTTGATCCAGCGCAAGGCGCTGCGGATCAAATCAAGTTACAATCTTTCGATATTGATCATCAGCACTGGAGAATACCAATGTCCCATACCCCCCATGAACTCGCCGAAGAATTTCCAAACAGCACAGAGGCGCTGCATTCGCTTCGGGAAAGCGATCCGCATTTCCGCAAGCTGACGGAAAAGTATCATGATCTGAACCGAGAAATTCACCGGGGTGAGACGGATGTCGAACCCATGGATGATATGCATCTGGAAGAGTTGAAGAAGAAGCGTTTGGCGATGCTGGACGAAATTCGCACGCGTTTAGGGTAGACTGGGTTTGCCTTATCGGCTGAGAAGCGTAAATACAGGCCTGAATGTGAAGTCTGTAGGATAAGGCAAATGTTTACCGGCATCATTACCGATCAAGGACGGGTATCTGTGCGGGAAGACCGTGGCGATACCCGCTTCGTCATTGAAACCCGCTATCAGGTTGAAGACATTGCTTTGGGCGCATCGATCGCCTGTTCCGGCTGTTGTCTGACGGTGATCGAAACCGGACGCACCCCACAGGGCCAAGGCTGGTTTGCTGTTGAGGCCTCTGGTGAAACCCTGTCGAAGACGACATTGGATGGCTGGTCCGTCGGATCGCACCTGAACCTGGAGCGCGCATTGCGCCTGGGTGATGAACTGGGCGGCCATTTCGTGCTGGGCCATGTGGATGGTGTCGCCGACATTGTCGACCGTCAGCGGGACGGGGATAGCTGGCGCTTTAGTTTTCGCCCGCCCGCTAATCTTATGAAATATATTGCACCGAAAGGATCTGTTGTCCTGGATGGTGTTTCCCTGACAATCAACGAGGTTGGTGAAGACAGCTTTGGCGTCAACATCATCCCACATACCTTTTCAGAAACCGGATTTGGTCGCGCCAAGCCGGGGGATCGGGTGAACCTTGAGGTGGACGCGCTGGCCCGATATGTTGCGCGCCTGCTTGGTCAAGAAGGATAATGCCCGGATGAGTAAAGACAGCCCCTCTGTGATATCAAAACAGGACATCGCCCGCGCAGCGAGTGATACGCGCTTCCTGTCTTCTATTGATGAGATCATTGAGGAAGCCCGAAATGGCCGGATGTTCATTCTGGTAGATGACGAAGACCGCGAGAATGAGGGCGATCTGGTTATTCCAGCCCAAATGGCGACACCGGAAGCCATTAACTTCATGGCGAAATATGGCCGTGGGCTGATTTGCCTGGCGCTTCAGGGGGAGCAGGTTAAGCGTCTGGGCCTGGAACTGATGCCGCAAAAGAATGCCAGCCGCTTTGGTACCGCCTTTACCGTATCGATTGAGGCACGGGAAGGGGTCACGACCGGGATTTCCGCACCGGACCGCGCGCGCACGATTGCCGCCGCAGTCGCCCCCAATGCGACACCGGAAGACATCACGACGCCAGGCCATATCTTTCCACTGTTGGCCCGGGATGGCGGTGTTTTGGTGCGCGCGGGGCATACGGAAGCTGCGGTTGACCTGGCGCGTTTGGCGGGATTAAGCCCGGCTGGCGTGATCTGTGAGATCATGAATGATGACGGTGAAATGGCGCGCCTGCCAGACCTGATTAAATTTGCGCAATTTCATGGACTTAAAGTTGGTGCCATTGCGGATTTGATTGCCCATCGTCGCCAGCATGACCGTGTGGTAGATCGGACGGAAAGCACGACCCTGACATCAGTGCATGGCGGTGAATTTACCATGCATGTTTATGTCAATCGCCTGAACTATGCCGAACATGTCGCCCTGGTGAAGGGGGATTTGAAGGCTGGTACGCCCGCATTCGTGCGCATGCATGCGCTGAGCATTCTGGATGATGTTCTGATGGACTCAGAAGGCGGCAAGGCCGGTGATTTGCAGAAAGCCATGGACCTGATCGGGCAAGAGGGCTGTGGCGTCGTGGTCCTGATCCGGGAACCGCATGCGACCTCTCTGTCTGACCGCGTGCGTCGGCGTGAGAATAAGGCGACAGAGGATGCCACCGGCGAATTGCGCGATTATGGCATTGGCGCACAGATTTTAGCCGATCTGGGCGTGCATGATATGGTCTTGCTGTCCAATACCGATAAGACCGTGATCGGTCTGGAAGGCTATGGATTGAAAATCGTTGGTCGCAAGGCGCTGGGCTGAGACGCGCGCAAAGAAAGGGTCAATTGTGGCACATATACTGATCGTGGAAGCGCCCTATTATGCGGCGATTTCCGAAGAACTGGGCCTGGGTGCCATTGCGGAATTGGAAGCCCAGGGGGCGACCTATGACCGTGTGACGGTCTTTGGTGTGTTTGAATTGCCCGCCGCCATCGCCATGGCCCATTCGGGACAGCCAGGTCGATATGATGGCTATCTGGCCTTGGGATGCGTCATTCGGGGGGAGACAACCCACTATGACTATGTCTGCAACGAAAGCGCGCGCGGTCTGATGGATCTGTCCGTGCAGCATCATCTGGCGATTGGATATGGTGTTGTGACGGTAGAAAATGAAGCGCAAGCTTGGGCGCGGGCATCGCGGGATAAAAAGAACAAGGGCAAGGATGCTGCGGCGGCGTGCCTGCGTATGATCGCCCTGCGTCGCAATTTTGACCTTACCTGATTGGAACAGCCTATCATGAGCCCTCATACATCACTTTCGCCCACTCAAAGCGCTCAGCGTCGGGCAGCCCGTTTGGCGGCGGTCCAGGCCTTGTACGAGATGGAAATTTCGGGCCATCACGCGCGCAAGGCAATTGACAGCTTTCGAGAACGGGGCGGCACGGCAGATCTGGATGGGGAAACAATTCAGGCCGATGGCGCGTTCTTCACTGAAATCGTGCTGGGCGTTACGGGCGGCAGGCAAGACCTGGATCGCGTGATTGAAGCGGCGATTGAAAAGGGACGCAAGGTCGCATCCCTGGAAACCGTGCTGCGCGCAATCCTGCGGGCAGGGGCCTATGAAATGGCGCGGCGCGATGAAATCGACCCGCCTGTGGTGATCAGCGAATATCTGACCATTGCTGCCGCATTCTATGACACGGCGGAAACCGGTTTTGTGAACGGTATTCTGGATCGACTGGCGACGGTGCTGCGTCAGGACGATGTGGATTTGATCGCCCCCGATGCGGATCATGGCTGATAAACAGAAAGAGCCTTCCCCGGCAACCGGCGAGTTTCATCGCATAGCACAGTATTTCCGACCCCTGGCGAAAGGGGCACCAGGCGCGTTTAACCTGGGGGATGATGCAGCGGTATTTGCCGTTCCGCCGGGGCGTGAGCTGGTCGTAACCCTGGATACGATTGTCGAAGGCGTTCACTTCATCGGGGATGAAGCAGCGGACATGTTGGCGCGCAAGGCGATGCGGGTGAACCTGTCGGATCTGGCCGCCATGGGGGCGACGCCGCTTGGCTATTTCCTGTCCCTCAGCCTGCCAAAGCGCATAGATGATTCCTGGCTTGAGGCTTTCTGCGCTGGCCTGGCATCGGATCAGACGGAATTTGATTGGCATTTGATGGGGGGTGATTCACCCTCCACCCCCGGCCCGATTTCCATTGCGGTCACTGCCTTGGGCACTGTGCCTGTGGGACAGGCCTTGCGGCGGTCAGGCGCACAGGTTGGGGATGCTGTTTATGTCTCCGGCGGGATCGGGGATGGATTCCTGGGCCTTCTGGCCGCCCAAGGACAATTGCCCTATGGACCGGAAGCGGACGCCATGCTGCGACGTTATCGCTGCCCGGACCCGCGTATCGCCTTGGGTCTGGCCCTGGTAGGGCGGGCCCATGCGGCGATGGATGTATCAGACGGCCTGATCGGCGACCTGGCGCATATCTGTGAACAATCAGGCGTCGGTGCCGTGTTACGCGCGCAATCCGTGCCCCTGTCTGCCAGTGCGGCGGAATTGGTTGCTGATCAGCCCAATCTGTATCTGGAATTGCTGACCGGTGGCGATGACTATGAATTGCTGATCACCGGACGGGCCCCAGATATCGAAGCCGCCGCAGCAGACAGCGGCTGTCGTGTGACCTGCATCGGGGAGATCGTTTCAGGCGACCGTGTGGTTGTCCATGATGCAGACGGTGAAGAACTAACCTTCACGCATGTGGGCTTCCGTCACAGCTAGTGCTGGGCTATGACTGTCTTTAGAGTATCGTGTGTGATGCTTTTTAACGCGTTGGCCCTATGAAGATTTTGATCATCATTGTCGTCGTTTTGGTTCTGCTGGCAGGCGGCGGCGGGGGCTATTATTATTTCTTCGTTCTGCCGACCCAGAATGACATGGCGGAACCCGCACCGCCGCCACCGCCGGACACAAGATTGATAGAGCTTGACCCCCTGCGCATCCCCGTTATTCGCGGCGGCGTCGTGGTGAATTATGTGATTTTGAATGTCACGTTGGAAACCATCGGGCCCGACAATGAGGCCTTTGCACAAAAGCTAATGCCAAGATTGCGCAATGCGTTTCTGACAGATTTGAATGGATATTTCGCCGTTGTCCCGGTTGAAGATCGCATTCTGGTGAAAAGCCTGAAACGTCGCATGCTTGTAATCAGCGGGCGTGTTCTGGGCCGTGGCGTGGTAAATGATGTGCTGATACAGAATGCCTTTAAGCAAAAAAGCTAACGGCTTTATCAAGGACATTTTTCCCGTGGCAAGGATGCCCTAAATCGGTATTGTCGGCTGTCATCGGACATAAAAAATTCCTGATTTGCTTCCTGGGACGGAGACTTTACCCCTATGAGAAACTTGGAACGGCCTGGCCGCTCACCTGTTCATGCGCCTACCGGCATGGCATCGACCTCACACACATTGTCCACGCAGACGGCGGTTCAAATCCTGCAGGCCGGTGGGAACGCCATGGATGCGGCCATTGCGGCCTGTGCGGTGCAATGCGTTGTTGAACCAGGTTCAACCGGTATTGGCGGGGATAATTTTTGTCTGTATGCGCCAGCGGGCAGTGCGGATATCACCGCGTTTAATGGTTCTGGCAAGGCGCCCAGCGGGGCGACGGGCGACTATTATCAGAAGCTGGGGATCACAAAAATTCAGCGCGACGTTCATGCGGTCACAGTACCAGGCGCTGTTGATGCCTGGTGGCAACTGCATCAGAAATTTGGCCATATGCCCTGGGCCGATGTGCTGGCACCGGCGATCGGTTATGCGCGGGATGGCTATCCCATTTCATCGCGGGTGCATCGTGACTTTTCAGTGGAAAAGGCGCTTTTGGCCGCAGAACCGTCAATGGCTGAGACATTTCTGGTCAATGGGGAAGTCCCTGCCGTTGGCAGCCGCCATTCGCAGCCAAAGCTTGCCAAGACATTGCAGTTGATTGCCGATCACGGTCGCGATGCATTTTATACCGGTGAGGTTGCAGAGGATATCGTGACCTATCTGCAATCCAAGGGCGGCCTTCACACAATGGAGGATTTCGCCTCTGTTAAAGGGGATTTTGTCACGCCGATTTCAACGGATTTCCGGGGCTATAAGGTCTGGGAATGCCCGCCCAATGGCCAGGGCGTGATCGCGCTGTTGCTGTTGAATGTGATGGGGGGATGTGACGTTGACGCCGCAAAAGGCCCAATCACGGCAGACCGCATCCATCAGGAAATTGAGGCAGGACGCCTGGCCTATACAGCCCGAAATCTCTATCTCGCAGATCCTGATTTCAACCCGGTTCCGGTTGAGGAATTACTGTCGGCTGACTATGCCGCATCGGTGCGCGCCGCGATTGATCCAAAACGTGCGGCGGATCCGACAACAGCAGTCGACCTGCCCCCCCATAAGGACACGGTTTACATCACCGTCGTCGATAAGGACCGCAACTGCTGTAGCTTCATCAATACGGTATTCTATGGATTTGGCAGCGGCCTGATGGCCCCCAATTCCGGCGTTTTGTTGCAGAACAGAGGAATGGGTTTCAGCCTGCAACCAGGGCATCCAAACGCGATTGCGCCCGGAAAACGTCCCTTGCATACGATCATCCCGGCCATGCTGACCAAGGGGGATCGCGCCGTGATGCCATTTGGTGTTATGGGGGGCGAATATCAGGCCTTTGGTCATATGCAGTTCCTGACACGGCATTTTGACTTTGGCCTGGATATCCAGGAAGCCATGGATGCACCGCGCTTCATGCCCGACCCGTTCACGGGTGAGGTGGAAATGGAAGGGGCCGTGCCGCAGGATATTCAGGATGAATTGACAGCCCGCGGGCATAAACTGGTTCAACCCCGTGGGCCGGTTGGTGGGTCGCAAGCGATCTTCATTGATTGGGAACAGGGGATTCTGACCGCTGGGTCTGATCCGCGCAAAGATGGCAGTGCGATAGGGTATTAAGACATGTTGTTCCCAAAGGGTGATCCAACGATCCGCAACACGATGCTGTTATGCGCATCCCTGGCGGTCAGTAACACGGGCGCGGTTCTGATCATGACCGTGACGGCTCTAGCCGGTGCCTATCTGGCGCGGCCGGAGGTTATGTATTCATTGCCCCTGATCGGCACGTTTTCGGAGCGGGCGCTCAGCACTCTGGCACTGTCGATGCAATTCATTGGGACGATGATGGCGGCACCGCCAGCCGCCTTGCTGATGGCCCGTATCGGTCGACGTGCCGGCTTTTCTGTCGGCCAGTTGATCGGATTCGGCGCAGCGGGATTGGCGACCTATGCCCTGTTTGATCAGAATTTCTGGCTGTTCGTCTTGGCTGGGTTCTTGATTGGTTTTCACAATGCATTCTGGCAGCAGTTCCGCTTTGCCGTTGCCGATACCGCATCGGCGGAATTCAAGCCTAAGGCTGTGTCCTATGTGATGATCGGGCCCTTGGTAGCTGGCATTTTTGGTCCTGAGATTGCGAAACATACGCGAGATATCTTTGCGCCGGTCCTGTTTGCCGGGGCCTATGTTTCCGTTGCCACATTGGCGTTGTTTGCGGTCGGGATTTTACAGTTCATCCGCATTCCAACGCCCCCCCGGCGCAAGAAAGGTGACTCTACAGGGCGTAGCTTCAAACAATTGGCGCAGGATCCCAAATTTGTCATCGCCGTCCTGGCGGGAATGGTGGGATATTCCAGCATGTCCTTTATGATGACTGCGACTCCTTTGGCAATGATTGATTGCGGCCATCTGTTCGACGATGCGGCCTTTGTGATACAGGGCCATGTTATTGCCATGTTCGCGCCCAGTTTCTTCACCGGCAGTCTGATCGCCAGATATTCTGCACCCCGTATTATACTGGTGGGGGCGGGGCTGTATCTGGGCTCTGTTGTGATCAATATGACCGGTATCGACATGATTCAATTCTTCTCCTCCCTGGTTCTGGTGGGCGTGGGATGGAATTTTATGTTTGTTGGCGGCACAACCATGCTGACCGAATTTGCTACGCCGGAAGAACGCGCAAAGGTTCAGGGTGTGAATGATCTGTTGGTCTTTGGCGCTGTGTCGATTGCAAGCTTCCTGTCTGGTGCTCTGCAACAGGCCTATGGCTGGGGAACTGTGACACTCAGCATCACTGGACCGATCCTGGTGGCGTTGGTCTGTGTTCTGCTGCTGCAAGGGCGCATCAATCGCGCACAGCCTGCGGAATAGGTCACACGATATCTTGCGTTCTGGGCTCCAGCGGATACACTATACTGTGATATCTGAGGAGACTTGAAGAATGACAGACGACGCGCCCGCAGTGGCCTTGCGCCAGATACCGCTGGCCGATGCGTTAAGCGAACGCTATTTGGCCTATGCCATGTCGACAATTACGTCGCGGTCCTTGCCCGATGCGCGGGACGGGTTGAAGCCGGTGCATCGCAGGCTGTTATTTGCGATGCGCGAATTGAAGCTGAACCCCGAAAGCGGCTTTAAGAAATGCGCGCGTATCGTCGGGGATGTCATGGGTAAATATCACCCCCATGGCGACAGTTCGATTTATGAAGCCATGGTGCGATTGGCGCAGGAATTTGCGGTGCGCTATCCCCTGGTCGATGGTCAGGGGAATTTCGGTAATGTCGATGGCGATAACCCAGCGGCCATGCGGTATACTGAGGCACGGCTGACCGAAACCGCCAATCGGTTGCTGCAGGGCATAGATGACGATGCCGTTGATTTTCGCGGCACCTATGACGGGGAAGGGCGCGAGCCCGTTGTTCTGCCGTCCGCCTTCCCCAATCTGCTGGCCAATGGTGCGGCAGGGATTGCGGTTGGGATGGCGACCTCTATTCCCCCCCATAATGTCGCAGAGCTGTGCGAAGCCCTGATCTATCTGATCAAGACCCCCAATGCCTCCGTCGCGAAGCTGATGGACTTTATTCCAGGGCCAGACTTCCCGACGGGCGGCACTCTGGTTGAAAGCCGGGAGGCGATTGCAGAGGCCTATGGGACAGGACGGGGCTCTTTCCGCATTCGCGCGCGCTGGGAAGTGGAGCAGTTAAAGGGTGGAACCTGGCAGATCGTTGTCACGGAAATTCCTTATCAGGTACAGAAATCGCGCTTGATTGAGCGTATCGCGGAACTGATCCAGGAGCGGAAGATCGCCATTTTGGGCGATATCATGGATGAATCTGCGGAAGATGTGCGCATCGTGATCGAGCCGAAATCGCGCAATGTCGATCCTGAAATGCTGATGGAAAGTCTGTTTCGCTATACGGACCTGGAAACCCGTTTCAGCCTGAACATGAATGTTCTGACCGAGGGCGGTCGGGTACCGAAAGTGGTCAATCTGAGAGAGGCCTTGCAGGCCTTTCTGGATCACCGCCATGATGTGTTGATCCGACGCTCAGAACACCGCAAGGCCCAGATCGAGCGGCGATTGGAAATCCTGAAGGGCTATCTGATCTGTTACCTCAATCTGGATGAAGTCATTCGCATCATTCGCGAAGAAGACCATCCAAAGCAGGTGATGATGGATACATTCGCCCTGTCGGATTTGCAGGCGGAATCGATCCTGAACATGCGCTTGCGCAGCTTGCGCCGTTTGGAAGAGTTCGAAATCAAGAAAGAGTATGATGGCCTGGAAACGGAATTGTCAGAGATTGTGACCCTATTGGCCGATGGGGAGATGCGCTGGAAGCATATCGCCGACGAAATGCGCGACTTGAAGAAAGCCTATGGCCCCACAACACCGCTGGGCCGTCGTAGGACGGAAATGGGATCTGTACCGACGGCTGTTATCGTTCCGCTGGAGGCGATGATAGAGAAAGAGCCGGTCACCATCGTATGTTCTGCAAAGGGCTGGATACGGGCGCTGAAGGGTCATTTGGCCTCCGATGCGGAAATTAAGTACAAGGAAGATGACGGTCCGCGCTTCGTTATCCCGGCCCAGACCACCGATAAGGTACTGATTTTTGGCACCAATGGTCGGTTTTACACCATTGGGGCCGATAAATTGCCCGGTGGACGCGGCAATGGGGAGCCGCTGCGCCTGATGATCGACCTGCCCAATGATCATGAGATTGTCAGCCTGATGGTGCATCAGGCGGATCGGAAGCTGTTGGTTGCCTCAACAGATGGCCGAGGTTTTATGATTCCGGAAAATGATGTGCTGGCCCAGACTCGAAACGGGAAGCAGATATTGAATGTGTCTGGCAAGGTAGAGGCGATGGGGTGCCGCATTATTGATGCGGATCACGACAGCGTCGCGGTGATCGGTAAAAATCGCAAGTTGCTGGTGTTTGATATGGAAGAACTGCCCGAAATGGCGAGAGGGCGAGGCGTTATCCTGCAGAAATACCGGGATGGCGGTTTAAGCGATATAAAAACCTTTGCCAAAGCCGAAGGCCTGACCTGGCAGATCGGTGATCGAACCCGCACAGAGCATGATTTAAGCGGCTGGATCGGGAAGCGGGCCCAGGCTGGTCGGATGCCGCCGGCAGGCTTTCCACGCTCTAACAAGTTCAGCTAGGTACTAGGTACTAGGTACTAGGGGAATGCGATGAAATTCTCTGTGCAACATGCCAAGGACGGTGTTTTTGACGATAAGGGCCTACGCTCTTTCTTTGAATACCGGGATCTGGGTATGGGGGAGGCGACCGATGGCCAGTTTCATGCCCAGGTCATCCGTGCCCGGGAAGCCTGCACAGACGGCACCGGCGCCCATACGCACAGCCTGGACTTCCAAATGGTCTATGTGCTGAAGGGCTGGGTAACATTCTGGTATGAGGGGCAGGGCGAAGTATCAATGGAGGCGGGGGCCTGCGTGCATCAGCCCCCCGGCATTTGCCATGAATTGCTGCGCTGTAGCGATGATTGTGAGTTACTGGAAATCGTCTCCCCCGCGGAATTTGGGACTCAGCCAGCCTGAAACCTTGTGCCTTAGAGGTGATTTGCAAGCAGCGTACATTCTGCTATCCAAATTGCCGACAGTATTGGAACTGTTTTTAAATGTTGGAAGGAAATTGAAAATGTCTAATGCGATTGCAACGCAGCCTACATTGGCACAGACAGTATGGCAGGCCGAAGGTGCCGCCCGTTGGATGCGCAATGTGGTTCTGGTCTTGGCTGGAACAGCGATTTTAGCCATTTCTGCCAAAATCAACGTGCCGATGCTTCCCGTCCCAATGACCATGCAGACTTTTGCGGTTCTCTTGATTGCGATGGCTTATGGTTGGCGCCTGGGCGCAGCGACCATCATCGCTTATTTGGCCGAAGGTGCCTTGGGGCTTCCGGTTTTCGCAGGGGGCGGTGGCTTGGCCTATATGGCTGGCCCGACGGGCGGCTATCTTTTCGGCTTTGTGCTTTCGGCACTTATTGTCGGATGGCTGGCTGAACGCGGTTGGCGCAACATTCCCAGCTCCTTCGCTGCGAATATCCTTGGTACGGTCCTAATTTTTGGATTCGGTTTTCTGTGGCTGACCCAGGTTATTGCCGTTGCAAAAGGTCTGGACTTCGCTGCTGCGGTTCCGATTGCATTCTCTGCTGGTGTAGCCCCCTTTATTCTGGGCGGTATCGTTAAATCTGCCCTGGCCGCTGCGGTTCTGCCGCTTGGCTGGAAAATCCTGGGGAAGATGCGCGGATAACGCACTGATTCTATCGACTGTTTTGTTAAGGGCCGTGCACGGACAGTGTGCGGCCTTTTTCTTTGGCGGATTGTGCCGTGTTTAGGATCATTGTGTCCGCGTTATGCCGATTGCGGATCATCCAAACCATTCGGCAAAGATATCCAGAGAACCATTTGAGCGTTTTGGGAATGGCGGGATAGATGGCCTTTGCCATGGGTGTCTTCAACCAGAACGAATTCCCCCGCAGAAACCTTCCGGACCTCACCATCGCTTGTTTCGTACTCTACCGTACCATTTAGTCTCACTGTCAGTTCTCGATCTGGCACGGTGTGCCAATCGACCTGGCGCATGCCCGCCGGGATCCGGGTGAAGCGAATGCGGGATGCAGGATAACTGGCAGATATGTCGAACGGCGTGGCGTCGGGGTGGACCGATGCCTTTTCTGTTGGTATTTCGACCTCTCCGAAATGCGATTCCCCATCTTGGGTGGCATAGATGCGCAAGCACTTCATTGTTGCGACCTCCTTCGGCTTAGAAATGATGAACTGGATTGTCCGTACGATAAGCCGGGCGGGCTGCGGATCTCAACAGGATCAACCGAAATATGGATCCACTTGTTTGATCTTCCTTCATAAAAGAAAACGGGGCCGTGACGTTTCCGCCACAGCCCCTGTACTTTGTTGGCGCTGCCTGGCCAATCTTAGAAATACAGCGAGATATCCGTATGACCCGCACTGCATCCGGTGACATACAGCGCGATATGGCGGGGCAGGCGGTCCAGTTCCCGAACGCCAATCGTGTCGTGAATGCTACGTTCATAAGATTCAACGTCGGACTGTAGCGCCGCGGATGCCTTTGTACGCCAGGCAATTTCGGAGTCCATCAGTGTCAGGGCCTTAGACAGGGAGCTTAAAGCGGCCTCCTTGTCCGGAGTGTTGCTGGAGGCAATAGCGCGCCGCGCATCTGACAGGGCATTGCGAATATCCCCGGCGCCGGCAACAGCCCCGACCTCGCTTTCGACCTCTTTAAAGCGGGCTTCCAGTTCCTCCTTAGAGGCATTCCGGATCACGTCTTCCAGATCGGCAACATCCTGGCGGGCGGCCGCCAGATCATCTGATCCTTTGAGGGTGCTCAACAATACTTTGATCGGCTCATAGGCCCCATCCACCGTGCGGCGATACACACCATAGGCCCGCTTTTCTTCCGACAGGTATTTAGAGAAGACCTTCCGAGTTTCCGCCCAATCGCTTGGAATGCTTGCCGTCAATTCCTTCATCTCAGCTTCCAGGATCTCGATTCGGGCGGCAAGGCGTTCTTCTCGCTCTGGATCATCGCCATTGCGCTTCAGCCGGCCCAGGGTTTGTTTGTCTTCATCCAGCTCTGCCTTGTGATCGGCGATATCTTTCTGGATGATGCGAACTTGCTCCAAGAGGGGCTTATAGACGACAGCAGCTTCATTTTTTGCATCTGTCGCGTCCCGTGCTGTTTTCAGCGCATCAAAGGACCCCATTGCCAGTGTGACGCTTTCTGCAACGTCTTTTTGCAAGGCTGGCGGCAGGGTCGCCAGATCCCACTGCTGAGCCTGGGCAATCGCGGCTTTGATATCATCGCCGCGTGTTTGGAATTCGCCCCAGACATATTCCTGAATGCAGTTCTGCAAACGTGGATTGGCAGGCGGTGGGGCTGTTTCTGACAGCAAAGACACGCGGGTTGGCAAATAATTCACCAGGGCCGGATTCATGCCGACGATTACCAGCGCCAGCAATTGCAGAGAGATGAAGGGAACGACACCCTTATACATCTGTATTGTCTTGACCGCTGGCGGGGCAACTCCGCGCAGATAGAACAAGGCAAATCCAAAGGGCGGCGTTAAGAAGGAGGTCTGCATATTCAGACCAATCATCACGCCCAACCAGACCGCAGAAACGTTCGCCGATGGGTCAGCCAACAGGATCGGTGTCACAATCGGCACCACGACCACGGCAATTTCGATAAAGTCCAGGAAGAACCCCAGGAAGAAGATCACTGCCATGACGATGATGAACTGCGTCCAGAACCCACCCGGCAGGCCGGTCAGGAATTCGCGCACCAGTTCTTCACCGCCAAAACCGCGGAAGGCTGCGGTCAGCATTGCCGCACCCAGCAGAATGATGAAGACCAAGGATGTCGTCTTTGCCGTCTCCATCAAGACGCCTTGCAAGGTGTTGTCAATGCGCATGGTGCGGGCACCGCTCCACAGAACCCCTGCCAGGAAAACGATGACCGCAAGAACGGCAAATCCGATAACGATCTCATCCTCGACCGTTTCGATGGCTTTGACGTTAATCGTGTACAGTGACGTCAGGATCATAATGACCAGGACGGCGGCGCAGGTTATTGCGGCCGGCCAGAAGGCGCGGCGATGCCCTTCATACAGACGATAGCCTGCCATCACCATGGCCCCCACGGCGCCGACAGCACCGGCCTGGTTAACGGTTGCGATACCGGTGATGATCGATCCCAGCACGACGAAGATCAGCGCCAAGGGAGGGAAAAGTGCCAATATGACATTACCCGCAAACTTTCGATCATACTTTCCCGTGAAAGGGACCGGCGGGGCGACATCGCGTTTGATGAAGGCGACAACCAGAATGAACAGCATGTAAACCGCGACCAGAACCAGGCCTGGCACCATCGCCCCCATGAACATGTCCCCGGCACTGGTGGAAGTCACACCGAATTCGCTGGGCATGGAAAATTCGCCGGTTGCGGTTTTGTATGCGGCAGCACGCAATGCGCCCGCCTGATCCACAGCGTTCGACAACTGGTCGGCCAGAATGATCAGAACGATAGACGGCGGAATTATCTGACCCAGCGTACCCGATGCGGCAATTGTGCCGGTCGATAACCAGTTCTGATAGTTGTTCCGCATCATGGCGGGCAGGGAGATCATGCCCATCGCCACCACGGTCGCGCCCAGAATCCCCGTTGTCGCAGCCAACAGTGCGCCCACAAACACCACGGAAATCCCTAAGCCACCGCGAACCGGACCAAATAACTGCGCCATGGTGATCAGCAGGTCTTCCGCGATTTTGGATCGCTGAAGCATAATGCCCATAAAGACGAAGAGCGGGATGGCTATTAATGTATCTCGATCAACATCCCAGTAAACGCCCCGAAAGTTTGTGACCCCGGCGCTCAACCAATTGGACGCGCCGCCTTGGGCAAAATAAGCGTCAGGATTGCCTTCAATGAAATACCCGGCCGCGGCTGCGACACAGACGGTAATGATCGCAGACCCAGGAAGGGAGAAGGCAACGGGAAATCCGGAAGCGAGTGTGCCAGCCATCAGCACGAGCAACATAACTAAAAAGAAGATTTCCATAGCGTACAGTGTCCAAAGTTGATGTCTTTACAAGCCGCTGAAACAGCGACAGAAAATGCTGGATGTTTAAGCCGGGCCCCCTGTGGGCGGCGGCTCACGATGGCCGGGTTCCCCCAGAATATCCGCAACGCTTTCCATCATATAGCTGCAAAACTGAACGGTCATTGATACGGCAAACACTGCCAGAAAACCGGCCATCCAGAATTTCACATACATGCCAAAGCCTGACTGTGAGACTTCGTAATTGAATATGGATGTATTGATGATGCTGGATTGGTCCCACATGCCAAATATCAATATGACCCAGCACAAAGAGGTACCCAGGACGATGCATCCAAATGTATTGATGATGCCCTTGGTGCGCGTGGAAAAGCCGGCATACAAAACATCAACGCGCACATGACCGTCTTCGAACAGCGTGTAAGCGCTGGCAAACAGGAACAGGGCACCATACCAGAACCGGACCAAATCGCCTTGAAATGCCTGTTCATAGGAGAACACGAAGCGTGTCACCACAATCGACATTTCGGCGACAACGACCAACAGCGCCAGCCATTGGAATCCAAGTGTTTTGGTGCGTGCGGCGACGATCAGGGACAAAATGATCAAAGGAAAATGAACATAGGGACCTCGAAAATGGGACCGTCCCAGATCGGAGGTCATTTGATCCCCCACCAGGGCGGGCAGAATGTCTTCCACCCGCAGGAAGGAAATGATGGCATCCACCACGCCAATAAAAATCACGGCCCAGAATGCAGCCCGGATAATATAGTTCACAATCCCGCGAAGGGATTCGGAATCCTTGCGCAGAGAGCGATCAGGCGTTCTGAAGACAAACAAAATAACGGCAGCAAAACCAAGAAGATAGAAAACATTCTGAATGCCCGATAATAAGTGACTATCAGCATTATCACCCAAAATTGCGGCGGCCCCTGGCCAACCCCACCAGACATTCAGATAATTGTTGATGATATAAACCAGGGTTGTAAACGACAGTATCCAACCGACAATGCGGGCAATCTTCGGCAACACCCCGTTCGAGCCGACATCTGAATATTCAGGTGTCACGCCGTCTGAAACTGCGCTCATAGCAACTCCCCAAATGTACCTGTTCGTTCATTATTGGACGGCGGATTTTTTCATCTCGTCCATGTCTCCAGTCTTGAATTGCCAGAGCACTTTTTGTTTTGGCCTGCAGGCGGGACAAAAGCCCCGCCTGCAATCCAAATCATTCTCAAAGGTCTTACAGACCCAAAACGCGGTTGCGCTGCACAACGTATTCAACGTCCTGCAGGTTACCCCATGAACCCAGCTCGGCACGGGTGTTAAAGAAGCTTTCATGAACGCGTGCAGCCAGATCGCTGTGTGCTTTCACTTCTTCGAACAGTTCAGCAGATGCCTTACCATACGCGTCATACACATCATCGTTGAATTTCTTCACGACAACGCCTTGCTCTTTAACCAGCTTGGTCAGATAGGTACCGTTGTTGGCGTTGAATTCTGACATCATCACGTCATTTTCAACGGTCGCGGCGGATTCGATCAGCATCTGATCCATTGGCGACAGGCCTTCCCACCAGGACTTGTTCATGCCAACAGCCAACATCGAGCCCGGCTCATGGAAACCAGGGTAATAGTAGTATTTGGCTGCTTCATACAGTTTCATGGCGTAGTCGTTCCACGGACCAACCCATTCGGTCGCGTCGATGGCACCAGAAACCAGGTTTTCATAAATCTGACCACCAGGCAGGGAAACCGGAGAGGCCCCCAATTTGGCGATCACGTCACCGCCAAGGCCTGGCATACGCATTTTCAGGCCACGCAGGTCATCGGCGCTGTTGATTTCTTTGTTGAACCAACCGCCCATCTGACCGCCGGTGTTCCCGCACATCAGGCCTTTAAGGCCGAATTCTGCGCCCAGCTCATCCCACAGTTGCTGGCCGCCCATGAAGCGGATCCAGGCGTTGATTTCGGTATAGGTCAGACCAAACGGAACGGTCGTGAAATACGCCCATGCCGGATGCTTGCCCTTCCAGTAGTAATCTGCGCCGTGATAGGCCTGTGCATTCCCAGAGGCTACTTCATCGAAGGCGTCGAACGCGCCGACGCGCTCGCCAGCGGCAAAGTATTGCACCTGGATGCGGCCATCAGTGATGTCCTGAACGCGCTGTGCAAAACGCTGTGCCCCGGTACCCAGACCCGGGAAATCCCGTGGCCAGGTGGAGACGATGTTCATTTCAATGCGTTGCTGCGCAATGGCAGGCTTAGCAAAGTTTGATGCTGCAGTTACGGCAGCCGCGCCTGCGGCAACAGTTCCAGCTTTAAGAAAATCGCGACGTTTCATAATTCTCCCTTTTCTTGGCTTCCCTCTCGGGGTTGCTTTCTTCGGCCTCGCGCCAAATTCTGACAACCACGAAGTTTAGACCTCCCACCTCGGTACAATCCAAGAATTGCCCGTTATGTGATCGGCTTTGTTATTCGATCTTGTTAACAAAATCGCTTACCTTGTTTATACCGTAAATTTATTACCCTGCAATAGGTTCAAAGTGTTTTGCCACAGGGACTGGTTGTCACAGGTCCCCAGGATTCTTTGTCACGAATTTCACTCCAGGCGCCACGATAGAATCCTTCGATGGGTTCAAAGGATGCCTTGTAATCCATTTTTGGGCTGCCAGGAACCCAAAAACCCAAATATACGAATGGTTTATCGGCTTTAATCGCAAGTTCGATCAAGCTTAGAATCATAAATACGCCAAGGCTGCGACGCTCTTCTGTGGGATCGAAAAAACTGTATACGGCAGAATAACCATCCCCCAACCGGTCGGTTATACAGGTCGCCATCAAATATCCTGATGGCGTCCGCCATTCCAATAATCCTGTGTCAACAGGGCTTGCGACCACCAAATTTGAATAATCGCGAATCGACATGCCTGCCATATCGCCATCGCCATGGCGGGATTTAACGTAGCGACTGAACAACTTATATTGTTCTTCAGTGGCTTTTTGACCGACATCTTCCTCCGTCAGGTCGGCATTTCTGTTCCAGATTTTGCGATACCGGCGTTTGGTCTGAAAATCAGCGACGCGGATTCGAACAGGAATGCACGATTGGCAGGCATTGCAGGTGGGACGATATACAATGTGATGCGACCGGCGAAACCCATACAGACTTAAATGTTCAAAAGTTTCCTGTGCATTCGGGCCGCCCAGCTCCATGAAAAGCTGTTGTTCCACCAGACCATCCAGGTAAGGGCAGGACATCGGGCCAGAGCGATGAAAAACAATGGGCCCCAAGGGGCGTTGATGGCTCATATCATCCAAATCCTTATACAGGCCATACAGCAGGGGGATGCAGCCACGCTGTTAGTTATGCGATCAATGTAGCGGCCTATGCGGCGACATCATCCTCTTCAAGCTGACCAAAATATGCTACATCCATCGCCTTCGCCACGGCAATCAAATCCAATTGAATCGCATCCAGAAACTCGTGCATGCCAAAATCAATAATGGATTGCATGTCGGTGTCTTCCAGTCGCTTGTGAATGACATCCACAGCCTCGGCGACGCGATCACCCCGGTTAAGTTGGAATGTGTAGATCAATTGGGACAACAGGTTTGACACTTCGCCGATACAGTATCGGACGGAACGGGGAAAACGGTTATTCAGAACCAGAAACTCCGCAACGCCGATCGGGTCAATGCCCCGTGGATGCACCCGTCGATAGGCGTGATAGCCCGCCGCTGATCGCAACAATGCATTCCATTGGCTGAGATCCAGGATCGACCCGACATCATCGGGTCTGGGCAAGAGTGTGTGATATTTGACATCCACCAATCGCGTCGTCTGGTCGGCCCGTTCCAGATACTTCCCCAATTGATAAAAATACCAGCCCTGATCCCGATAAAATGTCCCTTCGGTTATGCCGGTATGGGCCTGGCAGGCGGTGCGGACACGTTCACAAAAACGGGCGATATTGGGAATGTTATCGGGCGTCGCGCTAATCGCCTGCAATTCGTTGAAAAAGACATTCAGATGGGTCCACATCTCGGTTGAGATCAGCGGACGCAACGACCTGGCATTTTCGCGGGCCGAACGGACAGAAGAGATAATCGAGTTCGGGTTGTCCCTGTCCAGCATGTAGAAATAGGCGGTTTTGGACGGGCTTGTCGCGCCATGCTGTTTTTCAAACAGCTCCCGATCCGCATTCAGGTCGATAATGGCGTCCCAATTGTGTTCGCCACGACGGTCCCTGGCAAAGACTTCATTCACTTCCAGCAGGCGCGCCAGATTGTCCGCGCGTTCCATGTATCGGGCCATCCAGGAAATTTCTTCGGCGAAGCGTGCCAATAGAGTGAGCTGTGTCATTTTGCGACTTTCCTCATATCAATCCATCAGGACCCAGGTATCTTTGGATCCACCCCCCTGACTGGAATTCACAACCAAAGACCCTTCCCGCAGGGCGACCCGTGTCAGGCCACCTGGCAGGACCCAACTGGATTTACCGGTCACACAGAAGGGCCGCAAATCGACATGGCGTGGCACGATCCTGCCCTCCAGCAGGGTGGGACAGACCGATAGATCGATCATTGGCTGGCTGATAAAATTGGCCGGATCATCGCGCAGTTTGGCGCGAAATTCCGCCAGTTCCGCCTTGCTGGCGCGGGGACCAATCAAGATGCCATATCCCCCCGATTCCCCGACCGGCTTGACCACCAGTTCTTCCAGGTGATCCAGGGTATATTTCAAACCGTCCGGTTCGCGGCAGATATGGGTCGGAACATTAGGCAGGATGGCTTCTTCCCCCAGGTAATATTCAATCAGGCGCGGCATATAGGCATAGACGGCCTTGTCATCGGCAACGCCGGTTCCAATCGCATTGGCCAGGGTGACGTTCCCTTTTCGATAGGCATCAAAAATGCCCGGTACACCCAAAAGGCTGTCTTCCCGGAAGGCCCGCGGGTCCAGGAAATCATCGTCAATGCGGCGATACAGGCAATGGACTTCTTCATTCCCTTCCGTCGTGCGCATATAGACGCGATCATTTTCGACCACCAGATCGCGCCCTTCCACCAGGGGGATGCCCATTTCGCGCGCCAGAAAGATATGTTCGAAATAAGCAGAATTATACGCGCCGGGGGACAGCAGACAGACTTGGGGGTCCCCGACATGTTCTGGGGCGACATCCAGCATCGCCTTCAGCAAACGCGGGCCATAATCATCAACGGATCGAATCCCGAAGGCATCCACCAGATCCGGAAAGGCACGCTGCATCATGTGGCGGTTTTCAACGACATAGGACACGCCAGAGGGGGNGCGCGNATTGTCTTCCAGAACACGGAAAACGCCATCGCCATCCCGGACCAGATCAATGCCGCAAACATGAACATAGGTTCCACCGGGCACCGACACACCTTCCATTTGGGGTCGGTAATTCTTATTTCCCAGGACCAGTTCGGCCGGAATTATACCGTCCTTGATGCATTTCTGATCGTGATAGATGTCCCAGATGAATTTGTTCAGGGTTTCAACACGTTGTGTCACCCCGCGTTCGACATCGACCCATTCATCGGCCCCAATGACACGGGGCAGCACATCGAAGGGAAGGATGCGATCAATCATCATCCGGTCGCTATAGACCGTGAAGGTTATGCCCAGATTATACAGTTCACGCGATGCGGCGTCAGACCGCGCCATTAATTCGACCGCATCCAGACCCTGCAGCCGCTCCACAACGGATTGTGGGATCATACCCTTATTTGCTGCGCTGACGATTTCGCAAAAGAACCCCTGTGAATCGTAGCCTGATAATCCCATCGAGCCTTCGATGATGTCTCCCATTTACCTTTGTCTCGCAACCCGGTTTTTTACCGTGGAAGCGCCCCTAGTGAGACCCCGCACCTAACCTGTTCATATCATTCTTGTTACAGGTAGTATGCGAGGTAATCTAAGGAATACAACAGCAAACCAATGAATTGGGAATTCAAACTGCCTTGTTTAGCGTTTCAGCGTTCAAGGCCCGGGTGTTACTGAGGATATCGTGCAGGAAACGATCCCTAGGATCGAACAGGATATACAGCAGCGGAATAAAGGCCAGTGACAGGCTGATATAGAACAGGACGGTCAGCAAAAAGGCCTGAATCAGGCTGGGATTGCTTCCTGTTGGCGCGTCGACAACCCTTATACCCGCCAGCTTTTGACCGATGGTCTGTCCGCGCATGGAAATCAACATTGTGTGATAAACGAAGGGCAGGATTGTGGTTGCCGCGGCGGCAAGCGGGGCCAACAAACCCAGCGTCAAGGCGGTAATGATCCATATCCCCATTGAAAGACCGGCCAACACCATCACATCGACAATGTATCCAAACAGGCGCTTTAAGACGCTTCCTTCCCAGTAAACCGGGTCATCAAAGCGGGCATCATCCTGTGGGCGCAGGGTGAATCCTGCATCAATTGGCTTTTCATTCGACTGGTTCATTTAAAATCAATTTCCTTCCGCATTTGCTTTGATTTCAAATGGGAATTTTGGATCAGATTGCAAGCCGGGGTCTATCAAACCGGGTTTTATCGTAACGGGGCCTGACGCAACAGGACAATGGTCATGCGCCTGTTCTGGGGGGAGTCCAGATTGTCCGGAATTAGGGGTTCTGTGTTGGCCACCCCCACCACGGCTTCAAATCTTTGGCCGGGTAATCCATTGCGGGTTAGACCACGGCGAATTGCATTGGCCCGATTAACGGACAATTCCCAGACATTCTCGACGCCTTCGGTAGCGCCAGTGTGACCCGTAACTGAAACCGGATTTGGAAGATTGATGGCGATATCAGCCAGAAGCTGCAGTGCCAGCTTTGCATGATCCGTCAATTCGTCCGTACCGCGTTTAAAAATCGCTTCATTGTTATTATCAATCAACTGAATGCGTAGACCTTCATCGGTCACATCTATTTTGATCGTATCTTTCAGCGCCTTCAGTTCGGGGGGCAACTCATTGATTTGGGTTTCCAAATTCCGGCGCGCGACGTTGAACCGGTTCTCCTCTTCTTCCGAATTTACTTCTCCAACAGTACCGGTGCTGTCTTCATCCTTAGCGCCGCTGCCTTGATCCTGTGCATTCAGGTCACCCTGGGATGTTCCCCCTGTCGCATTGGCGGCCTGCGCAATTTTACTGTCGGACGGGCCGGGATCATTGGGCGTTGAACCGCCAAACACATTGCCCGATCCTGAGGGAGAGGAAGAGGTGAGGGTGGTTGGCGTGAAATAGTTTGAAAGCCCGTCCAGAACTTCCTGCTCTGACGCATTCAACAGCCACAGCAACAGAAAGAACGCCATCATGGCGGTCACAAAATCTGCATAGGCGACTTTCCAGGCGCCCCCATGGGCCCCTTCCTGGTTCACCTTCACTTTCTTGACAATGATCTGTTGCTCAAGGTCCGCCATGGTGCCGCCCCTAGAATTTCGGCAGGGGGGGCGGTGCGGCCCCGCTGTTGTCTAGGGCTGGGGCGGGACCAGCCATGGTGTCCGGGATATTCCCATCGCGGGGAGTTGCGCCAGGGACCGCCGGGCTGGGCGTTTCCGGGGGGTGATCGCGTAACAGGAGAATGGAAATGCGCCGGTTGCGCTCATCCTCTGGATTGCGCGGGTCCAGTAATTCGGTATCGGCTTTACCTTCAACCCGAACCAATCGGCCTGCCGGGAAGCCATTTTCCTGCATCCACCGACGACTGGCAGCGGCGCGGTCACCGGATAGCTCCCAGTTGGTATAGTCCGGGGTCGCATTTGGCTGTGCTCCGGAATCGGTATGGCCGGTAATGGCGACATCATTTGGCAGTTCGACCGTAATGCCACTGATCAGGGCCAGCAATCGAATGGCGCGACGGGTCAGGATATCCGTGCCTGGTTCGAACATCTCCCGCTTCTGATAATCCAGCAATTGAATCAGCAAGCCGTCTTCTGTGACATCAAACAGAATGCTGTCCTGCAGATCCCGCACAAGCGGGTCTTCCTGGATCGATTGTTTCAGCTTGTTCAGCGCGTCATCCAGCATTTCCTGTTCCTGCTGAACCTCACTGGCTTTGCCCTTGTGTGTTTCTGTTTCCTGTATTGCTTCGCGTTGCTCGCCGGTCTCCTGACCGGCTGCCTCAGACCCATAGCTGGGAATGACAATCGTGGTGCTGGGCGGCGAAGACGCAGATCGCATCGCGCCTTCCGCAGAGGCGACCATGCCGGCCAACGCTTCCCCGATCCCCTGATCTTCCGCGCCGGCATTGGGAGGGGCGAAGTAATCTGACAGGCCGGTCATTTGTTCTTCTGTCGTTGCATTCAAAAGCCACAGCAAAAGGAAAAAAGCCATCATCGCAGTCACGAAATCGGCATAGGCTACCTTCCAGGCACCGCCATGGGCTCCCGCTGCAATTTTTATCTTCTTTTTCAGAATCAGCGGTTTAACCGCTTCTCCCTGCAGCCCGTCTGCCATGCCGTCTTAAAATCCCTTACCCGTTCGCGTCGCATTCACGGCTATTCTCGGTTCCGTCACACGGAGTGGTGAATGGTCCTCAACCGCGCCCAGACTTATCCGGAAACAGGCGGCAGAGACTCAACCGCTGTTTCGACCTCAGCAAAGGTCGGTCGGTTATGCGGCGCCAAACTCTTTCGCGCAAATTCAGTGGAAACCGACGGTGCATAACCGGCCAGATGCGCCAGAATCCCGGCCTTCATGCAGTTAAAATAGGTCGCTTCCTCTTCCATAATCGCCTTCGCATTCGAAGCAAAGGGGGCGAAGAAGCCATAACACAGCAAAATCCCCAGGAATGTCCCGACCAAGGCGCCACCGATCAGTTTACCCAGGATTTCCGGCGGCTCATTGATCGAGCCCATGGTCTTAATGACCCCCAACACGGCGGCCACAATCCCCAAGGCAGGAAAACCTTCTGCCAGAGCTGTCAGTGCATGGGCGACCTGGTGGTCGTGAACGTGATGCGCTTCAAGATCGGCATCCATCAGGGCTTCAACCTCATGCGGGTTGTCGGTTCCTAGAGTCATCAGTCGCAGATAATCGCAGAAGAATTCCGTAGCGTGATGATCTTTATGGAATTTCGTGAAGGGCTGAAACAGCGTGGAATCATGGGGGTTCTCCACATGTTGCTCCACCGCCAGAGCGCCCTTCTGTTTGATCAGCTTAAAGACCTGATACTGCATTGTCAGCAATTCCAGGTAATCGGCTTTCTTGTATTTCGGCCCTTTGAAAATCCCGCCCAGACGTCCGACCGCGCTTTTGACAACGCGTATGGGGTTAGCGATCAAGAAAGCGGCTGCACCGGACCCAAAAATTAGCGTGAATTCAAATGGCTGATTAAGGACGCCGAGCTTTCCACCCATCGCCATGTACGACCCAAGAACTGCAACAATGACTAAGATAATTCCAATAAGAACGAACATAGAAGAAGATCGACCTTCTGTCTGATTGATGCCAGCCGCTAGAAGCGATTGATCCAAAAGTTATTGTGCGCCTCTAAACTCGTCCAATCCTAGTCGGAATCGCCTAGGCATGTCTATCACTTGGAATATGTTCTTGCACGGTCATTGTCCAAATCAGCAACTCCGTTGCGCGACCAACACCAATCGGGATGGTTTGGTCTGGTAGATGATTGGGTACCGAAAAGGAATTGCTGATAAATTGTGCGCCAGATCGCATTTCCTTTTGGGCCTTTTCAAACAGGCGTGGCATAGGGTGAGGGCTGAGAAAGGCATAGACAAGATCATAGCGGTCCAGATCAACAGCCCATAGGCTTTGCCATTGAATTTGAATGCGGGTATCGCCTGTTCGCCAGGCCCGAATCTTGGCAACAAGATAGGGTAGGGGCGCATTTTCAACCCCGATAAATTGACTGTCTGGATGGGTGTTGCGCCGTGCCAGCGCCACCGGGACTGCGGCAAATCCGCAACCGAGATCGATCATGGAGACGGGGGTATCCTTGGGAATCAACCCACAGAGCAGGTCCAGAGTCTTCTGATTGCTAAGATACAGTGGCACCCGTTCCCTAAAGCTGTTGCGCATCGCAAGGAACAGGGCAGCCAGAACCAGCAATGGCACCCAAAATGGAAGTTGCAGATTTAACGCCCCCACAAGAAGGATGGGCAGCAGGGCAAGAAAAACACACCATATCAAGGTCGCCCGCAGGCTATAGGCAACACCGCCGGCAACTGTCCCCGCGATCACGAGTTTAATAACCAGCGGCATGTCACTGCCAAACAATGAAAAATAGATTTGAACGGCGCCAACAGTCACTGCTGCCGCGACGAATTCAGACAGAAATGCAATGATCAGTGGGCGACGCCCTTTAAAATCCATTACGGCTCTCGCTTTCCCTCAATAGCGCGCCATGTTATGCCCGCGCAGACGAATTAATTCTAGGAAATTACAAAGCCATGACCGGGACCGAAAACATAACTTCCGCCGCCTTTCGTTTCGCCTGTGGGCGGTTCGCCACCGGCGTGACGGTGGTCACAGTCCAGGAGGAGTCTGGGAAGCGCTGGGGGCTGACCGTCAATTCGTTCTCCTCAGTGTCGTTGGACCCGCCGCTGGTGCTGTTTTCGATTGATCTGGGGGCAAATTCCTATGCGGCGATTACTGCCGCCGACCGGTTTGCGATCAATGTCCTGTCAGCGGAACAACAGACCATATCGGATCGGTTCTCCTTTGTTAAGGATGAGGATCGGTTCAAAGATGTTCCCTTGCTGACCGGGGAGGCGGGGGAGCCCCCGCTGCTGAAAGGTTGTCTGTGCACAATCATTTGTGATCGCGACAATACGGTTCCCGGCGGCGATCACACGATTTTGATCGGACGGGTGCGGCGCATTGTGGTGACTGAAGATAAGACCGCCCGGCCCCTGCTATATTATGCCGGGTGCTATGCCGGATTAAAGGTCTGACAGATCAACATTCAACGACATTGACGGCCAGCCCGCCCTGGCTGGTTTCCTTATATTCGGAACGCATGTCTTCACCGGTCTTTTTCATGGTTTTGATGGCGGCATCCAGGGGCACGAAATGCGTTCCATCGCCCTTCATCGCCAGGGAACAGGCATTCACCGCCTTAACCGCGCCCATCGCATTGCGTTCGATACAGGGGATCTGAACCAGCCCGCCAATTGGGTCACAGGTCATGCCCAGATGATGTTCCAGGGCGATTTCAGCGGCATTTTCAATCTGCATATTCGTGGCACCCAGGGCGGCAGCCAAGCCTGCAGCGGCCATAGCGGAGGCTGATCCAACCTCTCCCTGACATCCGACTTCCGCACCGGAAATCGACGCATTGTGCTTTATAATGCCCCCGACCGCAGAGGCTGCCAGCAGGAAGGTGCGAATGCCTTCCTGGTTCGCATCTGGAATGAAAGCCTCATAATATCGCATCGTGGCTGGAATAATGCCTGCGGCACCATTGGTCGGGGCCGTCACAACGGTTCCCCCCGCGGCGTTTTCTTCATTCACCGCAATGGCATACAGGCTGATCCAGTCCATAATGTCGTGATAGTAGCGCCGGTTTGATTGCCGGTTTTTTTCCAGTTCCTGCAGGATCGCCTTGGCCCGTCGCTTTACGTCCAGCCCGCCGGGAAGGCGCCCATCCTGACCCAATCCGCGATTGATACAGGCCCGCATGACGCGCCACAGATTGTCCAGCCCGCCAATGACCTCTGCTTCGGGGCGCACGGCGCATTCATTCTGTCGCTTCATCTCAGCAATGGTCAGACCGCTTTTCCCCCCCATTTCCAGCATTTCCTTGGCTGAGTTAAAGGGGAAGGGAACATCATCCTGTGGCAGGGAGCCCGCGCCCGCGCGGTTGGCCAATTCGTCTGCAGTAGAAACAAATCCGCCCCCGATGGAATAATAAGTTTCTTCGATCAGCATATCGCCCTGGGCATCGAAGGCGACAAAAATCATGCCATTGGCATGTCCGGGCAGGGGAGGACCGAAATCAAATACCAGATGGTCGTCTCGCTTAAACTGTATGGGATGCGTGCCGCCAAGGGACAATTGCTCTTCCGCATCGATTTTATGGACCAGTGTCAGGACGGTTTCCGGGTCGATGGTGTCAGGTTGCGCGCCTGCCAGGCCCAATAGCACGGCCCGGTCCGAGGCATGGCCTTTTCCGGTCCAGGCCAGGGATCCATGCAGGCTGCACCGGACACTGATCACACGATCCAGACTTCCTTGCTGGCGCAATCGCTCGACAAACCGGCCGGCGGCAACCATGGGGCCGACAGTATGTGAACTAGATGGACCGATCCCGATTTTGAAGAGGTCGAAGACGCTCAGAAACATGGTGGGGTCGGCTCCTTATGATAAAATACAAATGTGTTAAGGGGATAACCTTAGTAGGGCTCCGCCCTCTTGCGGGATATCTTCCGCGCGCCCGGGAATCCTGAAATAACGACCGTCGCGCCAATCTTTCAACAAATCTGCATAATGATCGGAGAATGGATTGCCCGATTGCCCCCCGGCCAGAGCAAACAAGCTGTTGTCCAGATTGCTGAGATCATAGATCGCGCGAAATCCTGCCCCGTGAACATGGGAAAAGGGGGTGTCGCCATCTCCGCCGCGACTTTGACCCCGGTTCAGCGTGTGGTCCCCACCGGATGTTTCAATCGGGCGGTTCCCCAATAAGGCGAGACCCGGAACCAGCGACAGCAATTGATGTTTCATAGGGGCGGTATGCATATCACCCCAATGCCAGTCCGCAACGGCGCTGCCCTGATCTTGAGAAAGCTTAAAAACAGCACGATCCAATGCAGTCGATAACGCCCATTTACAGCTTTCGACCGGGGTTGTTCGAATATCGTCACACCAGTGTGGCACCTGACCGAGGGCCAGTTCCGTGAAATCCGCATCCGCCCGCCAAAAATCCATGAAGGCGTCCGAACCCAGATCATCCTCCGCCAGGACACGAACAACTTCATTCAGCATGGACATGTATATGGCAGGCGCTGCCCGCTTGCGATCCATCGAAAAATCCCAGTCCCGCAGCAGTTGCAGGGCTTCTGCTGCCTGTTCGGTATTTGGTTCCGCTTTCAGAAACAAAGGAACCAGCCGTTGCGCCGCAATGGAGACACTATCGGTCTGGATAGACATACTGTCTTCCAATCGGTGATTTGTCGGGGTTTCAGCCAGACGTTCTTGCAGGCGCAGGGCGCGATACTCAGCCGGAAACCGGTCGGCAATCAGATAGGGATAAGACTCTGTGATGATGCGATTGTTTGCGTTGAAAATCAGGCCGTTATCGGGGTCATACAAGCCAGGCAATTCGGATGGGGGGACAACGCCATGCCAGGGATCATCAAACAGCGAAAGAGGGACCGTTCCGTCCTGACCCGGTGCGCGGATTGGCAGGCTGCCAACCACCTTCATTCCAATATGGCCGTCGATATCTGCGTAAAATATATTCTGTGCCGGATCGTCGAATTGTGAAAGCGCGTCCAGAAAATCCTGCCAATTTTTGGCCCGGTTCAGTTGATAGAGTGCTGTCGCCGCACGTTGCCGATCGGAAAATCCGGTCCAGATCATGGCTTTAGGCGTTTCCCCCAGTCTGGTGATGACTGGCCCGAAATCTGTTTCCCGAACAATGATATGAACTGGGTCACCGAAGCGGACGTGAATGGTTTCCGTGCGGGTGATAGCGGAACTGAGGCTGCGCTGGTCCAGGGTTATGGTGTCTTGCGTATCGGCATGGGTTGTTGTCATGCCCCAGGCGATTTTTCCATTATGCCCAAGAATATGGATCGGGACGCCTGCGGCAGTTGCACCGACCAGGGTAAGATCCGGGGTTTCAACGCGGGCCAGGTACCATTGGCCCGGAATCTGAAGACCCAAATGCGGGTCGTTGGCCAGAATGGGCTTGCCGCTTTCGGTTCTAGCGCCGCTCAGAACCCAGGCATTTGAGGCGTCGTATTGGGAAATCCACCCATCCCTGTTTTCGTCATTCATGGTTGCCAGGGAATTTCTATGGCGGGGCATCAGTTGCTGTGCTTTCTCCCTGCCCAGCAGGCCGATAAGGGCTGCGGTCTGGGCTTCTTTGAATGCATCGCCGGATAATTGCAGGGACATCAGGCGTCCCCATACCAGACTGTCGGCAACTGTCCAGGGTTCCGGTTGAAACTGGGTCAGTTGAAACTCGATGGGAAAGGGGTGCCTGTGCTGCGTCAGGTAGGCATTCACCCCATCGGCATAGGCCTGCAGGTCCTGGCGCTCCTCCTCGTCCATCAGGACCAGTTGCGCCTCTGCCTGGCGGTACAGCCCCAATTGGCGCATCAAAGTGTCATAGGGGAGCATTGGGCTTCCCACAATTTCAGCCATTCGGCCTGCGCCAATCCTGCGCATCGACTCCATTTGCCATAGCCGGTCCCGGGCATGCAGATATCCAAGTGAGCGATAGGCATCCCGCATGGTCTTGGCGCGAATTGTTGGAATGCCCCTTGTGTCGAACAGGATATCCACCGGGGCGGACAGGTCAGGCAACCGGGCGCTGTCATTGTCACTCGGCACGCTGCGCAATCCAGCCACCCACAGAATGGCAGCAAGGATCGCACCGGTGACTAAAAGGCCGCCTGTCAGAAAAATAATGAACCATTTTACCAAACGCATCGACTGCCCCATAGCGTGATGATTTTCATCCTGTTGTATTGTTTTAGCCTATTGAGCGATTGAATGCAGCCTTCGGTTTCGGCATGGTCATCTGGCGGCTGCGTCGTCATGGAGGATTCAGTTTGCGTGGGAATGCTCTGGAAAAGGAACCGCCCCTGTGACCACGAAAGCCCCTGCTTTTGCCGAAAAATCAGTGCGTTGCGCCCATGTCGGTGGATTTCATGACATGGTGTATTCTGATTGGGGTCCTCGGACGGGCGCCTATGCAATTGTTTGCGTCCATGGCTTGACCCGGAATGGCCGTGATTTTGATCGACTGGCGATGGAACTGGCGCGGACCGGGTATCGTGTTCTGGCCCCTGATATTGTCGGACGGGGCAGATCCGATCATCTGGGGCCGTTGGCATCCTATGAGATTGCGCAGTATATCAACGACATAACCGTCATGCTGGCGGCCGAAGGTCTGCGCAATGTGGATTGGGTCGGGACCTCCATGGGGGGGCTGATTGGAATGAGCATAGCCGTCATGACCGGACATCCCATAAAGCGGTTGCTGCTGAATGATGTTGGGCCACATGTGCCTAAAGAGGCGCTGCAGCGTATCGGCGATTATGTCGGGGTTCCCTGGCGATTCGACAGTTTTGATCTGGCCCTGAATCATGTGCGCCAGGCCTATGCGCCCTTTGGTCTTAAAACGGAAGAAGACTGGCGGTATCTGGCGGAATTGTCCCTGAAGCAGGAGGCCGATGGTAAATGGGTAATGGCCTATGATACGCGCATCGCCGACGCCTTTAAGAATACAGAAATCACCGATATCGATCTGTGGCCGTTCTGGGCACAGATTTCCACACCCACTTTGGTGCTGAGAGGGGAAGACTCTGATTTACTGAGTCGTGAGACGGCAGAACAAATGACCAGAACCGGTCCAAAGGCGGATTTGATCGAAGTTTCCGGATGCGGCCATGCCCCCGCATTGATGGATGCCCATCAGATTGGCCTGGTTATGGATTGGGTTCGATCTTCATGAAAGGAAGTCACAGGGTGTGTAAACTGCTGCGTCCATTGATGATTTTGGCATTCATATTGATGTCTTCTGGCCTGATTTCTCAACAGGCACAGGCGGATAGCCGCGATCGCGCCTTGCAATCCGTCAAAACCCTAACGCAAGATCTGATTGGTCATATCCAGGATGGCAGTGCCAGCGATAAGCAGATCTGGGCCGGGGTTCAGGGACTGACCGATGTTTTGCGCCGCTTTATCCTGTCAGAGACGGAAATCAGGGCAGAAGACAAGGTTTCCCCCCCGATAGGGGCGGCCTTGCGTCCGGGCGAGATTGAGGTTGCGGCCTCGACCCAGTCCGGCGCGAAAGAAGTCCCAATGTCCAGCGTCACAACGGAGTGGTTCAATGCCCAGGCAACCAAAAGTCAGGCCGCCCTGGACACTGTGCGCAGTGGGCTGGAACAAAATATCGCCAATCCGGAAATGGTCCTGCGCCTGCAGGATGTGCTAAAGGCCCTGGATGCCGTGAACCGCCCTCCAGAGGGTTAGGGGAAAAGGCCTGATCCTAAAGATCAGACATTTTCCCCATTCTGGTTCTGGTCCTGCAGAATGCTGTTGATATCGATGTTGGTCACGCCTTCCAGGCTGGCGACGGCGGTGAAGTGCGCGGCTTCTCCGTCTCCGCTGGTATTGACCATGACGGTGCTGTTGCCTGCGCCATCGTCTTCTATCTTCAGATAGTTGGCGATATCATCCACGTCATTCATGTTGACCACGCTGGAAACGTCCAAACGATCACCCTCGGCAATGTTGAAGTCGGTGATTGTGTCTATTCCATCGCCAGGGCTGCCCAGCACGAAGATATCCGCACCATCCCCGCCGCTCAGCAGATCGCTGCCTTTGCCGCCATCGATGCGATTGTCGCCGTCATCTCCAACCAATGTATCGTTGAAGTCGGACCCCAGCATGTTTTCAAAGTTGGCGATCTGATCGCCAGTGGCATCGCCGCCGGTGACCGTACCACTTTCGAAATTGATCGTGACGGCCTCATCGCTATCAGAATAATCCAATGTGTCGTTGCCGGCACCACCGTCCAGGGTGTCTGCGCCTGCGCCCCCTTGGATGCGGTTATCGCCTGCATCGCCGGTCAGAGTATCATCATGGGCGGACCCAGTGATGTTTTCTATACCGGTCAGGGAATCACCTTCTGCGTCGCCGCCCGAAACAATACCGTTCTGGAAGTCGATGATAACGCCTTCGTCGCTGCTGGAGTAATCAATGGTATCGGATCCGGCACCACCATCAATCGTGTCGGCGCCAGTCCCACCATTGATGACATCGTCGCCTGTGCCGCCATCTATGACATCATCACCCACGCCGCCAAAGATCGTGTCAGATCCTGCACCGCCGTCGATGGTATCTGCCATGCTGGGGCCGTATCCAGTATCAACCAATGTGATGTCGTCCAGCATCATACCACGGCCGCCATCTACATCGGCATTTGAGTTCTCAGCGAACTCCAGCCGCATGCTCTCACCCGTGCCGGTAAACCGAACCGTCACTGTCTGCCAGTCCAGCGAGGAGTTGTTCTCCATATCATGCGTAAAGGTGCCCAGTGATGTCCCATTTGCCGAGACCAGCATTGAATTTACAGAGTCATCATAGCCGGGACGACCGGAATAGCTGAATGTCAGTTCATAGACGCGCCCGGCTTCGGTCTGAATATCCCGATAAATACTGGCAGCATCCGCATAGATGTCATCAGGATCTGTATTCAGCTCGATGTAGTTATGGCCGTCGGTTGCCGCACCAAAATTATCGGATGTATCCGAACGAACCTCAATTTTATCGGAATTTGTCTGCCAACCATCTGAAGAGTCATGGAAGCCATCATTCTTATCTTCAAAGGTCGTATGGAACATCTCCGTTCTATCGGCGACTTGTGTGGTTCCAGAAAATACAGAGTCACCAGTAACAGACACGGTATCGAAGAAGATGTTTACTTCTTCATCCGACGTCGTCTTGCCTTCGTAGTAACCGCCCAGCGTGATCGTGTGTTCCCCGGCAGGCAGGCTGCCCAGATCCAGGGTTATCGTCTGCCAGCCGCTGTCATAATCGCTGCCGCCATCGCCATCGCCTTCATATCGCATGACATAATCTTGGCCGCCTGCGCCTACCAATTGCCCGTCCACCGCAACCCGTACTTCTGCAGCCTCGTCGGATTCGGAATCGGCGGGGTAAACCATTCTGACCTTGAATGTCAGGGTCGTATTTTCTGTCGCATCGTCAACATTGATTGTTGTCGTCCAACCACCGGACATATCGGACACAGAATTGTTGTTCTGGCCCCCCAGGGTCACAGAAAGCCCACCGCCGGTTTCCCCATTTGATGCGCCGCTGGCACCGGATTCATAATATCCGTTGCTGGTTCCAAACACACCGTCTGAATAAGTGAAGGACCCGCTGCCATTGCTGAAATCTTCAGACAGAAGCGTGGTGGACCCCGTTGTGTCATCGCCTTCGGAGGAAACGGTCAATCCGGATGCCAATGTGGCGGGTATTCCATTGGTATGCATCGCCGCAATCTGCTCCGCAGACAGCGGTTGATCCAGAAGGGTCGGGTTATCAATCCTGCCGTTCAGATAATCCGTCAGATTGTTGGCGACATTATCGCCACTGTTGATTTGCGATGCCCCAAAGGTCCATGGATTTTCATTTTCCGACAGGTTCCAGTCGGAGGCGACGGAATCCACGGCGGTTCCATTAACGTAAAGCGTGACGGTTTCGCCATCCCAGGTGACGCTGGCATTTTGCCAGTCTTCGTAATTGATACTGCCGCCGCTCAACGTAAAGGATTCGTCTTCCGTCTGAACGCGCAATTCAACAACATGATTGGAATTGATGTTCAGGTCGAAATGCCCGCCATCATCAAATCCTGACGAGTCCTTAGACGCCAACGTGCCATTATTCCAGGCGATGAAATCAATCGAAAATGTGCCCTTGGTCAGTTCCATGGCCTCGGAATGAGGCACAACAACATAGTCGCCACTGCCGTCAAACTGTGCCGAATTGCCATTTTTCCCGGTACTGCTTCCCGTGTCACCTTTAGCCGTACCGGTAATGCCATTCAGGGAGTCCGTGACCGTTTCATTGCTGCCCCAAGTCGTGTCCTCCATCGCAAAATGGAAGATTCCATTGACGGGGGTCTCGACAATTTCAGGGGGGGCATTGGGATCGCCATCGCCATAGATCACGTCGTTGCCCGCCGAACCTACAATCGTATCTGCGCCTTCGGTGCCAATGTAGGTGCCACCTTGTACATCCGGCACCGTAACGGTCAGACTTTGCGTAATGCTGGCCGTGTCGGATCCGTCCGTCGATGTCGCTGTTATAGACAGGTTGAAATCTTCGGTCCCAACGGGGAATTGAACGGTTAGGCCATCCAGTTCATCTGCTGTCAGAATGACCGATCCATCCGCCTGAACGTCACCGGCGGAGAAGATGGCCCCATCCGGAATACTATCCGCGCTGATTTGAATGCTCAGCGTTTCAGATCCATCAATATCAACCAGAGCGGACTGAATATTCAGTTCTGCGGTGAATGTCTGTAATGCGCCGGTCATGATGTCGGCGCTTGCCAGTTCTGCCCCATAGCTGTCGGTAACGGTTGCCGTGACGGTGTGAATGGCACCGTCAGGATAGGTTACGGTCAGACCTTCAGCTTGTTCCGGTGTTACTGTCCATGTGCCGTCAGCATTCTTGGTGCCAGCCGAAAGGACCGCATTATCGGGCAGATCAGAAATTGTCAGGCTGGTCGAAGTGTCAACAGTCTCCGGAATGCTGTAGGACCCATCCCCATTGGCAATCACGCCTTCAGGCAGGGTGCTATACAGAATATTGCCGCCCAGCGTTGTCCCATCCATCTGAACGTTCAGTTCCTGTCCGCCGCCATTTTCCCAATAGACGATTTCAATTGGGTACAGGCCGTCTTCCGGGGCGTTAAAGCTGCCATTGCTTGTTTCAGGGCTGCGGTCGCTGACAAATTCTGTGACGGTTTCGCCACCAATTTTTAGGCGGAATCCATCATCACTGGTGACGCTGAAGTTATGACTGCCGGCTTCAATTTTGATATAGCCCACAATCTTAACAACAAAGGTGTCTGCAGTGGCACCAGTGGTGCCTGTTGCGCCGCTGCCATCTGATCCCAGGAACCCTCCAACGGTGCTGCCGCCATCATAGTCAACGGTTGTTGCCGTGAAGGAAACGTCTGGTCCCCCCGCTGCGATCAGGGCATCGGCGGCGGACAGGGAATTCATTGAACCATTGGTATCAAATATCTGTCCAGACAAGCCGCTACCCGCTGGTAGGTCATAAGGTCCTGTCGCGTTGGTAAGGCTATCCGAAAGGCTATCAGGAAGAGTTAGCGCAACAGTGACGGAGTCGATAACGGCAGTGCTGCCCGACAGGGTCAGGCTGGGTGTGTCTGCATCGGGGTCAACAGATACCGACAGGGTTCCAGACTGTGTTGCCGTGCTGCTGCCATCCGTTGAGGTGACCGTGACGGATAGATCAAAGTCCTCATCGGAATTGCTCGGCGGCGTGATGGATAGATCGGCCAATTGTGCGGGCGTTAGAGTTGCCTCGCCATCCGTGATGGAAATCTCGGTGGTGCCAGACATCAAGACGGCCCCGTCAGGAATATCCCCGATCGTAATACTCAGTGTCTCACCGGAATCATCGCTGTTGGCCGTGATATTCAAGGCAATCGCGTGGTCCTCGGTACCACTGGCTGCACTCACGGTCATATTGGGTGTATCTGCAACCGCATTGACCGTGACCGGAATGGTGCCTTCGGTGGTTGCCGTGCTGGTGCCATCGGTGCTGGTCGCGGTTACAGTCAGGATGAAATCATCAGAACTGTTGGCGGGCGGTGTGATGGCCAAGGCCTCCAACTGGCCTGCCGCCAAGGTGGCAACACCTGCTGTGACTGCAATGGCGACACCATTGGCTGTCAGCGTCGCCCCATTGGGAATGCCGGATATCTCAACAGTCAGGGTCTCATCGGAATCAGACAATGCGGCGCTGATATCCAGATCAATTGCGCTGTCTTCATCCCCGCTGGCAGCGTGAACATCCAATTCCGGCGCATCGGCAACACCGGTCACCGTGATCGGAATGCTGCCAACCGTAGTCGCGGTATCAGTCCCATCGGTGCTGGTCGCTGTTACGGTCAGGGTGAAATCGTCGCTGCTGTTTTCGGGCGGCGTGATGGTCAGATTGGCCAGTTGCGCCGGTGTTAAGTCGGCGACGCCATCATTCACAGTGATAACTGTCTCACCAGATTTCAGAATAGCCCCGTCTGGAATGCCGCTGATCTCAACAGACAGGGTCTCGCTGTCATCGGTTAAGGCTGCCGAAAGATCCAGTTCAATCGCCGAATCCTCCACTCCCGCAGCCGCTTCAACTGATAATGTCGGCGCATCAGCAACNCCCGTGACGGTAACCGGCAGGGTCGCTGTTGTCGTCGCGGTGTCACTGCCATCGGTGCTGGTGGCTGTGACTGTCAGATCGAAGTCTTCGCTGCTATTCGCAGGCGGGGTGATGGTAAGATTAGAAAGCTGAGCAGGCGTCAGCGTGGCAACACCATCGGTGACGGTCACAGTTTCACCATCGGCGGTCAGAATAGCCCCGTCGGGAATGCCGCTGATCTC
>NZSA01000077.1 GCA_002696645.1 Rhodospirillales bacterium | reverse complement strand
TCGCCGCCGACAAGGGCCAGGTCCAGCCCGCCGGTCACCAGGGCGTCCACCAGGGCCGGGCCGTCGGCCGGATCGTTCTGGCCATCCCCGTCCAGCACACAGATCAGGCGCCCACGCGCAGCCAGAACGCCCGTGCGGATCGCGCGGCTTTGGCCGGATCGCTGGGCATGGGTCAGAACCCGCAGGTTTTTGTGCTTTGACTGACAGTCTTTCAGAACCGCAGGTGTGCTGTCGCGACTGCCATCATCGACATAGATGATCTCCACCTGATCTGTATCCGGGAAGGCCGCCGCAATTTCTTCGATCAGGGGGGATACATTGCCTTCCTCATCGCAGACCGGGACAACAACACTGATCTCCAAGGAAGCGTCCTGGCTGGGAGAGAGTTTTGTTTTAGTCTGTTGGGTCATACTGGCTGCTCAAACGACCTTTATGATAGGAACGGCGAAAGGCATTGGTCTTTAAAATGCGAACGGGACCGGGCTTATCACGCCCGGTCCCGATTGGCACGACCGAAAAATCATTCTAAACGCTTATGCCGCAGACCCTGTGATCAAGGCCGCCTTATCTGAGCCTCTGCGCACTTCTGCGTGATAGGCCTTCATTAAAGTTTCACAGACCTTGCCCGGTGTGAACTGGTATTCGCCAATGGAAGCAATCGGCGTGACCTCTACCGCCGTCCCGGTCAGGAAGGCCTCCGTCGCCTGTACCATCTCTTCCGGCTTGATGTGTCGCTGCACGATTTCATAGCCATTGCGACGGGCCAGATCGATTACCGTGCGCCGGGTGATGCCATCCAGAAAGCAATCCGGGTCCGGCGTATGCAGCTTTCCATCTTCCATCAGGAAGAAGATATTGGCGCCGGTTGCTTCGGCAACATACCCACGCCAATCCAGCATCAGCGCGTCATGATACCCTTCCGCTTCCGCCTTATGCTTGGACATGGTGCAGATCATATACAGGCCAGCGGCCTTGCTGCGTGTCGGTGCTGTGCGGGGATCGGGGCGCGCCCAATCGGAAATCCGCATCTTCAGGCCGCGCATGCGGGCTTCCGGGCTGAAATAGGCGGGCCATTCCCAGGCTGCGATTGCCAGATGAATGGTGTTCTGTTGCGCTGACACGCCCATCATTTCCGATCCGCGCCAGGCGATGGGCCGCACATAGCCATCAACGATGTTGTTGGCGGCAACGACCTGGTCGCAGGCGGCGTCAATTTCAGCGACAGTGAACGGAATCTTGAAGCCCAGCAGCTCCGCAGACTGGTGCAGGCGCTCGGTATGTTCTGTCAGCTTGAAAATCTCTTTGCCATAGACGCGCTCCCCCTCGAACACACCAGACGCATAGTGCAGGCCATGGGTAAGAACATGCAATTTGGCATCCCGCCACGGCACCAATTTGCCATCCATCCAGATGGAGCCATCGCGATCATCAAAGGGCATTAAGGACATCGTTTCCACTCCATTTTGGGGGTGTCGCCAGCTTCCACGCTGGGTCCCCGGGGTTTTATTTGTAAGCTTTTGACTTACAACGGTTTTTCCGACCATTTTTTACTGCGGTTCGGATTTTTTGGTAATTTTATTACTCTGGAGCCGGGTCAAAAGATATGATCCAATACGCTTCATTGTTGCCAGACGTAACATCATGAGGCATATATGTCAACATGACTGACATAAATTCTTCCAAGCGTGGATCATCTCCCTCTTCACCCTCACTGGGTGGGGATAGACACAGGTCTGCCAAGACCGGTGGAAATCCTTTGTTTCTGCGCGATGAAGAATTGCGCCAGGCGATAGAACTTTTGTTCTATGCCTATCGGGATTTCACCGGTGAACCGGACATCATTCTGGCACAGCGCGACCTGGGGCGGGCACATCACCGTGTGATTTACTTCGTTGGTCGCTATCCGGGCATGACCGTATCGCATCTGCTGGATATTCTGAAGATCACCAAGCAGAGCCTGAGCCGTGTGCTGAGCCAGTTAATGGCGGAGGGGTATATTCGTCAGGATCAGGGACAGGAAGATCGCCGCCAGCGATTGTTGACCCTGACAGACAAGGGCGCGGAGTTGGAGCGCTTGTTGACGGAAACTCAACGCAAGCGCATCGCGCGCGCCTATCGAAATGCCGGCCCTGACGCTGTGGAAGGATTCCGGGATGTCATGTTGGGTATTATTTCCGGCGATGCGGATCGTGCGCGATTTGAAAACCGTGGGGAATAAGTCTGCGTCCCAGTAAGGCCTTGCGTTCCAGCCGCGATGTTCCATGTTATCTTATGCGAATCATAAAGATGGATGGGAATTTTGGTCGACAGAGACGGTATCAAGAACGGCTTTTTTCAGGAAATGGCGCGCCAGGCGGAGGCGGAAGGTCTGTTAAAGCCCTTATGTGATGAGGAACGCCGCGCATCGCGGATTGCGACCGTGGCGGCGCGCCCCAAAGGGTCGGATATCTGGGTCTTTGCATATGGATCCCTGATGTGGAACCCGGCCTTTCATTTTGTGGACCGAAAGATTGCAAGATTGCATGGGTATCATCGCGCCTTTTGTCTGGAAACACAGATCGGGCGAGGAACGCGCGATTGTCCTGGCCTGGTATTGGGGCTGGATCGCGGCGGGTCGGTGCAGGGCGTTGCCTTGCGCATTGATGAGGCACAGGCGGATGAAGAACTGGATGTGATCTGGGCGCGCGAAATGTTGGCGGGGTCCTATCGCCCGACCTGGGTGCGCTTGATAGATAATGATGGCGGGGCGTTTCATGCGATTGCCTTTGTCATGCGTCGGGATTGCGATCGCTATAAAGGATGCCGCCCGATGGAAGAGGTGGCGCAACAGATCGCCCGCGCCGCCGGTAGACTGGGACCCTGTTCGGATTATCTGGAACAAACGGTATCTGCCATGGATGAGATTGGTATTGGGGATGGTCCGATGCACCGACTGCGGGATCGCGTGCGGGCATTGCAGTCTGAAATGGAACTGGAAAGGAGCACCGGATCATGAGTGATACGGCTGGCAATAAAGCAAAAGTGACGTTAAGCGACGCTGAATGGCAAAAGCGCTTGAGCCCGGAAGAATACAAGGTCACCCGCAAGAAGGGGACGGAACGTCCATTTTCCGGCAAGTATCATGATGCAAAGACGCGCGGCATCTACACCTGTAAATGCTGTGGTGAAAAACTGTTCCATTCGAATACAAAATTCGACAGTGGCACAGGCTGGCCCAGTTTCTTTAAGCCAATCGACGAAACCGCCGTGGCAGAGAAATCGGACAACAGCCTGTTCATGCGCCGCACGGAAGTTCTGTGCGCCCGCTGTGATGCGCATTTGGGGCATGTCTTTCCCGATGGGCCACAGCCCACCGGATTGCGATATTGTATGAATTCCGCTGCATTAGACCTAGACCCAGAGGTTTGAGGGTTTTATACCCCCACCATGAACAGACAGCAGCGGCGCGCAAGTAAAGGGAATGGAACCGGTAACGGGGCTGGCAATGGGACCGGCGGGGGATCTGATGATTCCCGGCTGGACCAGGCCATGGCATTGCATCAGGCCGGGCGCCTGATGGAGGCTGATGCCCATTACCGACAGATTCTGGAACAGCATCCGACAGATCCAAATGCCCTGCGCCTGCGCGGGGCCCTGGCCTATCAATTGGGCAACCCGGCGGCGGCGGCGGAATTATTGGCGGAAGCCCGCAAGGCCGATCCGAAAAATCCTGAGGTCTTAACCCTGTTGGGACTGGCGTTGGAAGGGGCGGGTAATCCCGAAGCGGCGGAACAGGCCTATCGCAAGGCCTTGTCCCTGTCACCGAAATCGCCGGAAATATGGAACAATCTGGGTGCCCTGCTGCGTGAGACGGGGACCTTGCAAAAGGCAGCCGAAGCCTTCGGGCGTGCCGTCGTCTTGAAGCCTGATTATGTTGAGGCCTATCAGAATCTGGGCGTTACCCTGTATCGCATGGGGTCCTATGGGGCGGCGCTGGCTGCCTTTGAAACCGGCCTGAATTATGCGCCCAATGATGCCGATATGATGCTGAACTATGGCGTGGTTTTGTCTGCGTCCAACCGTGTCGAGGAGGCGGCTGCCTGTTTCAAGGCGGTGCTGGAACTGGCACCGGATGATCCAGACAGCCTGACCAATCTGGCCGCGGCACTGATGCGGCTGGAGCAACTTTCAGAAGCCGAAGATATTGCCCGTCACGCCCTGTCCATTGCGCCGGAAAGCGCCGGGGCGATGGCTAATCTGGCGATGATCCTGACCGCAGCCCGCCATTTTGATGAGGCGGAAGCCCTGTATCACGACGCCTTGCGCGCCACGCCGGACTTTGCTGATATCTGGGGCAATTTTGGTAATATGCTGACTGCGACCGACCGGCTGGAAGAAGCCGCCGTTGCCTATGATAAGGCCTATAAGCTGGACCCCAGCGATGCCCGCCATGCCTTTCAACTGGCCCTGTGTCATCTGGGGCAGGGCAACCTTGCCAAAGGATGGGCGCTGTATGAAAGCGGTTTGGATTGTGGGGAGCGTGTCCCGGTCACCAGTCCGGACCTGCCACGCTGGCAGGGCGATGCCCTGAAAGGCAGGCGCTTGTTGATCGTGCCGGAACAAGGGCTGGGCGATGAAATTCGCAGCCTGTCCTGCCTGCCCGATGTTGTGCGCGCGGCCGGCGAGGGGGCAAATATTCTGGTTGGCTGTGACCCGCGCCTGCAGGGCCTGGTTCAGCGGGCTTTCCCCACGGTTGAGACCATTGGGCGGCCTGATATTGCCAATGCCCAGGCGGATGTCTCCATCCCGGTCGCGTCCCTGCCGAAACTGTTTCGTACTGCGCTTTCTGACTTTCCAGAAACGGCGGGTTATTTTACCGCCGATCCGGATCAGGTCGCAGCGATCAAGAAGCGGCTGGATCAATTAGGCAGTGGCCTCAAGGTCGGTATTGCCTGGCGCAGCGGCTTGCGTCGCGTGCGCAGTCAGGCGGCGCTGACGGAAATTGCCCAATGGCAGAAGGTATTGTCGGTTCCCAATGTGCATTTTGTGAATTTGCAATATGGCGTTCAACCGGAAGAGCTGGAAGGCCGTTCCATCACGCATTTTGATGATATTGATCTGTTCAATGATCTGGATGGGGCCGCCGCCCTGACTCAGGCCTGTGATTTGGTCATCAATATGGGAACGTCGGTCGGTGATATGGCCGGTGCCTTGGATGTGCCCTGTTGGTCGCTGTTGCTAAAGCCTGAATGGATCACGTTGGGGGCGGAACGCCACCCGTTCTATCCTAATACGGATGTGTTCTGGCGCATGCCCGATGAGGAATGGCCGGCGGTTTTGGCCCGTGTGGCGGAGCGCCTGGCCCTGATCAGCAAGGCGTGACGCGATAAGCGCAGCGGCGCGCGCCCGCCAGTATGTGATCGGTCCGTTCCACCCGAATGTCCGGGCCCAGCGCGATCTTGAACACCGTCAATTCCATCGCGCACAGCCCTGTGCAAGCCTTGGCTGCACTGCAAATCGGGCAATGATTTTCGATGAAAAGATATCCATCCGTATCGGCCAGGGGTTCTACCATTGCCATATACCCCTCGCGGGTTCGAATCTTTGCCAGGGCGTCCAGTTTGTCGCGCAGGGTTTCTGGCTTTGATAGGGTTGCGGCATAATCCGCGCTTTGCCGCCTGGACCGTTCCGCGATCAACAGATCCAGCGCATCCTGACCCAGGCTGTTTTTCAGGGCATCAATCAATCCAACAGCCAGATCGGCATGTGCATCGGGAAAGTATTGATCCGCCGCCGGTGTTAATTGCCACAGCTTTGCAGGACGCCCGACAGTGCGGGGGTCCTCCTGCGTCGTCACCATCCCTTCCGCCTGCAAGTCATACAGATGCTGGCGCACCGCCATTGGGGTGACGCCCATTGCCTGGGCCAATGCGGATGCGTCCGACGGTCCGTCGCGTTTCAATCGGTCCAGGATATCCCGGCGAGAGCGCGGTTTCTGTGTGGGTTTTGTCATGTGAAACTTTCTAAAGAAAAAACTTGATTAAAGCAAGATAGGTGAGTCATATTTATAAAGTTAAATCTATAGAAACTATTTTGATGCGAAAGTGTATAGCCCAGCTTGCGATATGGTACGGTCTGGATATCGCGTTGCAGGGCAAGACAGGCGAGGATGTAAATGAAAACCAAGACGCAAGACTGGCAGCCAGTCGCTAAAGCCGAAGCACTGCAAAAGGCCGGTCGGCTGGTTGTCAAAGTCGACGGCAAGCAAATCCTGCTGTTGTGGCAGGATGGACAGGTCCTGGCCTGTAACAACCGCTGTCCTCATGAAGGCTATCCCTTGTCGGAAGGGGATGTTTCCGGCTGTGTCCTGACCTGTAACTGGCACAATTGGAAATTTGATCTGGACAGCGGGGAGACCCTGGTCGGGGGTGATAAACTGCGGCGATATCCAGCCCGGATTGTTGCGAGGCAGGTGGAACTGGACCTAATCGATCCACCGGCTGAAGCGGCGATTGCTCAGGCATTGGATAACATCACCGATTGTTTCGACCGCCATGAATATGACCGCATTGCACGGGAATTGGCGCGCCTGATGAAAGCGGGCGGGGATCCGCTGGACGGTTTGCGGCGCACGATTGCAAGGGTGGGGGACCGGTTTGAATATGGCGCGACCCATGCCTTGCCCGCCGCCGCCGATTGGCTGAGCCTTCGCGGTGAGACTCAAGACCCGGTGCGGCAATTGGGAATGCTGACAGAATGCATTGGTCATTTCGCCTGGGATACGCGGCGCGAACCCGTATTTTCCTATCCAACAACCTCCCGGGCCTGGGATGAGGATGCCTATGTCGCCGCGGTTGAGGCGGAAGATGAGGCGGCGGCCTGTTCCCATGTCCGAGGGGCCGTTTCTGATGGTTTGACCTGGTCGGATATGGAGCGGGGCTTTGCACGGGCAGCCCTGTCGCATTATGCGGATTTCGGTCATTCCGCGATTTATACCTATAAGATGCGAGCCTTAACCGCGGCGTTGGGGGATCGCGAAAGCCTGTTGATGCTGTGTCTGATGCTAACCCGATCCTTTATCTATGCCAGTCGGGAGGATTTGATTCCGGAATTCCGTGCCTATGGTAAAGCCCTCAAGGCATGGGATGGGCAGGGATCAGAACAGCCAGACTCAGAGTCGCTTCGCAGGGGATCTGCTCGGGAGATTTTGGCTCGGCTGAGCGCGGGTTCGAAGGATCCGATTGCCCTATACGACGCCGCCATGACGGCTGGGGCCTGGCAATTGTTGCATTTCGATCTGGATTGGCAGGACAAGACCGACAGCAGCATCGCCCAAAGCGTTGGCTGGCTGGACTTCACCCATACGGTTACCTTCGGCAATGCGGTGCGGAAATTGGCAGAACGCTATCCGGACCTGTGGCCCCAAGGCCTGTTACAGATGGGATGTTTCCTTGGGCGCAACAGTGGCTTTACCGATCCTGATATTGATGAGGCCCCCTGGCGCAGCAATGATCCCTTGGAGGCGGTTCGACAGGCCCTATCGGGCGTTGAGGATTATGGCAAGTTCGAGTACATCGTTTCCAGCCATTTATTAAAGCTCAGCTACGCGATACGGGAAGAAATGCAGGAAATACCGGAAACACAGTTCAATGCCCTGGCCGCTGCTGCCCTGCGCCGGTTCCTTGCCAGCCCGTTGAAGCGCAAGCATGTTCAACGTACGGCCTATCAAGCGCTGAATTTCGTGCAGGCTGAAGGATGACCACAGAAAATCCGGTATCCTGGGGGACGGTTTTATCCGGACCCAATCGCGGTCTTTTCGCCGTGTTGTCATTCGGGGTTTGGCTGCATGCAGCAGACAGCACCGTCATCGCCACCTTGCTGCCCGGCGTCGTCGCTGATGTGGGGGGAGAGGCGTTCATCTCCTGGAATTTCGTGCTCTACCTTCTGGCCTCGATCACGGCGGCGTGCAGTTCGGCATTGGTCGCACGGATGCTTGGTCTGCGCCGGTTGATGATCTGGTCAGCATTGGCTGTGGCGATTGGATGTCTGGTCAGCGCCGTCACCCCGACAATGGGGGGAATGATTGCGGGGCGTGTCCTGCAAGGGTTCGGGGGCGGTATGTTGGTCGCATGCACCATGATTGGTGTCGCGAAACTATTCCCCAGTCACTATACGCCCCGCGTTATGGCCGCGATTTCGGCGGTCTGGGGTGCGTCGGCCTTCTTAGGCCCGTTAGTTGGTGGTATTTTTGCAGAATTTGATATGTGGCGAATGGGATTTTGGTCGTTTTGTGCTCAGGCGCTGTTTCTCGCATTTGCCTTGCGCTGGGCCTTGCCGGTGGCGGTATCGCCGCCATCAGATCCGGCGCGCCTGCCCTGGCGCCGTCTGTTGGTGTTGTCTGTTGCGGTCTTGTGTATCGCAACAGCGGGGCTCCAGAAGGACAGCCTTGTATTGATGGGGGCTTTGTCCTGCATCGGTATTCTTGGTTTCGCGCTGTTCCTGCGTCTGGACAAGGCGGCAACCGACAGCCGCCTGCTGCCATACAGCATCACGGACATGACCCATATCACTGGTATTGGCCTGATCGGGATATTCCTGATCTCTTTCGCAACGATTGCATTTTCCGTCTATGGCCCGGTCCTGCTTCATACGTTACATGACATTGGGCCTCTGGGTGTTGGGTACATGATCGCGCTGGAATCGGTGGCTTGGACAGTGGGGGCGCTGTCTTTGTCAGGTCTGGCTCCCCGTCAGCAGGTGATTGCCATTCGCCTGTCTTTTCTGGCGATCTTAGGGGCAACAATAGGTCTTGCCTTGCTGGTAACACCCGGTCCCGTCTGGGCCATCCTGCCGTGCTTGTTTATCACGGGGGCCGGATTTGGGGCCTGTTTTGGCCATATCCTTCAGCGCTGTACAGAGGCGGCGCCGCCGGAGGATAAAGACAGGGCCGCCAGTGCCATGACCACGGTTCAGACCGTCGGCTATGCGCTGGGGGCGGCAGTTAGCGGGCTGGTGGCGAATCTGGTGGGCTATGGGGACCAACCGACACTGGCGGATGCCCAATCTGCGGGGGTTTGGGTTTTTGTTGCGATGGTGCCGGTATCTGCTGTGTCGGTCTTACTGATCTGGCGTTTGCGGCGTTAAACTTCACGCAGGCGCGGCATCAACTCAACAAAATTGCAGGGTCTGTGGCGGAAATCCAGTTGATAGTGCAGGATCTCATCCCAGCCATCCTTACAGGCCCCCGTAGACCCTGGCAGGGCGAACAGATAGGTGCCCCGGGATAGGACCGCCATGGCGCGGCTTTGAATGGTGGAGGTTCCGATTTTCTGGGCGGACATCCAGCGAAAATACTCGCCAAAGCCCGGTATGTCCTTTTCCCGAACGGCGGCGAATGCTTCGGGGGTGACATCACGCCCGGTCAGACCAGTGCCGCCGGTGGTTATGACACAATCAATTTCCGGGTCATCGATCCACTGATTTAGGACCTGAACAATCTGTGCTGCATCATCAATGATAATCTGACGTGCTGCCAGGATATGACCATCCTGTTCCAGGCGCGCGACCAGCAAGTCGCCGGATCGGTCATTTTCAACGGTGCGGGTATCAGAGACAGTCAGCACCGCAATTCGCACCGGTTTGAACGGCAGGCTCTTATCAACACCCAGCATTGAAATTACTCCGCGCTGATCCGCACTGTGCGGGGCTCTCCGGTCGGGGAACCCTTTTGATCCTGACTGACATAAATCGGCCAGGATCCCCCGATCAACATATCCAGGCTATCGACATTCTGCTTCAACCGCAGGCGATAGATCCAGAAATTGGACAGGACATGCTCAATATAGGCGCGGGTTTCACGGGACGGAAGGCTTTCGATGAACAACAGCGGATCATCGGCATAATCAATCTTGGCACGCCAACGCTGCAAATTGCCAGGCCCCGCATTATACGCCGCCAGCGCATAAAGCAGGTTTCCATCAATTTCCGCCAGATTGAGGACATGATGCACATATTTCTGACCCAGCGACAGGTTCAGGCCAGGTTCAAACAGTTCCGCACGGGATGAACCATGGAATCGGTCGCCCGCCATATATCCGGCGGTGGCCGGCATCAATTGCATCAAGCCCCGCGCACCAGCGCTGCTGATCGCGCGGCTGCGGAATTGAGATTCCTGGCGCACGATGGCAAATATCAAGGCGCGATCAATGCCAAAACCATCTTCCGGTTCCCAGCCTGGTACTGGATACAGGGCACCGTCCAGGCTGACCTTCTGGCGGCGCTCCATATCACGCCCCAGGCGAAAGGCGACATCAGCCAGCCCCGCCCGATCAGCCAGCGCAAGAAGTGTCCCAACAAAGGACGGCGGCAATTCATCCACAAACCGCCGCAATTCTTCATCGGCGCGGTTGGTCTGGCCGGTTTCGATCAGCGCGATTGCCCGACGGGCTGCGGGGATTTCTAACAGAAACTCCGTCTCTGTATCGGACAGAACCGGCATTTCAAAATCTAATGGGGGTGTTTGGCCCAGGGCGCGGGTCGCCAGCAGGCCATAGAATGTGCGCGGCATTTCTGCGGCGCGCTGCAGCATGGCAGATACATTCTGGGGTTCGCCCCCGACCAAATAGGCACGCGAAGCCCAAAACCCGCCAGCCGCCCTCAGCCAATCATCCGCCTCAACCGACAGGCTCAGCGCGGCGAAATGCGCCGCAGCGGTATTCCAATCTTTCGCCCGGAACGCGGCTAATCCGCCCCACCAATGGGCGCGGGCGGCATCATCACCGGCCAGTTTGGTTGCCATCTTGGCAACCGCCATGGCTTCCTGATCTTCATGATACCGGAAATATCCCCGCGCGATAACGCCCAGGCTTTCGGCAAAGCTGACCGGATCAAACAGGGCGCGATTGGCCTTGGTATCCAGATTTTTTAAGGCGATGGTCACATTGCCGCGTTGAACCAATGATCGAATCTGGGACTGAATTGCACGAATTTTGGCGCGCTGGCTTGAGGATTTCCCCGCATATTTGCGGCTTTCCGTAGCCGGTGATTCGGTTTCGGACCCGCCCTGAGGCTCGTCAAAGGCGACGACTGCATCCATGGCAGGCATTTCAACGGCCTGAGGCTTGCGTGGATAGCCAACAGATGACGGTTTGCGTTTCAGGGCCAAACCGTAAATGCGCGTTGCGCCGGGATGATCCGCATAATCGGCCAGCCAGTTCTTTAATTCCTGATAGGAAGACCGGTAGGCGGTCGGGTGCATATAGCGCTGAAACAGCACATGGCCCATCAGAGAATCATCCGACAACTGCGCGATCAGCCGATCCGCCTTGTCCCATTGGCCGTCATTCTGGAGATCAAAAATTTCGGTATAGAGGGCGATATCGTTTCGCGCCAGAATCGCAGGAAGCGCACTGGTGGAGTCAGACATAGGGCCGACGCGCGGCGCCAAGGCAGCCATTTCAGACTGCGCCTGGGCACCACCAAGCGATAGGCCCGTGGCGAAAACAATCCCTGTCAGTGCGCTGGCAATCCAGCGCAGGCTGGTGTTCAACTTTAAAATGATACTCTCCCCTGCAAACCGTACCGCAAATACTAAGGCGGTGTCGCTCCAAACTGATGAGCGGGAAAAACAAGTGCCAGGTGCCAGAATAAAATATGTCGGGCGAATTCACCCTCGGTGATGTAACTACGTCATTCAGGGCAATATGGCAAGAATGTGCAGACCGTTTCAGGCGTAATTTCCGGTGCCAGTATTGGCATCGGCCGCGCGATAAACAGGAAGTTGAGGGAATCATGGAAGAATTTTGGACGTCGCTGATGACGGGATTTGCATTTTTATGTGTTTTGGAAGGGTTGCTTTATGCATTAATTCCCACCCAAATGCAGCGAATGATGGCAGCGGCATTGACATTTTCACCAACGAGTCTTCGTCGCGTCGGAATGGGGGCGCTGGTGTTTGGGATCGCGCTGGTTTGGCTGATCCGTCATTAAGGCTGGGATTGCTTTCGTGCATCTCTTGCTTGCCGCCAATCGCGGTTTATAGTCACCCCTATGAGCGACACCATTGATCTGAAACCAGAGATGCCCGTCGGGTATATCTTCGGTGAAACACCGAAATATGCACGCCCTTTGACTGAGGGAGGCGTCCCTTTCAAAATAGAGTCCGATTATCAACCCGCTGGCGATCAACCAGAGGCGATCAAGCAGCTTGTCGAAGGTGTGCGTGAAGGAGAGCGGGACCAGGTCCTGCTGGGCGTGACCGGATCTGGTAAGACCTTCACCATCGCCCATGCGATCCAAGAGTTACAGCGCCCCACCCTGGTTTTGGCGCCAAACAAGACACTCGCGGCGCAATTATATGGGGAGATGAAATCCTTCTTTCCCAATAATGCGGTCGAATATTTCGTCTCTTATTATGATTATTACCAGCCGGAAGCTTATGTTCCGCGCTCTGACACCTTCATTGAGAAGGAGAGTTCGCGAAACGAGCAAATCGACCGGATGCGTCACTCTGCGACCCGGGCGCTGTTCGAGCGGGATGATGTGATCATCGTTGCGTCTGTTTCCTGCATTTATGGTATTGGCTCCCCCGAAACCTATAGCCAGATGGTTATTGATGTGGAGGCGGGAAAGCGCATGGATGTGCGCGATCTGATGCGCGAATTGGTTACCCTGCAATATAAACGCAGCGACATTCAGTTTCAGCGCGGCAGCTTTCGCGTGCGTGGCGATACGATTGAAATCTTTCCGGCCCACCTGGAAGACCGCGCCTGGCGGGTGTCTTTCTTTGGCGATGAAATCGATGCAATTCACGAATTTGACCCGCTGACCGGGGAGAAGACAGCAACCCTGGAGAAAGTCCGGGTCTATGCAGGCAGCCACTATGTTACGCCGCGCCCGACGCTGAAACAGGCAATGGACCGCATCAAGCTGGAACTGCGTCAGCGCACGGAGCAATTTGAGAAGGCCGGGAAACTGCTGGAATTACAGCGCATCGAACAACGCACGGTCTTTGACCTGGAGATGATGGAAGCGACGGGGGCGTGTAACGGGATTGAGAACTATTCCCGCTATCTGACCGGGCGCAATGCCGGGGAGCCGCCACCGACCCTGTTTGAGTATCTGCCAGACAACGCCCTGTTGGTGCTGGATGAAAGCCATGTCACCGTGCCGCAGATCGGCGGTATGTTCCGGGGGGACTTTGCGCGGAAATCGACATTGGCAGAATTTGGTTTCCGACTGCCGTCCTGCGTTGATAACCGTCCTTTGAAATTTGAAGAATGGGAGGCGATGCGGCCCCAGACCATATTCGTTTCCGCCACGCCCGGTCCCTGGGAGTTGGAGCGGACGGGGGGCGTCATTACCGAGCAATTGGTGCGCCCGACCGGATTGATCGATCCCGTTTGTATTGTGCGCCCAACTGCCAATCAGGTCGATGACCTGCTGGATGAATGCCGCCAATGTACGGAGAAAGGGGAGCGTGTTCTGGTCACGGTACTGACCAAGCGCATGGCCGAGGACCTGACCGATTACATGTCGGAAACCGGCCTGAAGGTCCGCTATCTGCATTCTGATATCGACACATTGGAGCGCATTGAGATTATCCGTGATTTGCGCCTGGGTGCCTTTGACATCCTGATCGGGATTAACTTGCTGCGGGAAGGGTTGGATATTCCCGAATGCGCGGTGGTGGCGATCCTGGATGCGGATAAGGAAGGGTTCCTGAGGTCCAAGACATCGCTGGTTCAGACGATTGGCCGGGCGGCACGCAATGTGGATGGGCGCGTCCTGTTATATGCGGATCGCATGACCGACAGCCTGACCTATGCCCTGGACGAAACCAGCCGCCGCCGGGAGAAGCAGCAGCTATACAATGCGGAACATGGCATTACGCCGGAAAGCATCAAACGATCCATCTCTGATGTGCTGAATTCAGTTTACGAGCGGGATCGGGTTACGGTCGGCACGGGTGATGGGGCACAGTCCCATTTGGTCGGGGTCGATCTGAAAACCTATATCCGCGATTTGGAAGAGCGCATGAAGGTCGCTGCTGCCGACCTGGAATTTGAAACGGCGGCCAAGATGCGAGACGAGATCAAGCGATTGGAAGCCTATGACCTGGATATGCCAGTCGATTCCCTGCCCATTGATGTGGAGATCGCGGCCTCTCTGATCAGTAAGAATCCTGAGGCTGTGCCGAAGGGGCGCAAGGGGGCAAAGGCCTCTTCTGGTCGTCGTCGGGGGCGTCGTTGATGCGGGTGCCTTTTATGCTACAGGATGAACGCTTGGCCCCGGTAGCGCTGGTCACGGGCGCGGCCCGGCGGATTGGTCGAGAGATTGCTTTGGATTTGGCGCAGTATGGATTTGATATCGCGCTGCATTATCGGGGATCAGAATCCGATGCCGAAGCGACAGCCCAAGAAATTCGGGATTTGGGGCGAGCGGTGCATTTGTTTGATGCGGATCTGGCAGACCCAGACGCGGCGACGGATCTGGTCGCCCAAACCCTGTCTGCTTTCGGTGAATTGGGTGTTGTCGTCAATAATGCCTCAATCTTTGAACGTGACGATTGGAATACGGTTACGCGGGATAGTTGGTCATCTCATATGGCGATTAATCTGGAATCGCCCATGCGGATCATTCAGGCTTTCGCAAAGGCATTGCCCGACGATAAGAATGGTGTCGCCGTCAATATCATCGATCAACGGGTGTTTAATCTTACACCGCATTTCATCAGCTATACGGCATCGAAATCGGGCCTTTGGACATTGACTAGAACGCTCGCGCTGGCCTTGGCGCCACAGGTTCGTGTCGCGGCTGTGGGGCCAGGGCCAACAGTCCCCAGCGCCAGGCAGAATACGACCGATTTTGACCGACAATGGGACGCTGTTCCCTTGAAACGGCGCACCGAACCCACCGCCATTGCGAAAGCCGTGCGCTTCATCATACAAAGCCCGAGCTATACCGGACAGATGATCGCCCTGGATGGGGGAGAACATCTGGGGTGGCAACAGGCAGGGTTGGGATGTTATATCGAAGAATGATGATGACACCAATACTTAGACTGTACAGTTTAATGCTGGTTGTGTGTATTGAATGCACTTTTGCCTAAATATTTAAAAATATGCCTAAAATTCAATTTATCGTTTTTGAGTTGTGCACAGGAGAATTTGCCGGATTCGGGGGAAGTCTGCAGGCAAGGAGCTTTTTTCAGTTTAACCAATCTTTCATACTTGACTTATTATAATGTTAATAAAAACAATATGTTAGTTTTTGGTGGTTAAATATTAGGCAAACCGCTGACTCCCCTAGGGAATGTGGCGAGGCGTGGGGTCGTCCCTTGGTTACCAACAAGGTTTTCCACAGGCGCGGTGGATAGCTGGATTTAAATCGTGCCAGCGCTGAATTTGGCCCGTATGGGACGAAATTCGCCAAGGTTAAAATGGCGCCATCGGCACCCTTGACCAATGCGTTTGGCGGAAAGAAATATGAGGTTCAGCAAACCCGAGTAGACAGAAATGTTTGCAACGGCATATGTGCAGAGAGAACAACAGGCCAGCGTGTCATGTGTGCGTTTATAAGAGCCCATGATGCTGAGGCAGGAAAGTGATACGTGAATGCCCAACGACACCAGAGCGGAGAGTTTGAGCCAAACGGCGGATGGGACCTTATTGGCACCCACTGTCGCCGCGCGCCCCAGTCTTGCGACCGGGGCTGCGGTGGTGAAGCGATATCTTGCGAAGCTGGGCAACGAGGCTGGCGTCTATCGCATGATTTCTGCAGATGGTGAGCCCTTATACGTCGGTAAGGCGCATAATCTGCGCAAGCGTGTGACAACCTATTCCAGGCCGGAGCGTTTGCCGATCCGCTTGCAACGCATGGTTTCTGAAACCGCAACGATGGAGTTTGTCACCTGCGCCAGCGAGGTCGAGGCGCTGTTGCTGGAAAACAATCTGATCAAGCGCCTGATGCCTCGTTACAATGTGCTGTTGCGGGATGATAAGACATTTCCAGATATCTTAATTCGGGGCGATCAGGAGTTTCCCCAAATTGTGAAACACCGGGGCGCGCGGGACCGGAAAGGGGATTTCTTTGGTCCATTCGCCTCAGCAGGGGCGGTCAATCGCACCCTGAATGTATTGCAGCGCGCCTTTTTACTGCGCAATTGCACGGATGGTGTGTTTCGCAATCGGTCGCGCCCCTGCCTGCAATACCAGATCAAACGCTGTAGTGCGCCCTGTGTCGGCTATATATCGCAAGAAGGCTATGCCGCCACTGTGGCGCAAGCGAAAGCCTTCCTGTCGGGTCGATCCCAGGAGGTGAAAGACGATCTGGTCAGCGAGATGCAGGCAGCGTCTGACGCGATGGATTTTGAGCGCGCCGCATCCTATCGGGATCGATTGCGCGCCATGGCCCATGTGCAATCCAGCCAGGACATCAATATCGAAGGCATTGGCGACGCGGATGTGATTGCCCTGGAACAGCGTGGCGGTCAGAGCTGCATTCAGGTCTTTTTCTTTCGTGCCGGCCAGAACAATGGCACGCGGTCGTACTTCCCCAGCCATGACAAACAGATGGAGCCAGGTTTGATTCTGGCTGGATTTCTGGGCCAATTCTATGAAAACCGCCCGCCGCCAAAAGATGTGCTTTTGAACCAGGCTCCGGACGAATTGGATCTTCTGACAGAGGCGCTGACACTGAAGGCAGGGCGCAAGGTCACCATAGCCGTGCCCCAACGAGGCGGACGGCGTAAGGCGGTGGACCATGCCGCTGACAATGCCAGGGAGGCATTGGAACGGCGGCTGGCGGAAAGTTCCAGCCAGGTGCGGCTGTTGAATGGCCTGGCGGACCTCAGCGGTCTGGAAGGGCCGCTGCAGCGGGTGGAGGTTTACGACAACAGTCATATTTCCGGGCGTCAGGCGGTTGGCGCAATGATCGTGGCCGGGCCGGACGGGTTTGCAAAGAATCAGTATCGCAAATTCAACATTCGGGGAGAGGACGAGCCCGCCAGCCCCTCTGTTCCCGGCCTTGCAGAGGTGCCCGTGCCTGATTTAACCGATGCCCCGGCAGGTGGGGATGATTATGCGATGACCAAGGAAGTCATCTATCGCCGTTTTGCCCGTGCCCTGAAGGAAGACCCGGATCGCACCAGCGGTGTCTGGCCCGACCTGGTCATTCTGGATGGCGGTAAGGGGCAATTGAGTTCTGCGATGGAAGCACTGGCGGAACTGGGCCTGGAAGATGATGTTCCCGTCATGACTGTCGCCAAGGGGCCAGAGCGGGAAGCGGGCCGGGAACGGATCATGCTGCCCGGTGGGGATCAGCCCCTGTTGCTGCCACCCCGCGACCCGGTTCTGTATTTTATTCAGCGCCTGCGGGATGAAGCGCACCGTTTCGCTATCGGATCACACCGTAAGCGCCGCGCAAAAGATCAGGTACGCAGCCCATTGGATGAAATTCCTGGAATTGGGGGGAAGCGTAAAAAGGCGCTTCTGTTATACTTCGGTTCTGCGAAAGCGGTATCGCGCGCATCTGTGTCGGATTTGGAGAATGTGGATGGTATTTCAAAGGCAGTTGCGAAAAAGATCCACGGTTTCTTTCATCCAAACGGCTAGCGTCGCGGTGCTGTTGCTTATTGCGTCGGCAGGTGTGGCTGCGGCTGACTGTGAAGACCGCATACATGCCCTGGAAGGTATGATGCAGGATGGGCTTGGCGACCTGACCGCAGCCCAAAATTTAACGGAAGAAGCCCTGCATCGGTCAAACACCACTGATTTAGAGACATGCAATTTTTTACGCACAGGGAAAGAGCGTTTCGATAAGGCGAAAGCGCATTTTGAACAATGCGTCGACAGCCTCGAGGATATGCTGACACGCTGTAAGGCACCAGATTGGTCGAAGGTCAGCGCCAGCCCGGAATTATGCCAAACCCGAGTCTCAGAAATTGATCACGAACTCACCTTGATGCCCCATCGCCTGACACGCTTTTGCGGCCAATAAAGCGGCGTTAATACAGGTATACGACATAGCTGCCATACAGGCCCAGGAAACCAGCCCCGACGATCCGCCCCAATCCATTCAGGGCGAAAATCAATCCGGTCAGAAGGATGGATATACCGATCATGACCGGAATATCCATGCGCGCCATTTCTGGGGAAACTGTGATGGGTTCGATCATCGCGGTGATGCCCAGAATGGCGAGGATGTTGAAAATATTCGATCCGACCACATTGCCGATGGCGATATCAGACTGACGACGAATGGCCGCCACCAGGGATGCGGCCAATTCAGGCAGGCTGGTGCCGACGGCTACGATGGTCAGGCCGATCACCGCTTCGGACACACCGAAGGTGCGTGCGATATCGGTTGCCGACCCGACCAGCAGATTGGCCCCCACCATCAGGGCAACCAGACCACCCAGGATCGCCAGGGTTTCCTGCCACCACAGCAATTTCGACATACTGGTGTCGGACGGGTCATCTTCGCAGGGGGTGTTCCGACAGGCAAAGATCAGATAGATGATCAAACTCGCCAGCATGGCCATGCCCATCCATCTTTCAATCAGTCCGACCCACCCTAAGGCAAGCATCGCGACAGCAGCAGCGATCATTATCATCAGATCACGCGACACTGTCTTGAATGCCATGGTGATCGGGGCAATCACAGCAGTCGCCCCCAGGATCAGCAGAATGTTCGCAATATTGGATCCGACCACATTGCCCACGGCAATATCAGGCGACCCGGAAAGCGCGGCCTGCACTGAGACAAGAAGCTCTGGCAAAGACGTGCCAAAGGCCACAACGGTCAGGCCGACGATCAGGGGGGAGAGTCCAAATCTCAGCGCCAGGGAGACACCGCCCCGAACCAGGGCTTCCCCCCCGCCAAACAGCAACGCAAGACCAAGAACCAGAAGGGAAACGGTAATGAGCACGATGAAGGCATCCAGTGAAAGAGGGTCGGATAGAACGATTCCAGCCACCCGCGACGCATAGGTGATCCCGTGTCGAAGATGTTACAATATGGAACTAAAAATAATTCGGTAACTGTGCCGGGATAAGGCAACGCCGAACCTGATTCCAGAATGGACTCAGGTTCGGCTGTCGGGGGAATCGTTTCAAAGCTTATCCGTTGGGAACATCCACCAGGATGACTTCAGCGTCTTCCAAGGCTTCGATCTTTACCGATTTGGCATCGCGGATGATGACGCCATCGCGGTTTTTGATCTCCGTGCCATCAATCTTCACGCGTCCCTTTGCGGGGACCAGATAGGCACAGCGGTTGCGCCCTAAAATCTGGTCGATGACCGTGCCTTTGGACAGGCTGCCGGCAAACAGGGTCGCGTCCTGATCGATTGGGGCGACGCCTGTGATTCCGGCCCGACCCGAGGCCAGGGGATGCAATTTGCCCGCCTGATCTCCCCGAGGGAAGGATTTGGTTTCCCAGCGTGGCTTGCCACCCTGACTGCGCGGTATGATCCAGATCTGGAAGATCTTGGTCGTGACATCTTCTTCATTGTACTCGGAATGAACGATGCCTGTTCCGGCGGACATGACCTGGATATCGCCAGCTTCTGTGCGGCCCTTATTACCCATATTATCTTTATGGGTAATTGCCCCCTCCCGAACATAGGTGATGATTTCCATGTCCCGATGCGGGTGCGGGTCAAAACCAGTGCCCGGTGCAATCGTATCATCATTCCAGACACGCAGCGGGCCGACATGCATCCGTTTGGGGTCATAATAGTGCCCGAAGCTGAAATGGTGCTTTGCATCCAGCCAGCCGAAATTGGCAGCGCCCAAGCTGTCGAAAGGTCTCAGTTCAAGGGTCATGATACGCACTCCTCGTCTTGTCCACCGGCTTTTTTTCCGGTCAGGCGGATTTCTGGGCATCCCGCCCATGGGGTTCGCCAGAGCATCATGCGTTCGCATGAGCTCACACAAGATACTCTGGCTGGTTGTTATTTCGGCAAATTCGTCGTCGCAAACGCCTCCGTTTGCTCGGGATTTGCTCCAAAGTCCAGAACCGGTCCCATTGGAATAACTCCGGTCGGGTTGATCATGTCGTGGCTGCCATAATAATGGGACTTGATATGGCGCATATTGATGGTCTCCTGCACGCCGGGCTGTTGATACAATTCCCGGGTATAGGCCCACAGATTGGGGTAATCGACGATCCGCCGCAGGTTACACTTAAAATGTCCGACATAGACCGGATCAAACCGAACCAGGGTCGTGAACAAACGCCAATCGGCCTCTGTGATCTGATCTCCGGCCAGATACCGCTGTTTTGACAGACGATTTTCCAACCAGTCCAGACTGTCGAACAGGTCGGTGACCGCCTCTTCATAAGGTGCCTGTTCGGTCGCAAATCCTGATTTATAGACACCGTTATTCACAGTGTTATAGACCCGGTCATTGACCTCATCGATTTCCGCGCGCAGGGCTTCTGGATAGTAATCTCCGGCCCGTGCGCCGATCCCATCGAAGGCGGAATTCAGCATCCGGATGATATCGGCAGACTCATTCGATACGATCTGGTCGGTTTTCTTGTCATACAGGACCGGAACCGTGACCCGACCGGAATAGTCAGGCTTCACCGCCGTATACACCTGGTGCAGGAACCGCGCTTTATGGATCGGGTCCGCAATAACATCCGGATCACTGTCGTCAAATGTCCAACCGTTTTCTTTCATCTTCCAGTGGACGACCGAGATATCGATCATTTCGTCCAAATCCTTAATGGCCCGAAAGATCAGGGTGCGATGGGCCCAGGGACAGGCCAGCGACACATACAGATGGTAGCGTCCGGCCTCTGCCTTGAAACCTGCATCGCCGGTCGGTCCAGCACTGCCATCAGCAGTGACCCAGTTTCGGAATACTGATTCACTGCGCACAAATTTCCCGCCGGTCTTGGACGTATCGTACCATTTGTCGTGCCATTCGCCGTCTACCAAGAGTCCCATGTCGTTGCTCCTTCTGTTTCATTTGTTGACACATAACTTAATCTCGATCCGAATAAGAACAATCGATCAGAAAAGAATTTAATTGTTTCGAAAAAGGCCCTAATGTCTTTCCACCAACCTGGAGTGATGGGCGATGCAGGATTTAAGTGGGATTGCGGTATTCGCAGCGGTTGTTGAGGCGGGAAGCTTCACCGCAGCCGCAGAAAAGATGGGACAATCAAAGTCAGCGGTCAGCAAGCAGGTGACGCGCCTGGAACAACGGCTGGGCGCGCAATTGATTGCCCGCACAACGCGCCGGTTAAACCTGACGGAGGTGGGCCAGGCCTTCTATGAGCGCTGTCGCCGGATCATCGCCGAAGCGGAAGAGGCGGAACTGGCCGTCACCCATTTGCAGGAACGCCCGCGGGGACAGTTGAGGGTAACGGCACCTGTCAGTTTTGGCATTACCCATCTGGCCCGCGCACTGCCGGATTTCATGACGCAGTTTCCCGAAGTGAAAGTCTTCATGGATTTCAGCGACCGTCGTGTCGATATCCTGGAGGAAGGGTTTGATATGGCGGTTCGCATCGGTGTGTTGGAAGATTCCAGCCTGATCGCCAAGCGCATTGCAGAAACCAGGCGGCCGATCCTGGCGTCCAAGGACTATTGGGACCGAATGGGGCGACCAGAACATCCCAAAGATCTGGAAGCACATAACTGCCTGATCTACACCTATCTCAGCGCCCCGAATTCCTGGAACTTTAAGGATCCTGATGATCCGAAAGGCGGGGGGATCTCCGTTCGTGTCGGCGGTACGTTAACATCCAATAACGGCAATGCCCTGGCTTTGGCGGCATCGGCGGGTCTGGGCATCGTGAATTCCCCAACTTTTATATGTGCAGAAAGCATCCGGAACGGGGACTTGATCTCAGCACTAGATGCGTTTGAACCGGACCCGATTGGCATTTATGCGCTGTATCCGCCCAATCGCCATTTGTCGGCCAAGGTGCGTGCCTTTGTCGATTTCCTGGTCGCCCGCTATTCCGGGCCGGAGATGTTGTGGCCGTGACGCTCTTCAGGCGCACCTTGACGTAAGGTCTGAAAAGGTCTTGCCTGTGGGCTCTCACGCTGCCCCCTTATCGCGTTCCCCTTTATTGCATTAAGGACCTATGATGAAGACCGACCAGCCGCCCGTAATCCGCCTGTCAGAGTATCGTGCGCCTGCCTATTCCATTGATCATGTGGCCTTGGAATTCGATCTGGCCCCGAAGGAAACTCTGGTCACAGCGCGGCTTGCCATTCGGCGAGCGCCGGGGGCAACCGGTCCCTTGACCCTGGACGGCGAAGATTTGCGTCTGAAGGCGATTGAGATCGATGGGACAGCGCTGGGGAAAGACGCGTATAGCCAAAGCAAGACCGGCCTGACCCTTAACAATCCACCGGCTTCCTTTGAGTTGATGACACAGGTTGCCATTGATCCGGTCGAAAATACTCGTCTGGAAGGCCTGTATCAGTCTAATGGCATTTTCTGTACTCAGTGCGAGGCGGAAGGGTTTCGGCGGATCACCTTCTATCCCGACCGACCCGATGTGATGAGCGTTTTCACCGCCACAATTCGCGCCGACAAAGCCTCTTATCCTGTCCTGCTGTCCAATGGTAACTTAACGGATAAGAGCGATCTGTCAGACGGGCGGCATCAGGCCGTCTGGGCCGACCCCTTTCCAAAACCCAGCTACCTGTTTGCCCTGGTCGCCGGAACTCTGGACGCGTTTGAAGATACCTTTACCACCAGCAGCGGGCGTGTGGTTGATCTAAAAATCTGGGTCGAACCGGGCAATGCGCCGCGCTGTGCCTATGCAATGGATGCGCTGAAGCGGTCCATGGCCTGGGATGAATCCCGCTTTGGCCTGGAATACGATTTGGATATCTTCAACATCGTCGCGGTCAGTGATTTCAATATGGGCGCGATGGAAAACAAGTCGCTGAATGTGTTCAATGCGAAATACATTCTGGCCGATCCAGAGACGGCCACCGATGCGGATTTTGGCTCTATCGAAGGCATTGTTGCCCATGAATATTTCCACAACTGGACCGGCAATCGCGTTACCTGCCGCGATTGGTTTCAGTTGAGCCTGAAAGAGGGCCTGACCGTGTTTCGCGATCAGGAATTTTCCGCCGACATGCGCTCGCGTCCGGTGAAGCGCATCCAGGATGTCCGCATGCTGCGCGCGCGGCAATTCCCGGAAGATTCCGGCCCCCTGGCCCATCCCGTTAGGCCAGAAAGCTATATCGAGATCAACAATTTCTACACAGCCACCGTCTACGAGAAAGGGGCGGAGGTCATCCGTATGCTTCACGCCTTGCTGGGCGAAGACGGATTCCAGGCCGGTATGCGATTGTATTTTCAGCGTCACGACGGGCAGGCGGTCACCTGTGATGATTTCGTCGCCGCCATGGCCGATGCGAATAAGCGTGACCTGACATATTTCAAACCCTGGTACAGTCAGGCGGGCACGCCAGAGGTTCAGGCAGAATGGCAGCATGACGCCAAAGCACAACAACTGACACTGACTTTGGAACAGACCACAAAGCCAACACCCGGTCAGCCGGAAAAACAGGCTCTGCCAATTCCGCTGCGTATGGGATTGATGGATGCGATAACCGGTCAGCCCCTCCGCTTGCGTGTGGATGGGGAGGATTTGGGCGAGGAAACCGTGCTGGCCCTGAACGAGGCGACATTGGTGACGGTGTTTGAAGATATCAGCGCTCCGGCTGTACCCTCATTGAACCGAGGGTTTTCCGCGCCAATCGCTTTGAAAGCGGATTACACATCGGAAGACCGCGTCGTTCAAATGGCCAATGATCCAGACTCTTTTGCGCGATGGGAGGCCGGTCAGCAATATGCCACTAAGCGCCTGTTGGAGATGGTGCAGGCGCTGCGCGATGGACAAGAGCCGGTCATCGATAAGGCCTTGATCGAGGCCTTGGGTAAAATCCTGCTGGACACGGATTTGGATCCGGCCTTCCGCGCCCAGGCCATTGTCTTGCCGACGGAAGATTACATCGCAGAGCAAATGCGCCCGGTGGCTGTTGATGAAATTCACACCGCCCGCATGATGCTGCGCAAGGCAATTGCTGAGGCTTTCCAGGCGGAGTTTCTGGCGGTGCACGATGCTCTGGCGGAAACTGGCCCTTATGATCCAGCCGCAGAGTCTGCGGGGCGTCGGGCCCTGCGCAACACGGCGTTGGCCTATCTGGGCGCAACGGGCAGCGCGGCCGCCATTGCGCTGGCAAAATCGCGCTTTGATCAGGCTGACAATATGACAGATCGCATGGCTGCTCTTTCCGTGCTGGCCGACACCGACGGGCCGGAGCAAGAGGCGGCCCTGGCAGCCTTTTATGATCGCTTTAAGGGTGATGAGCAGGTGATGGATAAATGGTTTGCCGTCCAGGCGATGAGCAATCGGTCCGATACGTTACAGCGCGTTAAGAAGCTGATGTCTCATTCAGCCTTCTCGATTAAAAAGCCCAACAAGGTGCGCGCCCTGATCGGAGCCTTTGCCATGGGAAATCCGGTGCGGTTCCATGCTGCTGATGGCACGGGTTATCGCTTCGTCGCCGATGTTCTGGTGCAGTTGGATGGCATCAATCCCCAGGTCGCCGCGCGGATGCTGGGTGTCTTTGGTCAATGGCGTCGACTGCCTGCTGATCGCAGCCGCCTTATGCGCGACCAGTTGGAACGCATCGCCAAAACCAGCGGCCTCAGCCGCGACAGCCTGGAAATCGCGACCAAATCATTGGGGGAGTGACTTAAGGTAATTGTCGTAACCGTACCAATCGCCGCTTAGCCCTTACTCGGTTGGGGGGCGAAAGCGTTTGCGGCAAAAGTCCAGCAGGCTCTCCTTTGGTCCGACTCCTTTTTGCAGGTTGGCGAAAACCTCATGTCTATTGGGGGGGGCAGGTTTCTGTTCACGAACTTCAGATAGTCCTGTGCTTCTCTTGTGCCGCCCAGGGTTTCTGTCCAAAATTTATCGTTTTCTACTGCGCCAATAGGGTTCCAACTGGTGGTCTCGTAGGGACCGGATGTGAGCGTTTTTAGGCAATCAATGTCCAAAACTCTCGGGCGTAATCACAGCGCGCTCATTGCTTCGGGTGCGAAGCGATGCGCAGTCCAATTGAAAGATCCAAGTGATTTGAACCAGTAGCCATTGCAACATAGCCTTCATTTTAAACGGTCCTTTTTAGTTAGGATTTCTTCGATGTGATTTTAGGTATTAGTTTCAGATGTCCGCTGATAACGGCCACTGCCGCAAAGATCATGATCAGACCGAGGATTAAGGTCGCCGAGGCCTCTTCTTGTAACAACACAACGCCCAGCAACACACTGAAGGCGGCGCGCATGTAGCTGCCGGTTGTGACAATCAATGGCCCCAGGGTACGGATAAGCCGAAAGTAAATTGCCATCGCAATGGCAGTGGAAAATACACCAAGGGTGATGACCGACGCCACGGCATGAAGTGTCGGCGCAAGGGTCATCGGATGATCTACAACAACCGAGACAGGAAGTATTATCAATGCGGCAAAGCTCATAGAGCAGGCCGCCGTGAGCACCGCTGGCTGAGTATTGAATCTTCGGGCATAGAGCGCCGCCAGAGCATAGCTAAGACTGGCACCGATTACGGCGAGTTGGCCTAAAGTGGACCTGCTTTCACCCGATAGTAAAGCAGGCTCCATAATGGTCAGAACGCCAATTAGCCCCAGCAGAATTCCAAATAAATGTCGCTTCCCAACGCTTCTATCGTGCAACAAAAAGGCACCGATCAGGAAGACAAATAGGGGCGGTGTTGTATTAAGCAATCCAGCAAGGCCACTGTCGATATGCGTCTGCCCCCAACTGATCAACATGAAGGGCAGTGCGCTTTGCAATATCCCTTGTAGTACCATTGGGGTCCACTGGTTGAGCGTTTTTGGAAAGGTGACACGGTTCCAAACAGCAAAAAGGCTCAAAAGAATCGCCCCTACGATCAAGCGCCCGCAGACGATGGTTGCTGGTGGGATTGTCTCGATAGCGATTTCAGTAAGGGTAAACGATCCTCCCCATAAAAATGACAAGAGAATGAGAAGCCCAATTTCTGGTAGCTTTACCTCTGATTTTTGGGGCATTGATTTTCCTATATTTTTGTTGGGCTTCCTGTGATCTATCACTTTGGCGCAACGTGATCTGGCTGGTTTCGGACGCCATCGCGGGATCGAGTCTGATTCCAGCTAGACTTGCTTAAAGCCCTCAGGGAAAATGAGGTATGGATGAAATAACGACCTTCTTCCCAGATTCTGAAACCTGTGATCGTGCGCGTTTGGCCCGCGATAAGGCCTATGATGGTGTTTTCTTTTCTGGAGTCCGTTCGACACGGATATACTGTCGACCAATCTGTCCTGTGCGGCCTGCAAAATCGGTAAATGTTACCTTCTATCCCACAGCCGCTGCGGCAGAAAAGGCGGGATTCAGACCTTGCCTTCGATGTCGACCAGAATCCGCACCGGGCAGTCCAGCCTGGCTTGGTACCGCGACGACCGTGGGGCGGGCCCTACGCTTGATTGATGAGGGGTTCTTGGATACGAACAGTGTTGATGATCTTGCGAACAAACTAGGTATTGGAACGCGTCATCTTTCACGATTGTTTGCAAAACACGCAGGAGCCAGTCCAACACAAGCCGCAGCAACGGCAAGAGTGCAACGGGCCAAAAGGATGATCAATGGGGGGACGATGTCGCTTACCTCCATCGCCTTTGCCGCTGGTTTTCAAAGTGTGAGGCGATTTAATGATGTGTTCAAAGCACTCTATGGCAAACCTCCCTCATCATTTCGGCGGTGAATGGTGCGCGGGATCAAACCATCGCTTGAAGCTTGGAGCGGAATTTGGCGAGAATTGGGAATGTGTGCTACACTAAATCTTCTGATGGAAACTGCGACCGCTTTCATTTAGTAGATCTTTTCTGGAAGCATTTGTGGTAAAAGTCCAGCAGGGTATCTGGTCCGAAGCCTTCTTCCCACCAGGGCTTTTCTGGCGGGGGCTGAAGTTCTCGCATGCGATCTTTCTCTTCCAACTGCGCACGAACCTTCCGGTTGATCCGACTCTCAAACACTTCGCCTGTCCATCGATATACAATATAGGGGGCGGTTAGTGTGCTGATGACGAAGGGGAGGGTGATAAAAAACCAGATTGGTTGAGTATTCCCCCCAATACTCCAATCAAACTCTTGAGTGCCAAAAAATATTAAAAAAAAGATAAGTAGCATGCATCCATAAACTAGGATTGCTGGAATGGAAATTATAAAAATATTAAGATATATGTTAAAATAGAAATAAGAAACAATAGATCGTACTAATGCATTTATTATAATTCGATTATATGACCTGAGAATATTTGCAAATATAACGAACAAAAGAATTTTATGTATATTGAGTTCTTCGTAATAAGGTATTCTTCCGAGGTCGATGTCGTTTGGCCCAAATATCCATATTGGAATGGTTACTATCACGCCCAGGCTGAACATGACCACCATACAGATGGCCATGTCCAGTATCCATTCCAGAAAGAAGAGGCACAAAAACCGCCCGACCGCTCTCATTCGCTGGACCTTTTCTGAAAACGCTTGCGGCAAAAGTCCAGCAGGTTGTCTTTTGGTCCTATGCCGCTTTCCCACCAGGGGGCCTGTTTGATCCCGGTGAGCGCCTGAATTCGCTCTTTATCTTGCAGTTGTGCGCGAAACTTGCGATTGAACCGGCTCTCAAATACCTCGCCCTTCCAGCGATAAACAATATAGGGGGCGGTCAAGGTGCTGACTACAAAGGGAAGTGTTATAAGAAACCAAAAAGTGTTAGGATAGGATGTTGAGAACCAATCGAATGTTTGCGTACTGGAAAATAAAAAATCAAAGAATGAAATAAATATAAGCCCGTATAACATTATGGCTGGAATAGAAATTAAAAATATACTCAAATATATATTAAAATAAAAATATGATACTATTGATCTTATTGTCATATTTATTATTAATTGATTCCATAATCTGGATAAATTTATAATAATTACAAAGCTTATAACTCCAATTATGTTTATTGATTCGTAAAAAATAGTATTTTTTATGTCGATGTGATTTGGTCCAAAGACTGAGATTATCAACATCATTAATACGCCCAAGCTGAACATGGCCACCACGCAGATGGCCATGTCCAGTACCCATTCTAAAAAGAAGAGTCCGAAAAACCGGCCAACCGCTTTCATTCGTTGGACCTTTTCCGGTAGATTTGACGCACAATGTTCTGCCCGATCTTCACGCGGTCAGACTCCTTTTTGGTATTGTAATCCTGGGTTGAGAATAGATCGGTCGTTGCTGCCTGTACATAATCGTTTCGAGAATCTCCAATCGCCGATAAGTTTATTTTGCCGATTCCAAATTGGTCCAAAGGCTTAATGTTGACATATGGCATCGCATTCGTAGTTGAGTCGCTGATTTCTTGCATAACTACCCTTTTGTTGAGATTCGGATTATCCATAAAATAGCGGTCTGTTAGCACGGAAACTAAATGCTGCTCCCGTTCGACCAGCTTTATGTCAAGATCTAATCCCCGCAGTCCCTCCAATCCTTTTGGCTCTACCCCCTTTTGCAAGTTGGCAAAAATCTCCAAGTTATAGGGGATTAGATTGTGGTGAATGAATTTCAGATAGTCTTGGGATTCATACGTAAGATAGGGGTTGTATGCGGCGTCCACAGCGCCAACAGCGTTCCAACTGGTGACCTCACTCGCTGCCTTGGGAAAATTGGATGGAATGGCGCCCGGCGTATTATGCAGCAAGGCGTGGATCAACTCATATGTCCGACTGTTTTCAAGAACAGTTTCACCCGGCTTTAGGGTTTGCATTGCCTTGTAGAAGTCATCACGTGTTGGACTTTCGGGCAAGTCTGGGAAGGCTTCCCGCAGGGCATTTATACCTAAAGGAGCACTATCATCGATTACAAGGTCGGATGGCCCCTCAGTGGCGGCTTCTTTAATGAAATCCCAGGTTCCGTCTTTCGGTTTTGCGTCCACACGGCGGTTTCGCTCCTCCTGGCTGAGGCTCCGATTTTCTTTGCGGCGCAGAGTGGCCTGATGCACGTCTTGTTGCTGTCGTTTTGGGGCAGTCCATAGAGGCTCGTGCAGGGCGCCTGCGACCCAGGAACGGTCACCCTGGCTTCTGTGATAGCCCAGGGCTGCATCTGCTTTTGATTTGAAGGCATGATATTGATCCTGCTGCGAGTCGGGCAGGGCCTTTTGGTAGCGGTCCAGGATATCGGCATATTCAACGGCAAACTGGTCGGGAGACCGCTGTTTTGCGGCTACCATGAACTCAATCAGACCAGAGGGATCGCGGGTCTTGGTCATTGCCGATACCAGGCGGTCATTCGAGGCTTGCGCTTCCTCTGAAAGAACAGGCGCAGCAAATCCCGAGCAAACGGGATCGTTTGCGACGACGTATTTGCTGAAAAAACAAGCTGTAAGAGCATCATGTGTGAGCTCATGCGAGCGCATGATGCTCTGGTGCCGAGGGTAAGGGGCGCTTTGGTTCCCCTGGCCCGTGCATGCCACGATAGGACTGGCTGGCCTTGGTCTGGGGTGAGGGGGACGGGCGCTTTGTTTCGCTGCGCGTTGGCGGATGCGGGTTTCGCGTTTCCACGGTTCGGTTTGGATCGGACAGCCGTATGCCGGGTGTGATCAGTGTTTTGTAGGTTACATCCGGTGCGGCAGTGCGCTGTGGTTTTGAGGCATTGATCCCTGAAGCCGACGGCGTGGGCACGGGCGCGGTTGCACCATCCCAGCGATTCCAGGCCGGATTTGCCGGGACAGTCGGATTGGTTGCTACTGTTGGCGCGGCCGGGTTCAGACTTGGCAGGGTCGCGCTATAGCCCCCTGCGAGACCGCCATTATACGGCATTCTGCCAGATGTGTTGGGTGTGGTGGATACGGCTGTGGTGCGCGCGGGTGCAGTGGGCGCGCGGGCGCCTATCGAATCAAATCGTGCCGTGCTGCCGCTGTCGACGGCGGGTGTTGTTGGTGCGGGTGTGCTTGGTGCGGGTGTGCTTGGTGCGGATGTTGAACTGCCCATGGGTCATTCCTTTCAAAACTAGAGTGTATCCAAACAAAAGACGCCGCATCGGGGGTCCGATGCGGCGTAAGGCTTGAACAGGGTAAGTCTGGCTTTTGGGATTTGGACGCACTTATGGCCCGCTCCCAAAGCTTGTATAGCGTCTTAATAAGAACATGTAAAGAATTAATTTAAAAACCATACTTTAAAGGGAACATAATGGCCCATTCATGATTGAAACCATCGCTTGAGGACTGGGTTGGAATCCGGTGAAAGTGGGGAATGTGTGCGGCCCCTACTCTTATGCTGGAACCTACGCCCGCCCTTGTGGCCGGGGTGCATGAGGCCGCGTGGCTGACCGAGGATGGAGAGGTGGAGCGTCTGCCCCATAAGGAGGCGGCACGGCGGCTGTCCAAAGGCGGGCCGATTTACCTGTTGCATGCCCCTGCCACCGTGGCCCGGATTTCGGGTCGGGCCGGGGGGCGTATACCGCCTGGCAGTTTGGATCTGCTGGAACTGTTCGCCTTTGTCGCGCCTGCAAAATTCTGTGTACCGACCCCGCGCGGGCTGGCCGAGGCTTTGCAATTGCCAATTCCAGGCGGGCTGGAGGATCAGGCAATCCTGCTGCCCCGCGCCGCCCAGCGCCTGTTGCGTCATTTGATGGCGGTGGGGGAGCGGGACCCCCGAACAAGACGCTGTGCCTTCGCCATGGCTCAGGGCGGTTGGAGCTGGGGGCCCATGGTCCTGGCGGCACTGGGGGAGGAGTCGGAGACAGCCGGGCTGCGCGCCGCTGTCACCGGGTTGGATGTCTGGAAGGACCTGCCGGAATGGCAGGAGGAAGCGCCCCCGCCGCCGCCCGGTGATCTGGCCGTTGATCCGGCAGAGGCACGCAGCCGCCTGGCTGATCTGCTGGGGGCAGGGGCGGAAGCCCGGCCGAGCCAGTCTGACTATGCCTCTGCCGTCAGTGAGGTGTTTCGGCCCCGCGAAGATGAAGGCAATCCCCGTGTCGTCCTGGCAGAGGCGGGAACTGGCGTGGGCAAGACCCTGGGCTATATCGCGCCGGCCAGCCTGTGGGCGGAAAAGAATGAAGGGCCGGTCTGGCTGTCGACCTATACCCGCAACCTGCAGCATCAGATTGATGGGGAGCTGGACCGCCTGTTCCCCGATGCGAAGGAGAAAGACCGCCGCGTCGTCATCCGCAAGGGACGGGAGAATTACCTGTGCCTACTGAACCTGGAAGAGACGGTGCGCGCGGTGGAGATCAACAGGTCGGAGGCAATCCCGCTGGGCCTGATGGCGCGATGGGCGGCGGCAACGCGCGATGGCGATATGACCGGGGGTGATTTCCCCGCCTGGCTGGTAGATCTGACCGGTGGGCGGCGGCTTAGCAGCCTGACCGATCGGCGCGGGGAATGCGTCTATACCGCCTGCGCCCATTACAGCCGATGCTTTATCGAGCGCGGCGTTCGGCGGTCTCGCAAAGCTGATCTGGTGGTGGCCAATCATGCGCTGGTGATGATCCAGGCGGCGCGCGGCGCGCTGGATCTGGGGGGGCGCACAACGCGGCTGGTGTTTGACGAGGGGCACCATGTCTTCGATGCCGCCGACAGCGCCTTTTCCGCGCATTTGTCTGGTCAGGAAACGGCTGAATTGCGCCGCTGGCTGCGCGGGAATGAGGGCACCGGGCGCGGTCGCGCGCGGGGTCTGAAGGCGCGCTGCGAAGACTTGCTGGGGCCAGAGGACAATCGCGCCCATCTGGAGGCCCTGATGCGTGCGGCCGCCGGTTTACCGGGTGAAGGCTGGCATGCCCGCATGACGGAGGGGCGTGCACAGGGGCCGGTCGAAGTCTTTTTAGCGGAGGTCCGTCGTCTGGTCTATGCAAGGGCGCGAGACGCCGATGGCCCCTTCGGCCTGGAGGTTGAAGCGACCGAACCCAGCCCCGAAGTCGCCGAAGCAGGCCTGAGCGTTAAGGATCTGTTCCAGACCCTTCTGCGGTCCGCAACGGGCTTGCGCGATGGCTTGTTGGCGCGCCTGAGTGAGGAAGCCGATGAGTTGGAAAGCGGCGACAAGATGCGGATCGATCAGATCTGCCGCTCGCTCACCCATCGCGTCATAGACTATGCCAAGGCAGCGATGGAGATGGCAGGGTCCCTGGATCAGGCGACGCCCGACCAATTCGTCGAATGGTTTGGGGTGGACCGAGTTGATGGGCGCGACCTGGATGTGGGCATGCGCCGTCATTGGGTTGACCCCAGCTTTCCCTTTGCTGAAACCGTGTTGATCAACAGTCATGGCGCGTTGATCACCTCTGCCACGTTAACCGACGGGTCTGGGGATGGGGAGGCTGATTGGCTGTCGGCGGAGCGTCGTGCTGGAACGAATTTCCTGCCCAGCCCGCCCATTCGGGCAAGGGTGCCATCACCCTTTGATTACCCCAAAAATACGCGGGTCTATATCGTTACCGATGTGAACCGTAACGATACCGCCCAGGTCGCAGCGGCCTATCGCGGCCTGTTCCGGGCCTCTGGCGGGGGCGCGTTGGGCCTGTTTACCGCGATTGCCCGGCTGCGCGCGGTCTATCAGCGCATCGGCGCGGATTTGGAGGCAGAAGGCATCGACCTGCTGGCGCAGCATGTGGATGCGCTAAACCTGCCGACCCTGATCGATATGTTCCGCGCAGAACCCCATAGCTGCCTGTTGGGGACCGATGCCATCCGCGATGGGGTGGATGTGCCGGGCGACAGCCTGCGCCTGATCGTGTTTGACCGTGTGCCCTGGCCCCGCCCGACGATCCTGCACAAGGCCCGGCGCGGTCACTTTGGCGGCAAGGAGTATGACGACGCCATGACCCGCCTGAAACTGAAACAGGCCTTTGGCCGGCTAATCCGGCGCGCGGATGATCGCGGTGTCTTCGTCCTGCTGGATTCCCGCATGCCCAGCCGCCTGCAGGGGGCCTTCCCGGAAGGGGTTGAGGTTCAGCGGGTCGGACTGAAAGAGGCGGTCGAGGGGGTCGCGGCCTTTTTGATGCCTGCTGAGGTTTAACTTTACGATGTCTTTTGTCATCGCTGCTCTGGACCCCGGATCAGGTCCGGGGTGACGGAATCGAGCGCACACTATTGTCATCCTTCGAGACGCTTCGCTCCTCAGGATGAGGGTGCTTATTGATATTGGGAACCGCAGTTGCACGTCTCATTGTCGACCCGTTTGTAGGCAAAAGCATTGGCGACCGGCTAGGTGGGACTAATGAAATCGCACCAATCGTCACCCCGGACTTGATCCGGGGTCCAGGGCGGCTGGCGCGATTGATGCCTGTGGCCCTGTTCACCCGCCTG
>NZSA01000076.1 GCA_002696645.1 Rhodospirillales bacterium | reverse complement strand
ATCTCAGGGCTACAAGCACCCATCGTGCGTGCCGCTCTGGACCCCGGATCAGGTCCGGGGTGACGATATCCGCAGAATTAGAGGTCGTTTGGATGAGAAGGAATTTGCAGAGAGGGGAAGACGGGGCGGCTCTATTTCCCGACTTTATGCTCAATCGGGGGGATTGATTTAAGGTAAGTTGCGATGGCATTCAAATCTTCGTCGGTCAGGTATTTCAGACCATCGTCAATCGCTTCGGCCATACTGCCCTGAACATTGTCGTAATTGGGTTTCAGGCCTTCTTTGAGCAGATAGGCGATGTCGGTCTCGCTCCAGTCTGCAATGCCGGACTCGGCTGGTGTGATATTGGGGACTTTCTCCCCTTCCGGGCCATCGGCGGTGCCGGCCAGATACAGATCCTGATCCAATCCGCCGGTCAGTGTTCTGGGCGTATGGCATTCACTGCAATGGGCCAGGGCTTCGACCAGATAGCGCCCGCGATTCCAGGCCTCGCTTTGGGCAGGATCATCCGCGATTGGGCCGGATTCAAAATTCAGCACTTTCCAGCCATTCAGCAAGAAACGCCATCCCAGCGGAAAATTCGGTTCCTGAGTTTTGTTTTCCTGTTGCACCGGCGGTTGCGCGAACAGATAGGCCTTGATTGCCAGCATGTCCTCGTCGCGCATCTTGGTATAGCTGCTATAGGGAAAAACGGGATAGAGCAGATGGCCTTCTGGAGATCGTCCTTCCCGCAGGGCGGTGATGAAATCTGCGTCGCTCCAATTCCCAATCCCGGTTTCTGGATCAGGCGTAATGTTCGAGGAATAGAAAGTGCCAAACGGCGTTGGCAGGGCGCGACCACCGGCAAACTGTGCACCGCCGGATTTCTCGTCAGTGTGACAGGCAATACAGCCCGCCGCCCGCACCAGATACTCACCCCGCGCCACACTGTCTTGTGCCGCAGNGGAGGCTGTGGCTGCGATCAACCCAATCAAAGCCACAGCCATCCGCGCAACAAATCGGTTCAATTCTTCAAACAACAGAATGGCCCCGTCTGGTCAGATTACTTTTCAGGTCCACGATAAGGCTTGTGACAGCCACCGCAAGCCTTGCCAACATCACCCAAAGCGGCCCCTATTGCGGCGGGATCGCCACCCTTTGCAGCCTCAACCACTGCAGCGGTCGCCATGGACAGATCGTCGGCGGCCTTGCTGAATCCCGCCCAGTCGGACCAGATTTCAGGCTTGGCGCGGCTTTTGTCGGAAATAAGTTCCTGCGCGAAGAGCAGTTTCACTGTGTGGGACATCGCAGCCAGGCTTTCTGCATGCACGACAGTGCCGGCATCCGGTGCCATCTCACCCTTGGCGACCGCTCCCAATGCTTTCAAATGACCACCGATCGCCTTCATGGCCCCTTCGCGGGTTTCGTGCGCTTCCTCGGCGGATACGGTCATCATATCTGCTGCCGTGACAGATGTATTCACCGCAAAACTCTGGTAGGCGAAAAACGCCATGCCGCCCAAGGCAAGGCCAGCTAGTCCTTTGAAATATTTAGAACGCATAAGTCACAGTCCTTTCCTGTTCCACAGTCTCTTAGAGCGATCATATTCAATCCAAGCGATGCAACCACTAAATAGGAAAAGCCCATTGAGGGCCAATCGCAATATTGTGATCAATGTTGAAGGTGGCCAAGCCTGCCCAAAAGCGCATGCTAGAAAACTTAGGGAGTCCCTGTGATGGTGCAACCCCAGCCCGGCGAAAAGGGGGATCGAAAATAATCCAAGGATCAGAAGATTGTCGCTGCAAGCCATGCGAAGCAATGCCATAAATCGTGTCTGAAACCACAGGCAGTCGTTCAAAAGGTGTTAAGTTCCATGGCAGAGTTTCCGCAGCAGGCAGAGGTGGTCATCATTGGTGGTGGCATTGCCGGATGTTCTATCGCCTATCACCTGACCAAGATCGGTATTACCGATGTCGTGCTTTGTGAGCGCAAGCAGCTGACCTGTGGCACGACCTGGCATGCAGCGGGGCTGGTCGGGCAATTGCGCGCCACCCGCAACATGACCGAACTGGCAAAATACACATCTGAACTGTTTGCCGGGCTTGAAGCGGAAACGGGCCAGGCCACGGGCTTTAAACAAAATGGCTCCATTGGCGTTGCAAAGACACAGGCGCGGTTTGAAGAATTCAAACGCGGCGCGTCGATGGGAAAAAGCTTCGGCTTGGAAGTAAATCTTCTGACGGCAGAGGAGATCAGCTCGCTGTATCCTCTTATTGATACGTCAGATGTGGTCGGCGGTGTATTTCTGCCAAAGGATGGACAAACCAATCCCATCGACACGACCCAGGCCTTTGCCAAAGGTGCGCGGATGCGGGGCGCGAAGATCTTTGAACAGACAAAGGTGGAGCGCATTCTGGTTGAAGGCGGGCGCGCCGTTGGTGTTTTGACCGATAAGGGGGAAATTCGGGCTAAAACCGTCGTTCTGACCGGCGGCATGTGGTCCCGCGATTTAGGCGCAGCAATCGGCGTTAATCTGCCGCTTCATGCAGCGGAGCATTTTTATATTGTAACAGAGCCGATGTCCGAGGTTCCCGCAAACCTTCCTGTGCTGCGCATCCCTGATGAATATGCCTATTACAAGGAAGATGCCGGAAAGATATTATTGGGCGCATTCGAACCCAATGCCAAACCCTGGGGCATGGGCGGCATTCCTGACAGTTTTGAATTCGACACGCTGCCGGAAGACATTGAGCATTTCGAGCCGGTGCTGGAATTTGCCATGGAGCGCATGCCGATCTTACAAAAGGCCGGGATTCAATTGTTCTTTAATGGTCCGGAAAGCTTCACGCCGGATGATCGCTATCTGTTGGGTGAAACGCCGGAGGTCAAAGACCTGTTCGTTGCCTGTGGCTTTAATTCCATTGGTATTCAGTCTTCGGGTGGGGTCGGGCGCGTGTTGGCCGATTGGATTCGCGACCGTCATCCGCCAATGGATCTGGCTGATGTTGATGTTCGTCGTATGGCGGCTTTTCAGAACAACAAGACCTATCTAAGGGACCGCACAACGGAAACACTTGGTCTTCTATATGCCATGCACTGGCCGAATTATCAGGTCACCACGTCCCGTGGCATACGCAAGACCCCGTTTCATGATCGCCTGGAAAAGGCCGGGGCTGTCTGGGGGGAGACGGCGGGCTGGGAACGGCCGATGTTTTTTGCCAGTAAGGCGGAAGACCGGGTTTTCGATTATTCCTATGGGCGGCCTGGATGGTTTGATGCCGTTGGCGCAGAATGCCGGGCGACACGGGATGGTGTTGTGCTGTACGACCAGTCCAGCTTTGCTAAGTTCCGGGTGGAGGGGAGGGATGCCTGCGCAGTCTTAAATCGCATCTGCGCCAATCAGGTCGATGTGCCGATTGGCAAGATGGTCTATACGCAATGGCTGAACGAGCGCGGCGGGATAGAGGCCGACCTGACCGTCACCCGCCTTTCGGAAACCGCCTATCTGGTTGTTACAGCAGGCGGCGCCCAGGTCCGCGATTTCGCCTGGCTGCAACGTCATATCCCGGAAGATGCCCGATGCGTTGCAATGGATATCACATCCGGTCTGCCGATGCTGGGCCTGATGGGGCCGGGCAGCCGTGCGCTGTTGCAGGCTGCAACCGGGGCGGATTTATCCAATGACGCCTTCCCCTTTGGAACGATGCAACAGCTTGAATTGGGCTATGCAAAGGTTCAGGCCGGGCGCATCACCTATGTTGGGGAATTGGGGTGGGAAATATACATCCCCGCCGAATTTGCCCTGCATGTATATGATCATCTGACACAAATTGGCGCGGATCATGGGCTGACCCATGCGGGATATTTCGCCCTGAATGCCTGTCGCACGGAAAAGGGATTCCGGCATTGGGGGCATGATATTGCAGAAGAGGATTCTCCGCTTCAGGCAGGTCTTGGCTTTGCCGTTGACTGGGATAAGCCTGATTTTATCGGGCGAGATGTCCTGTTGCGGCAGAAGCAGGCGGGCATTCCGGCGCGGCGCCTGGTGCAATTGGTGCTGGACCAGGATGATATCGATGCGCCCATGATGTTTCATGAAGAACCGATCCTGCGGAATGGCAGGATCGTTGGCAGCACGACCAGCGGTGCCTGGGGGCATCGCCTGAACAAGTCCATTGCTATGGGCTATATTACCTGTCCGGACGAAGATGGCGGCCATGTTACAAAAGACTGGATCGCTGCGGGGACATATGAAGTTGAGATTGCTTGGAAACGCTACAAGGCAACCGCTCAGTTAGGTGCACTCTATGACCCAAGGGCAGAGCGTGTGAAGGCTTAACTGATTTGTTCCTTTTAATGCGACCAGGGGATTTCCATGACCGAGACACGGCTTTCAAATGACCCGAACTGGCGTTATCTGTTGCGTGAATACTATGAGCTGTATCGATTTCTGCCATCGGGCGGCAGCGCGCCGATACGCGCCCATCAACGGGTGGTGCGGGAAGCGATCAGTCGAACGATCCAGGATAATCCAGAGATTAAACTACGGGATCCAAATACAGTGCCAGTGGTACAGCATCTGCGTCGATCACTGGATCAGGGAAAGTCTGAAAAATTTGCGGGTTTAATTCGATCACTGGAAGCCGTCAGCCCGTCTCTGACATGGCAATATGGCTATGAGAAAGTACCAAAAGGGCTGGAGCGTAGCTATGGTTTTACGGAAATAGCAGGGCCAAATGGCCCAGTCATCACCCGGAAGGTGATCCTGGGATTGGTGCTATTTGCCCCTGGATGTACCTATCCCGCCCATGCCCATGATGGCATTTCAGAAAGCTATGTTTGCCTGTCTGGGGCGGTTTCGGAAAACAATCATGGTGTCTTTGCCCCGGGCTCCCTGATCTTCAATCCTCCGAACCATCTCCATCGAATCACTGTTTCGGATCGAAACCCTTCGCTTCTGGCTTGGGCATGGATCGGGGATGAAGAGAAACTTGCCGGGCAGAAGATGGTTTTTAGCAGAAAATCAAAGATCTGACCTTAGGACTCAAGGGTTACGCAGGGCACAGCTAAGCCCGGCGTAGTATTCCGCATAGGCATCCAGATAGGGCCTATGGCCGTCAAAGAACATGATACCTGCCAGACGGTGATATCGCTTCGGGCCAGCATGCTCATGTGCCTGGCTTTCCCATAATTGCTGTATTTGTTGCTTCAGATAGGTTTCATCCTGCCCCGCCAGATAGGGCGTATCCTGCCAGGGGTTACTGCTGTCTTTGCCGCCATGGCATGTAACGCAATGATCGACCCCACGCGGGGGCGCACTCTCAGTCTGTTTGGATGATTGGTCGATACAGGGTAGGTGCTCATAATAGGCCGCGATCTGTCGGATCTGCCAGGGGGAGAGCGTGTTCAAAATTTCTGTCATCACGGGATGATAGCGATGGATCAGGAGCTTCCCGTCCTTATCGTTAATGGTTTCAAGTCGCATATGCATCATGGTCCGCACCAGAAAGGCGGCTTTCTGTCCGGTCAGATTCGGGACGCCGGGTTTAAGGACCGCACCGTCTGATGAATGGCATTGGGCGCATCCATAAGCGGAAACGATTTTTTCCCCAACAGCGGGATTGCCTGTGGTCTGGGTGGTTTGCGCATAGCTTGCATCGCCCCAAAACAGGATCAGACTCATGCAAGCCAGACCTGCTAAGGGCCTGAGAAAGGTCCTAACAGTGAATGGAGTTTTGTCTTTTAACATAACGATAATCTTCTCTGCCCGTTTCTATACTCAATTACTAACGCAGAGAATTTGCCGTTGCTTTGATCCAGGGCAACAGAATCGCTTTTCTGCTGCCGGGTTGGTTACATTTTCGCGCGGTCTTGATTTGAAAACAGGGATGTATATCCAGCGCTGAAATCAGGGGGCAGTTCAATCATTCCCGCCTCCAGTCTCGCGAAGCGGGCGGGTTCGCCACGCACCATGCGGTTGCGATGGCGGCTGTCAATCACGGGCGCGGTATAGGCAAAGGCATCTGCCGCTGCGAATTGAATTGTCAGCGTGATACAGGTGTCTTGCGTATTGTTGGCGGGGGANCCATGCACTGTGANCCCATGATGAGCCAGCACATCACAAGGTTCACATGGCACGACAGTCGCATCCCGCAAGACCTGTGGATCGACATCATGTTCGCAGGTGAACACGTATTTCCCGTCTTTCCAAATACTTAACGGTCCATTCTTGTGGCTGCCGGGGACAAAGGCAATGGCACCATTTTCAACGGTCCGTGGCGTCATGGGTAGGCTGATTGCCGCGAGATTACTGTTGGTATGCGGGAAATGCGTCCAATCCTGATGCCATTGCACGATCGCGCTATCGGTGCTTGGAAATTTGAAATTAATTTTCGCGTGATAGAATTTGACCGGGCAGCCCATAAGCTCTGCGACCACATCGCCCACCGGGGATTCGAAGATCGCCTCTTCAAAAACCGGATCCAACTCGGTAGGGCTGGAAATGCGTCGCAGGGCAGGATGGGTCGCACTGTGCTCCGGTCCCAGATCGAAATGGCGATCAGATTTGGTCAGGGTTTTGGCCTGATCCATCAGCCCGTGAGTTGCCTTTGTTAGGCGATCCAGCAGATCATTTGACAGGGCCTTGCGGGCCAGAACAAAGCCTTCGCGCCAATAAGTGTCAATCTGGTCCTGTGTCAGAACACTTGATGACAGTTGCGCATTAGATGCACCGGTTTGCATGGTTTCTTCCTCCCTAAAATCTGTTTTGGAAAGAAGGCTAACGCAAATTGGCTGATGTGAACAGAAGGTCAATCCCGCGGCAGCGAGGGACCTATTTCGGGTCCAATTCCTGAAACATTTCCGCTGCTTCCTTCGAGCGTCCCTGGGACATCGCGATTCCCGCCGAAAATGCCGTCAGCATCGATCCCACACCAACTTTTGTCGGGGTTGGTTCCGATTTTGTTTTTGACTCTGGTGACTGTGTGAACACCAAGACAAAGATTAAGGGCAGGAAAAACCAAAGCCCACCCGCTATGGCAAAGGCCGCAGCCGGGTTTAATTCCGTCGATAGCCACAGGACTAAAGCGACGGTCGCCAGGGCCAGTCCCACCAGACTGGTTACGGCAACGACGCCCCACAGGGCGCCGTTGCGCAGTTTATTGCGAAAAAGTGCCATGATCAGGCTCATTTAACGCCGGTCCAGGATTTTGCCGGCGACGAGCCCGATCCCGAAAGCGATGGCGATTGCGCTCATTGGATTTTCAGCGACTTTCGCATCCGCAACTGTTTTTGCGGCGGTAAGTCTTTCGCCAGCTTGATGAGATGCAGCAGAAAGGCGTTCTTTTAACTGTTCAGTTCTTGATTCAGAACTATCGCCAAAATGATTCAGCAGTTGCTTCATGTCATTTCGTAAATTGTTCAAGTCCGCGCGAAGTTCTTCAATATCAGCGGCACTATTTTCTTTTGCAGTAGCCATTAGGTTTTTCTCCTAGGTCGGTTGTTAATGCGTTTTACTCTTCACCAGACCTAGGAATGCGACTCGTTTTATTCAACCACATTTTCATTTTGTTGTATTAGGCGAAAGCGGCTGGTGTCGTTCAGCACGACAGACGCGAACAGGCGAACATCCTTGGATGTGCCCAAAGAACTGAGGCGGACATGCAGCGGGAATCCTGGAGAATCGACAATCTCTGAAAGCTGCCAACGCAACCGCCAACTGCCAACGCTTTCATAGATTGAGCCAATTTGAAGAGGGGCACGGGCCATAGTAAATTTGTTCCTTCTGGTTTCGTCATCGCCACCTGAAATTCCGCTTAACAGGGGGCATAAGTCATATTCTGTTTTGACATGGACTCCGCGTCGATCACGTTCTAACTGCGGCAAAGCCGGGTATTACGTTTCTGGATCGGATAATCCTTTGGTTCAAAATCGTGCCTTCCAGTCCGGGGCTATATTTGAACCGCTGCACTGTTCGTCAGCACGGACAGTAGTGCGCCTTTCCACGGAAATAGGCAACATGGATTGCGGGATAATTTTAACATTCTATGCGGTTTGCACGCTTTGAGTTTTCGGTGCAGCGGTGACACAATTCAGGTACTATCGGATTCTGGGTGAACGCGAGGCATTGATCGTTCACGATTTTGATCTATCCCTAACATGTGTAACCACTGTCACAGTAAATGTAAGGAGAATTCCATGGCTGCATCCAGCGATAATCTACATGCCCCTCGCGAAAGACTGAGCAAGGAAACAATCCATCTTCACCACGCGATTGTATCGCTGATGGAGGAATTGGAAGCGGTTGATTGGTATCGTCAACGGTCTGATGACTGTGATGACGAGGTGTTGAAAGAGATTCTGTTGCATAATATGCGCGAAGAGATGGAGCACGCTGCCATGGTGCTGGAATGGATTCGCCGAAACAGCACCGATTTCGATGGGTTTTTGAAAGAATTCCTGTTCAAGGACGGCCCGATTTCTGATCATTGAGGCGTTTGAACATCTTGCAGAAACAGTGAAACCGGCCACCCCGTTTGGATGGCCGGTTTCTTTATCATCTTAAAAGGGTGATAGATTGCCATCTCTTACATTGGTGGCATGATCACCTTGTCGATGACATGGATAACACCATTGTCGGCCTTCACATCGGCGCTGATGATTTTCGCATCATTCACCATAGGCCCCATATCCAGATCAATGGTCACGTCAGATCCTTCAACCGTTTTGGCCATCATGCCATCTTTCAGGTCTGCCGCCATGACGCTGCCGGGCACAACATGATAGGTCAGGATCTTAACCAGACTTGCCTTATTTTCCGGCTTTAACAGATCGTCAACAGTTCCAGCGGGCAGGGCGGCAAAGGCCTCATCTGTCGGGGCGAATACGGTCAAGGGACCAGGCCCTTTCAGCGTATCTACCAGACCTGCGGCTGTGGCGGCGGCCAGTAAGGTATTGAAGCTTCCGGCGCTTTTCGCAGTGTCCACAATATCTGCGGCCATGGCCTGGGCTGACAGGCCCAGCGAAAGGACGGCTGCGGTGACGAATTTCGTGATTTTCATTTCAGTAATCCCTTTGTCGTTCATTGAACCCCCAAAGGGATACGCATGTGATTTCCGGCTGGTTTTGTAAAATTAGAGGTATAAAATTATTGTGAACGAGTGATCCAAAAATAATAAGCATCGTAATCACAGACTTTTTTTAAATAATATTAAAAATTGAAGTCCTTATATTTTATAGGGAAAATTTTATAGTTATTTTATATTAAATGTTAAGGGTTTGAAGGTCTCGTTCATAGAATATCAGGTCTTTTGGGGGATTGTCATAATAGGCGTCTCGTCTTTGGAAACCCAGCTGTTTGTACAATGCCTGTGCCTCGCGCATGCGTTCGACCATCGTGTCCAATCGAACGGCGCTATAATTTTGTGATTTTGCATAGCGCAGGACCGTCTTGGTCAATCGACTGCCCAATCGATGTCCGCGATAGCCGGGCCGGACATACAGGCGTTTCATCTCAGCAGTTCCGCCTTCATGGGCGCGCATGGCGACACATCCGGCAATCGACCCATCGACGCGCGCCAGCCACATATTGCCCGCCGGGCGGCTGTAATACCCAGGCAGAGCCTCCAATTCCTGATCAAAGGCCGCAAAACAGATATGGAAGCTTAAGGTTTCAGCATATTCGACAAACAATGTCTTGATGAAGGCGAGATCATCCCCGTCCTCGTTGGCTTCGCGGATATCCACCAATGGCTCAGACATAAATTTCGCCTTTCATATACAGCAAAGCGCGCCCCGCGATGCGGATGCGATCCCCTGCGGCTTCGCAATACAGGGACCCGCCACGGGCCGAAACCTGGCGACAATGCAATTGCATCTTGCCCAGACGCTCGACCCAATAGGGGACGATTGTGCAATGGGCAGAGCCAGTAACCGGATCTTCCGGAATTCCGGCATGGGGCGCGAAGTAACGGGAGGCGACATCACACTCATCGCCCTTGGCGGTGACGATCAGCCCATCCTCTTCCATCCCGGCGATAAAATTCAGGTCAGGAACGACGGCGCGCACCTCTTCCTCATTCATCAGAATGGCCATGTTCTTATGGGCGCGCAAAAATCCGACGGGCTCTATGCCACCCAGGGCGGCTGCCAATCCATCTGGTACCCGTGTTGCCGTGCCGGGGCGACTTGGGAAATCCAACTCAACGCGGTTGCCCTGAGCGGTTGCGGTCAGCACGCCAGACAGAGTCTGAAAACGCACAACATCGCGGTCATAGTCCAGATGATCAAACAAAAGGGCAGCACTGGCCAGGGTGGCGTGACCACACAGGTCCACTTCAATCTCTGGCGTAAACCAGCGCAGGTGAAAATCAGCATTTCTGGTGTCGGCCAACGGGACATAGAAGGCGGTTTCGGAAAGATTGTTTTCCATCGCGATGGCTTGCAGGGTTTCGTCTGGCAGCCAGGTATCCAAAGGCATAACGGCAGCCGGGTTGCCGGTGAAGACACGGTCCGTAAAGGCATCCAATTGATAGATGGGGTAGGTCATTCTGTCTCCTGTCGGCGCGCCGAAAATGTCCGGGCTGTAGTGTGCATCGCGTTTGTCACACGGTCGAGGTCTTCTTGCACCGTCATCCAATTGGAGAATGCCGCGCGAATACCGGTTTTTCCAGCGTAGGCGCCAGGTGTCATGAAAACATCACCGGTTTCGTTCAGCGCTTTCAGAAAGCCCCGGTTCCAGGCATCACCATCTTCTTGCTCAGCAGGTGGAATGGCCCGGAAACACACAACGTTCAGGGTTGTGGGTGCTAACAATTCAAAAGCCGGGCTGGCTTCGATCCAGTCGGCCAAAGATTTAGCCTGCTGGCAATTGCGCCGGACAATATCGCGCACGCCCGCCGCGCCATAGGCCGCCAGTGTCATCCAGATCGGCAGCGCCCGAAACCGTTGGGAGCTTTCCAGCGCGCGATTGACGTAATGGGGCAATCCCTTTCCTTCCACATCCAGATAGGCGGGCAGGGCGCCTGTTGCGCGCTCAATCAGGTCGACGCGCCGGGTGAAGTAAAAACCACTGTCATAGGGCACATTCAGCCATTTATGCGCGTCCACGGTGATCGAATCGGCGCGTTCAATCCCGGATGTGCGATCTGCCAGTTCCGGTACTGTGCGGGCGAACAGTCCGAACGCGCCATCGACATGCAGCCAGGCATTATGCCGCTTACAAATGCTCGACAGGGCTACCAGATCATCAAAAGCGTTTGTCGTGACCGTACCGGCGCTGGCACAGACAATCTTTTGTTCGCCAGAAGGGGCCGCGCTTAGCAGTTTTTCCAACGATGTCGGATCCATGGCCTCGGTCTCTGCCAGCCGGGCCACGGGGCGAATGGCATTCTCTCCCAGGCCAAGATATCGGGTCACTTTGACAAAGCTGGAATGCGGGCAGGCGCTGTAAATTGCAATTGGGGGCGCGCCTGCCATACCGCGTTTGGCGATATCATAGCCGACCTGTTCCCCGGCCCATTCGCGCGCGATCAGCAGGCTGGCAAAATTTGCGCCCGTGGCCCCCGTCGTAAAGGCCCCATCAAAGGCATCGACAGGCAAATTGAACAATTGTTTCAGCCAGTCCAGCGTTTGTACCGCAACGGCGACAGCCGCAGAATCACCGGGAGAGGCCGCATTCTGATCCACCGCAGCGGCCAGCCAGTCCCCGGCCATCGCGGCAGGTGTTGTTCCCCCGGTGACATAACCCAGAAATCGAGGGCCGACGCTGCCCGAAAGATTTGCCCCATGACGGGCCAGAAACTCGCGCAATGCTTCGCTGCTGCCCACACCTTGGGCAGGAAGTTCGATATCAGATACGACATCCCATTTGCGCGCGCCAACGGGGCGGTCGGACAGGCTTTTGTGAAAATCACCTGTTGCCGTGACAACCTGATTCAGCAGTTCTGTTAGATTGGCGTAATCGTCAGACATGCGGGTCATGTTAAATCCTATCGTCAGCATCAACCTCATTCAGAATTCTGGTGTATAGCGTGCGATCTATGTTGCCGCCTGTCAGAATGACGGCAACTTTCCGTCCGGCCTGTTTCTCTCGTTCCTGCCACAGGGCTGCCAGGGGGGCAGCACCGGCCCCTTCAGCAATGTTATGGGTGTCGTGATAATACCAGCGCATGGCTGCTGCGATTTCTGCGTCGCTGACCCGCAAGATGCGGTCTGCGCCGCCAAGGATGATTTCCAGGGCAGCATCCACGGGAACGCGGCAGGCCATGCCATCGGCCAGGGTATCGGCGCTGTTGGTTGATAGGGCGTGACCCGCCTCGAAACTCAGGGCATAGCTGGCGGCCCCTTGGGCGACGACACCGACCACTTTTGTATTCAGGCCCAGGGCATTGCGGGCAGAAATAACGCCGCAAATGCCAGAACCCAGGCCGATTGGCACATAGACTGTTTCCAGATCCGGGGCGGCCTGGAACAGTTCCATGGCATAGCTGCCGACGCCACGGACCAGCAATTCATGGAAGCTGGGCAGCATCTCCAACCCTTCCGCGTGCGCCAGTTCTTGCGCATATTCCGCTGAAGCCTGAAAATCGTGCCCCTTTTCTATCAAGCGTCCGCCCTGCGCGCGCATCGCGGCATTTTTCTCGACGCTGTTACCTTCTGGCACAACGATGGTGCAGGGGGTATTGAAGCGACGACAGGCTGTGGCGATGGATTGTCCATGATTGCCTCGCGTCGCGGTGATCATGCCGCCTTTCTGGCCCCGTGCCGCGCGATCACTGATATAGACCAGGCCGCCACGAATTTTGAAGGCACCGATGGGGGTATGATTTTCGTGCTTTACCCATAGTTCACATCCCAATCTTTCCGCCAACAGGGGCCACACATATTGCGCCGTTCCCGGAAACACGGAATGCACCAGGTCAAATGCTTCGGTCATCTCAGCTTTTGTCGGGGCAATCATCGGAACCTCCTGAATATCGTATCGCAGGGACGGTAACAGAACATTCTGTAAAAGGGCAGTCGGGCGGCCTGCCTTCCGCGCTTCCAGCGGGCCACCCGATGCCGATTCCGGCGAACTCTAGGGGAAAAGTCGCCAGAATGACTTGTTCGCTTCTTTCTGCGCCTGTTGAGCCGTGATGCCGATATCGCGCAACTGATGGGCATCCATCATCAACAATTCGTGGCGCATCCGGCAATGTCGGTTCCAGCGGATCAGAACGGACCAAACAATGCCAAGCACAGACATTTTCCGGTTTCGGCGCATTTTGCCAAATTCTGTGTCAGCCTTGAAATGTGGCGTATCCGTCTGTTGCCCAGAACGCTCCGATCCCGCCGGGAAGGTGCCCGTTGAGAACCTGATCGATCCGGGCGTAAGTTGAATTGTACCCATACAATTTCTCCTTTTCGCCCAGATGAGACGACATTGTCTCGATTAATGTCATAAAGTCTTTTCATTGATACCGTCAAATGATACATTGTCACCATGACAATAAAGCAAGACATTTGGGTTCCTGACCTGAAAGACCATCCCGGCCCGAAATATCGCGCCGTCGCAGATGCCATGATGGGCGATATCAAATCGGGCAGGCTGAAGCCGGGCGACCGTTTGCCGCCACACAGGGATCTGGCCTGGGCCTTGGGTATGACGGTTGGCACCATCACGCGCGCCTATCAGGAAGTGGAAAGCTTTGGCTTTGTCGCCGGCGAAGTGGGGCGGGGCACCTTTGTGCGCCCCCCTGCGGAGCATAATCGTGGACGGCATGTGTCGACCTTGCCAGGGGACTGGTACAGTCCTGAGACGGTGAATGCCGAAGATGATTCCATGCCGATTTCCATGCAATTCAACTATCCCCCCGGGAATGTCGGATCGGACGTCTTTCGGTCAGGCTTGTTGGAATTGTCGCAGGACCCCCAGATTGAACGCCTTCTGGGCTATCAACGCCCTACCGGGATGCCCCTGCATCTGGACGCTGCCAGAATGTGGCTGAAGTATCGTGGTATATCGGCATCGGATGATGAATTGGTTATTTCGTCTGGGGCCCATAATGCGATTTTGGCCTGTCTGACCACCCTGTGCCGCAGCGGCGGTCGGGTTGCGACCGAAAGCCTTGTTTATCCCGGCCTGCGGGCAATTTCCCGGATGCTGAATTTTGAGCTGGTGCCGGTGGAGCTGGATGAGGAAGGGATGTGCCCCGACTCCTTGCGCGCTGTTTTGGCCATTGGGGGCATTGATGCGGTCTATACCGTGCCAACCCTGCAAAACCCGACCAATGCGACACAGTCGGAGGAACGGCGGGATGCTTTGGCGGCGGTGCTGAGAGAATTCGACACACCGATGGTAGAGGATGATCTGTTCGGCCTGTTGCCGCGTCACGCGCCCAGCCCTTTGAGCGCGCGTCTGCCGACATTGGGATATTATGTCACGTCGCTGTCAAAGACGATGGCACCTGGCTTGCGGGTCGGTTTTGTGAAATGCCCGGTAAAGGCCCGGGACCAAGTTGCGGCGGCTGTGCGCGCCAGTACCTGGATGGCGGTGCCGTTGATGGTGGAACTTGCCTCTCGCTGGATTCTGGATGGCACGGCAAAGGCGGTGCTGGATCGTCGGCGGGCGGTGGATCAGACACGCCGGGATATCGCACAACGGCATTTCCAGGGATTGGATTATTCCATGCCGGATGGGGCATTGCATGTCTGGCTGCAATTGCCGGACCCCTGGCATGCCAGCCAGTTTGTTTCCCACGCAAAAGAGGATGGCGTGATCCTGTCTGCGGCGCATTCCTTCTCTATCGGACGTGCCAGGCCCCCTTTTGCGGTCCGGGTCTGTCTGGGCCCCCCCGGCACGGAAGCACGGCTTGAACAGGGTTTGAAAATTCTGCGTCATGTGATTGATGAGCATGACCCGACGGAAGATGCCCGTATCATGTGACGGATTTCCAAAATTCGGGCGCTTTGCCCTTGTCAGAGTACAGTCCAATCCTCACTTATGGCGGCATGATAGATACAACAAATGATGTTGCTGCCGATAAGCAGCCACCGCGTTCCGCCGACAGTATTCTGTCGCGTCTTCCCTTTATCGGTCGCAAAGGACCTGTCGTGGCCGTGATACGCCTGTCCGGTGTGATCGGGCAGGGGGGCGTTGGCCGTCGCGGCTTGACGCTGGAGGCGTTGGAGCGCCCGATTGAGCGCGCCTTTTCGATCAAGCAATGTGCCGCAGTCGTGCTGGAAATCAATTCTCCGGGCGGGTCGCCGGTACAAAGTGACCTGATCGCCGGTCGTATCCGTGACATGGCGGATGAGAAGAAAATCCCGGTCTATGCCTTTTGTGAGGATGCCGCTGCATCCGGGGGCTATTGGCTGGCCTGTGCTGCGGACAAGATTTACGCCATGCCGGGCTCTATTGTCGGGTCAATTGGCGTTGTTTCCTCTGGTTTTGGTTTCGTGGAAGCGATTGCGAAGCTGGGCGTGGAACGCAGGGTGCATACGGCCGGTAAGGAGAAGGCCATTCTGGATCCCTTCCAACCGGAAAAGCCAGAAGACATTACGATCCTGAAACGCATTCAGGCAGATTTGCATGACCAGTTCACCGGTTGGGTGAAACAGCGTCGCGGCGACCGCTTGGATGCCAAGAAGGATCTGTTCACGGGCGCATTCTGGACCGGGCGCGAAGCTAAGGATCTGGGGCTTGTGGACGAATTGGGCAATCGCCGTGCGGTGATGCGGGCGCAATTTGGGGACAAGGTCCGGTTTGTCCAAACCGTGCGACCCAAAAGCCGATTACAACGTCTTCTGGGTATGGAAGCTTCTATCGGTGCGGGGGTTGCGGATGCAGCGCTGGATCGGTTGGAAGATCAGATGCACTGGCAACGGCTGGGCTTGTAAGCCGGGGACAGTGATGGGGCGCGCTGATACTGTCAGGCTTGACCGTCTGGTAAACGCTGCTTAGACAGAACCATGTTCTTAAAAACCGTACTTCTTGTCGTCATTGTCGCCGTGATTTGGTTCGGCTTCCGCCATTTTGAGCGGCGTGACCGCGTTGCAAAGGGAAACCGCCGCACGGGGGAGCGCAGCTTTGGCGAAAGGCTGGCGAAGTCTGTGCGTGAAAAGACCGGCGGCACGTCCAAAGACACGGGCGCGATAGAAGACACCGAACCATGCCCGACCTGTGGGTCATTTGTCTCTGTAACCGGTGTCTCAAATTGCGGAAAGCCCAACTGTCCTTATTAGACAATTGGGCTTTGCATAGTCTCACACTGATTTAAAAAGGCTTATTCCAGGCCTTCCCAGCCGCCGGCATCCGGATCGTCGGTGACCGGCTCCATGATCGGCTGATCCAGCGGCTTGCGACCGGCGCGAATTGCCTTGTCGATTTCCACTGCCAAATCATGCTGAGAGCACAGGCCGATTTCGACGGGGGACCGGGGACGAATGTTTGATGAATTCCAATGGCTGCGATCCCGCACGGCTGCCACGGTGGGCTTTGTCGTGCCGATGAGGCGATTGATCTGGGCGTCTGCCAATTCGGGATGATGCTTCACCAGCCAGGCAATGCCGTCTGGCTTGTCCGCGCGCTTCGATACGGGCGTATAGCGGGGGCCTTTGTGGCGAATAACCGGCTGGGGGATATCGCTTTTGGCGACCTGTAGGCGGGCATCTGGGTCCGCTTCACAGCGCTTCAGTTCTTCTGCATCCAACTGGCCGCTTTGCACCGGGTTGATACCGTGCATGCCAGGTGCGACTTCGCCATCAGCGATCGCTTGCACTTCCAATTCGTGCAGGCCACAGAAATCGCCAATCTGTTCAAAGGTTAAACCGCTGTTATCAATCAGCCAGACCGCAGTGGCCTTGGGCATCAAAAGCTTCACCATATCGTTTGTATGCTCCATGGTCTTTAGACGGCGGGGCCGTGTTATTGCCAAGTCTCGGTAACCTAAGACCGAGAACCAGATACCCCACGCGTGTCAGGAATTCACCGGGCTTATAACAATCGTGCCGCTGTGACGCAAAGGAAATTCCGCGCATTCCCTGAAACGGGGTCTGGGCCCATTTCAATGGTGAAATAGAAACGGGGCAACTCGATTTGAGCTACCCCGTCTCTTAAACCACAGACCTGGCTTTTCAGCAGGTATGCCGATCAATGCGCCTTAAGCGGCGATTGGCTTCATCATCTTCTCAACGACGACGGTGAACTGTGCCTGGATCGGCTCAACGGTTTCGTTGGCAACCTTCAGGCTCATTTCAGAAACCTTGGTGCTTTCAGCAACGAAGGCGTCGAACTGAGAACGGGCCAGATCAGACTGAATTTCAACAACATCATTCAGTGTCTTGGCAGTCATCATCGCCTTGGCGGCGCTGACATTGGATTCAGCCTGGCTTTGGGCGAAGGCGAACAGTGTCTTGCCCAGGTCTTCCATGCCTTTGGTCATCACGTTGCCAGCCTTAACATAGGCATCGACGGCTTCTTTGTTGTAAACGGCAAAGTCGTCATAGCTCTTCAGGGCAGCGTTTGAAGCCTTTTCGACCTGTTCCTTGGTCGCGGCAACGGCCTGTTCAACAGACTGTTTGCCAGCGGCAACAGCATCGTCCATCGGCTTGGTGTCANTGGTCGGGGNGGTTTTCTTAGCGGTCGTCATAATACTCTCCTTCAGGTGTTTCCAGTGGCCAATAGGCCAATCCGGGGATCAACGGGAAGCCCCGGACCCTCCGGCGCTTCTATCGGCAGTGAATCACGCTGTCGTTCAGCGGGATTTGTGCACTGCAACAATTTCTATACACGCTATATGAGAAACATGGTTTAAAAGGTCAAGAGAATTTTTTGTGCACTGCAACATAAATTTTTTAAAATTGGTAATTCTTTGTTAATTAACAGGTGTTTAAATGATTATGAAACTATCCTGACAAGGCTCATTTCCTGATATTTTTGATCACCAGCCTTGTTGGTTTGGCATAGAGTTTCCATTGGACCGATGCGAAAGAGTCAGCGTAATCTAGCCGATTGGCGCGCTCCTGTGATCCAGATTATAAGATGTATAGAACGAGGTTACGATGACATATTGCTTGGCGATTAAAGTACAAGAAGGGTTGGTCTGCCTGGCAGATGGTCGCATAACGGCTGGCACACAGGTCACAACGGCGCGGAAAGTGGAATTCATTGGGCCGCGATCCGCCTCTGTCTTGACCATGACATCTGGTCTGCGGTCCCTGCGCGATAAAACACTGGCCTATCAGAAGCGCGCAATTCGTCGTGATAATGGCAAGGCCTATGCCACAATGCTGGACGCGGTTGAGGCATATTGTGATTGCCTGCGCCAAGTCTATGACGAAGATGCGGAAGACTTGGAGCGGTCAAAGCTGAGTTTCAATCTGCACAGCATTATCGCTGGAAAAATGTCTGAGGATGAAGAGCCAACGGCCTTTATGGTCTATCCAGAGGGCAATTGGATCGAGGTGGATACCCGCACCCCCTATCTTTCAATCGGTGAGACCAGTTACGGAAAGCCTATTCTGGATCGGGCATTGACCAGCAAGACGGATTTGAAAACCGCGACCAATCTGGCCTATCTGTCTTTTGACTCAACCCGGATCAGTGCGGCCGACGTTGGGTTCCCTATCGATTTGATCACCTATGCAAATTCGGACCATATCTGGCGCGAAACCCAGTATGACTATGACGATGTTCTGGAAGTGCGTCGCTGGTGGAACGAAAATTTGCGCCAGATGGCAATCAAAATGCCGGACGGTCCCTGGGCACAGACACTTCTACCACCGGCATCGCTGTCAAACACCCTGACCCTGATCAAAGACGAGGATCGGCGCTAGCCGCTCCTGTTCTCCTCAATGTGATACGGAAACACCGTTCGCATTGACCCGCATATTATAGATGTTACCACCCTCATCGGCTGCGGATCTGCCGCCGATCGCTTGATTTGGCGTCAGTGTCCGGCGTTCCCCGTCCGTTGGGGGTTGACGCACATCGATGTCGTTCTGGTCAACCTCATACAGGATTTCCGGGAAGGTGAGGGCTTGAAAATCCGCATCGGGATATTCGTAGGCCTGAAAAGAAAATTCGCCATTCCGGCACCCTGCGACCAGCCAGGCATAAGAGGTTGAGGCGATTTTCTTGCCAACCGGTGCAGGCTGTGTGGACCAACCAGATGCAAGCAGATCCTGTCGAATCGCCTCTAATTTATCGGCGGGTAATGTCTCCACCTTGTCAAAAGGGCGGAACGGTCGGCTGGGATCGGATAAAAACTCCCAGGGGAACCAGTTGCTGGCGGCCACGGTCATGATGCGGCTGCGCAATTGCGCAACAGGTGTCACATCGGCATCAATGTCATAAATGCGGACCTGCACATTCCTGTCGGCGATATAGGTCAGCCGATACCGTTCGCGCCCATCGACGCGACATGCGGTCGCAATGTCTTCGCCGCTGATAAAGGAAAACCATGTGGCGCGACGATTCAGGGGATTGTCGATCTCCCCAGTACTGGTGCAGCCTGTTAAGATTATGATTAGACTCAATAATCCAATGGGGGCTGATCGTAACTTGGTCATTCCTGAATCCTGTTCTGTGGTGTTATTTCGTAAACCCAGTCATGCAGTGCATATGGTCGTTGTGACTCTGGCACGCAAATAGATTTTCACAAAATCAACTTTTGTAATAGACACAGGGTGTTACTTGAAGTATTAAAGATTCGAGGTCAACTGGGGGTTTGTCGAAAGTCACCCCTTAGGACATAGGAAGAATTCCGAAAGACTAAGGTGACATCGTGAAAGTCATAGCAGCATTTCTCTTGGGCTTAGCCCTTGTTTATTCAACTGTTCCTGTGAATCAGGCAGAAGCACGTTATGCATCCATAGTGATTGATGCTGATTCTGGCCGCGTTCTACATGCGACAAATGAAGATGACCGCAATTACCCGGCATCTTTAACCAAAATCATGACCCTTTACATGGCTTTTGATGCCTTGAAACAGGGGAAGATTTCACTGAAAAGCCGGTTGCAGGTTTCCAAGCGCGCATCCGGCATGGCGCCATCGAAACTGGGCCTTAAGCCAGGCCAGACCATCACTCTGGAAGACGCAATATTGGCGCTGGTCACGAAATCCGCCAATGACGTTGCGGTTGTTGTGGCGGAAGCCCTGGGGGGCACTGAAATCAATTTCGCGATTCAAATGACAGAACGCGCCCGCCAATTGGGGATGAGCCGCACCACCTTTAAAAATGCCAGTGGCCTGCCCAATCGGCGCCAGCTGTCCACAGCGCGCGATATGGCCATGCTGGGCCTGCGCATCCGACAGGATTTTCCAGACTATTATGCTTATTTCGCGACGACCCATTTCAAACATGCCGGTCGGACCTTCAAGAACCACAATACCTTGCTGTCATCCTATGAAGGGACGGACGGGATTAAGACCGGCTACATCCGGGCCAGCGGTTTTAATCTGGTCGCGTCGGTACAGCGCAATGGTCATCGGTTGATTGGCGTTGTTTTCGGCGGCAAGTCCGGCGCATCGCGTGATCAGCATATGCGGAAATTACTGGATGCCGGTTTCCGGCAGATTTTGGATGAATCCCTGCCGCGCAATGACATGGTCGCGGTAAACATGCCCACGAATCAAAAGGTGCAGATCGCCGAAGATCAGGTGCCCCAAGGGGATGCCGCATCGGATGTGGACCTGACGGAATTACAAACCACACGCTGGACGATCCAAGTCGGCGCCTTTAGTCGGTCGGATGCTGCCCGGACTGTCGCACAGCAGGCGGTCACCCGTCTGGGTGATCTGGGCGAAGGGTCGGTTGTGGTGGTGGACACGTCCGGAAAGCTTCATCGCTCCCGCGTGGCTGGCTTTGATAAGCGCAGCGCCTTTGCTGCCTGCAAGATGCTCAAGGCGAAGAAAATGGATTGCATCGTTTTCGCCCCGCAAGGCTGAGCAGAGCGCTGAATGAAGCTTTCGGACATTCCTTTTGGCATTACGACCTGGGCTGATATTCCTGAAACCCGACATCCGGGGGAAACCGGATACGCCACCTGGCGGACCCAGAATTTTGGGGATATCCGCGTTCGAATGGTGACCTACAGCCCCAATTATCTCGCCGACCATTGGTGCCAGAAGGGGCATATCCTCCTGTGTCTGGAAGGCGAATTGCACACGGAACTGGAAGACGGTCGTACCTTTGTCCTGACGCCCGGTATCAGCTATCAAGTTGCCGATCAGGCAGAGCCCCATCGATCCTCCACCGGTGACCGTGGCGCAACGCTGTTTATCGTGGATTAGGGCTTCTCTTGCCCTTTAAAGCCGTTACAAGAAAACAGGCTCATCGCACAGACTCCAAAAAGGGCGTAACGCGGAATGGTGATTGATATCGCGGTCATTCTCGCCGTCATTCTGGCGGGGCTGATGCTTTGGATGCCCCGTGTTCGCCTCTCTAAGACTTGGCGGGCGATGACCACCCCGCTGGCATCCATCATTGGCAGCGGCTTTCTGGTTTTGGGGCCCATTCTGGTCGCGTCCTATGGGATGTATGCGCCGCTGGTAATGGCTGTGTTATGTGCCGGGGCGTATCTTTATGGGGCGGCTATCCGCTATAATATCGGTGTTATTGAGACACTGGGCGTCGACCGTGGGCGTGGTATCGATACACTGGAAACTGTCGCATCCGGCGCGCTTGGTTTCGCCTATATCATTTCTGTGGCCTATTACTTAAATCTGTTTGGTGCCTTCGCCGTCAGCCTGACGCCATTGAATGCGCCCTTCTACGCCAAGCTTGTGACAACGGCGGTTTATCTGTTGATCGTCACGGTCGGATGGACCCGTGGTTTCAAGTCCCTTGAGCAGATGGAGTATGTCTCCGTTTCGGTAAAACTGGCGATAATCGCAGGATTGCTGATTGGCTTGGCGATTTTTTTTGAAGACAAGGCGACCCATTCGGGACTGATCTTTAATCCTCTGGTGGAAACCGGATGGGCAGGGATCACGATAGCTTTTGGCTTGATTGTTACGGTTCAGGGTTTCGAGACATCACGGTATCTGGGGGCGGAATACAACAGTCAGATCCGCGCGACATCCATGCGATGGGCCCAATGGGTGTCGACCGGAATTTATGTGATTTATATCGCATTGCTGGCGTATGTGTTCGAACAGGATGCGCTGGTGCTTACAGAGACGGCCATTGTCGACATGATGAAGGTTGTCGCCCCGATCCTGCCATTTCTGCTGGTGGCGGCGGCTCTGGCAGCGCAGTTCAGTGCGGCTGTTGCCGATACCAGCGGATCGGGCGGGCTGATTTCCGAAGTGTCGCACCATCGCATCACCCCCGGTAAAGCCTATGCGCTGTTGACCGGGATAGGCGTGTCGTTGACCTGGACTTCTGGCGTGTTTGATATCATCAGCTACGCTTCCCGCGCCTTTGCCGTCTATTATGCGCTTCAGGCTGGAATTGCCGCTATCAGTGCCGCGAGGGAACGATCCTGGTTCAGGGCTGTAGTTTTCGCGTCTCTGGCAGCTTTGGGCATGCTCATTGTGGTATTTGGGCAATCAGCGGAAGGATAACGGGGTCTTGGATGGCCCTCTGTGATATTTGTTAGTGGCCCTTTTGTTCGCCGGGAACGCGCTGTATCGCTGTCGGCAATAAGACAGTCTGTGTTGAAAGGGTAAAGAATGAAACCGGTTGTGAATGAATTGGGCCAACTCATCGGGCCCGCCGTTCCGAATTTTACACCCCCCCAGCCGCCTACCATTTCAGTCATGACCGGACGGACAGGACGGCTGGAGCGGATTGATCCAGACCGCCATGCCGCAGATCTCCATGCGGCCAATTGCAAGGCGGACGATGCGCGCTATTGGACCTATCTTCCTTATGGTCCCTTTGCGTCAGTGGCAGACTATCGTGCCTGGATGGAAAAGGCATGTCTGGGCACGGATCCCCTGTTCTATGCGGTGATAGATCAGGCGACAGACAAAGCCGTTGGCGTTGCCAGTTATCTGCGCATTGATCCAAAAGTGTCTTCCATAGAAGTCGGGCATATCAATTTTTCCCCCGTGATGCAGCGCAGTGTGCTGTCCACAGAAGCGATGTTTTTGATGATGTCCCATGTATTTGATGACCTGGGATACCGTCGCTATGAATGGAAATGCAATGCCCTGAACGACGCGTCCAAGGCCGCAGCGTTACGCCTGGGCTTCAGCTATGAAGGCACGTTCCGTCAGATGTCGGTTGTTAAGGGTCACAACCGCGACACGGCCTGGTTCTCGCTGTTGGACCGTGAATGGCCTGCGGTGAAGAAGGCATTTCAGGCCTGGCTGGATCCAAAGAATTTTGATGATAAGGGCACACAAAATCAATCGCTTAGCACATTAACGGCAGCAGCGATTGAACAGGTCCAGGCGTCCGACTGATTTTCGGAAGTTGGGTTAGGACTCTGCCTCGGTGGTCGGCGGCTCCTCCGGCATGTTCTTTTGGATCAAATCCAGGATTTTCACCGCCAACTCGTAAGGCATTTCCATTTGGATATTGACCTTCAAGGACGTTGGAAGGGTCGCGCTGCCATTAAATTCCAGAATTTTCTCTGCCATGGGTCTCTCTCATCTCGGGGACTGATCTGGGGAAGATTGTAATTGTCTTATCAGGCCTTGGCTGCGTCGTCGCTGCTGCCTTTGGCGGCGCCGGATTTCTTTGCTTTCGCCGCTTCCGTCTTGGCGGCCTTGCGGGCTTCCGCCTCTGCCTTGCGGCGCTCCGCTTCGTCTCGGCGCATCTTGGCAGCTTCTTCTTTTTGCTTCTGATCCTTATAATCATGAACAGTTTGAAGTATCTGCATCGCCTGATCGTGCGGCAATTCCAAATCAATACGGATACGAATGTGACCGTTGGGGCTGTCTGACCCAATTAATTCAATAATTTCATCACTCATACAGGAATGCCTCCCAGGCGGTTTTTTTATCCCGATCAGTTTATACGGATTTCCCGGACTTCACCACATTATGATTTTATCTATATTTATCAATATGTTATATATTAATTAAAAATTAAGGAAATAGCGGGTGCTATATCAGTAATCGTTTTAGGTGCTCATAAGGCTATTTAAGTAACATAATTCGAAAAAAAGATAGAGCATGGAAACTCTTGCAATAGTAAGTGACTTTCATTTAACTTGTCTTGCGAATCATGGCGCGGAAGCCGATTCGAATTTGGGGTATCCGGCGATGTGCGCCGCAAAGGTTTAAACTGGCAGCTTTCAAAAGCTGAAGTCGTTAGCAGAGTGTCTGGTTAATCGCCCGGATGGGGCGAAGACCGGGCGGTCCGATGAAGGGGGACATCGATGTCCGATAGTATTCAGCACAAGATCAGTCGGGTCCGCCCGCCGCGCGTTCAGATCACCTATGATGTGGAAATCGGCAATGCGATCCAGATGAAGGAATTGCCTTTCGTCATGGGGATCATCTCTGATCTGTCCGGCAAGCCGTCAGAGCCTTTGCCGAAGATGAAAGAGCGCAAATTCGTCGAAATTGATCGCGATAACTTCAACGATATTCTGGCCAGCATCAAGCCGCGCCTTGCCTTCCAGGTCGATAATAAAATGGCTGAGGAAGACAGCAAAGACGGTGGCAAGATGAATGTCGAGCTAAACTTTCGCTCGCTGGAAGATTTTGAACCCGTACAGGTCGTCAAGCAGATCGAGCCACTGCGCAAGCTGTATGAGGCCCGTCAGCGGTTAAGCGACCTTCTGACCAAGCTGGATGGCAATGACGATCTGGAAGCGCTGTTGCGTGAAATGGTCGGGAATGCGGACAAGCAAAAGGAAGTTAAGAAGCTTCTGGAAGATTCTAAGGGCAAGTAAGCTCGTAAGCTGGGTTTAACGCCACAATATGGCGGCATGGATATATCCGGACCCGAAAAGGGGACCCGATAAAGGGGAATTAGGATGGCGGACAAGACCGAGGAACTCAACGCACTCGAACAGATTATGGTCGAGGGGAAGCTGGCGCGGGACGAGGGGCAAAAGGCTTATGCCCAGGACCTGATCGGGGAGTTCATAGATTCTGTTGTTGAGTCGGGCACGGATGTGTCCAGTGACACGGTCGCGTCGATCAATCAGAAGATCGCGGAAATCGATGCGCTGATCACTGAACAGTTGAACGAAGTCATGCATCAGCCGGACTTCCAAAAGCTGGAAGCAAGCTGGCGTGGCCTGCATTTCCTGGTCATGGGAACGGAAACCGGTACCCAGCTTAAGCTGCGTGTGCTGAACACCTCTTCCAAGGACTTGCTGGCAGATCTGGAAAAGGCGGTTGAATTTGACCAGTCCGCCTTGTTCAAAATGATCTACGAAGAAGAATATGGCACATTTGGCGGCCATCCTTATAGCTGCCTGATGGCAGATTTTGAATTCGGTCGTCACCCTCAGCAATTCGCACTGATGGAAAAGCTGGCGGAAGTCGCGGCGGCAGCGCATGCGCCAATGATCGCCTCGGCGTCACCGCGCATGTTCGATATGGACAGCTTTACCGATCTGGGCACGCCGCGCGATCTCTCTAAGATCTTTGAGAGTGCCGAAATGATCAAATGGCGCAGCTTCCGCGACAGCGAAGACAGCCGCTATATGGTGCTGACGCTGCCCCATACGCTGATGCGTTTGCCCTATGGCCCCAATACGGTACCGGTTGAAGGCATCGATTTCGCAGAAGATGTCGACGGGCGCGATCATTCCAAATATCTGTGGGGCAGTGCCGCCTGGGCGATGGCTCAGCGTATCACCAATGCGTTCTCGCTGTATGGCTGGACGGCGGCAATTCGCGGTGTTGAAGGCGGTGGTGTGGTCAAGGGCCTGCCGACCCATACCTTCAAGACTGATGAGGGCGATATTGCCCTGAAATGTCCGACGGAAATTGCCATTACCGATCGCCGTGAAAAGGAATTGTCGGATCTTGGCTTTATTGCCCTATGTCACTGTAAGGGAACGGACTATGCCGCATTCTTTGGTGGTCAGACAGTTCAGAAACCCAAGAAGTACAATCTGGACTCCGCCAATGCCAATGCGGCCCTGTCGGCACGCCTGCCTTACATCATGGCGGCCTCTCGCTTCGCCCATTACATGAAGGCGATTATGCGCGACAAGGTCGGCAGCTTCCTGACCGCAGCCAATGTTGAAGAATATCTGAACACCTGGATCGCGAACTACGTGCTGCTGACCGATGATGCGCCCCAGAATACCAAGGCACGGTTCCCCTTGCGGGAAGCGCGGGTTGATGTTCGCGAAATTCCGGGCAAGCCGGGGGCGTACAATGCGACGGTATTCCTGAAGCCGCATTTCCAGTTGGAAGAACTGACCGCATCGGTTCGCCTGGTCGCGGAACTGCCGCCGCCTGCTGCTTAATTGAATGATCGGGTTGTTTGGCCCGGGACACGCGGCGGCGGATGCCACCGCATCGACACGATGAGATAAGGAAAAGGCGCAATGGACGTATTGGTCATTAAAATCGACGGGGTCGAAGGTGAGGCGACCTTAGAAGGCTTTGAAAAGCAAATCATGTGCCTGGCCTTCAGTCATTCGGTGCACAATCACCTGCATACCGATGTATCCAATGTTGGGCGCGCCCGTGGTCGTGTGGAACACAGTGATTTCACGATCACCAAATATGCCGACAAGTCTTCTCCCCTGCTGAATTACAAATGCTGCATCGGCGCGAATTTGGGCCAGGTGACATTCACGGTGCTGCGCGCCTCTGGTGAGAAGGCGCATGTCCCTCAAATGATCTATACGCTGGAAAACACCATGGTCTCCAATGTCTCCATCGGGGGCGGCGGCGATGACACGCCGGTTGAAACTGTCAGCCTGAACTATACCAAGATCAAATGGGAAGTGAAGGTTCAGTCGGAAGACATGAAGGAACCAGGGTCCATCGCGTCCGAATGGGATGTGACCGTAAACAAGGGTGCGGATGCGTAACGCCCACCAGAGCAAATCCCGAGACAACGGAATCGTTTGCGAGGACGTATTTGCTGAAAAAATAAATGGTTAGAGTGTCATGTGTGAGCTTATGCGAACGCATGATGCTCTAGCCGATCAGGCACGGATGGGACTGGGTAATGGGCGCTGCCTTAAATGAAAATGTCGAGTGGAGAAATGTTCCAGCCAATGTGCGCAGAACCTTCAAGGGGAAAAAAGCGCGGCGTATCCTGTTGAAGGCGAACACCACCGTTTTCACCCTGTCCAAGCATGCAAACTTCCATCATGGCGCACAGTATGGTGTGCCGGTATTGTGGTCCCCGTATAAGCCGCTGAAGTCTGATCCAGGCTTTGATGCGCGCCACAAACTGGCATCGGCATCGGGCGGTCAGTCGCGCCGGGATATCTTCAGGGGCATTTCGGCCTATTCTGGTTCGAAGGTTGGTGATCGCTATGCCGTGGCCATAAAGCTGCGGGTACCGGTTTGGGGCTTTATAGGGGAAATTGAGCCTGTCGGCCTGGGGGCGGCTGCGATCAAGCAGCCTGGGTCCATGGCGGGAGGTGGCGGGATTGGCGGCGCTGCATCTCTGTCAGCCGGATTGATGTCCTTTGGCGCGATGGGTGGTTCTTCGGCGAACGCGTCCAGTAATTCCGGTTCTGCGCACAGCTTCTTGCAAATATACATTCCGGGTCTTGATCCGGGGGTGTCGATGAAGCGCATTAAAGCGCACGACCTTATCGTAGCCTGACGTCTGGAAAGGGGGAGAGCATGCGATCCCTCCGCACGAAAAAGGGGGCCTTGGCCCCACTGTTTGACCGTCTGACAGACGATGATCCAGGTGTTCCCAATGAACCTGTGCCCCGGCGATATCTTGACCTGGATGGGCTTGCAGACTCCGTGCGCGGCGAGATTCACACCCTGTTGAACACGCGCTGTGGTTGGAGCGAATCAGAGATAGATTATGATAATCGGGGCGTGCCAGATTATGGCCTGATTGATCTTGCTCATCTGTTCACAGCAAACCCTCGGGATCGTGACAAGGTCGCGCGCCATGTGGCCCGCACCATCGCCGCCTATGAACCCAGGATGACCCGTGTGAATGTTGTTGTCGAAGCTATTCAAAAAGAAACCGGCCAACTGAGCCTGCGCATCGAAGGGGGGCTGAAATTTGGTGATGTGATCGAACCGATTTCCTTCCCCTTGAAGATCGATGGCGGTGGGCATGACGGGAGTGGGTATTGATGGCCGGTAAGTCCACACGCGATGCCCTGTTAGGGCATTATCAGCGGGAATTAGGATATCTGCGCCGCATGGGCAATGCGTTTGCAGAGACCTATCCCAAGATTGCCGGTCGATTGGAATTTGGCGGCTCTGAATCCGCTGACCCCCATGTCGAGCGCTTGATTGAGAGTTTCGCGTTTCTGACCGGACGCATTCAGCAGAACATTGATGCCGAATTTCCGCAGATCCCCCAGGCCTTGTTGGGCATTCTGTATCCACAATTTGTTGATCCGATTCCGTCCATGACCATTGCGCGTTTCAATGTCGATAGCGCGCGGGGCAAGATGACCAGCGGCTATAATGTGCCCAAAGGCAGTGATCTCTATGCGACTGCGCCAAATGGGATGAGCTGTCGCTTCAGAACGGTTTATCCGGTCGAACTGTGGCCCATTTCAGTTACTCAGGCCGGAATAGAATCAACAGATCGCTATGACTTTCTGGATGCGCAGACGGATGTGAATGCCGTGTTGCGATTGCGGATTACGGCAGAGGCCGACCCGCTGCGCGCGTTGGAAATGGATCGGTTGCGGTTCCATATCCATGCCGACCGGGTATTGGCCGACAGTTTGTATGAATTATTGTTCGTGAATGCAAAAGGCGTCGCACTGATCGCAGATGGGGAAACGAAGAAGCCTGTCATGCTAGGGCCTGCGGCGATCAGCCCTGTCGGGTTCGAACGCGATGAAGCCGTAATCGATGTACCCGGTCACGGACAACCAGCTTATCATTTGTTGCGGGAGTATTTCACCTTCTCAGAGAAATTCCTGTATTTCGATATCGATGGTCTGGCCTCGGCGCAGGCGGATCAGGTATTGGATATCTTGATTTTGCTGGATGTGCCGCCGCCGCGCAGCGTAACGGTGGAGCCGGGGAATTTTCAGCTATTCACAACGCCCATCGTCAATCTGTTCAGCAAGACGTCAGAGCCGATCCGCATTGATGGGCGGGAGTCTGAATATCGACTTGTCGGGGATCGTCGGCGCGAACTGACGACGGAAATCCACTCTATCCGCTCTGTCACTGCCAGCAATCAGGAACAGGCGGATGCGTTCCGGGTGGAACCGTTCTTTTCCTTCAATCATGCCGCATACAGCCGCAATTCCCGTGCCTTCTGGTATGCAAGGCGGGATATGACCGGCCAGTCTGATATGCCCGGCACCGATATCTATCTAAGTTTTGTCGATCTGGACTATCGCCCGACGATGCCCGCGACGACGACCCTGTTTGCCCATACCTGGTGCACCAATCGTGGATTGGCTGAGCAATTGCGCCCCGGTGCGATTTTGCAGACAGAAATGGGGGCCCCGGTCTCTGGCATCACGGCATTGTACAAACCAACGCCCCAGATTGAGCCACCGATTGGGGGAGAGACCCTGTGGCGCCTGGTGTCGCATCTGTCCCTGAACTATCTGTCCCTCAGTCAGTTTGAAGGATCGCTGACGGCGTTACAGGAAATATTGCGTTTATATGCCAATGACAGAACGGCGGGTACGGAACAACAGATCAACGGCATTGTGGATATGCAATGTCGTCGCGCTGTCGCCCGCATGGGACCGGATGCCTGGCGCGGCTTTGCCCGGGGGGTTGAGGTCATCCTGACGGTTGATGAACGTGCCTATGTCGGGTCCAGCGCGATCCTGCTGGCCTCGGTTCTGGACAGGTTTTTGGGGCTGTATGCCTCGGTCAATTCATTCTCTAAATTATCCGTGCAATCCGTTCAACGAGAAGGGGTCTGGAAGGAATGGCCAGCAAGAGCCGGCGATCAGTTCCTCCTCTGATCGAGGAATTGCGCGACCGTCCCTATCGCTTTGATTTCTATCAGGCGGTGCGGACGACAGAATTGATGCGCGGTGTCGGGATTGATCCCGACAGCGAATTCGTTCCCGTGGGGGAGGGGTCGGACCCCCGCAGGGAAGCGGTGCATTTCAATGCCGACCCCTCGCTGGCTTTTCCACCCAGTTCTATTAAATCCTACCATCCGCAATCGCTGGACAAGCCTGATGAAATGATGATCCGGTTCATGGGGCTGGCCGGGGCGATGGGACCCTTGCCGCGCCCTCTGACAGAACGGTTGATCCAGCGCGTTTCAAAGAAAGATACGGCCTGGCGGGCATTTCTGGATATCTTCAACCATCGTCTGGCCTCCCTGATGGTGCGGGTGCGCAAGGCGCATCGGATTGGGCTGGACACGCGCCCCCCCCATCGAACCCTGATCGCAAAATTCCTGCGCAGCTTTATCGGCCTTGGCACTGATGGTCTGGACGAGCGGATGTCGGTCAGCGATCGCTCCTTGTTGCGCTATGCCGGTCTATTGGTGCATCGCCCCCGCACCGCGTTGGGGCTGCAAAGCATGGTGGCGGATTATTATGGGCTGCCGGTCAAGGTGAAACAGTTCGTTGGTGATTGGGTGCGCCTGGAACCCGGTCAGGAAACTGTCATAGGGGGGCGTCTGGGCGGTCTGTCCGGGCGCAACAATGCGTTGGGGACAGCGGCGTTTCTGGGCAGTCGCTATTGGGACCAGCAATCCGGATTGGAGTTGCAAATCGGCCCGCTGGACCGTGAAACTTTTGAAAGCTTCCTTCCCGGCGGGGCCTGTCATCGACCGCTTTTGTCCATGGTCATGTTCTATGTTTCGCCGGAATACAATTTTTCCGCTCGCCTGATCGCCCAACAGGATGCGGTGCCAGCCAGCCGCCTGGGCGGGGATTTACGACTGGGATGGACCAGTTGGCTGCGCAGCACGCCCTCAGAAGCCCCGGATTCCCAGGTCATGATTAAGGTCCGCGGCCATGAGGCATTGCGGAGTGTCTAGCACTTAAAGAATTTTTCAAACGCCGCCAGGGTGTCGGTCGGATTTTCTTCTGCCAGGAAATGGCCGGATTCGATTGCATGACCTTCGGGGACGACAGCACGGTCGCGCCAAGTTTCCAGGACATCATAATGCGTGTGCATCGGGGCTTTCGCACCCCATAGGACCAGCAGGGGGCAGGTGATTTTCTGGTCCAGATCCGCTTCGTCATGGATCAAGTCAATTCCGGCCCCGGCGCGGTAATCCTCGCAACTGGCATGGATGACGGCAGGGTTGGAAAAGGCGGCTTCGTATTCCGCCTGGGCGGTGGGGTCAAAAAAGCTCAGGCCACTTTGGCTCAATCCGCCCGCCTTATGGCGGAAATAATAGACCGGATCCGCACCGATCAGGGTTTCCGGATAGGGTGCAGGCTGGGCCAGAAAATACCAGTGATAATAGGCCTGGGCGACGGCCTGGGTCGCGGTCTTAAACAGGGTGCGCGTCGGGATAATATCCAGCACCGCTGCACGGATCACAGCATCAGGATGGTCCAGGCACAGCCGGTGCGTCACGCGCCCCCCGCGATCATGCCCCGCGACCTGAAACTGGTCATGACCCAGTTGCGCCATCAGGGCCACCATATCCGCCGCAACCGCCCGTTTGGAATAGGGCAGGTGATCGGCATCTGTTTCTGGGGTGTCGGATGCACCATAACCGCGCAGATCCGGACAGATGACGGTGAAATTGCGCGCCAGGGGACCGGCAATCTTGTGCCACATCGCGCCTGTCTGGGGATAGCCATGCAGCAGCAGTAAGGGGGGGCCATTGCCCCCAATGCGGCAATTCAAGGTCACGTTATCTGCAAGACTGTGTGAAACAGTTATCCGGTCTTCACGAAAGCCAGGGAACAGATCTGTCATTATTCATCCCTTTCCAGATCACAATTTGGCAGGTTTCGCGCGCCCGCTATTGGCCAGCATCAGGCCGGGTAAAACAAAGGCGGCCCCGATCCAATGATAGATCTGGGGTACTTCACCCAGCAACAGCCATGCAAGACCTGCGCTGTATAGCGGCATCATGTACAAAAACAGACTTGTGCGGCTGGCCCCCAATGTCCGCTGAACAAATCCATGCAGCTGATAGGCCCCAAAGGAGGCGAAGACCGCCAGTATCGCAACCCATCCAAAGACATCCCAACCCCAGTCGGGAGATTGACCCTGCATTGTTTCCCAGACCGTGAAGGGGGCCAGGATAATGATCCCGGCCAGGACGATGGCACCAAGGCGTGTTGTCAGACCCATTTCACTGGGGCGGTGGCGCAGCAGAACTGAATACAGCGCCCAACTGATCATGGAGGCCAGAATCCAGATGTCGCCTTCTGTAAACGATAGGGACAGGAGGACATTTAAATCCGCACGGGTAATAATAATCATGACCCCGGTCAGGCTCAGAATCATCCCCACAATGCCCAGGCGGCGGACCTGTTCCTTATAAATCAAGGCCGATAGCAATGTGATCAGAACGGGAGAGGCGGAATAGATCAGGCCGATATTAACCGCTGATGTGGTATCCGCTGCGATGTAAACAAAGGCCCCGCATATCCCCATACCAAGGCCACCCAGAACCAGCAGGTCTTTCCATTCCCGCATAATGGCACCCCGTCGCACCCATAACCGCCCCCCAACAAGGGGCAGCAACAGCAGGAAGGTTGCCACCCAGCGCAGGAAGGCGAGATGCACCGGCGGGATGAAATCCGCCGTCGCCTTTGCAACCAGGATATTGGTGGCAAAGAAGATGGGAACGACAAATAACAGGATGGTTGCCAGACGTTCGTCAGAAAGGCCCGGAATGATACCTGTGGGGGGATGGATTCTATCGGTCATTGCATCTGTTTACAGGCATTTACCGCGATGCAAAAGCGCCGATGGTTCCTTGGATTTGTGTGCGCCGGGAACACATCGCGCCCCGGCTCAAGCAAATCGATCTGGGTAATCCGTGAAGATCGTCTCGCATCCCAGGGCGAACAGACGCTCCGCGTCGGCTGGGTCATTGACGGTATAGACGCGAAATGGGACGCCAGCATCCCGGAATGCAGCGGCTTGGCGGTCACTTAACTTCTTGGCGCTGACATGGGCAGCGGACGCGCCTAAACGCATGTGATGGTCGTGCCAGTCTTCGGGAATGTTCCACCACAGGATGGCCCGGTCTACCTGTGGGGCGATCTTCATTGCTTCCTCCAGGGCGTCAAGAGAGAAGGAGGAGAGCAGGGCTGGCGGCAGGCTGGCTGGCCACAATTGGGCTGTTTGGGCCGCAACGACCTGTCCGGTGCGGCGTTCATGACCGGTGACGGGCTTGATTTCCACATTCGCCCCCAGCCCCAGCGATGTCAGTTCTGCGATGGTCTGATCAAAACTGGGAATAGCGGTCCCTTTAAATTCTGGCCCAAACCATGCCCCCGCATCCAACCGACGCAATTCGACGAAGGATTTTTCTGACACCAGCCCTGTGCCGTTTGTAGTCCTGTCCAGCGTATCGTCGTGATGCAGCACGACCACCTCGTCCATTGACAGCATGCAGTCGAATTCAACCCAGCGCGCGCCAAGCTCTTTGGCCTTCTTTAATCCCGGAATTGTATTTTCGGGGGCATGGGCTGCGGCCCCGCGATGACCAATCATGCGGGGAACATCCGTGCGGGGGGCTGTGGAATTAGATGTCATTTAAGAACCTTACTGTTATGGCTGCTTACAGAAGATCAGCATAGCGATCATCTGGCAATTCATAGGCACCATTTTCAATGTGGAAATAGGATAAGTCCCGGTCTTCTGTCTGCATGCGCCAGGTGATAAGGCGCTGGGCCATGTCCAGCATTGCCGCCTGATAGGCAGGATCAGCCGCGCGATTGACCAATTGATATGGGTCTTCTTGAAGGTCATAGAACAAGGGCGGTAAGGCGGCGAAGTGGACATATTTATATCGATCCGATCGGATCACCGTCAGGCTGCATTCGTCTGTTCTAAGGCCCAGGGCCTGTTCCGCAGTTCGCGCGACAGGATCGCCAAAATCAAATTCAATATGGGCTTCTGTCCGCCAGTTTTCGGGTGTTTGCCCTGCCAGCCATGATGATAGGGGTTTGCCGTCAACCTGGCGCGGGATGGGGGCACCAAGGGCGTGTAGAATGGTTGGTGTCACATCAACGGATTCTGTAAAGGCCTGAACCTTGCGCCCTCGCCCGGCCTTCGCTTCCGGTCTTGGGTCCCGGATGATCAGTGGCACGCGATAACTTTCGTCAAAAAAACCGGTCTTGGAAAACAGCCAATGATCGCCGGATTGTTCCCCATGATCGGATGTGAGGACGATCAGGGTCTGATCATACTCGCCACTTTCCTTCAGGCGATCCAGGATGCGGGTGAAATTATCCTCCACCTCATTGATCATGCCGTAATAGGTCGCGCGCAATTGACGGATTTCGGCGTCTGACAGGGCGGTTGCGGCGGTTCTCTGACCCACCACCATTTTTTCCACCAGGGCGGAATTCGTGTCATAGGTCGCCAGGTGATGTTTCAACCACGGATGAACATCCCCTTCCTTTTCCGGGCTGACGGCACGGTTGGGCATTGGGACAGCATCGGCATCATACCGCGCATTGTAAGGGGCGGGCGCGATGAAGGGGGGATGCGGGCTGATATAGGTCACATGGGCAAAAAATGGCTTTCCCTGGCGTGCATCCAGATAGTCCAGAACCGCATTGGTCAGGAAGGCCGTGTTGCTGTCTTCCGCCTTGAACCGCGCGGGGGCAAAGCTGGCAGGTTTATCGTCATATCCTTCTGAGGGTCGGAATATGTCCCAAGGCCGCTGCGGCAGGGTGTATCCCTTTTTCTTGAGGTCCGCGAACCAGGGGCCGAAGTCTTCATCCAGCCGGCATAGTCGGGTCATCCCTGGCAGAACACCTTCGTAGGAATTGAACACGGGGTCGCGGTGATCCGCCCCCCGTGGATCGGGTGAGATGTCGGTGTAGCCAAACAGGACAGGATCAAAATTCAGCTTGCGGGCTTCCAGCGCGACATTGGTGAAACGTCGGTCCAGTGGTGTGCCGTTGCGCAAGGCGCGGTTCTTGTGCTGATAGGTGCCGGTTAACAGAGCACTGCGCCCCGGCCCACAGGGGCAAGTGACCGACCAGTGGTTCGCGAAATGGGTCGCATCCTGGCAGAAGGCATCCAGATTCGGCGTACGCAAAACCGGATGATCAATCGCCGACAGACAATCCCATCGCCATTGATCGAAGGTCACGAATAGGACGTTTTTGACAGCGCTCATAGGGGCTCAATTCACATATGGGTTACGAAAGCCAGGCCACCCCATCATGATTTGATTGCCATCCTATGACGATTTCTAAGATTTACATCACTCTTGGCGCCAGGCTGGCAATATAGGCGACATAGGCCAGTATCAATACCGCCCCTGTGGCGCGACCGATTTTACAATTCTTCAACAACATAACAGTGACGAAAAGCGTCGCCGCCAGCATCACCCAAAGATCGATGTTCCGGATATCCGGCTCCACGACAAGGGTGGAAACCATAGAAGTAATCCCCAATATCGAGAGAACATTAAAGACACAAGAGCCCAAAACATTCGCAATCGCCACATCGGTATGTTTACGATAGGCCGCAACGGCGGTTGCTGCCAGTTCGGGCAAAGACGTCCCCAGGGCAACGATTGTCAGGCCGATGACGGTTTCTGGAACACCGAAACTCTCCGCGATTCCAATGGCACCTTTGACCATCAAATCGGCACCAACGACTAGGCCAACCAGGCCCAGCGCTGTGAACAGAAAGATCAAAGGCACCGATGTCGGGGCGCTTTCCAACTCTTCCAGTTCCTCAACTTCTCGCTCATGCAGCTTTCGTGAGGCCTGATCTTTCTTATCATTAAAATAGGTCGCGCCCAGATAAATCAGCAACAAGCCAACCATTATGATGCCATGCCACCATTCAATCTGGCCATACATCCCAAGGGCAACCAGAATAACGGCGGAAAAAACCATCATGCCAGCATCCCGCTTGGCCGCGGCAAGCCCACAGGTCAGCGGCCACATGACAGCGCCAACACCCAGTATCAGCAGCAGATTTGAAATATTGGAGCCAACGACATTCCCAATCGCCAGGCCACTTTTACCGGCAAGGGCTGCTTGGACTGTGACCACCAGTTCAGGTGCTGATGTTCCAAACCCCACCACAGTCAAGCCAATCACTGCGGGAGAGACACCCAGAAACCTGGCCAGTCCCACCGCGCCGCGCACCGTCAATTCGCCCCCAACGAAAAGTATGGCGAGACCGGCGACCAGAAATATTATGTCCATAAAAGATCAAGACCTCGTGTAATGTTTGCAGATGGGGCTTCTCCCCCGCCATCTGGTACCGCTGTCTCCCTCACATCACGGCACTTCCCCTGTGCATATGGGTATTCCGAGCAGGTAGTCAAATACAAGATGTAAAACGGTTGAACGGCGCGTTTACTTGAATAAAATCTGCGGTAGCCACAGGGCGATTTCCGGCCAGATGGTGATAATCGCGACAGCGGCTCCCATCAGAATGAAGAAAGGCAAGGCGGCAATTGCGACACGATTGACCGGTATCCCCGTTAAGCCCTGCAAGACGAACAGGTTAAAACCGACAGGCGGCGTCATCTGACCCAGTTCCACCATCAGCACCAGAAACACACCAAACCAGATGGGGTCGAATCCCATCGCGATGATCGGGGGCAGGGTTATGGGCAGGCTCATCACCACAATCGATATGCCATCCAGGAACAGCCCAAGGACGATGTAGAAAACCGCCAATATCATGATCAGGCCATAGGGTCCGATATCCAGGGCCGCAATCGCGGTCGCGACATCCTGGGGCACATGCATATAGCCCATTGCAGTGGACAGGAAGGCTGCGGCAACCAGAATGGAACAGACCATGGCAGACGACCGCACTGCCCCCATCAGGCTTTCCGTGATCATTTTCCAGGACATCTGACCCGTGCCGATAACCAGAACCAGGGTTCCCAGCACACCAACAGCGGCGGCTTCCGATGGGGTTGCCAGGCCGGAATAGATAGCCCCTAGAACAATGATGATCAGACCCAATACTGGGCTTAGATCCTTGAATGACTGAAACACAGTGGTTGCGTCATCTGTATTTTTGGGCGCAAGGGCCGGGTTGATTTTGCATCTAAGTGCAATATACGCGGAATATAGGAAGGCAACCAGAAGCCCGGGCAAAACGCCTGCAGCGAACAGTTGGGAAATTGATACTTCTGCCAGGACACCATAGATGATCATGACGATCGATGGCGGGATTAACAGGCCCAGACTGCCCGCGCCAGCCAGCGACCCAATGGACAGTTTTTCGTCATAGCCGCGACGTTTCAGTTCCACGGATGTGATCTTGCCCACGGTTGCCGTGGTTGCGGCTGATGATCCAGAGACAGCGGCAAACAAAGTCGACCCAACAACATTTGTATGGATCAGGCCGCCGGGAATATGGCGCACCAGCGGCGCCAGGCCCCGAAACAGTTTGGAAGATATGTCCGTGCGCAGAATCATCTCCCCCATCCAGATGAACAGAGGGATGGCCGCCAATTCCCATGAACTGGCGCTGCGGAACAGGATCTTCCCCAGAATCGCGCCAATGCGATGCGCCGGGAAATCCAGAACCAGGAACAAACCGCTGGTCGATACCAACAGCAGCCCGATGAAAACCCAAACGCCGCTGCCCAGGAAGAGAAGAATCAGGAGCAGAACGGTCAAGCCTGCGACTATCGCATCCATTATTCGGTTCCTTCGCTGTCAATCGGGTTGCCGCCCGCCGCAACGCGCAGGAAATATGCGAATAGTTGGAGCATAAGAAAGATCAAACCCAGCCATACCGCCCCGACGGGGATCCATAATGGGACTTCTGCTATGCTTTCTGACACCGATCCCCGGGTCCAGTTGCGCAAGGCATCACGACCGACCCACCAGGCGCAGAATCCGGCCATTCCAAAGCTGCTGGAGATACAGAAGAGTTCAACCCACCGACGCAGACGGCCCTTTAGACGGGTGATTGCAAGATCGACCCGGATCAAAGAGCCGGTTTCCAGCGCATAGCCAAGGGAAAGGAACGTCATCGCCGCAACGGCGTATCCGACAAATTCATCCAGCACGAAGGTTGATGTCGAAAACAGCGTGCGCAGGATAATCTCATAAATGATGTGAACGAGTACATAAAACAGCAGAAGGGCGGCTATGGCCCCGGCGATCCGATTGATCGTCGACACCACACGATTGATCATTGCGATCATCAGGCCGCCCCCCCGGTCGTTAGCTTACTGTGTCAAACCTAGTCTTACTTAAGGTAGGCGTCGAGAATTGCCTGACCTTTGGCCCCCGTTTTCTCGAGCCATTCCGAGCGCGCCTTTTCGCCCGCTTTGTTCAGCGCCTCAAGGTAGCCCGCATCAACGCCGGTTACGACGGTCAAACCATTGGCCTTCATTTCGGCATAGTTCTGTTCCACACGCTTTTCAAGGGCAGCCCAGACATGGTCTTCCGCTGCCTTTGCTGCGGTTAGGACTGCTTCTTTATTGGCGTCCGACAGGTCATTCCAGACATCCAGATTAATGTGGATCATGTTCAGGGGCATGGCATAATTCACTTCCGTGAAATGGCTCAGTTGCTCCCAGAACTTTGCATTCGTGCCCCCTTCTGCAGAAGTCAGAACTGCGTCGATCCCACCAGTGGAAAGCTGCGGTACAACATCCGCCCAGCTGAGCTGGATTGGGGCTGCGCCTGCTTCCTGAAGGGTAATCGTGCCGTTGGCATCATAGGTGCGGATTTTCAGGTTCGCCAGAGCATCCAGGCTATCAACTGGCTTCTTTGCCCAGATGCCTGATGGGGGCCATGGAGAGGCCCACAGCAGTTTTTGGTTATTCGCTGCAAATACTGCGTCATAGTCCGCCTTTGCTGTCAGGTACAGCTTACGCGAATCAGCAGGCGTCTTTGCCAGGAAAGGCAATGATGGCAGCAGAAACATTGGGTCAATGCCGCCCAGGGGGCCGACATATGTGTCTGCAATAGGCAATGCACCATCGGCAACGGCATCCAACTGGTCTTTCGACTTAAAGCCAATGGAACCGCCGAAATGGTGCGTGATTTCAATCGCACCATTGGTCAGTTCATTTAATTTTTGAGAGAAGACCTTATCGCCTTCTGCGTGGATTGACGTATCGTTATATTCGTTCGCCATGTCCCAGGTGATTTCAGCGGCCTGTGCAATGACCGGGCTGAAAGCCAGCGCTGCCGCGGCCAATACGGTGGTTAGTTTGCTCATAATAATGATCCCTATTCTGTCTGAAGTCACCGGTCTGCCCAGTTCATCCGGGTCAAGTCCGCGACTGATGGTCCCCAAAGGGCACAGTCTATTGACCAATCTTAGCTGGTCAGGTCTGTGCCGCCAACATCTTCCCGTCCGCAATTATGCTGATATCGGTGAAGGCGTAACAACAATCACGATTTATCAATAAATTGTCAACGTTCAATTTTGTATCACTGGTTTTTGCAATTTTATACAAGCCTGTGCTTGGATTCGGTGATAGGAAAACGCCATTATGTCGATGATAACGCAAGAAGCCGCCGTAAATCAGGACAGCTTGTCCAAGCGCGATCAGGTCAATTTTTGGCGTGACCCGCGATGGGAGGACCTGGAATGCCTGCATGCGACTTTTGTTAATCACAGCTATTCACCCCATACCCATGATACCTATGTCATGGGCGTTATAGAACAGGGTGTTGAGTGTTATCGCCTCAACGGGGTGAATCGTCGCGCGGTTGCGGGCGATGTGTGTATCGTTAATCCTGGTGAAGTGCATGATGGAAGCCCAGGTGAAAACGGATATCGCTATCGCATGTTCTATCCCTCTGTCTCTTTGATATCGGGAATAAGTGAGCAGGTGACGGAACGCCCGAGTGGTCAGGTGCATTTCAGGAATGCCCTGTTTCAGGACAATGAGGTTTGGCGGCTTTTGGCCGGGGCCCATTATGCCCTGCAGACCGCCCCACAATCACTGGAGCGGGATTCCGCCTTGACTGAGGCCGCGACACTGTTGGTCAAACGCCATGGTGAATTGCGCGGACCCGTCATCGGGATCGGGCGGGAGGCCTCTGCGATTCGGCGCGTTTGTGAGTATATTCAGGATAATCTGGATCAGGATTTGGATCTTTCCATTTTGGCCCAACTGGTCGGGTTCAGCCCCTATCGATTGATCCGCAGTTTTCGATTGGCGCTTGGAGTGACACCCCATGCCTGGGTTATCGGGTGTCGGGTGAAACGGGCCAAAGAGTTTCTGGCACAAGGTCACATGCCGGTCGATGTTGCCGTATCCTGTGGCTTTTATGATCAGGCGCACATGACTCGACTCTTCAAAGGCGCCATCGGTGTCACGCCCGGTAAGTACCGCACGGCCTTTTTGCAATAATCTACAATAATGACCGGGTCGGTCCTGATAGACCCCTTCTCATCAATGAGATGGGGAGTGTGTTATGGACCGACCTGGTTTCTGGCCCGAATTGCGGCGGGGGTTTTTGGATATTCTGCCCCTGATGGCGGGGGTTGTCCCCTTTGGCTTGCTGTTTGGGACATTGGCCGTCCAAAAGGGCCTCAGCCCGCTGGAGGTCATTTTGATGTGTGCCACGACCTATGCCGGGGGCGCGCAATTCGTGTCGATTGATGTCTGGGCAACACCGGTGCCGGTCTTTGCCGTTGTGCTGGCCACCGCCCTTGCCAATACGCGCTATTTCCTGATGGGGGCGGCGCTGCGCCCGCATGTCCGGCACTTGCCTGTCGCGACCAAGGCCTGGTTTGTTGCAATCCATTCTGATGAGACCTGGGCATTGGCGATCAAGCGCGGTGGCAGTGCCCAATTGACGCCGGGTTATGTCATCGGTTTGACGGTGTTGTTTTATCTGAACTGGCCCATTTCCTGCGCGATTGGCGCCTGGCTGGGCAGCGCGATTGAAAACCCCGCGCGGTTTGGCGCGGATTTTATGTTCGTTGCCATGTTTCTGTGTCTGATCCGGGGGATGTGGCGGGGGCGCACGTCCTTGGTCGCAGTGCTTGGGTCAGCGCTGTGCGCGCTGGTGGCGCATCTCTGGTTGCCCGGATACTGGTACATATTTCTCGGTGCATTAGGAGGGATGGCCACTGTCGCCCTGTTGTATCGTAACACTGTGACTGCAGGGGCATCGGCATGACACTTGATCCTGTTCATCTGCTGACCTTGTTGGGTATGGCGGCAGTAACGCTGTTGTTTCGGGTCGGTGGGTATATCCTGGTGCGCTATGTAACACCGGTTGGTCGTGTGAAGGTGGCAATGGAAGCAATGCCTGCCGCCGTATTGACGGCCCTGGTCGTCCCGATGACCCTGACGACCGGCCTGGCGGAGAGTGTGGCCGCATTGGTTACCGTTCTGGCGGCGTTGCGATTGCCCCTGATCGTCGCGGTTTGCCTGGGCACAGCGACAGTAGTGGCACTGCGCATATTTATTTGAGTGAAATGTCTGCACCATCGTTGACAATTTATTGATAAATTATCATTGTTGCTGTGTTCGGATATAAGGAAAGACAGCATCATGACCAACACGGCGCAAGAAAATCAGGATCAACGGGACGGCTGGCAGTTCTGGATTGACCGGGGTGGCACGTTCACTGATGTGGTGGGGCGCAAGCCGGATGGTACGCTGTTGACCCACAAGCTGCTGTCGGAAAATCCTGAAGCCTATTCTGATGCGGCGGTTCAGGGCATTCGTGACCTGTTGGGCCTGAAGAAGGGCGACCCTATTCCGTCTGACAAGATCGATGCTGTGAAGATGGGAACGACCGTTGCCACCAATGCGCTGTTGGAGCGCAAGGGCGACCGCACTTTGTTGGTGGTCACGAAAGGCTTCCGCGATCAATTACGCATTGCTTATCAGGCGCGCCCGCGTCTGTTCGACCGCAATATCATCCTACCGGAATTGCTGTATGACCGGGTTGAGGAAGTGGTGGAGCGGATTGATGCCAGGGATGCTGTTCTCACGCCTCTGGATTTAGACGATCTGCGCCCGAAGCTACAGGCTGCCTTTGATGATGGCATTCGCTCTGTCGCCATCGTGCTGATGCATGCCTATCGCGTGCCGGATCATGAAATTAAAATCGCCGATCTGGCGCGGGAAATCGGGTTTNCTCAGGTTTCGACCAGCCATGAAACCAGTCCGCTGATTAAATTTGTCGGGCGCGGCGATACCACTGTGGTGGATGCCTATCTGTCGCCCATTCTGGGGCGCTATGTGCGTCAGGTTGCTGGTGAATTGGGCGATGTGCGCCTGCAATTCATGCAATCCAATGGCGGATTGACCGATGCGAAATTGTTCCAGGGTAAGGACGCCATCCTGTCCGGCCCTGCGGGCGGTATCGTCGGATCGGTGAAGACAGCGGAACAGGCTGGCTTCGATCAGGTCATCACCTTCGATATGGGGGGCACCTCGACCGATGTCGCCCATTACAATGGCGAATACGAGCGGGCGTTTGAAACACTGGTCGCGGGTGTGCGGATGCGCGCGCCGATGATGCTGATCCATACTGTGGCTGCAGGTGGGGGATCGATCTGTCAGTTTGATGGCGCGCGATTCCGCGTTGGACCCGAAAGCGCAGGTGCGAATCCAGGACCGGCTGCCTATCGGCGCGGTGGTCCTTTGGCGGTGACTGATTGCAATGTGATGCTGGGGAAATTACAGCCGCAATTCTTCCCGCCCGTCTTTGGCCCCAACCAGAATGAGCCGCTGGATGCCGATGCGGTGCATAAGAAATTCGCCGCCCTGGCGAAAGAGGTTGAGGCCGCGACGGGTGAGGCGCGCAGCCCGGAAGAGATTGCTGAAGGTTTCCTGAAAATCGCAGTCGAAAACATGGCCAATGCGATTAAGAAAATCTCCGTCCAGCGCGGCTATGATGTGACCGAATACGCGCTGCAATGCTTTGGTGGGGCCGGGGGGCAGCATGCCTGTCTGATCGCCGATACATTGGGCATGACAAAGGTTCTGATCCATCCCTTTGCGGGGGTTCTGTCGGCCTATGGCATGGGCCTGGCTGATATCCGCGCGATGCGGGAACGCTCTGTCGAACAGCCCTTGGATGAGGGCTTGTTGAGCCGGTTGAGCTCGGAATTGGATGGCATGGCCGGAGAGGCGGAGAAAGAACTGATCCGCCAGGACGTGCCAAACGATCGCACGGAAATCCTGCGCAAGGTTCATATCCGCTATGATGGGTCTGATACAGCGCTGGAAGTACTTTTTGGCTCCCTGGACGCTATGTCCGAGGCCTTTAAGGAAGCGTATCGTTCGCGGTTTGGCTTCTTGATGGGCAGCAAGGGGCTGGTTGCCTCCGCCCTGTCCGTCGAAGCAATTGGCCGGACTTTTGACCTGTCGGTGGATGATCTGGCGACCCGTCAGGCAACGCCGGAACCAATGGAGACCATCACCGCCTATATGGCTGGGAAATCGGTTCAGGCGCCCGCTTATGACCGCGATAAAATGGCCCCAGGCCAGAAGATCAAAGGCCCCGCAATCGTTGTGGAGCGGACCGGCACCAATATTGTCGAGCCCGGCTGGGAAGCGGAAATGACCGCGATTGGCAACTTAATCCTGACCCGCGTGGAGGCCCTGCCGCGCCAGGTTGCCATTGGTACGACCAGCGACCCGGTGATGCTGGAAGTCTTCAACAATCTGTTCATGTCGATTGCCGAACAGATGGGCTATACGCTGCAAAACACGGCCTATTCGGTCAATATCAAGGAGCGTCTGGATTTCTCCTGCGCCGTCTTCGATTCCTCGGGTAATCTGATCGCCAATGCCCCCCATATGCCGGTACATCTGGGGTCCATGGGGGAAAGTGTCCGTGCCGTTGTTCGCAATAATGAAGGCGCTATCAAGCCGGGCGACGCCTATGTCCTGAACAATCCCTATAATGGCGGGACCCATTTGCCAGACGTTACCGTTGTAACCCCTGTTTTTGATGACGCAGGCAGTCGCATTCTGTTCTTTGTCGCCAGCCGCGGGCACCATTCTGATATCGGTGGCCGCACACCAGGCTCCGCACCGCCGGATTCAAAGCATATCGACGAAGAAGGTGTGTTGATCGACAATTTCAAACTGGTCGATCAGGGCCGCTATCGGGAAGAAGATTTCCGCAAGGTCCTGTTGGGCGCAAAATATCCCGCCCGCAACCCGGATCAGAACCTGGCCGACCTGCGTGCCCAATTGGCCGCCAATGAAAAGGGCGTTCAGGAATTGGGCAAGATGGTCGATCATTTCGGATTGGACACGGTTGAGGCCTATATGGGCCATGTGCAGGATAATGCCGAAGAATCGGTGCGCCGCGTGATTGATGTCCTGAAGGATGGCAGTTTCGACTATCCCATGGATAATGGTCAGACCGTTCGCGTCAAGATCACCATCGACAAACCCAATCGCGGTGCGACGGTGGACTTCACCGGCACCAGCCCTCAGGGTCAGAATAATTTCAATGCCCCGGCGGCGGTGTGTAAGGCGGCGGTATTGTACGTCTTCCGCACATTAGTCGAAGATGATATTCCGATGAATGAGGGGTGCTTGAAACCCATCGACATCATTCTGCCGGAAGATTGCATGCTGAACGCCCGCTATCCCGGTGCTGTGATTGCCGGGAATGTGGAAACGTCCCAGATCGTCACCGATGCGCTGTATGGCGCGCTGGGCGTGATGGCTGCAGCCCAGGGGACGATGAATAACTTCGTCTGGGGCAATGATCGGTATCAGTATTACGAAACCGTCTGTGGTGGATCAGGGGCCGGACCGGATTTCGACGGCACCGATGCTGTGCACACCCATATGACCAACAGCCGCCTGACCGATCCGGAAATCCTGGAATGGCGTCTGCCAGTATTGCTGGAAAGCTTTGAAATCCGTAAGGGCTCTGGCGGTGTCGGGCGTCATCATGGGGGCGATGGAGTGCGCCGGCGCGTGCGCTTCCTGGAGGCGATGGATGTCGTTATTCTGGCCAATCACCGCATCGTGCCACCCTATGGCATGGCAGGCGGGGGAGACGCCGCTGTTGGCCGCAACTGGATCGAGCGCACGGACGGCAGCATTGAGATGATGACCGCAACCGACATGCGGGCAGTTGAAGCAGGCGATGTCTTCGTATTGGAAACCCCGGGCGGCGGCGGCTATGGCAAGGCCGATGAAACAGCCCAGGCGGTGGAGTAGGCCAATGACCAAAAGCCGTATCGTCTCTTCCTCGCATCTGGTTTCCGAAAAGGCCGCAGAACTGAGTGAGTATGAATATGGCCTTATGGTCAGTTGGCATGCCTTCCAACGCTGGGTATCGCGCTGCATGGCGGCGGCTGGTTATGCGGATCTGGCGTCACTGGATATTCTGGTGCTGCATTCGGTTAATCACCGCAACAGGGCCAAGCGCCTGGCGGATATTTGCTTTACGCTGAATGTGGAAGATACCCATACGGTCACATACGCGTTGAAGAAGCTGTTAAAGGCGGATCTGGTCACTGCTGAGAAGCGGGGAAAGGAGGTTTTTTACACAACCTCAGACCAGGGCCGGGATGCCTGTCAGAAATATCGTGAGGTCCGGGAGGCGTGTTTGGTGGATGCCTTTCAGGGCCTTGGGGGTGTAGACTCTCAGGAAATTACCGATGCGGCCAGGACCTTGCGGGCGCTCAGTGGCCTGTACGATCAGGCCGCGCGCAGTGCAACCAGCCTGTGATCTGAAGCACGCATCCTAAGAGAATTTCTCTTTTTCAGGGTATTGTGATCAATAATTGCGTCTCTTCGGCGCTGCTTCATGATTTTCGGTCTTTCTTTGAAGACCTGTAGAATCCCCCTTTTTTCCGATCAAAATCAGGCTCATATTTTGGGTAATAATATTTCAACTTCACCAAACAGAGGAGAAGTCCCCATGAGTGTGTTTTCGTCGAAAAGCTTTGATGGTCATGAAACCGTCGCCTTTCACAGTGATGCGAAAACCGGTTTGCAGGCGATTATCGCCCTGCACAGCACGACCCTTGGCCCGGCCCTGGGGGGCTGTCGCATGTGGGACTATGTGGATGATGAAGCTGCGCTGACCGATGTGCTGCGCCTGTCGCGGGGCATGTCTTTCAAGAACGCGCTGGCCGGTCTGCCCTGGGGCGGTGGCAAGTCTGTCATTATGGGGAATGCNAANACCGATAAGACGCCCGCCATGATGCGCGCAATGGGGCGTTTTGTGGAAAGCCTGGGTGGCCGCTATATCGTGGCGGAAGATGTTGGCACCAGTCCTGAAGATATGTTGGAGGTCTCTAAGGAAACCCCTCATGTGCGCGGTGTGAAAGGGGTCGGTTTTGATCCGTCACCCGGCACCGCCTATGGCGTATTCAAAGGCCTTGAGGCGACTGTGCGCGCCCGGTTGGGTGCAACGGACCTGCAAGGCATCCGTGTCGCCGTTCAGGGTCTGGGGCATGTTGGCTATGATCTGGCGCGCCAGCTTCATGAGGCCGGTGCTGTCCTGACCGTCACCGATATCGATCAGGCAGCCTTGGCGAAGGCAGAGTCAGAATTCAACGCAACCGTGGTCGGTCTGGACGATATCTATGATGCCGATGTTGATGTTTATGCGCCCTGTGCGCTGGGGGCGTCGATCAATGACAAGACTGTGGATCGATTGCGCGCCAGTGTTGTGGCTGGGGCTGCCAACAACCAGTTGGCCGAAGATCGCCACGGGGATCGCCTCGCCCAGCGCGGTATTCTCTATGCGCCCGATTATGTGATTAATGCCGGTGGGGTGATCCACATCTATCACGAAGGTCCGAATTTTGATCGGGAAACGACCTTTGCGCATATCGCGCAGATTGGGGTCACCCTGGAAGAAATCTATCAGCGGGCCAAGAAGGAAGGCATCGCGACCCATATCGCCGCAGACCGATTGGCGCTTGATCGATTGAACCCGGCTGGGCACTCTGCGGGTCTACACGCCGCAGAATAGGGATCCCGTTCCATGACCGCTGAACCGATCATCCTGGCCTATGCTGGGAAGACGCCAAAGATCGATCCCAGCGCCTATATTGCCCCAGGGGCGGTGCTGGTTGGTGATGTCACGATCGGGGCAGGCGTCAGTATCTGGTTTGGCTGTGTCCTGCGCGGTGATGATCAAAGCATCACTGTTGGCGATGGGTCGAATGTTCAGGATGGCACGGTTGTTCATGTCACCCTGGATACAGGGCCCACTGTGATCGGACAGAATGTGACGGTTGGGCATGGGGCCAGGCTGCATGGCTGCACGCTGGAGGATGGATGCCTGGTCGGGATCGGGGCCATCGTGCTGGATGGGGCTGTCGTGGGACAGGGTGCCTTTGTTGCTGCGGGCGCTTTGGTCGCACCAAACAAGAAGATTCCTTCCGGCGAGTTATGGGCAGGCAATCCTGCCCGGAAATTGCGCGATCTTCGCCCTGAAGATACCGACTTTCTGGTCTTTGATGCACAGCATTACCAGCGTCTTACCCGGCAATATCGTGATGGGTCGCAATAGCGGCGTTAGTGCAAATGGCACGGTTCTAGCATTGGCTGGGCGAGATGCTTGCGCGGTCTAAAAGCTGCGCTACGGTACTTTCTGCTAAATGCCCTGCGGCCCTATCAAGTGAATTGGCGAATGATGGATAGATCGACTATAATTATGCGCATGAAACGTGGAACCAAACTTCTCCTTGCGGCGGGATTTGCCGGTGTCGTTGCGGTTGCCTGTGTCGTGGGCGGCGGTATCTCCGCACCGGACGCGCGCGATACGGCCGCAAAAATGGATCAGTTTATCAGCGCCTATCGCGGGGGGCGGATCGGTCCAGAAGATCCCCATCGCGCCGACAGTCGCCTTTTCGCTCAGGCCTATCAGCGCGTCCGATATGCTTATGTTCGACCGACAGAGGATGTCGATTTGATGAAATCGGCAGAGGAGGGGATGCGGGAAAGCTTCCCAGACCCGACGGTGGCGTCGGACTCCGATTTGGTCGAGGCCGCGATCAACGGGATGATGCATTCGCTGGACGATTATTCTGTCTATATGGACCGAGATGCCTTTCAGAAATTGAATCAGGAGATCAATGGGGCATTTGGCGGTTTGGGGATTGAGATTAAGAAGGACCCCAAAGGGCTGGCGGTAATTTCCCCCATCGATGGGACGCCAGCGATGCGCGCGGGCGTGAAGTCTGGCGATGTCTTAACCCATGCCGACGGCGTTTCGCTGGCGGAAATGGATTTGCGCGATTCTGTTGAACTGCTGCGCGGCCCGCCTGGATCGGTGATTACCGTCACCATCGCACGGGAAGGCCAGGCGGATTTCGATCTGCCACTGACCCGGGAGGTTATTCGCATTCAGCGTGTGCGATATAGAATTGAAGACGATGGGATTGCCTATCTGCGCATTACCCATTTCGTGCGCGATACAGGCAGCGCGCTGCGCCGCGCCATGTCGGAGTTGAAACAACAGGCCGGGCCGAACGGCTTGAAAGGCTATGTGGTTGACCTGCGCAGCAATCCGGGCGGCCTGTTGGATGAAAGTATCGATGTCGCGGGAGCCTTTCTCAGAGGGGGGCTGGTTGTTTCCACGCGCAGCCGGACAGATAGTCAGGAATTTGATGCCGATTATGCAGATCCCAGCGAAGGCCTGCCGGTCGTCGTTTTGATCAATAAAGGCTCGGCCAGTGCATCAGAGATTGTCGCCGGTGCAATCAAATATCGCGACCGCGGTCTGGTGATCGGCGAGCGCAGCTATGGCAAAGGCTCTGTTCAAACGACCTATGAATTCAGCGGCGGCGGCGGTCTAAAACTGACGACGGCGCTGTATTATACGCCCAGTGGCAAGTCGGTTGACGGGGGCATCGAACCCACCATTGCCGTGCTGGATGATCCAGAGACGGAGGAAGTGGATGAGGCCTTGGATAAGGCGTTGAGCCTTGTGAAAGATCTGTCCAGCGGAGCCTTGACCCTGGCACCTTCCGGCGTTGTGCAGAACTAAAGCCTATGACAGCATTTCAGATTGTCCCTGCCGGACCGGGCGATATGGTGAAAATCGGTCCTTTGGTCGCCGAAATGCTGGCTTTCTATAAAACACCAATGCCTGTTGAAGAGGCTGAACTTGCGACCATTCTGGAACAGGATGGCCCGGCAGGGGCGGGTGCCTATGACTGTCTTATTGCCTGGACCCAGCCAGGAGAGCAATCGAAGCCCCTCGGCTTTGCAATGTATTCGACCGTCTATGAAGCGGCCTTTGTGGGAAATGGGATTTTCCTGCGGGACCTCTATGTGACAGAGGAAGCGCGTGGCAAACGGGTTGGAAAGGCCCTGATGACGCATCTGGCGCAAATTTGTCTGGACCAGGGATATCGCCGTATCGACTGGCATGCTGATAGACTGGATCTGCATGCCCGCGCATTTTACGAGTTGATTGCGCCGGACAGTTTCAAACTCAATCGGTTAAGCTATCGCGTTGAAGGGGATGCGCTCACTGCGCTGGCCTCCATTCCTATTGAATAAAAATGACAAAAGTCTTTCCATTTTATTAAGAAGACGCACTGTAAGATACGGTACATCGTCGCACGTGATGGAAAAGAATGCACAGGTTTAAGGCTCATGACAGCATCTGCACCAATACTGATAGTTGAAGATAATATCATCAATATGAGGTTGTTCAGCGATCTTCTCGTGGCGCTGGGCTATACCGTCTTTAAGGCCGGTGATGCGGAAAAGGCCCTGGAATTGCTGAAGGAAATTCGCCCTGGTGCGATTATAATGGATATCCAACTGCCGGGTATGTCAGGGGTGGAATGCACGAAGGCCATTCGGGCGAATCCTGACCTTGCAGATATTCCCATCATCGCTGTTACCGCGTTTGCCATGGCAGGGGATGAAGCACGGTTTCTGAAAGCGGGCTGCGATGATTATCTGTCCAAACCTATATCCGTTCCTGTTTTCGTAGAAACGGTCGCCCGGCATTATCGTTAAATCAACTCACAGAGAGTTTTTTAAGAGCCGACTCTAACCAGGTGATGCGCCGGTCGGCCTGTTCAATGTCAATTGCCAGCCAGTCTGCGATGGGATGTTCCCCGAATTCTTTGACCAGCTCTGCGGCACGGGCACGTTCGGTACGGACGATATCACTCAACAGGTCCAATTGGTCTTCCTGTGCCTCTTTTGGCAGATAGGTAAGAAACCGCAGTTTCAGTAGCAGTACCAAACGCCCGACATCATTTATCGGTGCTCTCAGTTGCGCACTCATCAGGTCTTCAAAAAGGCTGCGACCGGACTCCGTAATACGCAAAAGGGCGCGTTCATCATTTTCCGCATGTTCAACTGCGTCGGCCAACCCCTCTATTCGCAACAATTCCAGCGAGGACCCCAACAGATCCAGAGAGGGGCCTACGATACGTTGGGTGAAGAAACGAATTTCAGTCGCCAGATCGCCATAGCGGCAATCCTTTTCCATCAATGCGCCCAGGGCGAGCAGTCGGACCGCTTCGCCAGGGACCAAACTTCTATCGCCATACATCAGCATACTTTCTATTAGTTGCGAGTCGCTCGCAACAGACTTAAGGCCTTCGCCGCAGAAAATCCAGAAATGATTTTCGCAATGCGTCCAATACGATGGAACGCTATCCAAATGCCTTAGGAACAGCAATGCGGATTGCTGACAGTCAGCGCATTTTATGATGCAGTTACTCGGTGCAAATTACCCTGGTGACATGCCCCGCAACCGCTCGGAACGGCGACGTAACAGTTCCAGCGTGCTGAGCAGCAGGATGGATATCGCGATCAGCACGGTTGCAACGGCCAGAATGGTCGGGGATATCTGCTCCCGCAGGCCCGTGAACATCTGCCAGGGTAAGGTTTTCTGTCCTGCCGATCCAACGAATAGCACGACCACAACCTCGTCAAAGGAGGTGATGAAGGCAAACAGGCCACCGGAGATAACACCGGGCAGGATCAGGGGCATCTGAACCTTAACGAAAGTTGTGACCGGATTGGCCCCCAGACTGGCAGCCGCCCGAACCAGACTTCGGTCGAAACCAACCAGCGTGGCCGTGACGGGAATCTTAACAAAGGGCGTTCCCAGGGCGGCATGCGCCAGAACCACGCCCCAATAGGTGCCCTGCAGGCCGATGCGGGAATAAAAGAAATACATGCCTGCAGCAGAGATAATCAGCGGCACGATCATCGGCGAAATCAGGATCGCCATGATCGCCCCTTTGAATGGGACATGCTGTTGTGACAGGCCAATTGCAGCCAGGGTGCCAAGACCGGTGGACAGCAATGTCGCCATTGGGGCAATGCGCAAACTGTTCCCCAATGCGCCCTGCCAATCGGAATTGGTGAAGAAGTCATTGTAGTGCTTCAACGAATAGCCGTCTGGATCCAATGCCAGCATTGCTTTGGTAAAGGTGAAAAAGTCTTCAGCGTTAAAGCTGAGCGGTACAATCACCATGATCGGCAACATCAGGAAGATGAAAATCAAGGTACAGATCGTCCGGAACCCGTAGTGCCAGGCAATTTGCGCCGATGATGCGTAGGGAGGAAGAGCAGCCATTGATTTTACCCCAGAGCCACGTTGTCGATGCCCACGATCTTATCGTAGAGCCAATAGAACACGAGAATCAGTGCCAGCAGAATAACGCCAAGCGCTGCAGCCAGTCCCCAGTTCAGCGAAGAAGAAATGTGGTAAGCGATCCGGTTTGAGATAAAGATCCCCGAGGTGCCCCCAACCAGTTCCGGTGTGATGTAGTAACCAATAGACAGGATAAAGACCAGAATAGCCCCCGCCCCGATTCCTGGAATTGAATTGGGGAAGTAAACTTTCCAGAAGGCCGTCCAATCATTTGCCCCCAGAGATTTCGCCGCCCGGACATAGGAGGGAGATATCGTCTTCATGACCGAATAAAGTGGCAAAATCATAAAGGGTAGCAGGATATGGGTCATCGCAATGATCGTCCCGAACTGATTATACATCAGTTCAAGTCGATTCTGATCGTCCAATATTCCAATGGAAACCAACAGATCATTGATAACCCCCTGTTGCTGCAACAGCACGATCCAGGAGGATGTGCGCACCAGCAACGATGTCCAGAACGGCAGCAGGACCAGAATCAACAACATGTTGGATGTGCGCATCGGCAGGTTCGACAGCAAAAAGGCAATTGGATATCCTAACAGAACGCAGGTCAGGGTAATCGTGAAGGACAGGACCAGCGTGCGGACGAACAATGTCAGATATATGCGCTCGTTCTCCGGGACCAGTTCAATGCCGTCTGGCGTCAGTTCCGCATCGGCGGCAGACAGAAAATACCCGGAGGTGTAATTGCCGGAAAAACGATGGATCGTCTGCCAGATTTCTACATTGCCCCAGTCCTTATCGATCGCGAGGAACTGTTCTTTGTAATTGCCAGGTTCCATCCGGTCTACCCGGCGGCCCGTTTTTCGGAACAGGCTGGAAACGCCGGGCGCTTCATAGTTCAGGCGCTGGCCCACACGGGTGTGGATTTTTTGTTCAGCGGCGATAACAAGATCGGCATGCATTGCCGCAAACACGGCTTCGCCTGGCGCTTCATTCGAGGCAGGATCCCACTCCTGAAGGGCGACAACGGTTTTCGGCAGGGTATCTGGTACGATGGAGTTTTCGACAGACCGGAACAACATATCCGCAATCGGCGCAATGAAGCTGATGACAACGAATATCAGCAGCGGGGCGATCAGCATCAGGGCGCGAATTTTCTGGCGCCGCAGCGCACGTGCTAAACTGACTTTCAGCGGCACACCATCTGCGGAAATTACTCCGGCATTACTTGCCTGTGCGTTACTCATCGTCATCCCCCATTCACGCTGAACCGATTACGCCAAACCCAACCAACACTCAGTAAAATCAAAATTTACAAAAAAATAAAAATCATCTGAAAGGAACAAACTGTCGGGGACGGCGCTCCGCCCCCGACAATAGGCATTACTGAGCCAACCATGCCTGGAATTTAGCATCCAGATCATCGCGGTTATCAGCCCACCACTCGTAGTTATACAGCAGTGTGTTCTTGGCGTTGTTCGGATCGGTCGGCATATGCGGGGCCATTTCGATGCCCAGTTCTGCATGCTTACCAACCAACGGTGCCGAAGACTTACGCGCCGGGCCGTAAGAGATATACTTGGCCTGATCCGCAAGACGCTGCGTATCGGTGGCAAAGTAGATATAGTCCATAGCGCGCTTCAGGCGGTCTTCAGGCAGACCAGCCGGAACGATCCAGCCGTCCAGGTCAAATACCTACCAGTCCCACAGCATTTTAACCGGCTGCTTCTGTTCTTCGATGACAGAGAACAGACGACCGTTATAGGTCGAACCGATTACCGCTTCGCCATCGGCGAGGCGCTGGGGCGTTTCTGCACCGGCAGACCACCAGATCACGTCGTCACGGATCGTGGCGAGTTTAGCCAATGCCTGCTCAACGCCTGCATCGGTGGACAGCACGTCATAGATCTTGTCTGGTGCAACACCGTCACACAGCAGGGCCCATTCGACGTTGTTGATCGGGCGCTTTTCCAGGCTGCGTTTGCCGGGGAAGGTTTTGGTGTCGAAAACGGCACACAGGTCTTCCGGCTCTTTGCCGCCCCATTCGGCGACATCGGTGCGATAGCCAAAGGTCGTCGAATAAACGATCTGTGGGATATAGCAGGGGGAGACCAGCAATTCGCCAAAGTCTTCAGAAGCCGGGGTGCCGTCTGGCGCAGGGGCCAGATCCTTGTCCGGATCGATTTCAATGGCCAGGCCTTCATCGCACAGACGGATTGCATCCGCTGCAACGACGTCAACGACGTCCCAGGTGATGTTTCCCGCTTCCGCCATGGCGCGCATTTTGGCCACGGCTTCGTTAGAGCTTTCATCGTTGATGATGTTCACATCGGGATTAAGCTTCATGTAGGGATCGTGATACGCCGCCTGCTGAGAGGCAGAGTAGGCTCCGCCCCAGGACACAATGGTCATATCTTCTGCTTGTGCAGAAGACATCGCCATCAGTGCCGCGGCTGCGGTAGCAAGGGTATACATGGATTTCATGGATTACTCCCTGGTTTAGCTGTTTCATGTCGTCCGAGTTTCGAGAACTCGAATTCGTCTCGGACGGGACGAATCCGATAACGGTTAAATATTTTACCTAGAGCACATCCAGCGCCCGGCAATCCTCTGTGACCCATCCGATCGGGGTAACTTCTCCGACTTTCAGGGCTGCGTGAGCATGGCTGTTGGCCACTTTCACAATAAATTCACTGCTGTCGCCCACTTCCATCCGGCACCGGATGTGGTCGCCCAGGTAAATCAGTTCGACGACCTTACCTGACATCTTATTGGGGACATCTTCATCGCCCAGAATAACGCGCTCGGGGCGGATCGACAGTTGGCTTTTCTCACCAACGCCACCGCATTTGACCGCCAATGCAGCCACCTTGTCGCCGCTGCCATCCAGCGTGACCTGTGCGATATCACCATCGACGGCGGTCACTTTGCCGGTCAGCTTGTTATTCTCACCAATGAATTGCGCAACAAAGGCATTCTCTGGCTTTTCATACAGGACTTCCGGGGCTGCTAACTGCTGCACCACACCATCGTTGAAAACGGCGATCCGGTTAGACATCGTCAAAGCTTCTGATTGGTCATGCGTTACATAAACCACGGACACACCCAAAGATTCATGGATGTGTTTGATTTCAAACTGCATTTCTTCGCGCAGGTTTTTATCCAGCGCGCCCAGTGGTTCATCCATCAGCACCAGATCCGGCTCGAACACCAAAGCGCGCGCAACCGCGACGCGCTGCTGTTGACCACCAGACAATTGCCCAGGACGGCGACCACCAAAATCATCCAATCGCACCATTCCCAAGGCACGCTTAACCTTTGCGTCTGAATCCGACTTGTTCATCCCGCGTACTTTCAACGGAAAGGCCAGGTTCTCAGCGACGCTCATATGCGGGAAAAGGGCGTAGTTCTGGAACACCATACCAATGCCGCGCTTGTGTGGGGGCACATTGTTGATGGGGCTGCCATTCAGATAGATTTCGCCATTCGTTGCCGGCTCAAACCCCGCCAGCATCATCAGACAGGTCGTCTTTCCGGACCCCGATGGGCCCAGCATTGTAAGAAATTCGCCACGTTCAATATCAATATTGAAGTTTTTTACGACGAGCGTCTCCCCATCATAGCTTTTCTGGACGTTCTCAAACCGAACGATGTAGTCGTCCTTATCCATAGCTGCCCTCACCCCTTCAAAACAAAAATTGGTAGCAGTTGCGCAGAAGCTCAGGCCCGCGCACGACCGACGCGGTCATGTTGATAGTGGTTGAATTGCTGTGTGGTTTGGCAAAGCTCAAACCTACCCCCAAACTGTTGCAAACGTACCGACACTCAAACGCAAACGCATTTGTTGCTATATTTTCCGGTCGTTTTAACCCGTCCTTGGACGGGGTATCCCTGTCGACGAAATGGATCGTGAAAGTTGCCCATTCCTTAACCACTTGAAGCCTAACGCGTTGTGAACCGAATTGAAAAGCCCTAATTTCCCGAACATTGAAACTTTTGCGTCATATATTTTAATAATTCCGTCAAATCTGTGTATATTTATGGTGCGGCGCAAAAAAAATGCAATTCGGTTTTGGTTAATTAAGCGGCGCGTTTCAAATCCAACGCACCCCAGACATCGACCAGAGCGTCGGTCAATTTGGCGATAGCAGCGTCATCATGATAGGGCGTTGGTGTCAGTCGAAGACGTTCCGTGCCGCGATCCACTGTTGGATGATTAATGGGTTGTACATACAGGCGGTGTCGTTCCATCAACAGGTCGCTTGCCCGTCGACAGGCGACAGGGTCCCCAACCAGGACCGGAACGATGTGGGTCACAGACGGCATAACCGGCAAGCCAGCTTTTAACAGGGATGCCTTCAGGGCTGCCGCGCGGTCCTGATGCTGATCCCGCAGGTTTTGAGAGGCCCGGACAATCTGAATGCTTTTGCGGGCGGCAGCGGCCACGCTGGGGGGCAGGGCCGTGGTGAAAATGAATCCATTGCCAAAGGACCGGACGAAATCCACCAGGACGGCAGATCCGGCAATGTAACCGCCGATAACGCCAAAGGCCTTGCCTAACGTGCCTTGAATGATGTCCACACGATCCATCACGCCGTCGCGTTCGGCGACACCGGCCCCTGTCGGGCCATACATGCCAACTGCGTGGACCTCGTCCAGAAAGCTCAAAGCATTGTGGCGTTCACAGACATCCAGGATTTCGGCAATGGGGGCAATGTCACCATCCATTGAATAGACGGATTCAAAGGCAACCAATTTGGGGGCGGCCGGGTCGTCCATCAGGATCAGCCGTTCCAGATCCGCGGGGTCATTGTGCTTCCAGACCCGCTTTTCAGCCCTGGAGTGACGAATGCCCTCAATCATGGAATTGTGGTTCTTTGCATCAGAATAGATGATACAGCCAGGAATGCTGCGCGCCAGCGTCGACAAAACCGTCATGTTGGCGACATAGCCTGAGGTGAATATCAGGCCCGCATCCTTGCCGTGCAGCGATGCCAGTTCTTCTTCCAACAATACATGCAGGTGATTGTTGCCAGAGATGTTTCGGGTTCCCCCTGCGCCGGTCCCATGGGTCTGCACTGCTTTCACCATTTCGGCGATCACATCGGGGTGCTGGCCCATGCCCATATAGTCATTTGAACACCAGACGGTGATGTCGTCCCGCGATCCAGACACGTGCTTCAGCGCCGACGGAAAATGACCTGCACGACGTTCCAATTCCGCGAAAATGCGGTAATCACCGCGCGCTTTCAGTGCGTTAAGCTTCTCACTGAAAAATGCATCATAATCCATTGGGTGCCTTTCCCTAATCGCTGACACGGCCGATACCACTGCCATATCGTACCCAGCCTGGGGTCAAATAGTCTCTCCAGGCGCGTTACATAACTGTTACGCCGACAAAAGTCCCTTGGTAAGGGTGTCGCAGGTGCACCGATCTCAGGCAGCCGCCTTTGACAGCGATTGCTCAACTTCATTCAAGGCTGTGCCAAAGCGGCTCAGCATTTCATCGATTTCCGCCTTGCTGATAATCAATGGCGGGGAGAAGGCCAGCGTATCGGTTGGCATGCTGCGCAAGATCAGACCATGCTCTTGGGCCGCCATCATCACCTTTGCGCCAACGGCCAGGCTGGGCTCGAAGCTTTTCTTACTCGCCTTGTCCGCCATAAGCTCAATCGCGCCGATCAGACCGACACCGCGCACTTCGCCGACCAAGGGATGATCGGCAAATTCACGCAAGCGCGCTTGCAGATAGGGACCGACTTCCCGGATATGGGTCAGGATGTCGCGTTCCTCATATATATTCAGGGTTTCCAGCGCGACAGCCACGGCGGCTGGATGTCCTGAATAGGTATAGCCATGACCGAAAGTTCCAATCTTGTTGGAATTCTGTGACACGGCGGACGCAATTTTCTCATTCACCATCAAGGCGGAAATTGGCAGATAGGCAGAGGACAGCGCCTTTGCGACGGTCATCATGTCGGGCTGAATGCCAAATGTTTCGGACCCGAACATATTGCCTGTGCGCCCAAAGCCACAGATCACCTCATCGGCCAACAGCAGAATGTCGTACTTTTTCAGGATCGGCTGAATTTTCTGAAAATAAGTGCGGGGCGGAACAATCACGCCACCTGCCCCCATAACCGGTTCTGCAAAAAAGGCGGCAACGGTTTCCGGGTCTTCTTCCAGAATGCGCTTTTCAAGGTTTTCGGCCAGTCGGGTCGCGAAATCCTCTTCGCTTTCGCCTTCATGGGCGAACCGATAGTGATGCGGGCAATCGACATGCATGATGTTTTCAATCGGCAGGTCGAAATCCCGATGATTGAAAGGCAGGCCGGTCAGGCTGGCGGTTGCGACGGTCACGCCATGATAGCCCTTAAGGCGCGCCAGGATTTTCTTCTTCTTCGGCTTGCCGATGGCATTGTGATAATACCAGATCAGCTTTACAGCCGTATCATTGGCCTCAGAACCGGAATTGGCGAAAAACACCTTGTCCATATTTCCGGGCACCATGCCGCACAGACGCTCTGCCAGATCGATGGCGGGGGTGTGCGTTTTATGGGTGAACAGGTGATAATACGGCAATTCCTGCATCTGCTTCGTTGCGGCATCGACCAGGCGCTGCTCCCCAAAACCAAGCGATGTGCACCACAGGCCAGCCATGCCCTCGATATACTGTTTGCCCGCATCATCTGTGACCCAGACGCCAGACGCCTTCTCAACGATCAACGGCCCGATTTCCTTGTGCTTCTCCATATTTGTATAGGGATGCATCACGTATTTGATGTCACGGGCGGCGGGGGAGTTGACGAGGTCTGACATGGATAAAGTCCCGAGTTTGTCCAGAGTGGCGACAATCATTGCGCAACAGCTCTGGATATGTGATCACAAGGCGCGAATACTATACCCCTGAAAAACCATCGGCAACCCGGCTGAACCAGATCGGGCAATGGAAATCCGCACTCTTCCAAGCTGCGTCAAATTGGCGTAGTAAGGAAGAGATAGATACGGTCGGCGCAGATCGGCAAAACAAAAAGTATGAACAGCGGAAAGGGGTGGAGGCGTGATTGTCGTCTTCGGATCGGTAAATATTGACATAGAAATGCGGGTGCAACGCCTGCCGCGCCCTGGGGAGACCTTGCTGACGCGCGATTATCTGATGACGCCGGGCGGAAAAGGGGCCAATCAGGCGCTGGCAGCAGCCAGAGGCGGCGCAGAGGTCCATCTGATCGGAATGGTTGGAAACGACAATTTCGGATCATTCGCTTTGGATTTATTAAATGAACAGGGCGTGGATGTCGCCAATGTTGGCGAAGCGGTGGATCAGCATACTGGCTGTGCAACAATCTGGGTCGATGATTCCGGCGAAAACAGCATCATCGTCGGCGCCGGCGCCAATATGGCCACAACGGCCTCTCAGGTTCCGGATGCTGTTCTTAATGAGTCCACAGTGCTGTTGATGCAGATGGAAGTTTCGCCGACGGAAAACTGGGCCCTGGTAAAGCGCGCCAAGGCCCAGGGTGCCCGCATTCTATTAAATGTTGCGCCTGCCGCCATGGTGCCAGAGGAAATCCTGAAAGCCGTCGATTATCTGGTGGTCAATGAGCTGGAAGGCCAGACCGTCGCGAAAGAGGTTGGTCTGGGGGTTGAACAGGCGACCCGTGTGCCGCGCGCATTGGCTAGCCGCTATGGGCTGACCTGCATTCTGACACTGGGCGGTGCCGGGCTGTTATGCTTTGGGGCTGACGGGGGCTGGTCAATACCCAGCCTGCCAGTGGCCGCCATCGATACCACAGCCGCGGGCGATGCCTTTGTCGGCAATCTCGCCGTTGCGCTGGATCAGGGCATGGATATAGAACAGGCCCTGCGATGGGGCTCTGTCGGGGCTGGCCTGAGCTGCACCAAAGAGGGCGCACAATCCGCAATGCCGCATCATGATGACGTGCTCGCAAATCTGGATCGTCTGCCCGCCAGTCGCAGATTGAGTTAGCTGGATCAGGGAGCGCTCGAAACAGATTACCCGTGACGTTGACTTAAAGTAGTAGTTCTGGTACATTTCTCCTTGATGGGTGCTGAGGGTTTTCCTTTCGGGGGGCATGATGAAAGAACTTGTTTCCTATCTTTTCGGTGTGGAAAGCACTCTCGCTTTGCTCGCTTTTCTAGTTTTTATGGGCATCTTGTTTTGGTTGTTGCTGAGACGATACGCTAAGATTTCTGGCGATGTTGAGTTGCTTTCATGGTTTAGCATGTTGACCAATGTCTGGACGAAACGGCATTGGTATCTGGGCACATTTTTGGTCTATTTCGCAGCTTATGCGATTTGTTTTCGGTTCATCCTCGAACAATCTGATCTTCTTTACGAAAAAGTCCCATCAGACGAATGGGCCAGTTTTATCGAAAACTTAGGCGTTCCAGGTGGGAAATACTTGGCTTATGCGTTAAGGGTGCCCGAGTTTTTTGGGCCTACAATTGCGTTTGTTGCTGTATTTTCGGTTTTGAAGTTTGGGGGCGGTTTTGACCGTTGGTTGCGCAGTAAGATCCAACAATTTGCCGCTATTCCAAAGAAAGTTCAGGTGTACCGAAAAATTGTAGCGTCATCCAACATCGACCTTGGGTCTGATGTCGACATAGCCGACAGATTGAAGGTGCCTCTTCGTCAACATTTCGGCACGCCAATTGATGAATCCAAGCCACTGGGGAGCGTTTTGCGCCGCTATACGCAGTTTGTTATCATTGTTGAATCCTGGAAAGATTCAGCGAACATTTTCCATGATTTTTGGGAAGCGCACCGAAGCAAGATACAAGAAACATGCTCTGAAGGGTATGATACGACGACGATGGATTTCGCTAATGCGCTAACCAACCACGAACAATTTAACTATCCGCCACCGGATGTTAATGAGTGGGAGGAAAAACTTCAGAACGAAATAAACAAAATAATGCTAATTATTTCAGCGGGTTTAATAAAATTAGTAAATTCCGGTGAGTCAGTATTTAGTATTTTAAGTAAAGTTGGGATTGAAGGGCACATTTTATTAAATCACGTTGTGAGAGTAAAAAAAGAGCGCACCAAGGAAATCGTCTCCTTCTCAATTTTCTTCTCCTATATTGCGTATTATTTTATTTTAGTTGGTGTTATATCGATTCTTAGTCTGTTTGGTGTTGACGCGATCCCTGATGAGGGTATTGGGCCTAAGACAATGATTGTTTGGCCCTCGCTTTTGGTTGCGTTTCTTTTCTCTATCGCATTCTTTCCTGTATATGTCGCGTTACGGCGCATGGAGATAAATGTGGAAACTCAGGACAGCTTGTTTATTGATCGACCGTCCTGGTCGGATTGTGCCGTTTCTCTGGTCCTGTCTAGCGTATCATTTGTACTATTATCTGCTGTAATTTTGGGATTGTCAGCTTTTCTATTGCATGGAGGATTTCTGGAGTTTCGAGAGGAAATGTGGAACCTTCTTCCATTTACACTGATCGTCGGGTCGGTTTCGGCGAGTTTTACTTTTTTACTTGAAAAGAAAACCGAAAGCACTGCGATGACAGTGCCGGAGACCTGCGGATTTGGTGCCCTGCTGATGCTCTCTACCTGCTTGGTACTTACTCTGAAGCGGCTAGCGCTTTCACAAGCTTCATCGCCTGAATTTCAGCAGATTTTTGCAGAATCGGCAGTAATTCGTGAAGTTTTCATTTCCGCAGCATTGTGCATCATCGGTGTTTTTATGGTTATTTGGTCGGTTTTACGGGAATACCGTCGGGGGAATAACGCCCTTCCGGCGCATATTCAGACATAAATTTATAGCGAATTGCGTGTTCTTAGCGATTGGTGAACTTCATTTCGATGCGGCGGTTGCGGCGGAGGGCTTCGTCGCTGTTTCCAGTATCCAGGGGCTGATATTGGGCAAAGCCTGCTGCGGACATCCTGTTCGGGTCGATACCGCGGCTTTCCAGGAATTTCACCACTGAAATCGCCCGGGCTGTCGACAATTCCCAGTTTGACGGGAATTGCGCGGTTCTGATCGGAATCTTATCGGTATGACCATTGACTTGCAGGACCCAGTCAATATCGGACGGGATCCGTGCGGCGATTTCTTTTAGCGTATCGGCAAAGCTGATCAACTGGACCTGACCGGCCGGGCCCAATTCGGCCTGGCCCTGTTCGAACAGGACTTCTGATTGGAAGACAAAGCGGTCCCCAACGATGCGGATGTCGCTGCGATTGCCCAGGATTTCGCGCAGCTTCCCAAAGAATTCAGAACGATAGCGCGCCAGTTCCTGAACCTTTCCGGCCAGGGCGACATTCAGACGTTTGCCCAGATCGACGATCTGTGACTGTTGCGCCGCGTCGCGCGCCTCTGAGACTTCCAGCAGCTTATTCAATTCCGCGATCTGGTCATTCAAGGCCTGAATCTGGTCGTTCAACAGCGCGGTTTCAGCCCGTGCGGCGACCAGATCCTTTTGCTTGTCATCCAGTTTCAGCGCCTCATTGGCCAGTCGCCCCTGCAATTCGTCCCGCAGGGAGATCAGGGCTTCAACTTCGCGCTCAAGCTTGGCCAGATCGCTCAGTTGCGCCTGGATTTTTTCCTTATCGGCGTCGATTATTTTATAGGCGTCTTCCAGTTCTTTTGAGACCTGTTCCCGCTCTGACTCCAGGGATTCAAGCCGGGTTCGCGCCTCATTCAGGTCTTTTTGCACAGCGGCCGTTTCATCATTTTTAACGGTAAGGCGGCTCAGAAGGTCGCGGTTGTTGTTGTTTGCGGCATCCAGTTCTGATGCCAGCGACGCATTCTCGCCGCGCAATTGAAAGATCTGGGATTCCAACGCGTCCTGACGCTGCAGCGATGCGCGCAATTGTTCGGTCACATTGGACAGGTTGGTTCGGATCTCAGCAGAAGACTCCCGCTCCAGAGCCAGCATATCGGCCAATTCCGAAACCCGGTTCTGCAGCCTGTCCAGGGCCTTATCGCGGCCAATGATTTCTTCATTCAGATAAAACTGGGAGACGACAAAGATCATCAAAAGAAAGATGATGACCATCAATAGCGAGGCCAGCGCATCCACAAAGCCGGGCCAGATATCCAGATTGGCGCGTTGTCGACGGGCATATGCCATAGACTATCGGCTCCTCACGCCATCAGATTGTCGGGCAGAATATCGGGAAAACAGTTTGGACGTATTACGCATTACCGCTGTCCTTCAGACCCGCAATCGTGCGGGCCAGAATACGCAACTCACCGCGCAATTCCTGGACCGTTTCGGCACGACCCCGCGCCGTATCTTCCAACAAGCGCGCCAGATGCATATCGATGTTGCGGATATGGCGGCCGGATTCTGCATCAAAGGCGCCTTTGCCAGACGTTTCTGACAGTTTGACAAGCACATCTTTCAGGCCCTTTTGCCCCTCTGCCAGGCGCAGCATCAGGTCATGTTCGGTGCGCATCGTGTCGACCAGGGTCGACAGCTTTTCGTTCAGCAGGCCGAAATCCTGTTGTGATGATTGGCGGTTTTCTTCGGCCCGCGCCATGGTGCGTTGCAGGCTTTCCAGGCTGTCGGCCGTTTGCTCAAGCAGGGCCTGAATGTAAACCGGCACGGATTGATCGCCATCGCCACCGATGGAACCACCCCCGATGCGCGTCAGGCTGGATAACCAATCTTCCAATTCATTGTAGAAACGGTTCTGTGCTTGTCCCGCCTGTAGGGCCAGGAAGCCCAGGATCAAAGATCCGGCCAAGCCGAACAGAGACGAAGAAAACGCCGTGCCCATGCCAGACAGGGGTGTTTGCAAGCCCTGTTTCAAATTCTCAAACGCGCCGGCAACATTGTCAGAGGCAAGATCAAGGCCACTGATAACGCCGCCAACGCTTTGGACTGTGTCCAACAGGCCCCAGAATGTGCCCAACAGGCCCAGGAAGACCAGCAGTCCGACCATATACCGGCCGGTTTCGCGACTTTCATCCAGCCTGGCCCCGACACCATCCAGAATTGTCTGCATCCCGCCTGCGGAAATGTGCAACTGCCCGCGTTCGCTGCGCTTGGTCAGCAGCGTTGCGGCAGACGCCATTAAGCGGGGTGCTGCTTCGGTATGCTGGTAGCCATTTTCAAAGCTCAGCCGAAAGCGCTGGATCCAGTTCGTCTCTGCAAATAATCCGGCCACGGTTCGGAAGGCGTGGACGATACCAATCACCAGAACGCCCAGAATAACCCCATTGATCACGGCATTTGCCAGAAAGGCATCCATCAGGGTTGGATAGATCAGAAAGACACCGATGGCGATGATGATAAGAAAGATGCCCATACGTATAAGAAACGGGGTTGGTGTACTCATTGTTCGCCATCTCGCTTTCTAAAGATACGGTTGGGTCCACTATTCTTGAGTCTGGAATGCCTTAAGCACCCGATACGATCAGGTCTACGCGATTCTTCGGTCGATCGGGACTTTCATCCTTCGTCCCAAGCGCTTGAACCGTCATCCGGCGACTGTCTATGCCCTGTTTCAGCAGATAGGTGCGCACGGCAAGCGCCCGGAACAGCGACAGGCGTCGCGGTTTGCTCTGTGCTTCGCCGATTGGCTCAGAATATCCCAGTAATTTCAATGTCAGGCTTTCGTTGCCTTTCAACTCTTCAGCCAGTTCCGCTAAGGCGGTTTCGGCGGCACTGGGCAGGTCTTGTGAATCCCGGCTGAACAGGACGCTCAGACCATCATTGTTTTTCATGACGCCAGACGAATCCACTGCGGTCAGGTCAACCGATGCCACCTGGGGCTCTTCTGCCGCAGCAGGTTGGGCCGGCGCAGATTGTGCCGGGGCAGGCTCTGGCGTGATTGCGGGGGCAGGCGGTGGGGAAGCTGGCGCTGGCGTGGCGGCCTGTTCTTCGGTCTGGGTCGCAGTGGGGGCCGGCGCAGGGGAGGGTTCAACCGCTGCGGTTTGAGGTGCTTCTATTGTGGAGGCCGGAGGCGCTTCAGGGGCAGGCTGGGGGACCGCGGGTTTCGGCGCAGGTTCTGCGGCGATCTGCGGCTTGGGTGGCGGTGACGCTGGCGTTGGGGCGGGTGTTGCGGCCTTTGCCGGTTTTGGCAAGGGCAGGGACGGCACAGGTGGTGGCGTTGCAGCAACGCTATTCCCGGACCCGGACGGGGCATTTGGAACCAGCAAGGTCGATTGCGGTGCCTGGCTAGGCGGCGGCGCCAGACCGGCGGCCGGGGCTGGTTGTGGTTTTGTCGACATAGGCTTTGGTGGCGCTGTCTGAGAGATCACAGGGGGGGCAGCGGGGGTTGCAAAGCTGGGTGCCTGCAGCGGGGCTGGCCCGCCTTTAAGCTTGTCGATCACAGACAAATTCACGGTCACGGAGTCGTTTGAATTTGCTTCCCCCCGAAAATAAGCCTGCTGTGCCTGTGCCGATGTCAGCATGGTCGACAGCATCAGCGCGGCCAATCCCACAGTCCCGCCGGAAAGTCGCCAAAATTTAGGCTGACGCCAAAAACGGGGCAGGGCGTGCCGGTTCACACAGGGGCTGACATCTTTCATAGGATCGCTCACAGTTGTCGCTCTTGCACAATGATATGGTGCTGTCCCGCTCTTTTTTGAGGGGGCGTCACCTGATCGACAAGACCATAGCGTGAGCCGGGGGCGCGGGACAACCGCCCAAAACAGGCAACCGGCGCTCAGAAACAGATTAAATTGACACCAAAAGCGCGTTAGGCGTCTTCCGCGGGCGATGATTTTTTCAGCATCGACAGCAGTTTGCGCTGTAATTGTTCATTGCTGGCGACGATTTCCGGGCTGTTGAAGGTATAGGCGCGCCCCTTGATATCCGTAACGAAACCGCCCGCTTCCTTGACGATTACAATACCGGCCGCAACGTCCCAGGGGCTCAACCCCCGTTCCCAGAACCCATCAAAGCGCCCTGCTGCGACATAGCACAGATCCAGGGATGCCGTACCCCATCGGCGCACACCAGCCGTCTCACTCATAGCGGTTTGCAGATGGCGTGTGAATTTTATGTGATCGTCGGTTTCTTTCCCGATATGCGGAATACCGGTCCCCAACACGGCGTCATGCAGGTTCTGGCGGGCGGAAACACGAATGCGCCGGTCATTGACATAGGCACCTTTGCCTTTGTCGGCCCAAAACAGCTCATCCTTGATCGGGTCATAGACCACGCCTGCGATCAATTCGCCGTTTTCTTCGTATCCGATGGAAACCGCCCAATGGGGCAATCCATGCAGAAAATTCGTCGTGCCATCCAGGGGATCGATTATGAAACGCTTTGTTGGATCATCCCCGATCTTGCCACCGGATTCTTCCGCCAGGATTCCCGCTTCCGGGCGGGCGCGGGTCAGTTCCTCAATGATCGTCCGCTCTGCTTTTTGATCGGCGGTGGAGACGAAATCGCCCGGTCCCTTGCGGGATACCTGCAATTGCTCCACCTCTCCGAAATCGCGCACCAGCATGCGACCGGCCTTTTCGGCGGCCTTGGTCATTACGTTTAAATGCGCAGAGCGAATTAGCATATCAGATCAAATCCTTAGTCTTTGGCGCGTTCGACGTAAGAACCGTCCAATGTGTTAACAACAATACGTGTGCCGGCATCGATATGCGGCGGCACCAAGGTGCTGACGCCATTCGACAGTTTGGCGGGCTTATAGGAAGAAGACTGTGTCTGGCCTTTTACGACCGGGTCGGCTTCGACCACTTCCAGGGTGACCTTGCCCGGCAGCGTGGCAGAGATTGGGGCCCCTTCATAGGTCTTGATTTGGACCGTCATGTTTTCCTGCAAAAAGGGAACCTGATCGCCCAGCACAGCGTGTTCGACTTCCATTTGTTCGAAGGTTTCGCCATCCATAAAGTGCAGCTTTTCGCCGTCGTCATACAGGAAGGTATAGTCGGTTTCGAACAGGTCGGCGCTTTCCACGGCTTCCTGGGTGCGATACCGCAGGCTGGTCTTGGTGCCGGTGCGCGCGTCGCGGGCTTCGATCTGGGCGACAGATGCGCCCTTGCCCGGCTGGTTGATCTCGTTCTTAATCACGACCAAGAGCTTGCCATCCTGCAGGAAGGCATTACCCGGCCGAAGGTTGATCGCGTTGACTTTCATGATTTCACTTCCTTTGTCATGGAGCGCACTGACGCGCCCCGAATCGCGCGCCTGTCTATCACCAGCGGACGGACTGAGCAACCGCAGAGACGCGCCAGGCAAAACCACGGCGCGGTTGAAAGGCATCCTATGACCGATCCGTGGTGGGCTTCGGCCTCTTTGGCAAAACGGCGAGACAATTTGGCGCTGCGCGGGCGGGCGAAATCGGCTCTGGCCGACTGGTTCCAATCGGCGGGATTCGTAGAAGTGGAAACACCCGCCCTACAAATCTCCCCAGGGCTGGAACCCCACCTGGCTGCGTTTGAAACCCGGCTGTTGGCCGCAGGCCATTACGGCAGCGATGATCCAGGCCAGCCATACTATCTGCATACCAGCCCGGAATTTGCGATGAAGAAGCTGCTGGCAGGCGGGATGGAGAAGATCTGGCAGCTTTGTCCTGTCTATCGCAATGCCGAAGGGTCCCCCACCCACAGCCCGGAATTCAAGATGCTGGAATGGTATCGCACGCAGGCAGGGTATGAGGAGTTGATGTCTGATGCCCAGACACTGATTGGTGCGCTGGCAACGGCCTGTCATGTCTCTGGCCTGCGGCGGGGGAATCGACACAGTGATCCAATGGGGCCCTTTCTCCGGCTGACGGTGGCGGAGGCCTTTACGGAATATTGTGGTCATGACCTGACCGCGACGATCTCAGAAACCCCACAATCTCCACCTGTCGCGCCCCTGATCGAAACCGCCAATCGATTGGGGATTCGGGTGGCTGGGGATGACAGTTTCGATGATGTCTTCTTCCGCCTGATGGACGCCCGGATTGAACCGCATCTGGGGGATGGCGCCCCATGCTTCCTGATCGATTATCCCATCAGCATGGCAGCCCTGGCCCGTCCGAAACCCGACGATCCAATCTGGGCGGAACGGGTAGAGCTTTATGCCTGTGGCGTGGAACTGGCGAATGGCTTTGGCGAATTGACTAATGCGGATGAACAGCGACGAAGATTTCAGGCCGATATGGACCTGAAGGCGCATCTCTATGGTCATCGCTATCCAATCGATGAAGATTTCCTGACCGCTGTCGCCACCATGCCCCCCGCAGCCGGCATGGCACTGGGTTTTGACCGATTGGTCATGCTGTTGGCGGGTGCGGATCGGTTGGATGACGTGCTGTGGGCGCGGGTCTCTTCTTGACCAGACATAGCCTTGCCCTGCATCGCGTTTCCTGCCACAAATTTGCTGCAGTGCGGAACGCTGTTTGGGGGATTTTACAGAATGAAGCAGCATTATGATCTGATCGTCATTGGCAGCGGACCTGCCGGGCGGCGGGCGGCCATTCAGGCAGCGAAGTTCGGGGCGGATGCTCTGGTGGTGGAAAAGGGCCGACGGGTTGGGGGCGTATCGGTCCATACAGGCACCATTCCTTCTAAAACCCTGCGGGAGACGGTGTTAAATCTGTCGGGGTGGAGAGAACGCGGATTCTATGGGCGTGCCTATCGCGTGAAGGAGGAGATTTCAGCGACCGACCTGCGCCATCGTTTGCTGAAAACCCTGGATCACGAAGTTGAAGTGCTGGAACATCAATTTGCCCGCAATAAGGTGACGACAATTCCCGGTCACGCCAAGTTCATTGAGCCCCATAAGATTGAGGTTCAGGGCGAAGATGGAGAAACCCATATTTTCTCTGGGGATCGTTTTCTTCTGGCCGTTGGCACGCGCCCCTTTCGCCCGGATACGATCCCCTTTGACGGTGTCTCCGTTCTGGACAGCGATGAGATTCTTGAAGTGGACCGGGTGCCGCGCAGCCTGACGGTGATCGGGGCCGGTGTGATTGGGGTCGAATACGCGACGATCTTTTCTGCATTGGATGTGCCTGTCACGCTGATTGAAGGGCGCGACACGATGCTGGATTTTGTGGATCGTGAGTTGATTGAGGATTTTACCCACCAATTGCGGGACCGGGGCATGGTTCTGCGGCTGGGCTGTTCTATTGAATCGGTCGCGGTTTCCGGCCCCAGCGTCATCGCGCATTTGAAGGGCGGTCGGGTGGTGAAATCCGACATGCTGTTATTCGCCGCCGGACGGGAAGGGGCGACCGACAGCCTGAATTTGGCCGCCGCCGGTTTGACCGCTGACAGTCGCAAACGCCTGAAAGTTGATCCCATAACCTTCCAGACGCAGGTCGCCCATATCTATGCGGCCGGCGACGTGATCGGTTTTCCCAGCCTGGCCTCAACGTCGATGGAGCAGGGGCGAATCGCGGCCTGTCATGCGTTGGGCAAGCCGATGCAGGACCCGCCTGACTATTTTCCCTATGGTATTTATGCCGTGCCGGAAATCTCAACCGTCGGCATGACCGAAGAGGAAGTGCAGGAACGGGGAATACCCTATGAATGCGGTATCGCCAGATTCCGGGAGACATCGCGCGGCCACATTATGGGGCTGGATGCAGGCATGATGAAGATGATCTTTTCCCTCAAGACCCATCGTCTGCTGGGCGTTCATATCTGTGGGGAGGGGGCGACGGAACTGATCCATATCGGACAGGCCGTGCTGAACCTGAAAGGGACCCTGGAATATTTCGTCGAAAATACGTTCAACTATCCGACCCTGGCCGAAGCCTATAAGATCGCCGCCCTGGATGCCTGGAACCGTATGCCGGATCGAGCTTAATTCTGTATCAGCCGCACGGGTTTATCGAAGGTTTTTAGGGCTTCGGATAACTCCCTGCCTCGTTTCAAGGTTTGTCGACCAGACCGGACGATGAATTCGAAATGTTTTCCATTGCGCCGTTTCGCAACGGCAAACAGCGGCGTTTCATGGGTGTGACGAAAAATAGAAAACACGGCGACGGGGCCATTGAAGTCGATGGCATAGTCGCGCCATTCGCCGGTGGAAACCCGGACGGAATACATCGCCAGTAATTGTCGCAATTCGCCTTGATCGAAATAGGTGCGCTGTTTCCCACCGCCGCGCCGCCGGTATTCGGAAAAATCGATCAGCTCTGTCATCAGCCTCGTATCCGTAACCTCAAGGAACCCTCAGCCTAGCCCATTTTTAACCGGTCACGGAAGTGTCAAATTTCAGAAATGAGAAATCGATGACGGGGTAATGATACCGAATGCTTTTTGAGTTCATGCGTATCCATGGTGCCTGCCGCTCTGGACCCCGGATCAGGGTCCGGGGTAACGATTTGCCCCCATCCGTCGTTATACCCGCGACGGCTGGTAATCAGAGTCATGCGTATCCATGGTGCCTGTCGCTCTAATTAATCTCTTGCTGGTCATAGCCATAGGGGTCGGGCTCTGCGAAGCAGTTTACATTGCCAAGCGTTCGATAGCAGAAAACCGGCGCTTCAATGACTTCTTCCCGGGGCGCCCGGCACAGGGGGCCTTTGTCGCGGCTCTTCCGGATCGTATCGCAATCCTGCCCGGTGACCGCACTGGCGATAAGGTCTGACGGGGTCTTGTCTTCGTTGATGATCACCGCCGTGGTAACCGCCGCAACACCAAATGGCGTCAGCAGGTCGGACCCGCAGGCACCAAGGGCCATTGGCAGAAAAAGCGCGGCTGCAATACCAAAAGGGGCGGACCTGCGATGGGGTTTCAGCGGCGGCCTGATCATCAATCATGACTCCAATACATTTGCGCGATTAATCATGACCTCTGTGAAGCAAGTTTTGGGCCACCTGCGACGAAATGGGCGCAATGATTGCGATTGGGGTTGGATCACCCTATAAAGCGATGGTTTTTGGGGCGCTTTTATTAAAGGGCATGGATAAAATCGTCCGGCTCGCCTAAATAGGGGCAACAACGCGCGCGTTATGTATATGTACAAACCGGAAAGTGGATAGATCGTGGCCGATATTTTTAATGAAATTGACGAAGAACTGCGTCGGGACAAGGCACAGATCTGGTGGAAACAATACGGTAAATATGTTTTGGCCGTCTGTGTCGTTCTGGTTCTGGGGGCGGGCGCCTATACCTGGTATCAGGATCAGCAGAAATCTGAGATGCGGGCCTTGGCCGATCAATACAGCGCTGCGCAACAGACAGCCAGAACCGGCAGTGATGCTGATGCCCTGAAGGCCTTTGAAGATCTTGCTGCCAAGGCGGGCGAAAAGGGCATTGGTCTTGTCGCGCGGTTCCAGGCAGCAGGCTTGCATATCGAAGCGGGGGATCACGCCGCTGCTGCCACCGCTTTTGAAGCAATTGCAAGCGACAGTGCCGTTGAACAATTGTATCGCGACCTGGCAGACGTCATGGCGATCATGCATTCCGGGATTGCTGGGGGGAGTTCCAACGAGCTGTTGGCGCGGATTGAACCTTTGGCTGCGGATGGCGAACCCTGGCGCTATACGGCGCGCATGGTTGGTGCCTCTCTGGCGTTAACGTCTGGTGATATGGCCTTGGCTCAAGACTATCTGACGAAGGTTGCCGATGATGACGGCGCGCCGACCAGTGCCCGTGGGCAGGCGGCAGAGATTCTTCAGGCTATCAAATCCTGAGGCTGACTCCACAGGCCAATTGCGTCCATGATGTGAAAGTTAGGTAGGCATGAAACAGCAAGCAGTAAGAAAAGCGCATCGTCTGGCCGCATGGATCGTCCTTTCTGGGCTGGTATTCGCGGTGGGCGGATGCAGTTGGTTCGGGGATTCCGAAGCACCGCCGCTGCCGGGCAAGCGTATCTCCATCATGGTACAAGACACTGATGCTGAGCCGGATCCGCGCCTATCGGACTTGCGTGTGAAATTGCCGCCCCCTTACATGAATGATTCCTGGCCTCAAGGCGGTGGGTATCCTGATCATGCGATGCATCATCTAAAATCCAGTGATGAACTGAAGGTTGCGTGGCGCGTTGATATTGGGAGCGGGTCCGATGGAAACCGCCGCTTGCTGTCTGGGCCGATTGTCGCAGAAGGCCGGGTCTATACAATGGATGCCGATTTTGAGGTTCGGGCGTTTGATGCTGAAACCGGGAAGCCGATCTGGGAGTATGAGGCAGAAGTGCCGGATCGGGATGGCGATGCGTTCGGTGGGGGTGTTTCTTACGCCGACCACATGATCTTTGTCACCACGGGATATGCGCATGTTTTCGCCCTGAATGCGCAGACCGGGCAACTGATTTGGGATGCCACTGCGCCGGGCCCGATCCGGGCGGCCCCTTCTGTTGGTGAAGGCAAGGTTCTGGCGATTTCCATAGACAACCGTGTTACCGCGTATAATGCGGATACCGGGGAGTCGATCTGGTTCCATGCAGGTTTCGCCGAAACGGCTGGTCTGTTAGGTGGCGCTAGCGCGGCGATCACGGACCGCACGGCCGTCGTCCCCTATTCATCCGGGGAACTGTTTTCCCTGCGTCTTGCCACCGGAAGACCGAACTGGTCCGACAGTCTGGTATCCGCGCGGCGCAGTGATGCCTTGGCATCCTTGGCGGATATTCGTGCCCGCCCGATTGTGGATCGCGGCATTGTTTATGCGATCAGCCACGGTGGGCGCATGGTGGGCTTTGACTTGGCATCGGGATCGCGTATCTGGGATCGCCGCATAGGTGGGGTGCAAACACCCTGGATCGCCGGGGAATTTTTGTATGTCGTCACCCTGGATCAAACCATTCTGTGCATGACGCGTCAGGGCGGTCGGGTGCGCTGGGCAACGCCCTTGCCTAATTTTGAAGATCCAGAAGATTTGGAAGACCCGATAACATGGGCGGGACCGGTCCTGGTGTCTGATCGCCTGCTATTGGGTAATTCGCTTGGGGAATTGTGGTCCGTATCTCCCTATGACGGGAAACCGTTGGGTCGGATTGATCTGGGGGACCCGATTTATGTGCCGCCGATTGTGGCGAACGGCATTGTCTATGTTCAGACGGATGCTGGTAATCTAATCGCGCTGCGCTGATTATGGCGTCGCGGCGAAACTGCAACCTGTAGAAAGTCATCGGCCATGGCCATTGTCGCCATTGTGGGCCGCCCGAATGTCGGCAAATCCACTTTGTTTAATCGTTTGGTTGGGAAGCGTCTGGCGATCGTAGACGATACGCCCGGTGTCACCCGTGATCGGCGCGAAGGCGATGGCAGTCTGGCCGAATTGCGCTTTCGTATCTTTGATACGGCCGGGTTTGAGGACGCAACCGACGACAGCCTGGAAGCGCGCATGCGCCGTCAGACGGAACGCGCCATTGTTGATGCGGATGTCGCCTTGCTGATGGTGGATGCCCGTGCAGGCATAACCCCGCTGGATGAGCGTTTCGCCAATCTGTTGCGCAAGGGCAAGACACCAATAATCCTGATCGCCAATAAATGCGAGGGCCGCGCCGCGCAGTCTGGGCTGATGGAATCCTTCTCATTAGGGCTGGGGGAGCCGATCGCCTTTTCTGCGGAACATGGCGAGGGGTTGTCAGAACTGTATGATGCCTTGAAGCCCTATGTGAAGGACCGCGCCAAATCCTTGCCGGGCCTTCAAATGCCGGACCTGGATGTTGATCTGGACCCCGATGCTGAAGAAACCGCAGAGGACGAGCGACCGGAAGCAGGCTCGCCCGAACGCCCCCTTCAAATCGCGATTGTGGGGCGCCCGAATGTGGGAAAATCGACCCTGATCAACCGCTATCTGGGTGAAGACCGCCTGTTGACCGGTCCGGAAGCCGGGATCACCCGGGATTCGATTGCCGTAGATTGGGTCTGGAAGGATAAGCATCTGCGCATGGTTGATACGGCAGGCCTGCGTAAGCGTGCCCGTGTCTCTGAAAAGGTTGAGCGTCTATCCGCCGCCGATACCCGCCGCACGATTGATTTCGCAGAGGTCGTCGTGCTGGTGTTGGATGCCGATGATATGCTGGAAAAGCAGGATCTGACGATCGCGCGACAGGTGATTGAGGAAGGTCGCGCCTTGATCATTGCGGCCAATAAATGGGATGCGGTGGAAAACCGCCTTGAGCAGTTACAGAAGCTGAAAGACCGGTTGCAGACATCTCTGACCCAGTTGAAGGGCGTCTCTGTGGTAACGATTTCTGCGTTACAGGGCCGGAATCTGGACAAGCTGCTGGCCGAAGCATTCCGTATCCACAAAATCTGGAACAAGCGAATTTCTACCGCCAAGCTGAATACCTGGCTGGAAGGCATGGTTGCGGCCCATCCGCCACCCCTGGCAAAAGGGCGTCGGATTAAGATCCGCTATATGACCCAGGTGAAAATCCGACCGCCGACCTTTGCGATCTTCGCGTCCCAGGCGGAAAACCTGCCGGAAGCGTATATCCGGTATTTAACCAATGGATTGCGCAGTGATTTTGGAATGGATGGCGTGCCGTTGCGGTTGAATCTGCGCCAGGGCAAGAATCCCTTCCAACCGCAGAAACGATAGGGGATCAGGCAAACAATGCTTTCACATCAGTTCCATAGCATCCGCCAGCTTGTGGTCCGAATTATACTTGCCATGGCCCTAATTGGCTTGGCGGCCTGTGATGCGACGCGGCTGTTTACCCCTACATCGACAGAATTTGATGGGGCCTGGGTTGGCCAGTTAAGTGTCTCGCTCCGCACAGAAGATTGCTATATCGCGCGCGGGGGATTGCGGGTGAAGGTCGAGAATGGTCAGCTGTATGGGGAATTGCGCCTGCCCTTGGGGCGAGGCAACTTCACGGGCACTGTCGCAGAAGACGGCACGGTCGCGGGCATCAAGCTGACGGGTGTCCAGGGTGCCACGGATGCTGAATTCACCGGGACATTCCAAAAGAACACTGCCCAAGGAGAGTGGACCCACAAATATTGTCGCGGCGAATGGGAACTCAAGAAACTGCGGTAAGGGTTTCTAACCTGAGTCTGGCATTAGCAGTTTCTGGTGGGCTTCCAACAAGGCACCCACGTCAAGCGGGTCAATCTCTGCAAAAAGATCATCCCAAATCAGGGACAATATCAACGGGGCGATGATCAGGTGGGGAAAATTCCGAACTGCCGATGACAGGGCCTCCCCACGGTTTAAGGCGCGTTCTATAACGGTATTTAGAACGGCTGTGACTTTGGTGATCACTTCCCGGTGGTAGAAGGTTGCTATGGCGGGGAAATTAGCCCCCTCTTTCAGCACGAGACATATGATGTGTTTCTTTTCAGTTTCCAGAATATCGGTCTGGAAGTCTTGATACACCGTTGCGAGCAGGACAGCGGTTGGAACCTCCGGCAGGTCTGTGATTGATTCTATTCTGGTGATGATAGGTGAAACAGCCTCTAGAATGATTTGTTCAAACAGGTCCTGTTTATCTTTGAAGTGCACATAGATGGTTCCTTTTGCTACACCAGCCCTCTGCGCCACAGTATCCAGTTTTGCAGCATTAAATCCCTCTGCGGCAAAGATATCCAGTCCAGCCTTTAAAATGGCTTCACGGCGTTGATCTGTCGTCATGCGCTGTCTTTTTTGGCTGGCTTTAGGGGACGCGCCGTTCAAGAAAACCTCCATTTCATCGAGGGAACCTGACTCCTCCCTTTGATCCTGTCTCTGAACTTGAAAAGTGCGAAGAGTCTATGCTATGACTGACTGGTCAGTCAATATGAATGGAATGAAATTTGAATAGCGTCCGTAATTGGTGATTGGGCCTGGGTGCGTTGACGCTTAGATGTCGCGCTCAAAGGTGCGAGGCCGGGGTACAGATTGGATTTTTGGGGCGTTGTTTATAGGTGGATCGCCTGCAGTCTGCATGATGCTTCATTAAGGAGTTCTTTGATATTATGTCCCTGAAACCGTCGTATTAATGTCCGCATTCGACGCTATGGTGTTTATGTTTGTATTTTAGGAATATCAGTTTGTGATTGGACCTGAAGGGTTGGGATTGGGGGCATGAAAGAGCGCGGATCGAATCCAAATACCCCCGGTGGGCCAGACAAGACGGCGGTATTGTCCCAAAAGGACAGTGGTGATCTGCCATTGCTTGCTGTGGACCGTGCAGCGCAAGATCACGAGAAACCGCGCAGAAGGACCTTCCTGTCAGGCTTGAAAAAATTAAGGTTTATCCCGCTGGTCGNTCTGTTGATTGGNATTGGTGGGTTTATTGGCCTGTATTTCCAGCCACCCGGATTGCAGAAATTCATGCAGATTACAGGCCTTGAGCCGGGGGCGGGTACATCCCATCCCATTGCTCTGCCTGTGGATCGACCGCCAGAATCTCCATCGAAGGACACGCTGCCGGATACGATTGTCGGTCTGGGGAAATTGATTCCGGATGGCGATGTCACAATTGTCGCCATGCCTTCTCAGGCCGGGGATGCGCGTGTTGCACAATTGCATGTGATAGAGGGGGAGCGCGTGACCGCAGGAACCCTGTTGGCCACGTTGGACACGGAAAAGAAGTTAAAGGCGGCGGTCGATGCGGCCGTGGCGACAGTTGAAACCCGTCAAGCGAATTTGGCGGAAATACGTGATACCGTTNTGGCAAATCGGGCTGAAGCCAAGGCTGCCCTATCGCGTGCAGAGGCCGCCGTCAGCACAGCGAAAAGTGATTTTGAGCGGTTCCGGGATCTGAAAGAAAAGGGATATGCAACCGCGGCTGTTTTTGAAGCCAAGCGTACGGCCTATGAACAATCGGTTCAGGATGTGGAAAGCGCCCGAGCCAAATTATCCAGGTACGATTTCACCGAATTACAGATGCAGAAAGATGTGGTGGTCGCGACTCGGGAACTGGCCGCAGCACAAGCTGAATTGCGCCGTTCGGAGGCGCAATTGGACGATGCCTACGTCTGGGCCCCCTCATCGGGCACAATTCTTAGTCTGGATGTCAGAGTGGGTGAAAGGCCCGGATCCAAAGGATTGCTGAAACTGGGTAATATTGACCAAATGACAGCAGAGGTTGAGGTCTATCAATCCATGATTGCCGCTGTGGCGGTGGGGGCTTCGGTCACAATTGAGTCGGATGCTTTGCCCAATCCCCTGGAGGGGATCGTCGAGAAAATTGGATATCAGGTGAAGCCGCAAACCGTTACCGATAGTGACCCGGCCGCAAATACGGATGCCCGGGTGGTGACGGTGACGGTTAAACTGTCACCGGACGCGTCGGTTATCGCCCAGCGCTATACAAATCTGCAGGTTACCGCGCGAATTGCGGTCACGGCCGGCGCGGTAAGACCGTGACCGCGCTGCTGACGGCGTTGTTCGGACGATTGCCAATTGGCTGGTTGCAATTGCGCCATAATCGGGCGCGCTTTGCTGCCGCACTTGCCGGTGTCGCCTTTGCCAATGTTCTGGTTTTTATGCAAATCGGCTTCTTTGGAGCGCTGTTGGAAAGCATTCGGATGCCCTATACGGAAATGGATGCAGATCTGCTGATAAGCGCGTCGGACACAAATACTCTGACTGACGGCAGCCCGGTCCCCAGACAGCGGATGTATCAGGCCCTTGGCGTGCCAGGAGTTGCGCAGGCAACAGCCCTTTTACTTGGCAAGATCGATTGGAAACAACCCGATGGAACAGAGCGCGCCTTAAACGTTTTTGGCATTGATCCAACAGCGAACGTATTTCGATCTGATGATATCAACAAGCGGCAGGCGGATCTGATGCTTTCGGATACAGCCTTGATTGATCACAAGACCCGCAATGTTCTGCCGGCTGATCTGTTTGACCGCATTGATAGTGGACACCCCTATGAGTTCGAAACAAAAGGCCGCCGCATCACAGTTTATGGCACTTTTGGCATTGGGGGTGGATTCGGGGCGGATGGACATCTTATTGTCTCTGATCAGACATTCTTGAAACTATTTCCACAGCGTGTTGCCGGGGCACCAAACTTTATACTGGTGCGGGTGGACTCTGGCGTGGTGATTGCTGATATCCTGCCGAAATTGAGGGCGGTGCTGCCTGCATCGGACACACAGGTCCGGACAATTGCACAGGCGGTTCAGAAAGATCAGAATTTTCAAACCACCCAGAAACCGGTTGGCGTTGTGTTTGGGTTCGGCATCATCATTGGAACATTGGTCGGTGTGATCATTGTCTATCAGGTTTTGTCCAGTGATGTCGCCGATCACTTGAGGGAATATGCAACCTTTAAGGCGATCGGATATGGTCCTTGGTTCTTTATCGGTATTGTGTTTGAAGAAGCACTGATTCTGGCCTTGTTTGGCTTTGTTCCCAGCGTATTGATTTCCATGGGATTGTACAAACTGGTGGAGATCGGTACGGGGTTGCCAATCTATATGACCGCGGCCCGACCGATCTATATCCTGATCGGGACCATCGCTATGTGTACGATATCAGGCGCTATCGCGACCAGGCGTCTAGTGCGCGCCGATCCGGCCGATTTGTTTTAGGGGGGCCTATGGCGCAGACGTATCCATCCATTCAGATCAAGGGGTTAAACCATTGGTTCGGGGAGGGAGAGGCCCGTAAGCAGGTTCTGTTTAATATCGACCTGACTATTGAAACAGGCCAGTTGGTTATCCTGATGGGGGCGTCGGGCTCCGGGAAAACCACTTTGCTGACCCTGATCGGGTGTCTGCGTGTAATTCAGGACGGCAGCGCCCTGCTGATGGGGCATGAATTGCAAGGCGCGGATGAAGCGCTAATGATTCAGTCCCGAAAACGGTTGGGCTTTATCTTTCAAGCACATAACCTGCATGAAAGTCTGACGGCCATGCAGAATGTCCGCATGGGATTGGAAGTACATGGTCCGATCGCAATGCGCGATTGGAGGTCGGCAGCCAGCCGCTGCCTTATCTTGATGGGGCTGCAGGATCGGATGGATTATTTGCCGGGCAATCTGTCCGGGGGACAAAAACAACGCGTGGCGGTTGCCCGTGCGCTGGTTGGCAATCCTGATGTGATTCTGGCGGATGAACCAACGGCCGCCCTGGATAAAGACAGTGGCTATGAGGTTGTCGCGCTGCTGAAACGATTGGGAAAAAAACGGGGTACAACCACCCTGATGGTGACCCACGATCCCCGTATTATGGACATGGCAGACCGCATCATCACAATGGAAGACGGACGCATCCTGCCAGAAACATAACGGAACTATTGCAGGCTTGGCGCTGCCGCGTGATCCACGAAAAGATCAGTGATAGCGGGATCATCAGGATAAGGATGGGTCCCTTTTTCCTCACCCGGATAGGCTTCCGCCCTTAGGTTGGTTGTCAGCGGACCCGGGTCAATCAGATGAATGCCAAGCGCGGTCTTCTGAACCTCCAACTGATAACATTTCACCAGGCTTTCCAGGCCTGCCTTGCTGGCTGCATAGACACTCCAGAACGCTTTGGGCTGGCTGGCGACCTGACAGGTGACAAATATTGCGCGACCCGATGGGGACAGGCGCAGCAATGGGTCATAGGCGCGGATCAGCCGCTGATTGACCGTCAGGTTCAGGTGCAGCGTGCGATCCCAGGTCTTCTGGTCCAGATGGTGGGTGGGGGTCAGGACACCCAATTGCGCCGCCGCACTGACCAGGATATCCAACTTGCCGAACCGCTCATGAATGGAAGCTGCCATTCGGTCGATATTGTCTGGCTCAAATAGATCCATCGGCGCCAGAGTGGCTTTTCCGCCGGCCTTGCGGATTTCGTCATCAATTTCTTCCAGGCCTCCGACCGTGCGGGCGGTCAGAATGACATGCGCCCCTTCCGCAGCAAATCGCTTGGCCACCGCAGCACCCAGCCCTCGGCTGGCCCCGGTGATGAGGGCGAGACGTCCTTCAAGGCGTTTTGTCATGTAAACTATCCTGCTTTCTGTTCTCTCAACAACGAGAGCTGCGCTGGCTGACCCCCGCTGTCACCGAAATCCGTCAGGCGGATCGGGTAATCACCAGAAAAGCAGGCGTCGCAATAGGCCGGCTTTGCCGGGTCGCGACCCGTATGGCCCATTGCGCGATACAGGCCATCCATGGTGATAAAGGTCAGTGTGTCACAGCCAATGGCCTGGCGCATTTCTTCATGGCTCATGCGGGCTGCCATCAACTGGCTGCGCTCCGGCGTGTCGACCCCATAGTAACAGCTGTATGTGGTTGGCGGGCTGGCGATGCACATATGAACCGCCGTTGCCCCGGCGGCACGGATCATTTCGACAATCTTGCGCGATGTGGTGCCGCGCACGATGGAATCATCGATCAGCACGACCCGCTTGCCTTCAATCACCGCGCGATTGGCATTGTGTTTCAGCTTCACGCCCAAATGCCGGATTTCATCGGTCGGCTCAATAAAGGTGCGCCCGACATAGTGATTGCGAATGATGCCGTACTCGAACGGGACGCCGCTTTCTTCCGCATATCCGATGGCGCTGGGCACCCCGGAATCCGGGATCGGGACGATCACATCCGCTTCGACTGGATGTTCCCGGGCCAGTTCACGGCCAATCGCCTTGCGCGCGGTATAGACTGAATGGCCTTCCACAATGCTGTCAGGGCGTGAGAAATAGATATATTCAAATACACAGAACCGTTCCGCCATTTTAGGGAAGGGGAATTGGCTGTGGACGCCCTTTTCGTCAATGACGATCAATTCGCCGGGCAGGACATCGCGGACTTTTTCCGCCCCCATAATGTCCAGGCCACAGGTTTCAGACGCCAGAATATAGGCCGTTGAGTCTTTGGATGGCTCGCTTAATTTCCCCAGAACCAGCGGGCGCACGCCCATTGGATCGCGCACGCCGATCAGCTTTTTACGGCTCATGCAGACCAGGGAATAGGCCCCTTCAACGCGACGCAGGGCGGCGACCAGACGTTCGGTCAGGTTGCCCTGGGCATGGGCCATCAAATGGATCAGGGTTTCCGTATCCGTCGTTGATTGGAAAATTGCGCCGTGTTTCACCAATTCCTTACGCAGCCGCAGCGCGTTGGTCAGGTTGCCATTATGGGCAACGGCCAGGCCCCCGAATTCAAAATCCGCAAACAGGGGCTGGATGTTGCGCACCATATCGCCGCCGGTGGTGGAGTATCGGTTATGTCCGATGGCGGCAAAGCCTTTCAGCTTTTCAACAATGCCCCGATTTTTATCAAAGACATCACCGACCTGACCGGTTTCCCGGTGGGCATGAAATTCTTTGCCGTCAAAGGAGACAATGCCCGTCGCCTCCTGTCCGCGATGCTGCAGGGCATGCAGGCCCAGCGCTGTGTGTTTTGAGGCATCTTCGGTGCCGAAGATACCAAAGACGGCACATTCCTCATGGAACTTGTCATCGTCGAAAGGGTTCGTACTGACGTCTAGGGTCATCGTGTCAGGTCCTATTGGTTGGCCGAGCTGTCGATTACATTTTGCAGACTGTCATTCTGGGATGAGGAATAACCAGCCTCCCCCGCTTTTTTGCCGCTATCGACGGGCGGCTGCATGACGCGTTGGACATCTTCCACTGTGTTTACTGTCTGGCGACCTTTTTCCAGCTTTTCCAGAATATAGCCGCCAACGTCTTTTGGCAGCGATTCCAGGATCGTAACACCGCCGACCCGAACCAGGGTATAGGATCGGCTGTCTCTTACGCTTTGCGGGATTGAGGATTCGTTAAAAATCAGGACGGCTCCCAGCAGGATGATGCACGCCAATACATACCCGACCCCAAGCCCCGCGACAAATCCCAAGGCGCGATTGATTGATCCCAACGGGCTTTCTTTTGCCACATGGGACAGGATGGAGCTTAAGATCATCAGGATCACCAGCGACCCGGCAAAAAGCGCCGCACCGGCTGCAATATCGGCGAATAATTCCTGAGAAATCTGTTCCCGCGCGAAGGCCTGTGCATGGGGATAGCCCAGCACCGTGACCGTCAGGGCCCCGACCCAGGCCCCAATGCCGGTGACCAATCCAACGAACCCCCAATAGGCCGCCAGCAAACCAAACAGCGCGATGCTGCCCAGAACCACCATATCGGTCGTGGTGAAGGGAAGGCTGTCCATTCAAGACCTCCGCCCAGTCCCGTCTTTCAAAGCATGAAAGACGGATGGGAAAAAAGTTTCAGGTACCCAGTTAAACAAACACCGTTTGGTACTACCGCCTGGCGTCCGCGTCCAGAATACGAATTGGCCCATCGCTGGACGATTCCAAATCACGGATCAATTGCGACACATCACTGATCGCGTTGATCGCAATATCATCCGCCTTACTTTCTTTCGCAGCCCGGCCTTTCGGCGCGATGGCGCGGGTAAAGCCCAGTTTTCCGGCCTCTTTAAGGCGCGCATCCGGTCGACCGACCGCGCGAACCTCACCAGACAGGCCGACTTCGCCAAAAACGACCGTGCGCATCGGCACTGGAATTCCGGTCAGCGAGGACACAATCGCCGCCGCCACGGCCAAGTCTGCAGCAGGTTCGCCGATTCGCAGGCCGCCTGCGACGTTCAAATAGACATCTCGACCAGATAAATCCAGCCCCCCGCGCGCTTCTAACACAGCCAACAGCATCGCCAGGCGGTTGCTGTCCCATCCAACGACGGCGCGGCGTGGGGTTCCCAAGGCAGATGGAGCCACCAGAGCCTGGATTTCCACCAGCATCGGGCGCGATCCCTCTATCCCCGCAAAGACGGCTGCCCCCGCAACGCCATCCTGTCGATCCGCCAGAAACAGGGCAGAGGGGTTCTTAACCTCTTCCAACCCGCGTTCTGTCATATCAAAGACGCCGATTTCGTCTGTTGGGCCAAAGCGATTCTTAACCCCGCGCAGAATGCGGAAGGGATGGCCGCGCTCCCCTTCAAAATACAGGACCGTATCGACCATATGTTCCAGCACGCGAGGCCCGGCGATTGCCCCTTCTTTGGTCACATGGCCCACCAACAGGATTGCCGTGCCACGACGCTTTGCCACGCGGATCAATTCCTGGGCGCTGGCGCGAACCTGACCAACCGTGCCGGGTGCGGAATCCAGCAGGTCGACATACATGGTCTGAATGGAATCAATGACTGCCACCCGCGCCCCGTCGGGTCGATCCAGGGAGGCCAGGATATCGCGCACAGAGGTCGCCGCTGCCAGTTCCACCTTTGTGTCAGACACATTCAGCCGCTGGGCGCGCATGCGGATCTGTTCAATCGCTTCCTCGCCAGAGATATAGGCGACGCTGGCATGGGCGCTTAACGCTGCGGCGGCCTGCAGCAGTAAGGTGGATTTCCCAATGCCCGGATCTCCGCCAATCAAGGTTGCGGACCCATCAACCAGCCCGCCCCCCAGAACGCGATCTAGTTCATCAATACCGGATTTCAGGCGGGGTCGTTGTTCGCTGTCGCCTTTCAAGCCAACGAAATCCAGGGCCTTACCCGACCCCCCGGACCCGGATCGCTTGCCCCCGCCAATCGGGGTCGCCTCAACGGTTTCCTCTACAATGGAATTCCACGCCTCACAGGCATCGCACTTGCCTGCCCAGCGCGGTGTCACCGCCCCGCATTCCTGACAGACGAATCTTTTCTGCGGTTTAGCCATGAAGCGACCGCCTGACGTCAGGGATCCATGAAATTGGCAACCATTGCTCATGCCCCGTCTCTTTTGAGGAGGGAGGATGCCTCTGTTTTCCCTCCCCCTTGAGGGGGGAGGATGGCTCTGTCTTTCCCTCCCCCTTGAGGGGGGAGGGTCGGGGTGGGGGTGACAAGGCCGCAAGGCCTTTGCCTGTATCAGACTGGATTGCGGAGGAGAGATCACCCCCCTCCCAACCTCCCCCCCTCAAGGGGGGAGGGGTAAAATATGGGGCTCCCC